>JAZSPZ010000059.1:0-66430 GCA_045537735.1 Lachnospiraceae bacterium
TATTAGTTACCCTTCTTTGCGCTGATAACCTTATCCTGAATGTTCTTTGGAGCTGGTTCATACTTCTCGAAGAACATAGAGTAGTTACCACGACCCTGTGTAGAAGAACGAAGCTCTGTTGAGTATCCGAACATCTCTGCAAGTGGTACTAATGCACGTACAATCTTACCACCGCCAAGGTCATCCATGCTCTGAATCTGACCACGTTTTGCATTCAAGCTACCGATAACGTCGCCCATGTACTCTTCAGGCATTGTAACTTCAACCTTCATAATTGGCTCAAGCAATGTAGCAGAAGCCTTTGCCATAGCATCCTTAAATGCCATAGAACCTGCAATGTGGAATGCCATTTCGTTAGAGTCTACTTCATGGTAAGAACCATCGTAAACTGTAGCGTGGATACCAACCACAGGGAATCCAGCAAGGATACCAGCCTTAGTAGCTTCCTCGATACCTTCACCAACTGCTGGGATGTATTCCTTAGGAATTGCACCACCAACAACTTCTGAATCGAACTTGAATAACTCTTCACCGTTCGCATCCATAGGCTCGAAACGAACCTTACAGTGACCATACTGACCACGACCACCTGACTGCTTAGCATACTTGCTATCTACATCAACAGCCTTGGTAATTGTCTCTTTGTAAGCAACCTGAGGTGCACCAACGTTTGCCTCAACCTTGAACTCACGAAGAAGACGGTCAACGATAATCTCTAAGTGAAGCTCACCCATACCAGCGATGATAGTCTGACCTGTCTCCTGGTTTGTGTGTGCCTTAAATGTAGGATCTTCTTCAGCAAGCTTTGCTAAAGACTCACCTAATTTACCCTGATCATTCTTTGTCTTAGGCTCAATAGCCAATTCGATAACTGGCTCTGGGAATTCCATAGACTCAAGAATTACTGGGTGCTGCTCATCACAGATTGTATCACCAGTACCTGTAAATTTGAAACCTACAGCTGCTGCGATATCACCTGAGTAAACCTTGCTAATCTCTGTACGGTCATTTGCGTGCATCTGAACGATACGTCCAACACGCTCCTTCTTGCCCTTTGTAGCATTTAATACATAAGAACCTGAGTTACATGTACCTGAGTACACACGGAAATATGCTAACTTACCTACGAATGGGTCAGCCATAATCTTAAATGCCAATGCTGCAAATGGCTCTTCATCAGAAGACTTACGAACTACTTCGTTACCATCTTCATCTGTACCTGTGATGTCAGGAATGTCTGTTGGAGCTGGCATGTACTCAACAACACCATCCAATAACTTCTGAACACCTTTATTCTTATATGCAGAACCACAGAATACTGGAACTGCCTCATTTGCGATTGTACCCTTACGAAGTGCCTTCTTCATATCTTCAACAGTTGGCTCTTCACCTTCAAGATACTGCATCATAAGGTCATCATCTAATTCACAACACTTCTCAACAAGGTTATCATGCCACTCCTGTGCCAAGTCCTTTAAGTCATCAGGAATTGCTGTGATTTCGATATCTTCACCCTTATCATCTTTGTAATAGTAAGCTTCCATCTCGAACAAGTCGATTAAGCCCTTGAACTCATCCTCTGCACCGATTGGAATCTGTACAGGAATTGCATTCTTACCAAGACGGTCAACGATAGTCTGAACAGACATGAAGAAGTCTGCACCCATTTTGTCCATCTTGTTAATGAAAGCCATACGTGGAACCTGGTATGTGTCAGCCTGGCGCCATACGTTCTCTGACTGTGGCTCAACACCAGCCTTTGCATCAAATACACCAACAGCTCCATCCAATACACGAAGTGAACGCTCTACCTCTACAGTAAAGTCAACGTGTCCTGGAGTATCGATGATATTAACACGATGTGCAAGTGCTCCTGCCTTTGGCTTATGATGATCCTCAAGTGTCCACTGACATGTTGTAGCAGCAGAAGTAATTGTAATACCTCTTTCCTGCTCCTGTGCCATCCAGTCCATGGTAGCATTACCGTCATGAGTATCACCAATCTTATAGTTAACACCGGTATAGTACAAAATACGCTCTGTAAGAGTTGTCTTACCAGCATCAATATGTGCCATAATACCGATATTTCTAGTTCTCTCTAATGGATATTCTCTTCCAGCCAAGATTTTTTCCTCCTTGATTTAGTCTAACTAGTTATGCAAATTCGATTAGAATCTGTAATGAGCAAAAGCCTTGTTTGCTTCTGCCATCTTGTGCATATCTTCTTTCTTCTTTACTGATGCGCCTGTGTTATTCATAGCATCAAGTAACTCTTTAGCCAATCTCTCTTCCATAGTCTTCTCAGATCTGTTACGAGAGTATGTTGTTAACCAACGAAGCGCTAAAGCCTGTCTTCTATCAGGTCTTACATCGATAGGTACCTGATATGTTGCACCACCGATACGTCTTGCCTTAACCTCAAGAACTGGCATGATATTGTTAAGAGCCTCTTCGAAAACTTCTAAAGCAGGCTTGCCTGTCTCTTCAGCAACACGCTCGAATGCGCCATAAACGATCTTCTGGGCTACACCCTTCTTACCATCTAACATAATGTTGTTGATAAGCTTTGTAACCACTTTGCTATTATAAATTGGATCCGCTAATACGTCTCTCTTTTGAATATGTCCTTTACGTGGCACGGTACTTCCCTCCTATTAATATTTTTTGATAAAACCGATATCCAATCGATTTAAAGGTACTCATGTTCCGCTTGGTAATCCGTAATGGATTCGCTTGGGGAACCTGTTCGTGCAGGTTTTGCATATCTTTTCTATTGTAATCAATGAAAACATAGCCATTACCAGCACTATTAATGTTTGTTTGACTTACTGTTTCCTAGAATCCTATTTTGCATCCTTAGGTCTCTTAGCGCCGTACTTAGAACGAGCCTGGCGTCTCTTAGCAACACCTGCTGTATCCAAAGTACCACGGATGATATGATATCTAGTACCTGGTAAGTCCTTTACTCTACCACCACGGATAAGAACAACGCTATGCTCCTGAAGGTTGTGACCTTCACCTGGGATGTAGCTAGTAACCTCGATACCGTTAGATAAACGTACTCTGGCAATCTTTCTAAGAGCTGAGTTAGGTTTCTTAGGTGTAGCTGTCTTAACTGCTGTACAAACACCTCTCTTCTGTGGAGAAGATGTGTTAGTAGGCTTCTTGTGCAAAGAGTTAAAACCCTTCTGAAGAGCTGGTGCAGTAGACTTTTTCTCTACAGTCTGTCTTCCTTTTCTAACTAACTGGTTAAATGTTGGCATGTTTTCACCTCCTGTTTGTAATATTTTTGGGCGCACGAATTCTCTAAAATTCACGCACACCATGTCATTATAGCCAAGGTGGTATTCACTGTCAAGCATTTTTCTCAAAAATTTTTGCCACAAAAAATGGTGCTTCAAGCCTTATATTTTCTACATTTTTTGACACTTGCCATGTATTGATTTCTTCTATATTAATAACCACTATATATTGTAGATTAAAAGCAATATATTCGCTTCTTTTATCATTTGACATTCTTGTCAATTTCGTCTACATTAAACCCAAGATTATAGCACAGGAGAAAAAACATGCAATACTACTTAGCCCCTATGCAAAGTTTAACCGGATTTGTATTTCGGCATGCATATCACAAGCATTTTCACAATATCGATAAATACTTTACTCCGTTCTTATCCGACAGACGATTGAACCACAAGGAAAAAAGCGAAGTATTACCAGAACACAACCAAGGCATGAAGGTGGTGCCTCAGATAATGGCAAATGATGTAGAAGTGTTTTTGGAAATCGTGAAACAGCTACAACAGTACGGCTACACAGAAGTCAACTTGAATCTCGGCTGCCCTTCCGGCACAGTGGTTCCCAAAAAACGCGGTGCAGGATTACTAGCAGACCTTACATTGTTGGAGCATTTCTTAGATGGAATTTATGATAAATGCCCCCTTCCAATTTCCATTAAAACAAGAATCGGCATGGAAGACCCATCTGAATGGGAGCATATTCAACAGATTTACAAGCAATATCCCATTGCAGAGCTTATCATTCATCCACGCTTACAAAAGGATCAATATAAGAACAAGCCTAACATGGATATTTTTAAAGAAGCCCTCGATAACCTGCAGTGTCCCATTTGCTATAACGGCGATTTATATACAGTGGAACAGATGCATCAGTTCGCGGCACAATGGCCACAGGTTAAAACCGTAATGCTTGGGAGAGGAATTTTAAAAAATCCAGGGTTAATAGGAGAGCTAACAGAGGATACACCTATCAGCAACGAGACACTTCTTTCATTCCACAATGATGTACTCGAAGGCTATAA
Organism: Lachnospiraceae bacterium; assembly: GCA_045537735.1. GTDB lineage: Bacteria > Bacillota > Clostridia > Lachnospirales > Lachnospiraceae > CAG-590. Next base: position 4,322 of record JAZSPZ010000059.1, read on the forward strand.
AGAACACATCCAAGGCGACATCAACGTTTTATATAAAATGAAAGAATGGTGGTGCTACTTAGGCGAACCTATACAAGATAACAAAACTTCTGCAAAACATATCAAAAAACTCATGAAATGCAAGTCTCTAAATGAATACGAGTCTCTTGCAAGACAGATAATTCTGGAAAAATAGAAAAGGCATTCCACAGTATTCAAACACTGCGGAATGCCTTTCGTTATTGATTACACTATTATATCTTCTTAAAGCGTGCCTTCTTATTCACGCCACGTTTTTTAAGCATCGTCTTATAAGTCTTCATTTTTTTCTTCGGCACCTTCACAGTCATGTTCTTTGGCATCTTAGAAAATGCTTTGCTACCAATCTTCTTTGTGGTAAGTTTCGTTGACTTAATGGTAAGTGTTTTTACTTTCTTACATCCGTAAAACGCACTCTTACCAATGGTTTTCACCTTACTTGGCAAAGTAATCTTCGTAAGCGCACTACATTTATAAAATGCTTTGTCGCCAATGGTTGTGACACCACTACCAAACTTCACCGTCTTAAGCTTGGTACAACTACTAAACGCTTCCTTACCAATAGTCTTCACATTCTTACCGATTGTCACAGACTTGATGTTCTTGTTTTTCTTAAATGCGTTCTTTTCAATAGCTGTCACTTTGTAAGCCACACCACTCACTTTCACCGTTGCCGGAATGACAATGTTGGTTGCTTTTTTGTTTTGCGGGGCAACAAAAGATGCCGTTCCACCTGTCTTACCCGACTTTACTATATTGTAGAGCGCCTTATTTTTTCCGGACCCAGCAACAACGTTCTTCAAAGTGTTATCATTTTCTGTAGAATTATCCGTTTTGCCATCCGTCGCACCATCATTTTTATCGTTCGCCGTGCCATCTTCTTTGCCATCCGTATCACTTCCCGCTGATTCATCCTTTGTACCATCATTCTCAGATGTGGCTGGCACTTTTACCGTAACCGTCACGGCAGTTTCATGACCTGCCTGATCTATTGCTTTTACAGTATATGTTCCATTGGCTGTTAAAGCATATTCTGTCACCGACTGTTCGTTAATTGTCACTTCTTTCAGATTCGCATCTGTAACAATAAATGTCTTTGCCACTTCATAAGTCTCTCCATCTGCAATTCCTTCAATCACAGGTGCCACAGTATCTCGTTGCACCTTAATTGTCTTTTTCGCAACATAGCCATTTTCTGTATTCTTCAGAGAATAGGAATACTCTGCATCCAAATCCTCGGTAACAGAAATCTGTTCAGACCAGGTTTGCATATCCGAAGAAATCACATGACCCTCAGGAGCGAGAATATGCACATCATCCACATACCATCCATTGTCGCCCAACATACCAGAAAGGGACGCATCCGAACAACTGTATTCAGAAATGACTACTGGAACCTCTAACGTTGCTGCACCATAATGTACACCATAAGAATTTTGGGCAGCTGTATGAACCTTCAATGTATAAGTTCCTATTTCTGCCGGAGCACCATTAAGCCTTGTCTCTCCTTGATACCACGCAAAAGAAGGGGTCGCATTGCTAGTGATATGGAATTGTTCATTTGCAGGTGCCGGAACCGGCTCTGCATTATATGTATACGTTGTTTGATAAGATGTATTTGTGATAGATGTCTTACTCAGAACCGTTACATCAACTGCATTTTCAAGCGTCTTTCCGTTCAAAGACACAATTATTTTGACTTTTTCAGATAAGTGTGCACCAAATGCATGGCCGTCCAGAAGATTACCTGTAGGCACACCAACGTCGAGATTCGCATATACATCTTTTTGCATCATTTCAAAATTATCACCCATCACAAAACTCTGACCTGACAGGTATTGCATACTAATCTGCGCATTTTCAACATCTGGCAAAACACTGTTTTCTTCATCACAGAGGATATCAAACAACGCCTTTTCAACCTCACTGCGATTATCTGCTGTAATATCACCATCCATATAATATGTTTGGCCTGACTTCAGTGCTAGCTTGGTTACATCATAAATTGCTGATACTTCATAGGTCTTTCCATACTCCTCCACTGTAAATTGTCCAGTGGCAATACCATTCTCATCAACGGTGACATTTTCCATCGGTTGACCATTCAAAGTGATGGCCTGAACAGAAGAATACACATGTGTACCTTCCTCTGGTGTTACAGTAACTGTCAAATCTTCTCCCTTATTCACGAAGAAAGATGCATCCGTTTTACCGCCAACCTCTATCGTTCCTCCATTAGCCTGTACAATAGAGATTTCGCTCTTTTCCGCAATTGTATAATCTATACTTCCATTGGCAGGAAGATAATCCACAGTTTCTTCTTCCACTGGAACAAATGCATAGTCTAACTTATACGCTCCCGCTGCCGGCTGTCCAATAATCAAGTCTTTATAATCAACCACAATTGGTGCATCTGTATAGGTATATGACACTTCATCGAATAACACTTCTGTTTCATCCGCATTTTTAGAAGCAATCGTAAATGTTCCCGGAACATTCGCCTCCATCTGAACCTGACCTTCAAATGACCCTCTCATAATTTCCTGTGGTATCGATACAACCGGAGTAGCTTCTGCTTTTTCCACCGCAATGGTAAGGGAGTCACTTGTCTTTACAAACAATTGATTATCCGGTGTAAAACTCCATGTATAAGTTCCGCTATGCTTTGTTCTTACCGAATCTACCAGGGTAAAGGTAACTGCTCCATTTCCACCAATTGTTGAGTCTACCACCACATCACCATTAGGATCAGTGACCACAAGTTGTCCGCTCGTCACCCCGGCAATTTCCAGAAAGAACTTTAAAGCTTTCCCTACTTTGATTGTGTTATTCTGCACATCACCATCCCAACGAGGTCGGGTCGTATAAGTGGCTGGTTCCACACAAATCGTCTTTTCTGCTGTATAGGATTCTTTGTACCCAATATCCGCAGCCCATTCTCCTTCCGTGGTATCTTTTCTCGTGGCGGTAATCTTTACCTTGTAATCTCCTTTTCCATAGGTTTGCACATGAATCTTCTGACCACTCACCTTTTCACCACTCGGCGCAGTCCATTCATAGGAATAATGATAGCCCCATGACAGATTTTCCCCTTCGGAAAATAGCGGTTCCGCTTTGATATACATTTCAGAAAAATTAAATGCATTCCAATCAAAAGTAAACTTCTCCCCTAGATACCCACTTTCCGTCGGCGAACCGTCATCTTCTACCTTTCGAACCTGCGCTGTCAATCCTATATTATCTTCCTGGTCATCAGACATTGGAAACAATGCTGTGATGTAATAATTGTCATATGAGTATTTATTAGTCGTACCAGAGGAACCTGTCAATTGATAATGTAAATTAAAACTACTAAAGCAAATCTTATAAGCACCATACAATGCTTCCGGATTGGTGTATGTATATACAATTGTCGATTTCAGAGGATCCTCATCCTTTCCGCTATCATAAACCGGCTCACTCCAACCAGCATCACCACCTGCCTCAACAGATAACTTTGGGGTAAAGGTAAAATATTGATTGGTTCCATCCTCATTAATTGAATTCGTTCCATCAATCACGATTGTTAGTTTTTTACTAGTTGCGTCATGGCTCACCGAAACAGTAAATCCATCACATCCGTCCAAGGTATTCTCTACCACCTTCATACCATTCGTTTTCGCTTGCACACTAGAACCCACACCCGAAAACAGCGACACAATCAACACTACACAAAGAAGAAAACTCAAGACCCTTTTCATAACACCACTCCTTTTTTATTGAAACTATATATCTTACTGCATCTAGTACACGTACCATTTTTTCTATTTTACCACGTTCAGTTTTTCTACACAACAAAAAATCATCCGCATCAATATGACTTGTGCGGATGATTTCCTAACCCTCAACATGTTATATACTTCTTTAATTCTGTCTTAACGCTTCAATCGGACTTAGCTTCGCCGCCTTTCTCGCAGGATAGATTCCAAAGAATAATCCAACTGCAGAAGAAAATGCAGAAGCAAGTAAAATCGTACCAAGACTTAACGCAGGCTTAAAGCTCATCTCAGGAACCATCATTCCAATCATACTTGCAATCACTGATGCTCCGCCAACACCAAGCAGAATACCGATAACACCACCAATCAAGGTAATAAATGCAGACTCTGCAAGAAACTGCACCGTAATAGAACCGGTCTTTGCGCCCAACGCCTTACGGATACCAATCTCTCTTGTACGCTCTGTAACAGATACTAACATGATATTCATAACACCGATACCTCCTACCAACAAGGATACCGATGCAACAAACGCTACAAACGTGGTAATCAAATTAATTACAGAATTAACCGTTTTCATAACATCATCAAAGCTCTGATACAAATATACATCTTCTCCGTTACAATAATGCGCTTTTCCAAGATACTCAATCACCGCATCGCATAATGCCTTTGCGTCAGCATCATCTTCCTTCAATATGTAGAATTCTGTAATCTCTTGTTGAATATCAATACCTGTTGCCTTTGTTAATGATTCCGGTGGAATAATAACTTGCACACTCTGGGTTGCTGTCAATGCAGCAACCATATTACTGCTATCTTCTGATTCCGCGACACCAATCACGGTAACCGGTATTTCAAACCAATCAGATATCGTAATCAAAAACTCCATACCAACTACATTCGTTGAACCGTACATCTTCATGGCATCATTCTCTGTGATAACACAATACGCCTTACCTGTATCCGCCTCTTTTTCTGTATATGCCCTACCGCTTGCAAAGTCATATTCCAAAATATTAAATCCATCCGAATTGATTGCAACCAAGTCCACTTTGAATTCATCTCTTCTTGTAGACGTTGAACCCTCGAAAAATGTCTGGGTTGCAACAGCCTTCACACCATCCAACGAACGAATATAATCAATATCATCCTCTGTAACATAATACTTTTCCTGCCAATCCATCAGCATGAAAGCAATTTGACCCTGACCAAGACTACCAAGCTCGCTACTAATCATCTCAGTAGCACCATTACCAATGGAAATAATCAAGATAACAGATGAAATACCAATGATGATACCTAACATGGTAAGCAGGGTTCGTACTTTATTGGCCCATATGTTTTTCATGGCCATTTTCACATATTCACCTAATTGTCTCATGACCGTCTCCTTTCCTGACTATTGTCATCATTTTTTAATACATAGTCATTCCAGGGGTAGCTACTGGAGGAACATACTCATCCCCAGGCTTCATGTCTTTGGTCACCTCTTTGATAACCTTATCACCTTCTGCCAAACCTTCTAATACTTCATAGTAATCACCGGAATACAAGCCTAATGTAATATCCTTACGTTCAATAATATTATTGTCGTTTACCACTAACACGTAATCACCATCTACATCTGTACAGAGTGCAGAATATGGAATTGTCAAAGCTTCTGTAGACTCACCAATGAAAATGTATGCTTTCGCAGAAACACCTACAAAGATGTTCTCATCTGGATTATCCAATTCAATTCTACCCTTGATGCTACCGCCAGATGCATTCGTTCCCAATGCATTCGCATCCATCGTTGCAACGCGACTTACAAATACAACCTTACCTGTATACTCCTTATCTGCAATCACCACACGGGCCTTTTGACCTTCTGTAATCGCAGTCAAATCATCCTTTGAAATCGAAAATTCCACACCAATCTTATCTGCATTGATAATGGTCATCAATGTTTGTGTTTCGTTTGCATAGGAACCCTTCACAACATCAACGGACTCCACAATGCCATCGGCTACAGCAACAATTCCTGCTTCCGCTGTATCCACCTGTTCCTGTGCTTCATTGACATTCATATCCGACAACTGATTGGACACGCTAATCTGTGTTGCTTCACTTCCCGAAACCTTCACATCCTTATTAGCTTCCACAATTGCTTCCTGTTTTGCAAGCTCTTCCTGCTTAGAAATAAGACTCTTATTCTTCTTCTCCAGATCTGTTAAAGCCTTGTTATACTTCTTTAACTCCTTCGCTGTTAAGCCCGCTGTTGGATCCTGTTCTTCCGCAGGCTTTCCTGCATTTGCTGCCTTAATCTTCTCCTCGTATGTAGAGATTGTCTTTGACAGTTCTTTGATTTCCTTGTTGAGAGTTTTGATATCACTCTTTAAATCTTTAATCTCTGCCTTTGCATCCTTTACCCTACCAGACGCTTCACTTACTGCTTCGTATGCGGCACTTCCCGCTGCACGCTCAGATTGTGCCTGTAGCTGTACCTTTGCAAGATTGTCGCCCAAATCGGTTGTATCATATGTAAGAAGAACATCACCCTTCTTTACAATCTGACCAGCTTCCACTGGAATCTCGTCTACCTTAGCTGTCACCGGTGATGTGTAAGCATGCTTTTCAAGACCGATAACTGTTCCAGAAGTTGTAATCTCCTGTTTTACATCCTGCTTTTCCACTTCATAAAGTGCATCACTCTCGCCACCCATCATGGACATGGCTTCTTGCATGCTCTCTGACATACTCTTCATCGCGCCAATCGCTGCAATTCCGCCAATAACCAACAACACCGACACCAACACAATGATAACAACCAATTTCTTATTGACTTTCTTCTTTTCCTTTTTCACATCTTGTGTTACATTCATTTCCTTATTCTCTTCCATTTTCTATCCTCCATCTTTCTAGCTATTCTTGAACATATATAATTCCTGAAACCTCTGCAAATTCTGCATCCGATTGTATTGATTCCATCGAATCTCTTTCCATATCCAACTCGTAATAATCAGCATCACTTAACATCGTATTCTTCGAATCCGATTCAATCTTACCATCCATAATGCGTACCACACGTTTTGCATTTTCTGCAATCCCATCATCATGAGTAATCAACACAATGGTATTTCCCTGTTCGTTCAACTCATTCAAAATCTTCATAATATCTTTTGTAGATTTGGAATCCAGATTACCGGTTGGTTCATCTGCCAGAATCAATGGAGGGGTCGCTGCAATCGCTCTTGCAATCGCCACTCTCTGCTGCTGGCCACCTGACATTTCAGATGGCTTATGTTTCATTCGATTTTCCAGTCCAACTTTTTTAAGGGCTTCCCTTGCCAGCTCTCTTCGCTTGCTTCTTTCCACATTGCGATAAATCAATGGAAGTTCTACATTTTCCAATGCATTCAAATTCGGAATTAGGTTAAATCCTTGGAAAATGAATCCAATATCCAAATTTCTCACTTCTGATAATTCGTTGTCTGTCAATCTTGATACATCACGCCCATTCAATATGTAGGTGCCCTCTGTAGGAACATCCAAGCATCCCAACATATTCATCAACGTTGATTTACCAGAACCAGACTGTCCCACAATTGCCACAAATTCACCTTTTTCAATCTCTAGGCTGACACCATCTAACGCCCGGACTTCATTTTCTCCAGGATTATAAATCTTATACATATCCTGAACGCTAATCAATGTATCCATCTATTCTCTCCTTTCGAGATGTGTACTATGTAAATAAGACGCATCTCTTACTGTTTCGTTACAAACAATTTTTATAAGGTACAACAACTATTCTTACACTATACCCTATAACAGTTCATTATTATACTGTAACTTTTCATATTATTTTCTTAATTTTTTATGAAGTCATTCGACAAAAAGATATATCGCTAGTCATTCTGTGCCTTTTTGTCATACTCTAAAATATCACCCGGCTGACAATCCAACACATCGCAGATTGCTTCCAAAGTAGAAAATCGAATTGCACTAATCTTTCCTGTTTTCATCTTCGACAAATTCACGTTGGAAACGCCAACCTTTTCTGACAATTCGTTCAAGCTCATTTTCCGGTCAGCCATAACGCGGTCTAATCGTAATATTATCTTTCCCATATATCTACTCCTATTCCATTCAACTTATGTCAATTTCTCTGTTACTATCTCTTTTCGAATTATAATGTTTCATCAGATTCCTGCTGTAACATCGCACCATACTTGAAAATATGTACCATCAAAAAGACAACAAGAACAATCATAATCATGCCCAAATCAACCGTAAGATTCACAGATACTCTGTTCTGCAACAAACTATTTGCGATAGAATTGGTGATACTTGAAAATACTGCCCAAGGTATTAAGGAAATTGCCAAGTTGCGCATCTTCTTTACCACATTCTCTTCAAACGGAGATTCACAATCACGAAATGCTTTACAAAGTGCTGATACGAAACAAAGTGTTACCATAATCATCGTTACATTCAATGTCAAAATAAGCATCATCCACGCCAAATCTCTGATTGTAAAGGAATATGTAGGAACACTACTCACGCTTCCTAACTGATTGTCTGTCACAATAACTTCTTCCAAATGTACCTCTTCTTTATCCATTTCAACCATAACAGACTCCTGGAAATCCTTCTTCAACTCTTCTACATCTTTGTCTGTCATTTTTTCTCCAAACGCATCCAGATTAAAAACAAACCCTACTTTTTCATCAATCGTAATTGTCGCAAGATCCTTCGGTATAACGAAACAGATAATTGCCGATAGCAGCAACAATACCATGGACATTCCAATTACAATCTTACCAATCAGTGCAAACACACTACTCACTTTACCAATCTTGTTAATCTTCTTAATTGCTTCTTCTTTCATAATTCTTTCCCTCTTCTTTCTTTTTATCATTCGGCTATTTCTTAATAGTTTCTAATCACTCTTGCAAGAAAGCGAACGGCAAACATTAATCATTTAACGTTTATCGTTAAATGCACTATAGCACCTCTTTTTATATCTGTCAACAACTTTTTATCGAAAAACATTAAATTTTTGTCATTTTATAATTAAAGCCACAAAACCAACCCCTGTTCAGATGCCACAAAACAAAAAAAGACAGTTATTACACTGCCTTTTCTTTTCATCAATTTCACATCATTATCGTAATAGTCTCTTAACAGCTGATATCATTTCTTGTTTTTCATGTATCATTCCTAAAACATAAATATCGGTATCATCATAAAAATAACAAATATAGTTCTGGCGAACGTAAACATACATATAATCTACATCCAAATCAAATCTTTCACCCAGAGAATTTCCCATACCTGGCATGAAACAAATCCCTTCGATTGCATTCTTTATGTCTCGTTCCACCTCCGATGCGACATCATTATCAAACTCTTGCTTCAGATAATTCCTAAGCGTCTTTAAACGAGAGCGAAACTCTTTCGAATAATGGACCTTTCGCAAGATTATACCTCCCATCCAACTTCATCATCTGATAACCAACCATCCTTATCAGCATTTTCACGAACAGAATCTAGGTACTGAACAAATTCTTTTGCCCCTTTGTACTCCTCTGCCGTCAAACCGGTTGTCACTTCAAAAGGTATACGCTGCTCTCGTACAGCTTTTTTTGCATAAATAGTAAAAAAGGTATTAATATTCATTCCAATGCTCTCACACATTGCTTCTACACCTTTTTTAAGTTCATCATCCAATCTCAATGTCACCTGTTGCAAACGAATCACCTCCTAATGATCTCCAAACTCATTTTACACCAAAACACATCCATTTGCAATCAGATTGATAGCAAAATGAGTCATCTAGCTTCTTTTATAATATTATCCAACATATTCGGGTTAAATTCACCTGCTCGAATCATTGCAATCTCATACTTATAGGGTTCATAAGATTTCTTGGCATTATCCGGGTCCTTCACAAAAGGCGACTCCAAAATCTTCGGTACATGCATAAAATCCGGATGATTCATAATATACATCAAAGCATCAAACCCAATCTGTCCAAATCCAAAATTCTCGTGACGATCCTTCCCTGCCCCAGGAACATTTTTACTATCATTCATATGAAATACTGCAATCTGGTCCTTACCAAGCAGCTTGTCAAACCGCTCTATTACTCCATCAAAATCACGAATAATATCATACCCTGCATCACTGACATGGCAGGTATCAAAGCACACCCGAAGCTTATCGTTATAGACAACCTTATCATAAATCATGGCAAGCTCCTCGAAACTTCGACCAATCTCACTGCCCTTTCCTGCCATGGTTTCTAGTGCAATATTCACATTAGTATCTCTTGTCAGTACCATATTGATTCCTTTTGCAATCTGGGCAACACCTGCTTCCACACCTTCACCTACATGAGAACCGGGATGAAGCACCAAAGTCTTTGAACCCATCGCCTCCGTTCTTGCAAGTTCTAATTCCAAAAACTCCACTGCAATATCAAAAGTTTCTGGTTTCACACCGTTTGCAAGATTGATAATGTAAGGTGCATGTACCACAAACTCCTCTATATTGTGTTCTGCCATCAAGGCTCGTGCTTCATCAATTCTTAATTCCGATAACGCCTTGCGCTTTGTATTCTGCGGTGCACCAGTATATAGCATAAATGTGTTCGCTCCCACACAGATTGCATCCTGCACCGAGCCCAACATCATTTCCTTTCCACTCATTCCCACGTGGCAGCCTAGTTTTAACATGTTTTTCCTTTTCCCTTCTTCAAATGTCATCTATTATTCTGTCATTGCGCTATCTCTTTTAACCAACTTCAAAATATCGATCAAATCCACTAGTTCCTGCATTTATGCACTCAATTTCTCTCTTGCTATCCGCAAGCGTTTCGTTGCATATTTTGCAACATCATCCATAGAACCGCCTCTAGCAATCAGCTTCTCATCATAGTATATAGATTTATCATATTCCTGCAGCTGAAAATGATATTCCGCTAGCGTATCCAACACATGGGCTTTATTCTCATATTTTTTCAAAACATCATATCCATCTCGATACATTCGTTTTGCATCTTCTAATCGACCTGTTTTCAGGCAAGTATATAACCCATTATTGAAAAAACACATAGCTGTACTTCTCAAAAATGGATTCCAACTATTCTTAATCTTCGCAATATAAGCGGTGTCAATTTCCACGAATGCTTTTACAGAATCTTCATATCGCTCAGTTGCTTGATAACACGCTATTAAATTCACATAATAGGTAGCTTTTCTCCTAGGCTTATCAAGCGTCTGTCCGTACTGTAACGCCACCTCGTAAAAATGATCTGAAAAGCCTTCCTTCTCATAAATCGGATAAATCACCCTATAATACCGATCCCAGCTATTTACCGCAAAAATCATTGGTATTAATGTTACAATAGCCGCTGTAATAATGCAGTAGAAAAGTTCCAGAATCAGCACAATATCCCAATGAAACGGAAATGCTATTAGAACAATATTCAATAATGTAAAAATCATAAACAACCTTAAATGAGACCAAATTACCTTCTTTCGTGAAATCACACCGATATCCCTCCCTTATCAATACATCATAATAAAACTACATTTGAATAGGGCTCTGAATCGTTACAACCATTTCTACAACTGTATCTCCAACTCCACTGGACAGTGGTCAGAACCCATCACATCCGTCAATATCTTCGCATCCTGTAGCTTATCCTTTAAGCACTCGGACACAAGAAAATAGTCAATACGCCATCCCGCATTTTTTGCTCTTGCCTGGAAGCGGTATGACCACCAAGAGTAGATTCCCTCCTGGTCAGGATAAAAATGTCGGAAGGTATCGATGAATCCATTCTCCAGCAAAACTCCGAACTTTTCTCGTTCCTCATCTGTAAAGCCTGCATTCTTGCGATTGGTTTTCGGATTCTTAAGGTCAATCTCCTTATGTGCCACGTTCATGTCACCACATACCACAACCGGGTGCTTCTCTTCCAATTTCTTAAGATAAGCAAGAAATGCATCCTCCCAAGTCATGCGATAATCTAATCTTGCCAATTCATTCTGCGAATTCGGTGTATAGACCGTCACCATATAGAAGTCCTCAAACTCCAGTGTAATCACGCGACCTTCCTTGTCATGCTCTTCTACACCAATTCCATTCACCACAGACAGCGGTTCTTTCTTGGTAAAAATTGCTGTTCCGGAATATCCTTTCTTTTCTGCGTAATTCCAATACTGATGATATCCAGGCATCTCCAACTCCAACTGTCCTTCTTGCATTTTGGATTCCTGAATACAGAAAATATCCGCATCCACCTCATTAAAAAAATCCATAAATCCTTTGCCTACACAGGCACGGATACCATTCACATTCCATGAGATTAATTTCATAACGACCCCCGTATTATTTCTGCGCAGCTGTCAACAAGTAAATCAATGGTGAGTTCCAGTAAATGGTAACCTCATTGACAGAGAAGCTCTGTGCATTGTCTTCATAACATTTTGCTGCAGGATAATCTACAAATACTGCCTTCGCATATGGGTCTTCCAGATTGCTATTCGGTCCACCTACCAACATACCAGGAACACACTTTCCGAGATACTCTGTTGGTCTGTGATGTGGGTGCTGTGGATACAATGTACCAACACCTGTTACAAAACAGTAGCCTGTCGCATTCACACCATAGATATAGTTCAAATGATGATTTGCATAAAGCACATACTCATCATTGGCTTTAATATCATTTGCCATGTATAACAACATACCTGTGTTGGCAGCCGACAAGTTAGAACCCCACTCGTAAACTTCTTTCTTATTTACCATATATCCATTCTTCTTACTTGTAGCAACCGCCTCATCTACCACAGCAAAGAAATTCTTTTCAATTGCACCATAAAACTCCGGATCGTCATGCTCTAAGCTATCAGTGGTCAATGCTGCATAAGCACCATAAGCCGCCACATCCAACCAGCCCAAGCCGTCATAGATTTCAACCTTTTCGTATGCTTCCTTGGCACTCACAAGGTAGTTTGCATCGCCAGTTGCCTTGTAAAGTTCCATTCCAGCCCAGAAATACTCATCCTTACTATTACCATCTGGATATTCACCAGTTACAATATCTGTTGGATTAGAGAAACCTCTCTCATCCTTATGCTCCAACGCATACGCCCAAGCTTTCTTCGCAGCCTCTAAGCATGTATTACCAAATGCAGCATAAGCACCTTCACCATTCTCACTATAGATTCTTCCTGCCATTGCCATAACTGCCGCAAAATCTGCTGTTGCAGTCTTAGAAAGAGGAGCAACAAGCAACTCATCTGTCTCATCCTGTGGCATTACTGTCTCTGGGAATACCGCACAGGTTACCTTGTGGTACACACCACCTGTTGCAGGGTCCTGCATCTTTAACATCCAATCTAATTCATATTTTGCTTCCTGAAGTGCATCATTTACTCCATCTCCACTTTCTGGAATATCGCAATCATCGCCAAACGCTTCCGGATTCTTCTCATATGCCAATAATAAGTCTGCCACTGCCTTCGCGCCAGGTGCTACATATCTTCCGTAGTCACCCGCATCATGCCAACCACCACTCACATCAATCTTGGTTGTTGTTCCATAGATGGTTGCCTCTGTATTGTGACAGATTGGATGTGCAAAATCGCCTGCCAAATCACTGGTTAACTCACAACCACATCTCTGCATGTACAACATTCTCACAACATCCTTAAAACCATCTCCATATACATCATCTCCGATGGAAAATTCATAAGACTCTTCTCCGCCACCAGTTACAACCTTATAAGTGCCTGCTTCTGTAAGCTCTGAGAAATCCCCTGTGCTGTTCATCTCACCTGCGGATGTATTGCGGACAGGCTCTGTCATCTTGCCCTCAAATGCAACCGCTCCAGACTCTACATTTATTACAGTAAATGTGGTGTCACCCTCTGCCAAATCAGCAAACACAGCAACCTTTGCTGCATCCTTCTCATAACCAACCTGATTCACTTTCACCTTCGGAATTTCAATTTCAACGGAATCATCCACAATTTGACTAGCATCTACTAATTCTAATGAAACATTATCAATCCAAATGGTATGCTCTCCTAGGCTTGCCGCATCCACGCCAGCTTCAGCCATTGCATTCACATAACCTAAGTTAAAACAAAGTCTTGGTGCCGGGTCAGATGCCTCTTCCATCTTAAACTGCACTTTTACATTCTGTGTTTCTTCCGAAGTCACCACAGTATCTGTTGCGTAAGCATGGTAATCGCCACCATTAATCTGCAATCTCCAGTCCATGTTACGTTCTATGGTTCCTCTCACATCAAACGAAAACTCATATTCTGCACCGTACTTCAAATCAAATCCATCATGGAACACCTGAATACCATGCTCCACATCACCGGTATCATAGACAACCACCTGAAGCTCTCCGTTATTGACCGAGATATCACAGCCACCGCCATTCAGGTAGGAATCCCATTTATCCATTCCATCCGAAAAATCACCGTTGACAATCAGGTTTCCCATGGCCTCAAGATCAACTGCTTCTGTTGTTGCTTCCTCTGTTGCCGCCTCTGTAGCCTCTGTTACTTCTGTAACAGCCTCCGTTGTTGTCTCTGTGCTATTACCCCCACAACCTGCTAAGCTTAATACCATAGCAGTTGCAAGCAAAATACTTGTTGCTCTCTTAAATCTGCGCATCCTCTTCTCCTCCTATCTCTTATCAGGTGATTGTGAAACTTTCAAAATGTAACTTATGTTGTATATATTTAACAAATACCATAAGCAGGTGCTTCACAATCCGTCGGTACTTAGTGAGACTTTACTGTGCATTTATAATATCCACTGTTGCAGAAGTCCCAAGTCTATCTGCCCCAGCCTGAATCATTGCCTTTGCTGTCTCCAAATCACGAATTCCACCAGAGGCTTTTACCTTCACGCGTTTTCTTGTAACGCCGCTTTCCTTTTCCATGGCAGTGGTTTTATCATCCACTGTTTTTCGCATCAACGCCACATCCTCCACTGTGGCACCACCTGTGCTAAATCCTGTTGACGTCTTCACAAAATCCGCCCCAGCTTCCACTGCAATCTCACAAGCTTGTACTTTCTCCTCATCTGTCAACAGACAAGTTTCAATAATCACCTTCAGCACCACATCTCTCCCCATGGTATTGTTGGCGCACACTTCTTTCACCTCTGCGATATCTTTTTTTACAAACTCCCAATCGCCATCCTTCACTGCTCCCACATTGATTACCATATCAATCTCTGTGGCACCATCTTCAATCGCAGTCAAGGTTTCCAGCTTCTTTGCCATGGTACTCATTGCACCAAGAGGAAATCCAACCACTGTACACACATCGATATCCGAATCCAACAGTAGGTTTGCCACCTGCTTGGTGCGATAACCATTCACGCAAACCGAAGCAAACTTGTATTTCATCGCCTCCAGGCAAATTGCATTCACATCCTCTTCACTTGCATCTGCTTTCAATATTGTATGGTCAAAATATTTGCTAAATTCCACGTCTATACTTCCTTTCTTTATATTTTGTATTATGCACGAACAAGCTCTTCACCACTACTCATTCATCACTTTCATCACTATACAATCCCTAGCGCTTCCTTCGCCAGTCGATCCGCCATTTCATTATACTTCACGCCAGTATGGGCAGCCACCTTTTTAAATGATATCTCTATCTCCTGCCGTTTCTCGGCAATGAAAGCCTTGTACCTCTGGGTTCCTGGCTTATTGGTCTTCCAAACCCCATTGGCCCACTTTTCGATTCCTTCATAATCGTAATAAATGGTTATCTTTTTGTAGCCATGCTCCAACGCCCAAAGCACAGCCTGTTCACTGCCCATAATCTCACCTGCTACATTACGCATGGAAACATATTCCTCATGATTATCACTGCCATTCAGAGTCACTTCCTCCGTTGGCAATACCAGAACGCAACCGTATGCATATCGCAACTGACTGTGATCATAGCTACCATCCACATAAGCGATTAAATGCTCCTCGGTGCTAACCACTTGTTCCATGACATTGCACTCCGTCACATTCTCTATAAAGCTTTCTGCTTCCCCAATGGTCGCAAATCCCTTGTAAACTGCCCCAGGAAAATGTTCAACCTGTGCCTTACAATCCTCCCAGGTCAGATAAATTCCCGGTGTTTTTCCCTTTGCAACCGCATAATATTTCTTTGCCATATATCACTCCACATCCGGGTTATCCCCGTCATTTATTCTTGTAAAATTGCATCTTTCACAATCCACTTTATTTTATCAATATACACCATTTTTGTAAACAAGAAACGTTGCAGTTTCCTACCATAAAAGCTATAATAATATAACAATACTATTTTATAAAACAATATGCATATAGATAAATTGCTTATAAGGAGGAAATCATGCCAAAAACGACACTTATACTGAATGAAAACTTATCTGAAATACTGGAATACAATTCACCAACCACACCAATCAAGGCAGCTCCTGCTTATCTATCAGATTATCCCAATGGTGTCATTCCGGCTCATTGGCACAAGGAGTTGGAATGTATCGCTGTCTTGTCCGGCTCCATCACCTATCACGTGAATAACCATAGCTATATTTTGCACACCGGCGACGGAATCATCGTCAACACCAATCGTCTACACCTTTGCAGCCCTGTTTGCACGACTGACGATGGGCGATTTGACAACATATCCATCGACGAAGAAAACGATGCACTCTATGCAGTTTTATTATTGCATCCAGATACATTGCGTTTCAACCACAAGATGGAAGAGAAATATATTAACCCACTATTATTTGACAACAACAGCGATGTGTTCTACCTGCAGCAGAATGTCCCTTGGCAAAAGGAAGCTGTCTCCATCATCTTAGATATTTACCATGCGGTAATAGACAAAACTCCATGCTTTGAGTTGTTTGCTCAGAGCAAATTCTTCCAATTGTGGAGTCTGCTTTACCAAAACACCATCGCCAAGAACGGATTTGCATTAGCAGAAAATGATCCAATGAGCCCATTAAAAACCATGATTTCTTATATTCAGAAAAATTATCAGGAAAAAATGACATTAAGGGACGTTGCAGAAGCCGGTATGATGTGTCAATCCAAATGTTGCCGTCTATTCCGGGATGCACTAAAGCAATCCCCTATTGAATATTTACAAAACTATCGCATTGGAAAAGGGCTCTATCTATTAGACCATACAGATATGAGCATTACAGAAATTGCATTGGAATGCGGTTTTCACGGTGCCAGCTATTTTACTGAGACCTTCCGCAAGCTGAATGGCATGACGCCAAAGGAATATAGAAAACAAGGTAAGGGCTAATGCTTCGCCCTTACCTTTTCCCATTCTTCATATCTTTTTTCATATTGTTCATTTAACCAGGCAATCATCTGCTCCTTCCCATCCATATCAAAGGGAAAGGTTTCGGTTACCTTCTGGTCTTCTGGTGTGTTTTCAAAGCTAAATGGTTCCGGCCATATAATGGCTTCGAATACCGCATCCCCCTTTTTATCCGCAGGCTTTAAAGACACATCCTCCATAGGATTACGGGCAATGCGAAAACGCATACCTCTATGGCTTCCAAGGTATGGCTGCGCATGTTCATACCAGGTAATGCCGTAAGAATCCTTATTCTCTATCTTAATTATTTTCTGTTCCATCTCCATTACTCCTGTGTTCATTCCCTATTATCTAAGCTATCCAAGAGCATCTCTATTGACAGTCGAAATTCTTTACCGTTCCCTTTGCCCAAGGACTTCCCACATCACATCTGCCATGATGGTACACTTCTTTCACAGAATCCGCGTCCTGCTCCTCAGACATATATATTTTAATTCGACTAGCGCCCTCTTCTACTTTTCCATCTAATAATTCAATAAACTTTTCAATATCCTGTTCTGTCATGCAAACTTCCTTTCCGATATTACATTGATATTGATATATCATGTTATTTCGTCGCTATTATTCCAAAAAGATTCTCATGATTTTTGAATGTACTCTATCACATCCAATAAGGTTTTCAATATCATCTCCGAAAGCTCTTCCATCTCTGCTGTCGGTTCTGCCAAATCCGGAACCATAATCGCTCTCAAGCCACCGGCATGTGCTGCTCGAATTCCATTGTAGGAATCTTCTATAGCAAATGCCATCTCCGGTTTCACCTGCAATAGCTCACAGGCCTTAAGAAAAATCTCTGGGTCCGGCTTACTGCGACTTACCATATCGCCGCATACAATCACATCAAAATAATCTATAATTCCTGCATCCGTAAGTTCCCACTTAACCACAGCTTCCCTTGTAGATGATGCTAACGCAATCTTTATATTGCACTGCTTCAAATACTGTAGCAACTCCACTACTCCCGGTTTCATCTGTAAGGCACCTTCTCTGGCGCGCTTGTGAAACAAATCAGACATTTCCTGTTTGTAAATATCGTAAGGAAAATCCTGTCCATAGCGCTCCAAAAATTTCTCCTTGGATGCAAGGCGATTCAACCCGAAACACTCCTTACAGGCTTCCTCCACACCGATAATTCCATATTTGTCAGCTGTTTCCACCCAGCACTCCACCACTAGCTTTTCCGAGTCAAATATCACGCCATCCATATCAAAAACAACTGCACTAATTGTATTCATGTCCTACTCCTCTCGTAGCCTTCACTGACTCTCGCATCAGAAAAACTATATACCCAGATATGCCTTCAGCGCCTCCATAGATGCAGTACAATCCGTCACACCCAGATCATACATCTCCTGAAGCTTATTCTCATCACGTTCAATACGCTTAATATCTATCGTCTTAGATGGACGAATCACAAAAATTTCTTTCTTATTTTCCATATCAATGATTCGTTCCACTGTATCGTTGTAATCTTTATATCGATTCATTGCTGTTTCAATAAATGCCGGATACTTTCCATACATCAGCTTATACATGGTAGGATTCGATGGTTTTTTTCGATAATCCAATGGTCTTGTCAACACCACAATAATCTTATCATATCCCATCTCTTTTATCTTATCCACTGGAACACTATCGGACACGCCACCATCTAAGTATTTCTTTCCATCAATCTCCACAATCTTGGATACCACTGGCATTGCCGATGTAGCACGCAAAACCTCCATCTCATCAAAGAGATTGTTCAGTTTCACATACTCCGGTTTTCCAGTCTCCACATTGGTTAATGTGGCATAGAAATCCACGCCAGACTGTGCAAATGCTTCCTGGTCAAACACATCTAATTTTTGCGGTACAGTATAATAAGCAAACTCTTTATTGATAATATTACCTGTGGTTAAAAATGATTTCCAACCCATGTATCTCGAATCCTTGGCAAATCGCTTGTTATAACGAATCACTCTCCCTCTTTGTTTCGACGGATAATTCACACCAAACAATACGCCCGCCGACACGCCAATAATGCCATCCACCGGAATATTATGGTCCATAAATATATCTAACACACCTGCAGTGTACATGCCACGCATGGCACCGCCTTCTAAAACCATTCCTATTTTCATACCATTCTGCCTTTCTATTCTCGTCATTTCAATCAGTATGTTCTACTGTAAATTAATATGATAAATTTCCAGCTCCTTTTTCACCTGCTCACGCAATTCAGGGTTCGCTTTCAACATCTCGCGAATATCCTTCAAACCAGCCAAACGCAACTCTTCATTATAAGCAATCTGCTCACGAAGCTTTTGTCTTCTCACATTTAACGAATGCTTCACCTCAACCATCTCACGGTTATCAATTAACGCCGCCGATTGCTTGGTCCAGATATCCGGATCCTTAATTCCATAGGCAAACAAAAGCTTTGTCAACGACTCAGATAATTCACGCAAATTGCCTGTAGTACGCTGGTACTTTCGCACCTCATCCACCATAATGAGATATTGCTCATAGAGATATTCCAGTTCACGCAAACTCTTAATCCTATATTTGCTATATAAATATTCCAGTGTAGATGTGTTGTTGATATATTTGATTTTCACCTTGTTCATCAGATTAATAGCACGATTTTCACGCATTTCTGACATCTTAAATTCATAAGACAGATTGCGATAAGACACCACAGTTAACGCAATCATCGCCAACACAACCACCAAAATCAGCAAAATCGGAATCAGCAAACTATTCTCCGTCAGCAATCCAACCACCGCTAAGGTTAACACTAGCAACGCTGAAACTGTTCCAAACACAATCAAAAACAGACGAAGCTTACTTTGCCTTTCCTCCACGGATGCTTGCAGATACTCCTGTGCGTTTTTCTCCGCCTCTAAATGCTTCATATCCCGCTTGATTTTCATATCCATGTCTTCCAAATCCTTCAACTGACCAAGAACCTGGCTCAATTCCTTCTCGATGCTCTGAATCATCCGGAAATTCTCATCACTTATCCGGTCATCTGAATGTAAAAATTGCGTTGTTTCATTTTCCAAAAACGCAATCTTCTTCGCAATATCAGCAATTTCCTTCCGTACATTTGCGGGTAACTCTTCAATGGCCTGGATGTCTGTAAAGTAAGATGTCACCAACTCGTACTCCACACGCAAATCCTCCATCTGATAAGTAGCATCTACAATCTGGTCACATTTGTAGATAACATCCTCACTCGGACCACCCTCCTGCTGTCGTTCCTGCCTTGCCAAGAAGCTGTCAATACTCTCATATTCAAATGTCTCTTCGGTAATTTCTGTCTTTGTAAAAAGTTCTTTTACCGTATTTAATAAACCCATACCTATGCTCCTTAACACTGACGGCGTCACGTCAACTCACTATATAATCTGCTCACTATACGATCTGCTCTCTAAATTCTGTCTTCAACTTCTCTATTACTGTATCCATTCTCTTATTGAAATCCGTCAGATTATTCTTTTGATAATGGAACATTGCCTTTTCCATGCGGTGATACAACGGAGAACCAGTCACATCTTTGTTGGCATTATCAATAGCGTCGTATATTTCCAAAACATACTCCTCTACACCATAATGCTTTGCCATAACCTCCACGTCTGCCTGACTTTTCATAGTCGCCATCAACAACAGATACTGGCAAATCGACTCTTTATCACCAGTCAATTCATACGCCTTTTCATAAGATTTCATAGCCTCTTCCAACTCAAAATTGTTCGCCAGCGCCACAGCTCTATTATGATAAATTGCACCAAGCAGTTTGTCATTCTTCATGTCGGGATACTGCTCCAAAATCTCATCGTACACGCTTGCAGCCTTTACATACTTGCGGTAGCGCAAAAATCCATCCGCCTGTTTTTTGCGAAACTGCGGTGCAGACAATCCCTTCATTCTCTCAATCTGCAAAATGAACTCTTTCACTTCCGGAATGGTATAAAACTCCTTGTGGGTCAGAATGGTGGTTAGTAAATCTGTCAAATCCGTACTCTCCTTTGCCTTTACTACGCGAAGCTTTAAGGCAAGCTCCTCCATCCCCAATTCCTTTTCAATCCAATCGAACATTTTCTTTCCCACATATTCTTCCGAAATCAATGCAATGTTGTTATACACGTAATAGCAAAGTTCTTCATAAGAAAACACTTCGATTTTGGTGTTAGGAAAAATATATGAAGTTGTAGCCGTCTTTGTATCACATAATATAACTCTTGCCATAATGTATCCTTTCTATCCGATAGAAAAATCCTTACGGTAAATCTTATTGGTGGTAGGATAAATTTTTCCAAATCCCACGTCACGAATAATAATTGCACCCATTTTCTCATCATATAACTCCACCTCTAAAGACAGCTTTGTGGTCTTTGGTGGACGTTTTGGTAAGCCGTGAATCTCTATAATCTCCTTCACAGTGTCCTTTGTAATCTTGTCCCGATAAATCATCTCTACGCGATTGGTATCATCCATAAATAATGTCACTTTACCATTCATGTTGTACCACTCTCTGCCGCCGATGGCAATTGGATAAAACTTGTTGCGACCTTCCACTTCGCCAACACTGACACCAATGTCAAAAGGAATACTTCCTGCTGATAAGAAAATGCAATCTCTATCCTCTTCATAGGCACCAAATCTTGCATGATAACAAGCACCCTTGGTATAAATGTTCTGCCCCATGAAGACCCTTCTGCCATCACAAAGTACCTTAGTTGCTTCCTCAATCCACTGATCGTTAAATCCCGGTCCTGTGAGATAAACTGTGGAAATATACGTTTCCTTCATCTTCACTCTCGCCAGCTCTGCAAAATGCTTGTCCAATTTTTCCACATCCTGAAACAACATGGTATACGCCATTTCTTTTCTCATATCCTCATGACTGATGGAATAGATTTGGGTCTTTCCCTGATACCTCTTGTCGATACGATAATAATCCATTCCCTCTGTGCCGTACTCAAACATCGCCACGCTGTTGGTGCGAAGCTTGTCGTCCTGACGCATCACATACTGGTAAAACGCATTCTCATGACTCATCACATAAAATGATTCCTTTGGAAGGGCAAGCTCTTTGCGAAGCTTCTCCAGTAGCTTGTATATCACCGGATGGTACTGCTCAAGGGTTACCGTCAGTCCCGCCAAATGATAATCCTCGGAACGAGCGATAAAATCCTCAATATGGGTTTTCAATAAAATCAACAACAACGCCTCGTAGGTATAAGACGCACCATCCACCACAACATGGTTCGGCGAATCGACATTACCCACCACATCTTCTACAATCATTCCCTGTTTCTGGAATCGCACTGCGCTGACGTGATTCCCTACATACCATTTTTTCTCTTCCACAGAATAGAACATGACATTTGGAAGCTGGTAGGTCTCCGAATTATTCAATTGATATATGGATTCTGGCTCCTTCTTATCTTCTCGAAAGAAACTTAGCTGAATATTCTTTTTACACAAATCCAAACCTATATAAATCTCTTTCATGCCCTACTCCTTCTTTCTACTCCATTAATTGTAGATTCTCCTCCACAATCGCTGACAATTTCAAATACTTGTCAATCTTGTCAATCAGCATCTGGTTCTCACCAATTTCCTGATTCACCAACATGGAATTCAGCATTTCAAAACGATTCTCATACTCCTCCGTCTCTCCCTTTGCCTTCATTCCTTCGCTCTCAAATACCTTGGTGTACTTGGTCTTTCCTTCTGGCATCTGATAGAGTAGGTTTTCGCCGTGGAACAACACAAATTCCTTCATGTAATAGCCCGGCAATACCTCCATCATTCTAGCCGTCTTATTACATTCCGGCTTTTCTACTCCAGACTGAATGCCATATTGGAATGATATCTGTAACCCAGCCTTGTCTCTCGTAACCACATAGGTCATGAGGAACAAATCCTTCGGTAATTTCATATATTTCTTAAAGCCTCTAAAGAACGGCAACATAATACCTCTCTTCAAAAATGCTTCTACTTGAGATTTCGCCCATGCAAGTTCCGGCTCCTCTAACTTCACCTTACGGCTTAGGAATAGTAGCATAGCTGCACAGCACATGTCATCCTTCCACTCTCCAGATACCATCTGATGATATAGGGTAACGAAGAAATCCTCTGGTATTTCCTTCTCTTCAATCAAATATGCAAAAGATGCGCGCTTCAAAAACGCCTTAATGACCATTCCGTGACGTCGCTTCTTTGCATAAGATGCAAAGACTTTGAAAATGTCACTATGCCATTTTTCTGTATATAACGTCTCACAAATAATATTCTCTTCAAAGACATCTAATCTTGTAAGCTTATGGTTGGCATGTTTCCAAAGCTTAATCATATCTTTCAGGCAACTCTGATAGTGATCAATCAGATAGCTTAACACCTCTGCCGAATCCTGTCCAATACGATACAAGTATGTTGCAACAGAAATCAAGGCTTCATCCTTTTCAAACTGCGGAACCACCTTGACCTTCTCCACAAGTTTCACTAGATTCTCTGGTGCAACTCCCTGATAGCCAAAGCGCTTCACCGCCTCATAAGCCTTGTCATACAGCTTACATAAAATGAGATAATTGATATATTCCACGCCACGCTTCGCCGATACATATTCCATATCCACACGGTCCACATAGCTCTTTAAAATCTCCATATCCTGCTGCTCGTGATAGTAACGCACAATGCCATAGATTGCCTGCTGCTTGGTCTCCACACTAATTTCATCAAAAGCAAGTATGTCCCTGGCAACATTCACCTCTCTGGCCTTGGTCGCCTCATAGGCATGCAGTGCCGAATATTGGTACAACACATATCTATAATCATCGTTAGCGTACTGTCCCAAAATCTCCATATAGGCAGATTCATCCACTAACTTCTGCAACTTGTATGGAATGGTGCTAACATAGCGATTCTTATTCCTGTCTACTAGTGAAATCACAGCAGACTCAGTAATCATATCCACATAAGCAACATTGTTGACAATCGGAACCATTTCTTCCTTTTCCAGTTCTTTGTGGGACACAACCACTGCCACAATGTTGTCGTTGGCCACTGTCAATTTTCTCTTAAAAATCACATTGACAATACTTGCAGCAAAGTGTGGTGTTACTGTCTGCGGTGTTAGGAACTCACTATATATCACAGACAAATCATCACTCATGTTACCCTTTACAATCTGTCCCTCCATAAATGCAGTCATATTCGGAAGATAGTCTTCATATTGACCTAGATACTGGCGCTTATTGGTAATAACATTGGCATACAAATATGCGTACTCGCGGTCCGTCAATGTACTCTTATAATTAAAATAACGCAGTACCGCATCCGGCATCAAATCGTAGCTGTCCTTATCCATACTTCGCAAGTAATTTTCCTGAATGCCCACAATCTTGTAACCACATTTGATTCCTTCTAGATAATACGGATGATAAATGCGTTCTATCTTTCCACCCTTCACCAAAAGACTGCAGATAATCTGAATAATCTCCGGTTTGCGTTGTACATCATATAACATTGCTAACAAGGAGAACACTTTCTTAGAGAAGGTTTTCTCTCTGGCTGCCAACTGTAAAAATTCTGTCTCTGCTTCTTTGCAAAGATAATGATTCTTCAATCCGAATCGTACTGCAGCCAATTCTACCGCCGTCAATTTCTTTAATAACATTGGATCTCTATTAATCAAATCACAGACTTCAATAGCAAGGACCGGACTCTCATATCCGCCCATATACAGACCTTCAATCTGGGCAAACAACCATTGCTTATCCTTCTGATATCTCTCATCCAGATGAATCAGTAACCAGAAATAAAACAGCTTGTCCTCTTCCTGCTCCAATGCCTTTTCTATCTCTTGACATGCCTTTACAATCAATCTAACATCTTTGGACAATAGCGCCTTCAGATACAAAGAATAGCAACGCTCCTTCTTACCCTTCATGGCAGGGTCTAAGTCTGCCTCCATGCGACGAATCTCCTGCTTGGCATTATCCTCCTGTCCTGCAAGAATACTCATGTGAATCATTCCAAGCTTGTAAAGACCGACACTCGAATCGAAACTGATCAGCTTCTGCAAGGAATCTCTGGTATTCTCCACAAACGCCATCAAGGAAACAAGTCCCACTCGATAGTCTAGGTAATTATGTACCAAGGCTGACATTTCCATCTTTTTTAATTTTCTATCATGGTTGCGATGTACTACGATTCTGCTGGTCTCTTCCGGTTTACGAATCACAATCTGTACATGTATTTTCTGATATGTGTTCTCCAACACAATGGTTCCACTGGTGGTTTCATTCTCATCTAATTGTTCTGGGTCCAAGGTGTATGTCAAACCAAATGCATCCCCATCAAAGTCCATACTACAGATTGAATCTTTCTGCAGACCAATAAACTTCGCATCTGTATGCACCTGCATATTGGTATATCCCCATGTGTTCTTCTTCAAAGTCAACACATGCTCTTCCTTCATCTTCGGGAAGTTATACTGGAATCTGTCGTGCTCCACCTGCATTGTCAAGGCACGCTTCTTATGGGTATATACCAAAAACTCCTCCAATGCCATATTCTTGTCAGGGGAATCCTGCAGACTTCTATAAGCCTGCAAATAGGCTTCATTACCCTGTAACAAGGTTCCAGCAAATTCATCAGAACAAAATGTCTGCAATGCTTTCTCCCAATCCTCCTCTGCCAAGGCAGAAAACTTCATCAAGTCTTCCAAAGCAACACCACTGACATCAATAAATGGTGCCACAATCTCTATGTTGTATGGGATTTCCATCTCCATTCCATTGCCAATCAAATGAATCGCGCCCTCGTAGATGCTACCCTTTTTCTTATTGTCACCATCAAAAGTAAAGGAGATTTCACCCTTTTTCCCGATGACACTGTGGTCTTTTAGGCACAACAAATAGGCATCATCATACACCATCATCTTCATGGGTACTTCATTCTCTGATACCACCGAAATGCTACCTGTGTAGACGCTGCCTGCTTCAATCTTCAATTGTAAGTAACTCTTAGAAAGGATTACCTTTGGATACTCCACATAGAAGTCACCTTTTGCATACTGTTCAACTTTACTCTTCATTGTAACTCCACACATGCAATTTGCATGTTATTCTTCTTGATGTTTGTTCCCATAAAGTGTTATAATTAATCTGTTATTGATTCAAAGGTTATACGAATCACATTATAACTCTTTGATTATATCAAATTTTGTTTCACATTGAAAGAACAAATAGAAATTACAATATAGAAAGAAGGTTATTTTTTATGGGGAATGTAAAAGAATCTTTTCATGGAAGCGATATTGAAGTGATTGCTGAACGTTATCAAATCAGCAAAGAGTCCATAATTCCATACGCTTCTAATGTGAATCCGTTAGGATTCTCACCAAAGGCAAGAGAAGCTTTATTGGAAAATGTCGATGCCATTCGCTCTTATCCAGACCGAGATTACGTTTCACTTCGCACTTCCATTTCCAAATATTGTGGCTGTCTGCCAGATCAGCTCATTTTAGGAAATGGTACTTCTGACTTGATTCGTCTAACCTTTTCAACCATTTCACCAAAGAAGACGTTGATTGTGGGACCAACCTATTCAGAATACGCTAGAACCGCAAAGATGTTTGACAGCGAAGTAGATACATATATGTTGAAAAACCTAGACGATTTTGAGATGGATGTGGATATGTTTTTGAAGGCATTGAACAAATCCATCGAAATGCTTATCATTTGCAATCCTAACAATCCAACTGGTAAGGTCTTAACCCGCGAACAGATGGACACCATCCTAAAGCGCTGTATGGAGCTTGAGATTTTTGTTATGGTAGACGAGACCTATGTGGAATTCGTAAAGGATGTGGATAAAATATCCTCTGTTGGATTAACTAGAAAGTACGACAACCTAATCGTACTTCGCAGTGTATCAAAGTTTTTTGCTGCACCAGGTATCCGTCTTGGATATGCCATCACCAACAACGAAGACTTTCTAGAGGCAACTGCTAACAGCAAGATTCCGTGGAATATTAATTCCTACGCTTCTGTTGCTGGGGTTATGTTCGAAGATGAGAAGTATATCAATCTCACTAAGAGCCTGATTCATACAGAGAGAAACTTAATCTACTCTGCACTAAGCAGTCGTAAAACCATCAAGGTGTTTAAGCCTGAAGCCAACTTTGTTCTAATCAAGTTGCTAAAGGAAGACCAGACTGCCGGTGAAGTATTTGATTACTGTATCAAAAAGGGATTTATGATTCGTGATTGTACAGACTACGAGGGCTTAGGTGATAAGTATGTACGATTCTGTTTCATGAAACCAGAGCAGAATGATAATATGGTGAATACCATTTTAGAGATTGTGTAGGAAGGACTTACTACACAAAAATGTCTTTGACACATCAATACCCCTATCCCTCAACTTTGAGGGGTAGGGGTATTCTTTTTTGTCAATTATCCTTTCCGCCGTTTACAACCAAATCAAATACTATTTTGTATGTTTTTGCAACTTCTCTTTCAATTCTTGATAATGCATCTCATAAAAAAGTGGATAAGCTACTATAAAAATCAACATTACTAGGGACATAAAACCTAATGCAATGAATCCCCCAATCACTTCCACATCCATGCCGCTTCTTCCAAAGAAAAACAAACCTAGAACAATAAGCACTATATACCCATAACTATCATTTTTATTTACAAGCTCATTTCTTGCTGTCAAGTTGCCATCTGTTACAATATGTACTTGATCACCAATCTTATCTTTTTTTGATTTGTCGACCAGTGTTACTTTTTCCTTATCTCCAGTTTTATATTTTACGATTGAAACCTTACTCACGCCTCGAAAATAATGAATTTCATCAAAACATATAATTTCAGCCATAAAATGCGGACTATATTTTAACTTTGTTTTTACCACAATTAAATCCCCTACCAGAGAGAATAAAATCGCAATTACACATAGTAAAAGGCTCCATATCATGCAAATAGTCATTACTACTCCTTTCATTATCCTTTGCTATCATGCAAACAACACCTAATGCTACATACCTATTAACTGCTTCATTTTATTCCAATTTAATCTGTATACAATGCAATGTAACAGTGTTGTCCCAATGCTCGTTAATAGAAAAAGTAGGACTGTAACGAAGTCAATTGATAAATAATCAATGGAAAGAATATAATATATCAAGCAAACCGGTATTATAATATACCAATATTTAATGAGACCCATCAAACTTATTAATATCAATACTTTTTGTCAACAGGATTACAAACACTAAAAACAAGGCTCCCATAACCATCAATGAATATTTACTCTTTCTACTTTCATCACTCAACAATTCAAAATATAATATCTCATATTGACTGTAATCCACAGGATTGACAAGAACATCTATATATTGCATATCTAGATAACTACCAACATTTTTGTATATGGAATCAATCTCTGGTGAACGTGCCGCAAAAGGAACCATGACTTTTTCTTCAAATTGGTACGTATCATCATTACTTTCTAAATTAGAGTTACAACGTATACGTAACACTCCATTATTAAAATCATACATCGAATGTACAATTTTACATTTTATCCTCTTACCTGTTTTCACTAAATGATTTATCTTGAGTATGATAATTAAAACAATCACAGTATTCAAACCTATAACCAAAACAGGTACCCCATATGCAATCCATGAATTTGTACCAATCATGTCCCCATGAACTAAAAAGAATAAAATCCATACGAAGCAAAATACATACATTATCCAATACTTTTGAAACGATTTTCTTTGACATAATATTTCTAACAACACAGTATTGTCTCCTTTTTTCTAATAATTCCATTGTTTTCTATAATATTTTTCCAGTTCCTTGCCAACTAATTCTTTATTTAATCTCACTGTATCTTCAATAAATTCATACCCTAATGCTTTATAATCCTTATAGTTATTAGGATTAACTAAAACTTTTAACTTTGGAAATTCTCCCACTTCTCTAAGTTTCAAGAAAATAGTATACAAATCACTTTGGTCATCCTCTACTTTACAATGAAATCTATATGTATTAACATCCTGAACATAATAAGCAACTATTATATACTTACCCATTGAGGGGAATCTTGTACCCGACGGAATGATTATCATTTCTTCTCGATTAACATTGCACTCTATGAGTTTTCTTTCTTTCGTATCTTCTTTCTTCTTTTTAATCAAGGATATAGCAAAACATATCACGATTATAATTCCTACCATAGCCAGAATGAACAACAGATATTCATAAAGACTAAGACACACACTAGTTGCTATAAAAAGTGCAAGTATTACATAAAGATATGACTTATATATTCTTGCCCTGTAGTTCTTACTCTGCATCAGATATTTCATCATTTGTTCAATTCTTTCATGATTATCCATATAATCTCTTCTTTTAATCATAACGTCTATCCTTTTGAAACTGATTAGTCATTTGTTATACTTCGATTATCCAAACATTCCAGTACATAGTGATATATAGTTTCATATTTTGTATTAGTAAGTCCTAAATTTTTTGAAAACATAAACATTCGCGAAGAATACGCATATCCACATAAATAATGCTCACCTTCTTTTGCAATAACATAATAATTCAACGGAAGTCCATACTTTCTCACGAGCATTGTTTCACAAACAAATGCATATCGCCCCTCTAAATGTTGAATTAGTAACACACTATCCATTTGCCCATTTGTAAAACATTGTAAAAACCACGCGAAATCCTTATGAAATTCTATATCCAATTCTTTCTTCGCAACATTTATCTTTTGAGAATGATCTTCTTGTGTAGTACGACATCTATCAAGTATGCATTTTTGTAACCTCATATCGTTTTCCGTATATTTCTTTTCATTCATCACTGATATTTCTTTTTCTTTGACATAATGTTCCTTTCTCTTTTTGTTTCTACGTATCAATAAATATTTAACAACAGATAAATAACATAAAAATAGTAAAATTGATCCCCATCCAAATATATGATTCAGTTGGTCATCCATTGTTAGTTCATACGGTATACATCTTATAATTTTATCATTGTTTTTTTTATCAACTGCAATATTAACATATTGTTTTTCTTTGACTTCTGGATAAGAATACGTGTCAACAAAGAATTCCTTTCCATCCATTTCATAGCGTAATGTTGCGCTCTTCCACTCAAGCAGATTTTCAAACCTTAACAACCCAGCCCCATACTTACTTTGGGCAATAACATTGGCACATACTATATTATAATTATCCATATTATTCTTATAATACACATATTCTAAGTACTGTAACACTCCACATTGAAACGTGTTTAAAAAAATTATAAAAATGTACGCAATAAAAATAACATTCTTACTCCAAGAAAAATCATCTTCAGTAAGATTTTCATGTTTTCCCCTATGATAAACCCATTTCAACCCAAATCACCTCCTGGAGTAACTGTATTGTCCATTCCTTTTAACGAACCGCCTCTCTTCAGAAAATCCACAAAATCTTTTAAATCCAAAATACTTCCTGCCGCTCTCCCTGAATCAATCGCACTTTTCCATCTATCATATAGCATTGTAATCATGTGCTCATACCCACTCATTAATCCTTCTCCCTTCAATACTATATCAAATCCTTCATCTATGTACTTACCTAGATATGTTGTCCCTGCTGTGAGAATTCCAATCAAATTAAATATTATCTCAATCATATCCTGTGTAAGTGCTTTACTATCCCCCCTCGAACCATGACAAACAGCATCATATATACACAAACCAATATCAAACCCACCTGCCACTGTCGAAACCACTAATCCTATTGTGGGACACACGTGAGAAATCAAGCCTCCTATTATACCTAAAACTGCCGTTATGTCATGCAACACAGCCGTTTCCCATACATCCAACCCAAATGGATCTAGATAACTAACCGGATTACCTTCTACATAAGAAAATCTATTCAAACTAGAGATTCTCTCTAAAGTTCCTGTCAGCACATCCTGATTGATGAATCGTTTGATATCCACATTGTAGTATCGTGCCCTCATGTAGTAGAGACCATTTCCGTCTGTGACTACTCCATATTGTCCGTTATAGAGGAACTGAATATTCTCGTCATATTCTCCCTCTATTAATTCTCCATATGGACTGTAGTTGTACTTTGCTATTAAGGCTCCGTTTTGATCTGTTACAGCCATAGTACTACCTACATTGTTGAAATGATATGTTAAATAATCTTGTCCATTTTCTTGTGCAAGTAGGCCTTGACCGTAATAATAGTAGGTTATCTCTGCAGATTCCTCATTGTTGTTCTCTATTATTTTACTTTGCAGAACCTGACTCAACTCTGGTTGGCTGTTGATGACATATTCCGTTCGTTTTGTTCTTGTTGTAACAGCAGTACGGTTATTCTCTGCATCGTATTCATAAGATGTATCACCTGCCTGAATTAAACGGTTTCTGCAATCGAAGACGAATTCTGTCATGACACCATTCAATGGTCCATAGACCATGTTGCCATCTTTGTCGTACTGAACATTCTCTCCATTATAAGTTAACAAGCGGTTATTCTTGTCATAAGTCATCTCCGCTGTGGTGACTTCAGTAAAGTTTGCTTCTCCATTATAGAGCTGTTTTACTGTCGTGATGTTACCACTTGCATCGTAGCTGTATTCTTGACGGTTGACAACTTTGTCACCACTCATGTCTAGAATAAGGGTCAGCTGGCCAGCTTTGTCATATTCTCGCTTTTCGACTGTTCCGTTCGGTCTCTTAGTTTCAATTAAGCGACCATTCTTATCATAGCCGTAAGTAGTTACTCTTCCGTTCCAATCTGTCACAGAACTGATGCTACAATTCTTGTTGTATGTATATGTAACTTCCTTTCCATTCGGATAGGTAAGTTTGGTAAGATTTCCAATCTTGTCGTAACTATACTCTATTCGATTGTCCTTAGCATCCTCGTAGCTTGTGACACGATTCAAACCATCGTAGGTTCTGGTGATAACGTTCACTTGCTCACCAATGGTTTCTGTGACAGTTAATACATTGTCATTAGAATCGTAGGTGTATCCAATAATACCTGCTTCATCTTCCTGCTTTACAATTCTACCTAACGCATCATAACTGTATGTAGTCTGTTGATTACGGCTATTCGTTTTCGTAGCCACAAGATTCTGTGCATTATAAGTATAACGAACATGATAATCTTCCCCAATAATTTCATCCGTCAGGTTATTATTCAAGTCATATTTATAACTTGTTACACCACCATTCGGATTGGTGAGGGTTTCCACATTACCCATGCTGTCATAGGTCATACTTGCGGTTCTGTCTAACGAATCGCTAGAAGATGCTAAGTACTTTCCACCCACATAGGAATAAGTCACTGCATTGCCTGTAGACTCATTCATCTGTTTTACAAGATTTCCTAATGCATCATAACTGTTAGTTGTGACATTGCCAAAAGCATCCGTTACTGTAATACAGTTTCCAAGACAATCATATTCGTAGCTTTCTGTCTTCACGCCATAAGCATCATACACAGCCACCAGATTGGAATTCACATCATATTCCATGCGTTGGGTGTTACCCTCTCCATCCGTCAAAGAAGTAACATTACCAAGGTTATCGTAAGTCATGGATAACGTAACATCCTGCTCCTCGATATCTCCCTTCTTTGTCATGAAAGTAATCTGACCTTTGGCATCATAGCCAAATTCTGTAATGCCACCTTCTGCATCTGTTACTTTTGTACAGTTCATCGCTTTGTCATAACTGTACTTTGTAACATTGCCATTGGCATCTGTCTGGCTAATCACTTTTCTGTACTGATTATACGACATTTCTAATTGATTGCCTAGTGCATTTTCTACGGAGGATAGATTTCCGTCCTTATCATATCCAAAGGTAGTCATCGCACCACTTCCATCTGTCACATTACTGATACGTCCTGCCTCATCATAAGAAAGTGTCGTCTTATTGCCATTGGCATCCGTCTGACTCTCTAACAAACCATTATCATAATATGTGAATTTTACCTCGCCATCATTGGCTTGAGTAAGATTCAGTAATTGGCCTCCTGCACTGTAACCAGCCTTTTGGAGATTTCCTAAAGTATCTGTCAGTGACAATGCATTCCCCGCTGCATCATACACCGATTCTGCCATTGTGACTCCATCCGGACAGACAATCTTTGTGATATTTCCATTCTGGTCATAAGAATAAACATAAGCTGTTCCGTCTGGACGGATTTCCTTTTCCAATAGGTCTTCCTCATTGTAGACATACTGGGTGGTGTTGCCCTTTGCGTCTGTTTTCGAAGTCATGTTACCGTAAGCGTCGTAAGTGTACTTTGTAGTAGACTTCGTTCCATCTTCCAGATTAACTGTCTCTTCCTCCACTCGACCAGACACATCTATCTTGTAATCTGTCACAACCCCTGCTCCATCAATATACTGAACGACGTTGCCGTTGGCATCATAAGTAAAATAATGGTTGTTATCACTGTAATCCTTGAGACAACGTAACATTCCTTTTTCGTAGGTATACTCCATGGTGCCAAGGGATGAGGTTTCTGTTAACACTTGTCCGTTCTCATTATAGGTGTATTCTGCTGAAAGTCCATTACCACTAGAAAGTGAGGCAATCTGCCCGTTCTCGTTATAAGTGTATGTAATGTTCGTTCCGTCATTGCACACCACTCGTGTAACACGGTTGTTGCTATCATAAACGTATTCTGTTGTCTTTCCTGTGGTTTCAACAACCTTTGTGATGTTACCATTCTCGTCATAGCTGTAAGTGGCACCCGTTCCGTCCCCATAATGATAAGAGGTCATATCAGAGAATGCATTGTAGGTATATTCCTTCACTCCTCCAATGGCATCTACATAACGAAGACCCTGCCCATACTGATCTGCCACTGCCTGCTCTGTAGTACCGTCCGCATTGGTCATAGTGACAGTTGTTGTTTCATCCTCCGCATTTTCCTCATAAGAGAATGTTGTCTTTTCCTTAATTCTCCCATTGGCAACCTGAGAAAGTACTCTACCAGCCTCATCAAAGGTGTTTTCCACATAAACTGTACCATCTCCCTCTTTTCCAATGACAATACGCCCCTTAGAATCATATTCATAGATTAACTGGGTTCCTTTCTTACCCGTAAGGACAGTCATGCAATCATTTTCGTACTGGAAAGTGGTTTCATTGCCTGCTGTATCCTGCACGCTCACAATACGACCTTCCTCATTATAGGTTGCCTTTATTGTCTTTTCTGTAGCGACATCCTTTATTACTAGGTTTTGCTTGCTCTTCGAAATCTCCTGTTTCTGCCCTGTTTCGCTCACATATCCTGAAAGTACTCCTTCTGGAGTGAAGGTATACTTCTCATTTCCTAAGTATAGGATATACCCCTTTGCATCTTTTTCAATCCGGTATTGTTTTGAGCTTTCTCCTGCCTGATAGTAGGTTCTCTCAATAACAGAATCATCTGATAATGCAATGGCACCATCCTCCACTGTACCACATACGTGATTCACTGTTTCCTCTGACTCTGTAAAATATAATACTTGGTTCGGATTCTGATAAAGAGCAATCAAGGAGCCCATTCTCTCCAAACGCATTTCGTAATTGTGACTCCAACCTTTACCTAA
The DNA here is from genome assembly GCA_045537735.1 of Lachnospiraceae bacterium. Classification (GTDB taxonomy): domain Bacteria; phylum Bacillota; class Clostridia; order Lachnospirales; family Lachnospiraceae; genus CAG-590. The sequence goes on from JAZSPZ010000059.1 coordinate 39,167, forward strand.
CTCCCCTGCAGCATCTGTGTACAAGGAATTATAGGACAGGGCAAATTGCAAATCTGTGGCACCAGCCACTGCAGCCACCACATGATTGGTAGTGAATGCACCTGTCATGAGGTTGATTGGATCTTTGACAGTTTGAATAGAATTCTGTGTTGTTGGTGAACTAGAAGATGTGCTGTTTTCTCCAGTTGCACCGCCTCCAGTTGCACCACCGTTATTTCCACCACCGTTATTTCCACCAGTACCTCCACCATTATTATTTGCTGTTTCTGTTTTCTTCGGCACCTTCACTGCTATAACCTTCTTCGACATATGAGATGCCACAGGAACAATGGTTACCTTGACATTGGTGCTTGACACGTTAAGATACTCCGCATAATCTGTTAGCAACCGATAATAATCCGTGTTAATATTTCCTGCCGCATCAAACTGGAATCTCCATGTGCCGTACATTGATTTTCCTGGTTTGAGTTTTTTAATTGTCAATCTGTCATCAACCATAAGTGTTTTTGAATCGCTAGTTTCATCTTCTACAAAATAATGTACACCCGTATTCACTGTAATCGGTGGTGCAATCTGTGAACCATCTTCGCTGTTTACCATAATAACTTGCGCCGATGCTTCTATGCTTTCAAACTTACCAAAGCTTGCCGTCACGTTATGATAGGTTTCCTCCGATTCATTTGCCAGCTTAAACTGCACGTAATACTGTTCCCCAATATAGGCTTCCTTTTCGGGATAGATGTATAGGTGCAAACCTTCTCCCACTGTCACTTTCAACTTGTTGGCAGAAGTTAGTTTTTCATTGATTTCAATATTATATGGCTGTAAAATCGCCTCTAACTGCACTGCTAATGTATAATATCCGGATTTTTGTCCTCCCACATACCATGTGTGGTCTACACTTTCCCCACTCTGCAATGCGCCAATTTCCCATTTCTCAGGTTGCTGTTTCTTCTTCATCTCAGCCAGTGCCAAGCCATCAGGAAGTTCCAATGTCGCATCTGTATTCTCCAACGTAAATTCCGACGATGCATTGTTACTAATGGTGACATCCACTTGGTAAATATTCTGCAACCAATCTATGCTAATTTCTTTGGTTTTTGTAATAATAAAGACAGGATTTACAGGGTCTCCAGAAACATTAGAAATACTCACATCTATCTCTTTATCCTCTTCCTCCTCGGTTTCTCCGTATCCCGGTGTACTAAAACAGCCACTGATTTTTGTGTGATAAGTATTACCAAGCCAACTACCAAAGCTAATTTTCTCTATCTGCCCACTTTGGTAGGTAAATTCCATCTCATAAGTACATGCTACCTTATTCGCAGAAGTATCAATTCCTGCCTCTTCCATCTCCTTTATCGACAACTGCTTAACAGAGAAATCAGCTGTCACAATACTCTCAGCATTGAGGTCGATGGTAATCTCCTTTGTCTCACCTGTCCTAATTGACACTTCTGTCTCTTTTGGCAGATAGCCACTCTTATAAGCCGCTATCTTGTATGTACCTGCACCAATCGGGAAAACCATCATTCCCTGACTATCGGTTTGCGATGCTGTTCCACTGTGACACGGTTCTCCATTGACACAGGCTACCACATCAGCACCAGAAAGAAGTTTTGAACCAGACACTACCTTTACTTTGAGAATCCCCACATCCTCTCCTACTGTTACGGTTGTTTCAGAGGTGGAATGATTTCCATTATCATCCGTCACTGTCAATTTCATGTTATAGGTTCCGATTTCATTGTATATATATTCGCAATTTTCACCAGATACCACATCTCCGTTTCCCATATCCCATTCATAGGAAACGATTTTGTCATTGTCAGAACAACCCCTTGCCATTAAGGAAACAGCATATCCTTTTGCTGCATATAGTCCCTGCATTTCTCCAACAACTGGTGCAAAGATATCATTGTCAATGGAACGCCCTCTACTACTAGCTACAGAAACATTACCGTTACTGTCGTAAGCGTAGAGCATGTAAACATACTCCTCATCCGGTGCAATCTGTTCTGAGAAGGTACACGCTGTTGTTCCCTTTAATACCATCACTTCATAGGAAGTGGTGCTTTTGCCCTCTGCCACACATGTATCGTACTGCGTTGCAGATATTCTTTTCAACTCAAAACGTTCATAATCCTCATCCGCAAAATTTTCCCAGTCCACCTGCAATGTCCAGTCCTTTGGTGTCACCTGGAAATTCTGAATGGATGGTCCATCCAAATCCAAAGAATAGGTCTTTATAACCTCGTCACTTTGATTGCCACTGGAATCCTCCAGTATATAGCGAACCTCATATAAACCAGATAAAAATCCCGTCTTATCCCATGGAAAATATGCAATTCCACTATATGCATTCACGACAGATTCATGAAGTAAGTTCCACTCACCCGTACCTTGACTTCTACAATAAATATATATGGTTTCCACTCGTACATCATCTTTATATTGCACCGACAAACCCGAATTCATTCCAAGTACCGAATCATCACCAAGTACCTTAACAAGCGTAGGATTGGTTGTATCAGACGATGTCGTTACCGTAACATCATCCATAGATAATCCTCGCACCTCGTCCTCGTCGTATGCCACTACCCTATAGGTATACGATGTATCGCAGTTTAATCTCTCATCACGAATATATGTGTCTGATGTTTTATATAATTTGATGTAGCTACTTCCCACCTTGCGTTCAACAGAGTAAAACGCAGCACCTTCTACAGGCTCCCATTCTAGATATACCACGGATGCAGAAGCCTTGGTATCTGTCATTTCAACTGCAGGCAGACCACCCATATTAATCTTGCAATTTTTCACCATTTCACTTTCATTTCCACAATGGTCAACTACAACAATGTGTAAATCATATTCTCCTTCTAACCCATCAATTCGAAAGGTAAAACCAGCACTGGCTTTTTTAGGCAAATCCTTTCGCTCTTCTCTAAATATCTCTTGCTTTTCACTTTCGCCCTTTTTCACTATATACGCATAAAAACCTCCTAAGGCATTCTCATCTGTTGCTTTTACAACAACTTCTAAGGACTCATTGACATAGTCAGATAATATAGAATATGCCATTGATTGAATAACTGGTGGTGTTAATTCTGCCACTGTGGTAACTTCCATTATTTCTGTCGAAGACCCTATAGTTCCATATGTATTATCTGCCTTGACATAATACTGATACGTTTCTCCTACAACTACATCCTTATCAATAAATGTAGCTACTTCCGCACTAGAATTGTAAATAATATTGATACGCTCATCATTTCTATATACATAATAGTTTTTGACATCTCGCGTACCGCTTTTATCAAAACTGATAATATTGTATCCACTTTCTGACTTTACAGAAAATCCAGTAGGCGCTTTGGGCGGCAAGTCTGCCATCACGTAAACATACTGCTCCGTCGAAACATTTCCTGCATAATCCACAGCAGTAATACCGTACTTATATGAAACACCATATTCTAAATCTGTATCCTTGAAAACAGGATCTCCACTACGAACTAGTTTTTTTGTAGTAGTACCACTTATGTTTCTGTATTTCACATACGCATTTTCTAAGACACTGGCAACTTCTTCATCGTCTTTCGTAATAATATAATAATCCACATAAGTGTCTGCATCACTAAAGCTATCACCGCAATCAATAGTAACTGTATCTCTTCTGACTTTTACTTCAACATCCTGTACATAGGTAGGCGCCTTCACATCCTGCGCTGTTGTCACCTCAAGGACAGGACTTTGATCAGACTCATTACCTGCAGCATCTAGCACAGAAACGGTGTAGCGGTATGTAGTATTCGGTTTCAACACCACGTCCACATATTCTGTCCCCTTAATTCTTGTAATATATTCTCCATTTCGATAGATTTTGTATCGGTATACCTCCACATCATCTGTTGCCTCGTCAAAGCTTAGCTTCACAGAAAAACATCCAACCTCTGATGCTGTTAGATTCTCTGGAGCGGCTGGTTTTTCTGTATCCTCGTAGCCAAGAATCACTTCGTTGGCTATCGCTTCTTTTTCTCTGTCGAGAGAATAACAATTGAGCAAATTACAAAGTACTACACGATTCAAGATGGATGTACTATTGGCAAATCGAATCTTAACAGGTAATTCTTCTGTAGAATCTGTTTTTGTAAAGGTCACTGTATGTTCACCAGATGGTTGAAACGCATAACTACTAGAGGTACTATCTGAAAATACCTCTGTGATATAGATGTTACCATCCGTCATATAATCTGTATCCGATGTAGCCACATCGACATACATGTAATCCGTTTCCACCACATCTTCTGCATATTGCATGTAAATTTTCTCGTACATATAGAGGGTTTCTGTCTTGATTTTACCTTTGGATAGCGTGGTTGGTGCTTTCACACTGATTTTGGATGCAGTAAGGTCATACCCTCTTATATCGGTTTGTCCTTCAATATATAATGCTCCTGTAATCCTGGTATCCCCTGTCAAACCAGATTGACCCACCGTCAAATCTCCAGTAAATGTATGATTCGTCAACTGTCCCAAATCATCCAGACACATGGAGTAAAACGAGTAGTCCAGCTTCTTCGGTAACAGCATTTCTCCACTTACATAAAGCGGTAAATTCACTGCAATTTCATTCTCATTTTCTACAATAAAATCCCTTGGATGCAGTTGTATCTGCGCAGAAACACCGGTAAGTGTCTGCTTCTCTGTTCCAGTCAAATGCAAACTTGTACCAGACATAATTGTTTCAATCACCTTATTATAGCTAGAGCTTGAAACTGCACCACCAATATTCATATTGCCACCTAGAGCTACCACACCATTTGTCATATTAGCAAGAGAATGATTATAAAAATTGGCATACCAATCCCCTGTAATATCGATTCTATCCTGTTCTCCATCCATCATAATATCTGCAGTCGACGTATACCATTGGGGTTCTTCGTCAGACCAATCCCGATAAGCGAGATTCATATCACCATTGACAACCAAATGTCCACCATTGATATCTACAACCCCTCTTTCCACAATAAAATCACCATTAACCGTCAAGGTATGACCGTTCAAATCCAGTGTACCCCAGTACAATACAAGGTCCTCATCATATACCATATCCTGCTCTAAGGTATATCCTTCGATACCTTCCCAGACGTAAGAATGCGAATCATTGATAATATTATGTATCACAGTCTCTTCAGTTTTTCTTGTAATTGCATTGCTTCCGTTGTAAACTTGTAAAGTTTCAATACAAGATGCCGGATTTTCGACTGTAATATTTTGAAGTCTATCGGAGCCACTAGCATAAAGTTGGTGATTTCCCGAGCTTACAAAACTGTCCGCAGTACCGACATCTTTCACATAAAAATCTCCTGTAAAAGAAATTCGACCATTCATCAATTTTCCAGAAGAAGAATTGCTTGCATAATAAAAATTGTCACAATATATTCTACAATCAACCCCTTCCATGGTAAGCGGTTGTTTACTTTCGTAATTAAAATCTTCACAATTCACGCTAACACCTGAGCCTGTTAGGTGAAGTGCACTATCACTATTCTCTGAAAACTCTACATTTTGGGCATATATTCCACCACTACTTATAGTCACAGTGCCATTTTCAACCACAAAATCACCACCAGCAGACACATAGGTAGCAATCTCCACATCTGACTGTACAATGATATCTCCTGTTGCTGAAAGTGCTGTAACCTTTGTAACTCCTTCTTGTATCTTGACATCTCCGGCGTAACTGTAATTATTTTCCGAAAAATACATAAACCCAAAATAGGATCTGCTATATCCTTGTTTCGCATAAATACCATTATCAAAATACATTTTTATGTTTTGATTTCCACTAATCCAATTAAATGTATTTTCTAGCGGATTATCCATTACAAAATGTATTTCCTTTGTATCCGAATGTGATTCTATTGAAATATAGTTAGTGGAATCACCTAACGTAAAGTTTTTTGCATCTGTTCCAATCTGATACACGTTGCCGTTGATATTCCATGTTCCGCTTTTCAACAAATCTGTGTGATCTACCACCGACTGGGTATAGAAATCTCCATACAAATATAATCTCGCTCCACCTGTGGTATCAAGAAAGCCTTCCGTCTCGCTAAAACCACCTTCTCCATCTATAGCCTGAATTCTATAATCATCTGTCACATACAATCCCGCACTCTTCATGGTCATGCCTGCATTTTGAATATAATTGCCCACAATGGTAACGTAACGGTTCAACGTAAAATCTTCACCATCATAATAGACAGAACCATAGATATAATTTCCCTCCGCAGGAAATTGCTTGTATGTCATATAGCCATAGGAAGATGGACATCCGTTGTCCTCGTAGGTCTCATAATTACACAATCCGCTAAATCCGATGTGTCTGTCACCAAATAGATACTGGTCATTTTCGTCCTTTGTAAGTCCTTCGGTGCTGACAACAACCCTAGAAAAACCCGAGTCCTCATTAGAGACAAAAATATTTTGTCCGCCGTCTCCTGAAAGTAACAACACACTTTCCTCTTCCATCAAAAAATTACCCTTGGAATATTTTTTTGCATAATTTTCAAAGGTCACTTCCTGAATAAAATCACCTTTCAAGTCAATGATTCCGTCCACAATATGAGTTGTAATCTCATTATTTACATTCAAAAACATATCACCAGACACCAACATGTAATCCTCTGGGTTCTGCATATAAACGGTATCTGCGCACGCACTACGTACAGATAAATCTCCACCCACATACATATATCCTTCATCTAAAATCATGTTTCCTGCTTGCCAGCCGTAATTTCCATACACCGACAGATTACCGTTAATAATTGTTGCAAAACACTGTACTACATCACCTTCGACCGTCAGGGAATATCCATTGAGATTCAATGGAGCCTTGATATCCAAATTCCCTTTAATTGTCAAATCGGATGTCAGCTTATAACAATCACTCCATTCGTAATCACCTTCTATAACACCTTCCTCTGGCGCTACAAACTCCACCCATGGAAAGGTTGAATTATAATTGTATATTGTCTCAACCTCCAATGTTGGTATGTTCGTTGTAGATGATGTTATCGTTTCCAATGTCTCAACTTCCTCGGACTGAATCTCTTCTGTGGTGGCTTGCTGTGTATTAGTCTGTTCAACACTTTCACCATCTTGTGTCGTCGCCTCTTCCGTTGTAACATTTTCTGTACGCTCTTGGATACTATCTTCTTGGGGCGTTTCCGTATCAACCCCCGTTGCAAACACTTCCCCAATATACCGATAATTTTCTAGATGAGACATCTGCATCATCATCACTACAATCAACATAATTGCTATAATTTTCTTAACCCTGTTCATTATATTATCACTTCCCCTTCACTTATGTATGTTGACATTGTTTCTTCCTTGGTTTACTTATTGACCTTAATTTTCATTACTTTACTGTACTTAGAATAAATCATCTTTCCCGCTCTTGTTTTCATATAAGCTCTGACCTTGACCCAATATTGTTTTCCTTTCGTAACTTTCCACTTCTCTCCTGTCACCGTGGCTTTTTTTGAAAAACGAATTCTCTCAGCTTTTTTAAACTTTTTGTTTGTTGCATATCGCACTTCATATCCCGACTCTTGATAATTATCCAAACCACTGATTTGTTTGACCTGAATGTTTAGGTAATATTTTTTCTTTACTTTTTTCACCTTCAAGGATTTAATAACAGGTCTTTTCTTCTTGAATTTTTTATATATCTTTTTGTCCTGCGGTGTATCACGCATTTGACCAAAATCTTCTGCTAAAAAAAACGACAAATCCAATCGACAAAGTCCTGTTCCCTTCACAACATAGTTTTTATGATTAGCATCTGTTTCCTGTGTTGTGTTTTCCTCCGTGGTGCTTTCTTTGCTGGTCAACTGATGGTGCGTCATGTTCCCATTCTTGTCATACTCATAATCAATCTGTTTTCCATCTGGATATGTTACACGAATTAATCTTCCAGCTGCATCATAGGAATACTCGATTTCCATCTGTGTTGCAAATACCACATTTTTGCGACAATGCAAAAACAAACTAAAAACCGCTATTAAAATAAGCATACCTATGACTACATGTCGTTTTCTTCCCATCATCATACAAGTCCCCTCTCTCTTCCAATTACAATCTTTCTTTGCTACCCAACTATCTATTACGTACTACATGGTACATATTATACAACTTGTATTAAGGTTTGTACATTCCTTTGCGACTATTTTTTAAAGTTTACAACTATTAGATCCAAAATAAACAATTTTAATCAAATTTTCCACAACAAAAAAGCCCTACAATACATTCATGTATCATAGAGCTTCCTTGTTATCCTATATTATCTTGCTATCATTCTTACAACATCTTATCAATCATCGCAAGCACATCTTCGCCCAATTCCTTAGACAACTGCTGCGCTTCTTCCAATGATGTTCCCTTTACGCCGTAGTAGAATTTTACCTTAGGCTCTGTTCCTGATGGTCTTACACACAACCACGCAGAATCACTCATGTCATAGTAGAGCACGTTAGAGCTTGGAAGACCTGTTGGTGTCACTTCACCTGTTGCAAGATTCTGAATGGTATCTGCCTTGTAATCTCTAGCAGATAACACTTCATACTTGCCAATCTTCGCTGGTGTATTGTTGCGAAGTGTCTCCATAATCTCGGAAATCTTCGCAAGACCTTCAATACCCTTCAAGGAAACAGACTGAATGGCATCAATACAGTAGCCATACTTGTCATACATATCTACCATTGCATCCCACAATGTCTTGCCCTGACTCTTAAAGTATGCAGCAGCCTCACAAAGTGCCATTGTTGCAACAATCGCATCCTTGTCTCTTGCATGGGTACCAATCAAGCAACCATAGCTCTCTTCAAAACCGAAAAGGTATGTTCCCTTGCCAGTTGTTTCAAAATTCAAAATCTGCTGACCAATATACTTAAATCCAGTTAATACTTCAATCAACTTGATGTCATATCCCTTAGCAATCTCATCAGCCAAATTAGAGGTAACGATGGTCTTAATTAATGCACCGTCCTCTGGAAGAGAACCATTTAATTCCTTCATCTGACCAATTTCATAATCAGCAAGCAAGCAGCCTGACATGTTGCCTGTCAATGTGATATACTCGCCCGTCTTACTATCCTTTACATATACACCAAGACGGTCTGCATCTGGATCTGTTGCAAGCACCAAATCAGCATCCTTTTCCTTTGCAAGCTTCAATGCCAAAGTGAAGGCTTCTGCCGCCTCTGGGTTTGGATAGCTTACAGTTGGGAATTCTCCATCCGGCAATTCCTGCTCTGGAACAACATATACATTCTCAAATCCAATCTCTTTCAAGACTCTTCTTGCTGGAATATTACCCGTTCCGTGAAGTGGTGTATATACAATCTTGATATCCTTACCATACTTGTCAATGCAATCCTGACGAAGAACAAGCTTCTTAAGCTCTGCAATATATGCATCATCAACTTCTGCACCGATGGTTACATATAGTCCAGCCTTCTCAGCCTCTTCTTTAGCCATGGTCTTACAGGTAGACAAATCTGTAATCGCCTTCACCTCTGCCATAATTCCTGTGTCATGAGGTGGTGTAATCTGTGCACCATCCTCCCAATACACCTTATAACCATTGTACTCCGGTGGATTGTGACTTGCTGTCACATTGATACCTGCAATACATCCTAGACGACGCACTGCAAATGACAACTCTGGTGTTGGTCGAAGAGACTCAAAGCGATACGCCTTGATTCCATTCGCTGCCAAGCATAATGCAGCTTCTTCTGAAAATTCTGGTGACATTCTACGAGAGTCATAGGCAATCACAACGCCCTTGTTCTCACCACCCTGCTTCTTAATGTAATTCGCAAGGCCTTGTGTAGCACGACGTACCACATAGATATTCATGCGGTTGATACCTGCACCAATTACGCCACGCAAACCAGCGGTACCAAACTCCAAATCTGCATAAAATCTTTCTTCAATTTCTTTCTCATTGTCTGCAATCGCAGCAAGCTCCTTCTTAGTCGCCTCGTCAAAGTATGGATTACTCATCCATTCTTCATAAATCTGTTTGTAACTCATAACAAACTCCTTTCATCCCCTTTATCGATACTCATCTATGATGTCAATCTATCAAACTAGAAATCGAAACCAATTTGTCGTAACTTAGCGTTACATCTTTGCCGTCATCCGTGAAGTTGACGGTATAACTTTTCGACAAATAGCCCGTTTGGCTAAACGTTATTATATGACTTCCCGTTACTTTTGTAAAGGAAATTGGTGCAATTCCCAAATATTCACCATCAAAATATACACTGGCACCAATCGGTGCACTCAGTACTACTTTATTGGATGTTTTCTTACCTGTTGTAGTGGAAACATCCTTTACACCAGAATCCTCTGTAGTGCCCTTTTCTGTTGTACTTTCTGTTGTAGAACCTGCTTCTGTACTCTGTTCCGTTGTAGAACCATTCTCCGTCGTTCCCTTTGTCGTATTCTCCGTTGTCTTTCCACTTTCCGTAGTAGCATTTTTCTTTGTGGAATCCTCATCGGACTTTTCTAACGCATACTCTCTAATCTTATAAGGCTCATTGACAGTAAATGTAGCACTAAAGCTGTCATATCCATTCTTAACCATATAAATAATATGCTTTCCGTAAGGCAAATCAATGGCACCTTCGGTATTAACGCGCTTTCCATCAATATACACCTTTGCATCCGCCGGTGAAATATCAAACATCACGGAGCCCATTTGCTTTGGCTCAATAGCAATATCCGCCAGAGAAATGTCCACTTCCTGATTCTTAATCACTTCCACCTTCTTGGTGCCAACATAGTCATCCCTGGTAATCCGCAGTTCGTAGGTACCCTCACGAACCGTCAGCAACATATTCTCCGTTACCGGTACAATCACATCGTATCCAATCTCCACCATACCGCCGATATACCCTGCGTAATCTGATAAACGCACATAACCATGCCCCAATTCTACATAGATGGAACAGATCTTGTCATTGTACATCCATACCGTCAACTGGTCCTCCGAGCATATCTCATTGATTGCAATCTGCACATTGTCAGAAAACGCCATCACATCATCGCTCATTCTATAGGTCTTTCCATTGATGCGAACCGTGTTCTCAACAAAATCAAAAATCGCTCCAGAAACCTCTTCCACCTTTGAGATACTCTCTTCATCTGTCATATGTAAGGATAGGAGCTTGTCTCGATTCCCGTCATAGGAAACCTCTACTACGCTACCCAGTTCCACATCGCTCATAAGCATCAAGTCTCCATAACGGTTCTGCACATCTGCTGCCCCAGTAAATGACAGCACATGCTCTGTGTTATAGCCAAGGGTTCGAATGACAATCTCACCATTCACCTCATCCAGGCCAGTTACAACACCAAACAATTCCTCCTCATCCACAGGGTCCACCGTATCGTCATAGGTAGGTGCCTGCACGGAGTTATCGCACCCCGTCATCACAGTCACTGGCAAAAGTATCATAATCAACAGCATACAAATTTTCATTATGTAGTTGTTTGGATTTATCTTTTGTATCTTCATCGCATTTCCTCACTATTTATTCCATTCCGATTATACCCAATTTTAATTTAAATGAAAAGAACTATATTGCATTAACATTTCATTTTTTTCTTTTTCCTGCTCTACCACCATTTTCAATTTTTCCTCATATTTGGGAGATAAAAATGCCTTGTTAGTGTTGTAATATCCATTTGCGATTTTCCAAAACTTCTCAGGATAAGAAAACAACACATACATATATCGATAATCTTCTTTATTCAATGGGATGCATGTTCCATAACTATCTAGAATCATTTCTAGCATTTCATAATCAAAATGATTTTTTTCCATCACCTTACGGGTGAACTGATACAAATCATCCAACTGATTTCCCCGAGTGAATTTTTCCAAATGTACAATCGCCACACGGTTGTCATCTAAAATCACATTATGCTGATTGTAATTGCCGTGACAAATGCCATAGTGTGACGCAAAGCCCTGACCTGCATCACCTTGCTGTTCCATCACATTTTCATAGGTTCTTTCACACTGTACACCCTTTTGATAAAAGGCTTCAAATATCTGCATAAATAATAGCTCAAAAGAATTCTTTCTTTTCACACCACCCACAAACCTACGGATTTTTCGAAGCTCTCTATTTCTGCGAACAAAGGTATGCAACATTCGTTTTGCCGATTCTGTTTCCGACAACTCCGATATATCTTTTGTATCTGACAGAGACCTGCCTTCTTCCGCCTGTTCTTCTTTCAACTCCTCTTCCAGCTCTCTCCGTATCCCTTCATGTATACCACGTTCCATCTCCCTGACAAACTCTCTCAAACCGGCTGGCGTCATTCCGTAAATGCGCGCCACCTGCTCCAATTCTTCTCCTGCCGCCAGCGCTTGCTTGATTTCCTCAAACTGTATTTGCTCTTTTTTCGTTTTTTCCTGTTCCCATTCTTGATCAAATGCCGTTACTACAGATTGCCCCGCCAGATGAAACTGTGCAAGCTTCTCCACTGCTCTCACCACATCCGAGAGATTATGCATATCACATTCCTCCCCGGAAAAATGATGTTTCAACACAAAGGGCTGGTGATACCTGTCATAGGTGATCAACTCATTCTCTTGATTGGGAATCAATTGATCCAAATCACAAAACCCTTCCTTTTCAAACAGTCTCTTTAATACATACTCCTGCTCCAATCGATTCACACTTCCTCGAAAGGGCTCCAAAATGTAAAGTCCTTCTGTCGTGGTGAGAATGGTTGAGCCTCTGCCCCTTCTTGTTCCTATCAACTCTATATCATATTTGTCATAAACTTCTGTCAATTTTTCAGCCATTAAAAAACCCCTCCTTCATCACACTCCAAAGGTAATCTGTTGCACACAGGCACCTTCTTCATACTATGAAGGAGAGGTTGCATTTATGATATTTTTTGTTTCACTAATTCACACAGCGCATCTCTTGTGTTGCGCTCCGGCTCTTCCAACACACTATCCAACAGATATTGTAGCATTGCACCCATATCTTTTCCCGGCTTCATACCCATATCTATCAAATCTTTTCCATTGATAGCCAAGTCCTTTAAGGACAAACACTGCTGTTGTTCCATAATCGTCTTGTAATGTTCCTTGAGAACTTCTAGATTTCCCAACTTCTCTTCTCGCATGTAATCGCTTTGCGCCAAGGTATCTGCACGTTTGATATCTGTATAATCATCAAACAGGTCTGCCCCCATTTTACTAAGGGACTTGCGGAAGGAGCGAAGGGATGGTGCTTTTCCCATTCCATAATCATGCCACAGCACAAGACGCTTCACTCTGGCAATGGTGACATTGTCAAATTTCAGACGTTGCAAAATCTCTTCTGCCATATCCATGCCTTTGACATTATGCTCGTAAAAATGATCCCCTGCCTCATCACTGGTTTTGCATGCCGGCTTCGCCACATCATGTAAAAGGGCAGCCCAACGCATAGTCTCTGTAGCAGATACTTCCTGCACAACACGCAGGGTATGTTCCCCCACATTGTACAGGTGATGTTGGTTATTCTGCTCTGTTTCCATCATCGCATCAAACTCTGGTAACACAACATTGGTAACACCTAACTCGTAGGCCGTACGAAGACGTTCTGGATGTCTAGATGTCAACAGCTTGGTTAATTCCACATGAATTCTTTCTGCGCTGATGTCCTGAAGAAACATCGCCTGGTTGCGAATCGCCTCCTGGGTTTTCTCTTCAATCGAAAAATCTAACTGTGCAGAAAAACGAAGTGCCCGCAAGATACGAAGTGCGTCCTCATCAAAGCGCTCCTTTGGTTCCCCAACACAGCGAATTATCTTTCGCTCCAAATCCTCTATTCCACCAAAATGGTCAATGACACCTTCTGTCTCGTTGTACGCCATAGCATTGATGGTAAAATCTCTGCGTTTCATATCTTCCAACAAACTAGCCGTAAATGTTACACTGGTCGGTCTTCTGTGGTCCTCATACTTTCCATCCACACGATAAGTGGTAACCTCATATCCTTCCTTATCCAACATAACCGTCACGGTTCCGTGCTCAATGCCAGTATCAATAGTGCGATGAAACAATGCCTTCACTTCCTCCGGCTTCGCAGAGGTAGTAATATCCCAATCACCTGGCTCTCTGCCAAGAATCGCATCACGAACACAGCCGCCTACAATATACGCTTCGTAGCCCGCATTTTGTAATGTATGGATAATTCGATTTGCATTTTTCGGCATGATAATCCTCATATATATCAACTCCCTTTCGCACATAAACGAAATCTTATCTGCGATTGCTTTTCATAATAATCCTTTACTTTTTCATCGGTCATTATACCACGACAAAAAAGAAAAAGGCAATGCCACCACAGGTGTACATCACCTTTTTTCAAAATAACAACTGCTACGAGGACAACCATTCCCTGTTACGACTGTTCCATACGAAGTTTTGCCCCCATGGCCCATTTGGACATACTCTTTCGATAAAGGAGTCTTCGAATGACATGCCCCAGCACAATTCCCATTACAACTTCTGCAAGGAACACAATTACCGCAAAAGCAGTTTTACCGGCAAGCATCCCGTCAAAAGTTGCCGTAAATGCGCCCCATGCAATATTCATAACCGAGAAAAATGACACAATAAAGATAAACATTCCAACCCACATCATCTTAAAGGACATGCACATATAACAGTACAGAATAATCACCATCCAGCCTCCAATTACCAGATTCGTCTCCATGGAAGGTCCCTCTGGTGACAGATTTCTAGTCAAAAATGCTGTAATAATTGTAGCTGCTGACGCAACAATCCCACCCATCACATTTAAAATATCAATATAGCGAATTTCTATTTTTCTACGCTTCGGTGACGCCCCTACAAAATCCGAATATATGGACATATACATAGATTGCACCACAAATAAAATCGCCAAGAAGAAATATACCACGCTAAGAGCAAACGCTTCATGACCGATTACAGAAAAGGCAACCCCCAGCAAGAAAAAAAACACCGCACAGACGATATTCGTCTTAATCTGATAACCATATTTAAGCAACTTGAAGCAATTCTTTATGTCCTTCATCATAAAAGCTCTCCCTCACTTTCTCTACCAATACTTTGCGGCTAATCACCATAATAATAACCAATAGGATTCCAGATACACCTACAGAAACAGCAGATGCAAAGCCCACCATTGCCATAGACAAAATGCAAGCTATTGCTGACATCACATATAGTATCAACAAGTTCACCAAAACATTTTTCGATCTGCGGGTAATCAACATTCCCAACTCCACAGATAACATGACAATCACACCACCCTGCACATAAACCCATGCCGAAGGATGACTTACAACCTTCCCATTGATTTCAAGGATGGTTTCTCCTGCATCCTTTTCAAAGGCCATTCTAGTAATCCAATACAAGCATGTCATAATCACACTTGTTGTAAATATTCTTCTTATTCCATCAAAAAGCAACGCCTGCTGTAACAAATGAATACCTCTGCTAGAAGACTTCACATATTCCAACGCCTTATAATCCTTCGCACCGACACCGTGGAACATATAGGTGTCCAGTAAATATTCTACGGTAACAATACCTGATGCACTAAGCATCAGACTCATCATCATTCCTGTAAGCAATGTCATTTTGGAAAACCACGCACATAACACTGTCATGATAATCGGGTACAAAATATAAGTGAACCACATCCAAAATTTGCGCGGAAAGAATACATTATACATTCGAATGGTACGAATCATATCTTTCACCTCCACTACTTTTGTGATTTCTTTAATTTTGAATACTGCTTCATCACTGCCACACAAATCTGGGATAGATTCGGTGTTTCTGTAGCCACATCAAATCCAGCCAATTGGTCTAATTTCTCAGAAAGACACAAACCCTCACATCCATAAGAATTCTTTTGGAAACCGATTAAGATGCTTTGTAGTTTATCTGCATCTTCCTTTTCCCCTTTCACAAGAATGTACTTCTCCTTCAACTCCTCCACAAAACCCTGTTCGACAATTCGGCCCTGCTCCATAATCATGGCATAATCTGTGACATTTTCCATATCAGATACGTTGTGGGTAGAGAAAAATACGGTCTTGTCTCCATTGCCCTCATCAATATAGTTGCGAATCATAGAGCAAAGCTCATCACGCATTAACGGGTCCAATGGGGATGCTGGTTCATCCAGTAATAACAAATTGGTATCTCTTGCAAACACGCTGGCAAGCATTGTCTTCATCTTCATACCATCGGAAAGCTTACTAATGCTTTTGTTCTTGCTCTCCCAGATGTCTAGGTCTTTGCAAAGTGTCTCATATTTCTCCTTGTCAAAATGTTCAAATAGCAGTTCATTTAATTCAGCAACTGCTTCCATGGTCCAGTGTGGCAGAAAATAATTGCTTGCCGACACATAACCATTGCGCTCTCTTACTTCTTCATCTGAAAAAGAACCGTCATAATAGGTAATATCACCCTTGTAGTCCAATCTTACCCCTGCAAGAATATTCATTAATGTACTCTTTCCGGCACCATTTTCACCGATTAGTGCCGTTGCAAATCCTTCCGGAATCTGCAACTCTGGAAGATTTAATTCAAATCCCTTAAATCGTTTTTTCACATCTTTCATTGTAATAACTGATTGTGTTTCCATACGCATTTCCTTTCCTATCTCAACTTTTCTGACCCTGTTCTCACAAGTCATTCCAATACTCTTCTATTAACATAATTTCTTTCAAGAATTCCTTTCAATCATTCCATCCACTTTCCTTCACGCTTCATCCTGCGCATTTAATAAAATCTGCAAGGTTCCAACCAACTCACTGTCAGGCACACCTGCGATTCTCGCCGCTGATATGGCGTTTATTAAATGCTCCTCCATCTTGCGCATATGCTGTTCTTTTAACATCTCACTATCCTGTGCATTGACGTAATATCCCTTGCCCTGCACCGCTGTAATGAGTCCCTGTTGTTCCAATTCCTCATAAGCTTTCATAGTGGTAATCACACTAATGCGCAAATCCTTTGCCAGTCCTCGAATCGACGGAAGATACTCCCCCTGCTTCATCTTGCCTGCTAGGATATCTGCTTTGAACTGTTCTGCTATCTGTTGATAAATCGGAACTCCTGAATTCTGTAATATCTTCATTTTTTCACCTGCCCATCGCGTTTCCTATCAAATCTTTTTTCATTCTTTTTTACACACTGTTCCTTCATGCCGTCTCTCTGCTTTTCCATCAGTTATTTGCTGTGGTTGTAGCAAGCATCACAACTGTTAGCGTCGCAAGCATTGCGGTATATTCTGCAATAATTGTTGCAATCACATTATTCAACATAGACATCTGCATACTATTTTCATTTCTTTCATACTGATTCATCACCAGTGTTGTTGCATACATCAATCTCTGGTAGGAATCTACTCCAAAGACTCCAAATCCCTTTTGTTGTTTCAGATATTCATCTACTTCAATGATAGTATCCAACATTTCTTCTCGATTCAGCTGCATCATATAAAGGCTTCCATACATAACAATTCCATTGCTAGCAAATTTCTTTTTCTTTCCTCTAAACAATGCATCCAATTCCAAAATCGCCTCACATTTTTGGGTGGTTTCCTCTTGGTTCATTGCCAAAACATGACTCAAGGACTGTAATCCATCGGTAGCACCGAACTTCTTATGCAATGCTTTATAACAAGCTTCCATCTCCTGCATCATCCATTCCTCTGGTAAATCCGACATTGCCATCAAAATTGCAAAGGATACATCCTCTGTCCCTGTCAAAAACGGATGGTCTTTTTTCATTCGTGCATAGATTCTCTGAGCGCCTTCTACCGTTAGTTCCCATCTTGTCATATCTACATGCTCTACCAACAACATGGCTGCCAATGCAGTAAATGCATCCTCGGATAATTTGTACTTTTTAAACAGTGCATATGCCTGAAGCGTTTTCTCCAGATAATCAGTCGGATTCTCTGACAAAGCCATCTTAGAAAGCAACACCATCTCTCCATAGCTTCTCAAACCGGAAAATACACCAACCTTCCCTTTCAATAGCTTTCTACACTCCTTGATCTTCTCTACATCTACCTTTTGGTTATTCTGTGTATACAACATGGCACATACTGGCATAATGGTTGCAACATCCCATACGAAACCTTTGTCTAATACGTTCTTGTTCTCCACAAACAACTGGCATTTCTCTAGTAATTCCTGATTCATATTCCTTACCTCGCTTTTCTTAAGTGTATATCGTTTTTTCTTTTTGCAATTGCTTACTCATTCACGAACAGTCAAGTGTATATATCAACGCCTCGACTGTTTATATGTTATATATACAGCATTAACAGTAATGTGTCAACCATTATTTTCTAAAGAATTTATTAAGAATAAAAATAAGACAGCTTATGCTGCCTTTTTCCTCATACCATGACCACCTATATATGTGCAGTGTTTATGCCCATGCAATTAGCATAAACACTGCAACAATATGGTAGTCCATCCGTTACTATTTCAAGGGCTGTGTCTTCCCTTGCGATTCAATCTTTCACGGTGAAAACTTTTGCCTCACCCAATATTACACCGCCAAATCCAAATGCTGTACCGTTCCAACAGAACCGCTTTCTCTTAAGAACACACCTGTTTTTTGGATTACACCATTCGTCTTGTTACTGGTATCATTTAGATGGAATTGTGTATTGGCACTTCCAAGATAGATAGCTCCGACATCCGCTTCTTTCAAATTCACCAGTTTGTCCTTTCCTTTTGCGTCCTTTGTCCAGACCTTCAATTTCTTGAATATCTGGTCATTCTCATCAATCCAGCCATTGCCATCCTCGTCGTACTTCGCAAGGTCGGCAAAGCCATCGCCAGATTTCGTTCCAAAAAGCTCCGAACCGTCATTGATGGTTCCGTCTCCATTCTTGTCAAAGGCAAGGAAGCCACTGCCTTGTCCCAATGAAGATATCTCTTCCTTCTTTCCATCTGCGTCTAGATCAAAGAAGAATTTCTGGTCTGAAACTGCTGCAGTTCCACTTTCCAGATTGATTACCAACGGGTCCGTTAACACAACATCCTCCGTCGATGATTCCAAAAAGTAACCTGCAAACCCTCTGGACATTTCTAGGTCCACACCGAAGTTAATTTCCCTTCCATCCGCAGTCTTCACAATTCCAGTTGCAGAAAAGGATACACTTTCCTGTTCCATCATGAAGCCACTTTTCTCGGTATGACGCACCCATGCCGTTGCACCATTGCCAGATGAAGCACCTGCGTTACCCACGATACTTGCAGGTAGTGATATTGCAGAGGCACTTCGAAGATCAATGACATTCACATTCTGCGAAAGGCTAAATGTCTTGCCACTTTGCTTCACACTTGCACCAAAATGCTTGTCCTCCTCACAGATATCCTCCACCTTCATGCTGCGAAGCTTTCCAAGATAAGACAAACCATCACCATTTCGGATAGCCTTCAGCATTTCCAAAATACGACGCAATGTTTTAATCATATGGTCTTCTTCGGTGCTTACTTGTGGTGCTTCAGGTTGAATATCTTTGGACTTTTGCAACATATGCGCTAACGCCGCATTCTCTTTCTGGTCCTTTTGCTGTTGCTTCTGCTGCTCCTTCAATTGCTTCAATAACGATTGGGATTCTTTCGAGATTGACACCTCGGCAGGATTATCCCCAAGTGTTGCTTGAAGTTCATTCCACTTAGACGCACTCATGGTAATGGACTCCACCCGGGTTTCCTGAAACTTGCTGTAGCTGCGCTTACCCGACAACGCTACAGCGCTCTCACTGATTTTCATGGTACTCAACTCCTTTCTTTTCCATGAAATATATAGATTATCGGAAAGGGTATAAACTGTCGCACATCCTTATGCAAACAGATGCCTTATAATAAACAAAAGAAGTGGCAGAGCATCCATGTTCCGCCACTTCACCCTTTCATATTATATATCGGAGATAACTCCATGAAAGTTAATACATAATTCGTATTTTATCAATGAATTTATGCAATGACATTCTCAAATCGTCCATTTACAACCTTCATCAAATCCAATGGATTCAAAATAATCTGCACACCTATCTTTCCACCGCTAATTATAATCTCATCAAAGTTCTGTGCGCTTTCCTCAATGACTGTCGGATATAGTTTCTTCATGCCAAGAGGCGTGCAACCTCCACGAATATAACCAGTCACTGCATTAATATCCTTAACATGAATCATTTCTACCGATTTCTCTCCCACAATCTTAGCAGCCTTTTTGAAATCAATCTCCTTGTCCACCGGAATAACAAACACATAGTAGCCACCACTTTTTCCAACTGTCACCAGTGTTTTAAATGACTGGTCATATGCCTGTCCATTCTTGTCTGCAATCTGCACGCCATCTATAAATTCATCGCATTCGTAATGATTCACCTGATATCTGATTTTATTCCTATCTAGTATGCGCATCGCATTGGTTTTGTTTTCCTTCTTCGCCATATCATTTTCTCCCCAACATATCAAAATGAAAAGTGAGCAAGCCTCCTGCCTACTCACTTAATTGCTTATATTGTTTCTATTCTCCCACCTGTTATTACATGGTTGATAATAATTTCTCCACACTAACAAGTTTCACGCAAAGTGCAAATAATTTTGCTGCCTCATGCATTTCCTCTGGAGTTGGGAAGGATGGTGCAATACGAATATTGCTGTCCTTTGGATCCTTTCCATATGGATAGGTAGCACCTGCACCAGTCATCACGACACCTGCATCTTTACACTTCGCCACAATTTCCTTCGCACAACCTTCCATAGCATCGAAAGAAATAAAGTATCCGCCTCTTGGCTCAATCCATGTACCAATCCCAAGACCTGCCAGCTCTTCATTCAACACATTCAACACTGCCTCAAACTTTGGTCGCATCAACGCCGCATGTTTCTTCATGTGCGCTTCCAAGCCTTCAATATTTTTAAAGAATTTCGTATGTCTTAGCTGATTAATCTTATCATGTCCAATGGTCTGAATGGTCATCTGGCTCATGATAAACTTTACATTCTCAAGTGATGTTGCCACTGCAGATACACCGGAGCCAGGGAAGCTAATCTTAGAAGTGGATGCAAAAATGTAGACCATATTCGGATTACCTGCCTTTTCACACTCTTCTAAAATGTTCAAAATCTCGTCATGCTGATCATCATATAAATGATGAATACAGTATGCATTATCCCAATAAATGCGGAAATCTTCTGCTGCTGGTTTCAAGTTTGCAAAACGCTTTACAACTTCATCAGAATAAGAAATTCCTGTTGGATTAGAATACTTTGGCACACACCAAATACCCTTCACAGTCTCATCGTTATTCACATACTGCTCAACCATATCCATATCAGGACCATCTTCATATAAAGGAATGTTAATCATCTCAATACCAAAGTACTCTGTAATGGCAAAATGTCTGTCATAACCCGGAACAGGGCACAAAAATTTCACCTTGTCTAACTTGCACCATGGTGTAGAACCATTGACACCCTTTGTCATGGAGCGCGAAACCGTGTCATACATAATATTCAAACTAGAATTACCACATACAATCACATTGTCTTTCTGTACTGACATCATGTCAGCCATCAGACGTCTACACTCTCCAATACCATCCAAATCTCCATAGTTACGTGTATCATTGCCCAGCATGGTGTGCATATCAGAAGCACTATTAATCACATCTAACATCGGCATTGCCAATTCCAACTGAGAGACACCCGGCTTACCTCTAGCCATATTCAGCTGCAATCCCTTACCTTGTGCATCTTTATATTCCTGTGTTAGCGATTCCTTCATCACTAGCAACTCTGCTTTTGTCAAATCTTTTAATGGTTTCATATATAGCCTCCTTAATTTTGTAAAGTGTTCTTTTAACATCCGAAAATCTTGTAATAATCCTATGTATAATACCATAAAACACATTGTCTGTGAAGACAAAAACACAATTAATTTGATTTTTTGTAACATAAGCAAAGTCAAGAGGGGTATATACTTAATAATATTAAGAATTCTATTTTTAATAGAATTGCGCTTGATTTTCTCTCGCCAAAGGTATAAACTAAAATTACAGTTTTTAATCAATAGAGAGGTGTTTCCTATGAAAAGAATCAAACGTTTCCTTTATACTTTGTTCCACCCTACTGCCACCCAAAAGCGACATGCGTTACATGAGATTGGTTTTTCGGAAAACTGGTATGACTCTTCCAGAAATACCCAGAAACAAAAAAATTTATAAGTTTCTTAATTCATTGATACTTACAATCTACGAGCTGCTCACTGAAATCGAAAAGTCTTTTTGCGAGATTCATATCTTTAGAGCGTTTGGATGACTTGGCAATTTTACACCTATAGAAATACTCTCCAGTTATCCCCTCAACATCCTTACTTGATGCAAGATAGATTGCGGTACGTGCACCTTGCTCCGGTGTTTGAAAAAAGGGCTTCAGCATTCCTGTAATCGTCTTTCCAAAGCCTGTATCTCTGCTAATACCAATATTTGTCGCAACAGCACCCGGATGGCAGCAATTTACTATAATTCCCTTGCTCTTGAGTCTGATTGCAAGTTCCCTTGTAAAGAGCACATTGGCAAGCTTGCTCTGAGAATATGCTTTAATTACATTGAAGCGCTTTGTAAGATTGATGTCCTCAAAATGGATATTTCCAGTTTTATGTGCACCTGATGCAACATTAACAATCCTTCCTCCATTTGGGAGAAGATCGATAAGCTTCATAGTTAGCAGAAAATGACCAACGTGATTCACTCCAAATTGCCGTTCAAATCCATCCCGCGTTGTTTGACGATCAAGAGATATGAACCCCGCGTTATTTACAAGAATATCAAGATTCTTATATTTTGATCTAAATGTGTCCGCAAATGCCCTAATCGAGGATAAATCCCCCAAATCACAAAGCATGAGTTCTAATCTACGGTCAGATTTTTCCGACAACAATTTAAGTGCTTCCGTGCCACGCTTTTCATTTCGACAAAGCATAATAACAGTTGCACCCATATCTGCAAGAGCAGCTGTAGTTGCCATTCCCATACCTGAATTTGCACCGGTCACAATTACTATCTTTCCATTTAATGTTGACATATGCTAATCATCCCACTCTTTCATAAAATCAATCACAATAACAGTCCTTCAAACTTTAATTTACCGATATCTGTTGCCTATCACTTCAAGCGAAAATACTATATCCTTACTTGTATAATCTTTTTTTACTCCTTTAATAAGAGAATCCTGATTAATTTCATTACCACGATTATCTGTAATAGTACCTCTAACTACATCAAAGTATACTTCTCCGTCATGCGTTATTTGAGTTATCTCTAAGCTAATGTTACCCATAGAGATTCGATCACCTTTCAAACATTCTCTATCCTCATAAAAGGCTTCATCTGTATCTGTGTGAGATTCTCCGGTGATTCTAATTGTTGCCCATGTATTATTTTCAAAATATCTGCTAATTGGAACAATTAAGACCAACCATACGAGTACGGCTATAATCGCAATTGCAATAATCGCTATCAAAAGAATTTTCAATCTTTTAGACTTCTCTTTTTCTTCCATACATCAATCTCCTTCCTTCATATTCCTATAAGTTCCTACATGTTTTCACTCTCGCCGCGACAACTAACAAGCGCAAGCTTGTGAGTGTCGGCATGGCAATACACCTACCGACTGAAATCTGTGCGTGCTTCCAATCTAAATTTCTAGCAGATACGAACTACCTTGGCTTAACTATAATTCCGTTAAACTCACCATTGTAAAGACTAATCTCGACGATTAGCTCACCGTCTTCAAAGTTAAATGTTTCATATGGTTCATCTCCAATCGGAACATAATCTTTCCCAAAACATGCAATGACTTTCTCAGTTGTATCTAGATGTTCCCCATGATAGAAAAGATTAATATCGGATAAACCGCAAAGTTCTTCTCCTGCTGTATTTTCTGTTCTATGAAATACTATGTACTCCACCTTTTCATTACTATCTACATTATAGCCGACATAGTCTTCCATATAACTACAATCGCCATCCATGACCAAATGTTCTCGATCGATTGAAACTTTTTTGCCAAGATATATACCGTTAATAGACAGTATATCATCCTTTTGTGCTCCACAACCAGATAAAAACAACATTACCACAAATAAAATAATATATTTTTTCATAGTGCTTTCTCCCCACTTTATAGATGTTCTTTTGCAACAAATTACATATTTTCTTCCAGCAAATTCAAATCTTCTGTTGCTTTCAATCTCTCCGTAAGACTGAAAGTTTCGAGTACTTTACAAATTGCAATTACCTCTCAATGTTCATTTGAAATTCTTCTTCCGTCAGCATATCTCTGTCTGTACGTTCACCACATTTTTTACATCGCATGAAATGAAAGGCAGATGAATATCTGCGATGCCACCCAGTTGGAAAGAAAATATGATTTTCTTCCCCTGGAATTAAAATATGGTCGGCTATTATTTCAAAGCACCAACGACAAAACCATTTTTCATGATATTTTACATCTGTGTAGCTTTCACCAATTTGGACACAAAGAGAAGAATACCAACGCCCTTTGTAGTGAAATATCGTCGGAAACAGTTGTTTATCAAAATGCTGTTCCGCAACATCAATGTTGTACTGAAAATATTTTACATAGACATCGGGCAAATTTAATTCTCCCATGAGATTGGTGTCAGACAGCAGGAGTTTCGCATTTTCAGGGGTGAAAATATATGTTTTTAAACCTTCTATTTTTACCTCTATCTTTGCATATTTCATATATCACCTCTATAAACTTCAAAGTTTCTGTTGTTTTCAATCTCGCTGTAAGACTGAAATTTATCAAACTGACTGTTAGTGAGAAATTCCTCTAAATACAACCGCATAAAAAATAAGTACCAGTATGAGAATTTCTATAAGTCCTACAATTATATTGAAAATAGACAATACAATAGTAGCATTTCTTAATCTTTTCATTCTTTTTGCTTTAATAATTCCAAGAACTCCAACAGGTATTCCAGCAAAAAACATAAGTATACTTCCACAAATTCCAGCACTTTCCAACAATCTAAATAACAAATTAGAATTCAAAACTTTTGTTGAAGTAATAGACCAACAAATAATAATAGGAATCACTGATGCTAATGCAAATTCTAACCAAAAAACTATCTGAGCATGGGATTTTTTGTTTTTTATCATATCTGAAATACCTCAATCAAATTCAAATTCATGCATGCTTTCAATCTCTCCACAAGACTGAAAGTTTATTTAATCAATATAATTTCATCTGCCACTATCTCTAAAATTGTTTCTAAACCATCAACAGTCAAAAATTTATATGCTTCGTCATTAAAGATTATAGAGCCAATTTCATCTACCAATTCAACATTATGAACAATTTTCCTACAATTCACGGTTTTCAATATGAGTATGTCTCCATTCCACATATTTATTTCAATGGCATATTCATCGTTATCTCTATATATTTTCCCGATTTCATTATCATTGTATGCTATCCTATTTAACCATTCGTTTTTTGTGCCAATATCCATAATGCATTCCTCCATCAATTTCAAAGTTTTCTCTCTATTCAACATATCAATAATACCATAAACACCTGCTAATTCAAAGCAAAATACTACTAAATACATTTAACGTTTCTATGTAATACAACATATCATTTTTTACTATTATATCCTCATATCAGGTGACAAGGGGTGAACAAGTGCCCATATATTTAGAACAATATTTAAGAACTTCCTAGCCTTGAAGACCGACTGCAAAAAAAATAAAGGCAACCGTTTTTCAACGATTGCCTTGGGTACGTGCGAGAGAGGATTCGAACGCTACGAAACACTTTTCCTCTCTCGCATGAGTATCCTTTTGCCTCGGCTACTTCTTGCCCTCAAAAAGATATAATGATTTAATTACAATTTTTATTTTCATTATTGGTGTCCACGAGGTGTCGTTTCACATCAAAAGAAATATCAATTATTTTGCATGTATGCTACTCAAACCTTAATTAATCTCGTCGTAAAACTGGAAGTTTCTTGCCTTTGTTCTCAACTTTCCTTTATTTTCGGGCACCCCAGCCCATCAACATCTATGTATTTTGCACTTTTCCCTTATTATTTCCCTTGTGAGGAATCTATAAGGGAAAAAGTGGTTTTTCGTCTTAATCGTTCCCTGCTACTTTATCCAAAAGTCTTACTGAATTTCTCTTGGCTTCCCTTGTAGCGTGGGCGTAAATATTCATTGTGGTACTTACTGCCGCAAGAGAACTGAAAAACAAGCTGTTTCATGAGGCTCTGGAAAAAGAATATGGAAGCAAGGCTGTTATAAAAACAGAGGATACCGCAGATGTTGTTACAATTCCAGCTAAAGAAGTAATAATTGAGCCTGAGCCACCAAGCGTTACACTCTCTGCAATTGTTCTGGAAACAGAAATTGCTGAACAGCCCAAACCACAGATGCCTTCAAGACCGGTTATGCCACCGGAAGTCGCCGCTTTCCCACGACTTCAAAAAATCAAGGTTACTCTTGATAAGCAAAATCATCTTATTTTTGAAGCAGAGCGTGAACGGAATATGTTGGAGATTGAATTAAGCGATTTAAAGGGACTTGCAAGGCTTACCAAGAAAAAGGAGCTTGAAAGCAGGATTGCCATCAAAAACGAGGAAATCCGAACCCTCAAAGCAGGATTATCCGGTATCGTCAGACAGCATGGATTTGCAACGGTGCAGGATTTCTACACCGCATTCTATACTGCACAGCGTGCCACAGAGGCATATCAGAAGGAATGTGCCAAGTGGGAAGAAGCCTACGGAGAAAAAGCAACTCCAAAAGCCGAAACCATGCACGAAAAAATAAAGCGGTATCAGGAAAAGGCTGACATACTAAACGCCAGCCAACCTTATCGAAACAGAGATAAAGGAGCGAGATAATTGCTCCCGACCGTGAAAATAGCCCTATCCATACACACAATGGATAAGGCTATTTTTAATTCATAGTATAAGTAAAGCTGAATAGTAAATGCTCATCGTATTTAAATTATCAAAAATGCAGCACAAATACCCGAAAATAAATTGGAAATAGTATGTATAATCCAACTCGGAATTATTGAACCATTCGAATACTTTTCATTAAT
>JAZSPZ010000028.1:0-4244 GCA_045537735.1 Lachnospiraceae bacterium
TATACATCTTCATAAAAAATATGGAGATAAACTGTATTTCTACAACAAAAATATAGAGGTTGATTTTCTTATTGTAGACGAAGGATATGCGGTACAGGTCTCTTATTCGATTTATGGAGACGGGAAGCAGGAAACCTTTGATAGAGAAACAAAGGCACTTGTTCAATTGGATAAATACCTTTCTTTAAACAGAATGATAATTGTCACTTATGACGAGGAAGGAGTTGTTACGCTGGACAATGGGAAACAGATAGAGGTGATTCCCGTCTGGAAATGGTTGCTGGAGTGAGACCTAAGGCTCGGTTGTTAACAATTTTTCACAAAAAAAGAGCCACAATTTGAAAATATTGCTATTTTTGCCTAATCTAATAACACTAACTATTTATTTGAATTTGTAATAGGGGTTTAATATATGAATAAATTTGGTATTAAATTAATTGCAATTTTATGCTGCATGTTGTGTAGCATAGGAAATGCATCAGCACAAGGTAGTGCCAGATCATGGAGCTCTGCCAGTTACGTTCCTATTAATATAAATTCTGGTAATCCAGCATTCCCTTATCCTCAATTTTTGGAGTATAAGGTAGGTAAGACTTTGGCAAAATACAATGCTGAAGGAGTCACACATGCGGATATGGAAAAAACAGGACGTGAGGCTTATGAAATCATGAGCCACAGATGTCGATACGACGGAGGAACACATTGTGGAGTGCCTTATATCACGTTCAACAATTTCCGTAAGTTTGGAGATAAGGAAATGCCTGGCGGTGGAGCAGAGTTCTGTACGGAGGGTGATGGCTATATGATGTTGGCTGCGGCAATTTTTGCGGATCAACCTACATTCAACGGATTGTGGATGTGGATCCACGATAATAGAATTCCTCATCGAGTGAGATATCAGGACGGACAGATAAGACTTCCAAACTATGAGTTTGGTGGCGGTCTTCCTATTTGCTATGCGATGGAGGGTAGCACGTCAGAAAATAATGGTTCGGCTACTGATGGTGATGATGATATTGCCATGGCTCTGCTTATAGCCTACAAACAGTGGGGAGAGTTTATGATGCAGGATGGCAAGCCTGTTTTGGATTACAGTGGCAAGCCTATTTCTTACAAGGAGGCTGCGGAAGATTTATTGAAAGCATTTGTCGATACAGTCTCATATACGTCGGTCAATGGAGACGGAACCATTTATAATGGTGGACATATGAGTGGAAATATCGGTGTCGATGGATATGTGAAGGGCGGAAATAAAGGAGCAGAACTTACTTCTTGGAGAAATACTCAGACCATTTATCCGGATATTTCAAAAAGTGTTAATATTGGTGGAACAAGTGGCGATGGAAACACTCACACCGATTATTGTGCTCCAGCGTATTATAATGAGTTTGCAAAATGGTTTGAGAGTGGGGATGTGACTGCAAATGACTGGCAGATAGGTCAGTATAAGCGAGCTGAGGCATCTTCAGATTGGTTGTGTGGTCAGGCTTATAGTCAGGGACTTGTATCTAGTATTGGAACTACCAACATGGCAACTGATGGACAGCCAACGTTTACTAATTTTAGCGAGGGTGAGGATTTCCGTACTATGTGGCGTATGGCACAGAATTATTTGTGGCATGGAGCACCAGAAATAAATTGGAATCCTAAAACGCATCAAATAGAGAAAGGTACGAATACATATGAATATGATATGGCACTTCGTGCTGCGGCACTTATGAAGGAGCCTCCTGCATTGGATGGAAAAGGAAAGTGGTGTAGCAAATTAGGTGCATCTCCAGACCCCGGTCAGCCAGAGTTTTGGGGACCATCTCAGATTAAAATGTGTTACAATACAGAAGGAGGTGTCCTGTCACATTATTCAGCAAATTATGCTTTAGGTTGTGCGGCTCCAGCTGTTGTGATTAATGAAGACTTGGGGCTTATAGCGGATATGTATCGCCAGAGTGAGTTAGTGTGGGATGATGCGTCAGCTGAAGCTAAAAACTTAACTGATGATGAGAGATACATTGAAAGTATGCCTCATTACTTCCATGGATGGTTCCGTTGTTTGCCTCTTTTGACATATACTGGTAACTGGCATGCTCCAAGCGATATGGTATCTGCCGCAAACATGAAAGTGTATATGTCGGTGGACAAGACATACGCTTACGTCGACGATCCGATTGATTATACAGTCCAGTATCGTAACTATGGTAGTGCTGATGCTACAGGAGTGAAAATCGAGACGGAGATAGATCCTAACTATGAAGTTGTCAGCATTTCTAATGGTGGTAAGTTCAGTGGAGGTAAAATCGTTTGGAATATTGGTACTGTGCCAGGATTCAAAACAGGTCATCTGGCTGAGACAATAGATTCTGTCTCATTCCGTGTCATTGCAAGAGACACTCTTAATCCACGTATCTGTTTGACAAGCAAAATTTCAGGTTCAAATTTTGAAGAGTGGGTAAGTAACGAGTATCCTAACCATGCCACATACACAATGGAGCGTAACTGTGTGGATATCTTGGCTAATCGTTCGTTGGCAGTCAAGAAAAGTGCTAACCGTACAGCCATGAACCCGAATGATGTTGTCAAATTTACTGTTGAATTCGAAAACAAGTCGGAAGGAGAATCCTCTTGGTTGAATGGTGGACGTGATAATGTCCGCATGTCGTATGGAAATTATTTGCCAAATGGAGATGATGAAGGAGACTGGACAAACACTACATTCTATCAATATTATCGTTTTTGGAATGATGCGCAAGAAGCATACATCAATATGGGAAATTATCGTGTCTCTTATTTCTTGAACGACATCAACAAAGGATTTTATGGTGATGATAATCCCAATGGATGGCTTTTCGATCTAGACAATGAGAATGATGTGTCAAAATATGGATATTTCCCTGAAACAGGAGGTGCGGAAATTTTGTTCCAAAAAATTCCTGCTGGAGAAGATGAAGATGGCAAGGCTTGGAATCAGCGTTTCATTGTGAAGTTCCCTAATGTGCTTACTGCCACTACTACACATGTTTATGATAAACTAGACTCGAAGTATCTACTTCACAAGGGTGTCTACGGTCCAGGCTTATATAGAACTGCATTGAAGACTAAAAATGCCACAAACATGAAATTTAAGGTGGCTGATGATTGGTCTTATTCAAAAGCGGTTGAAAATAATGGTCCTTATGATAATCTATCAGGACAGGCTTGTAATTTCGTTCCGATTACTCCGGGATGGTATAATCCAGACAAATTTAACGAGGAAATAACTAATTTCTCACGATATGCATGTTCTCCAGATTTAAAGGGATTCGATAGAGTATTGGTTGAGGAATTCGATGGATATACATGGCGACGTGTTATGGGAAAAGGACCTCTTCCTGGAAGAGAAGCATATGATGTGGTTGTGATTGATACAATTCCGATAGAATTGGAATGGGATGGCTTTATTACAGATAAAGCGTTGGGAGTTACAGCCACTTATACTCCTGCTTCTGGTGCAGATGAGGGAAAGTTTACTGGTATTGTAAAATGGACTGTGCCTGAAATGCTAGTCGGCGAAAAAGGCAAGTTGGTTTATCAAACTGTTGCTAAAGACATCGGATGTAAAAAAACACCACAGCCAGATGATAAGTATTTTAAGAATGTGGCTTGGATATCATCTAAAACGGACTCTCCTGATTCTTCGCAGGTTGATTTGATGATATCTTGTAATGAATTGCCTCCTGTAATTGATCCGCAAGCTTCTTTATTTAAGGATGCTGATAGAAAAAAGGCTGAAGTTGGAGAAAATATTTCATATACAGTTTATTTCAAAAATACAGAAGGAACTGTTATAGAAGGAAATTTCTCTTCCAAAGATTCTTGGACAACTTTGGGCGGAGGTAATCTTCCAAATGTCAAAGGCGAGATTTCATGTGATCAGAACAAAAACCAAGGTGTAAGACCTCCTTATTTCTTTACTGACAAGAAGGCTTATGGTAAAGATGTTACTCTCCAAACTCAATGGAGTGGAAATGATGGTTCTTTGTATCTTGTGTTCCGTTATCAAGGTAAAGGCACTCCTGGAGGTTCGGGTTTTGAAGGTATTGGCTTGAAGCTTTCTACAATGTCCGGAGGCCAATATGTTAAGTTTGAAGTGTATGAAGGAAGCAAATTGATTGCTGAGGACAAAACGAATAAGAGTTGTCCGGCAAAAGAAGATGGTACATACTCTCCTATGGACTTGAAGGTTATGGTGAAAGAGGATAAGATGTATG
>JAZSPZ010000034.1:0-4306 GCA_045537735.1 Lachnospiraceae bacterium
TATACATCTTCATAAAAAATATGGAGATAAACTGTATTTCTACAACAAAAATATAGAGGTTGATTTTCTTATTGTAGACGAAGGATATGCGGTACAGGTCTCTTATTCGATTTATGGAGACGGGAAGCAGGAAACCTTTGACAGAGAAACAAAGGCACTTGTTCAATTGGATAAATACCTTTCTTTAAACAGAATGATAATTGTCACTTATGACGAGGAAGGAGTTGTGACTCTCGACAATGGGAAACAGATAGAGGTGATTCCCGTCTGGAAATGGTTGCTGGAGTGAGACTAGGCTCGGTTGTTAACAATTTTTCACAAAAAAAGAGCCACAATTTGAAAATATTGCTATTTTTGCCTAATCTAATAACACTAACTATTTTTGAATTTGTAATAGGGGTTTAATATATGAATAAATTTGGTATTAAATTAATTGCAATTTTATGCTGCATGTTGTGCGGCATAGAGGGATCGTTTGCAGTACGATCATGGTCAGATGCCAGTTACGTTCCTGTTAACATAAATTCTGGTGATCCGGCATTCCCATATCCGCAATTCTTGGAATATAAGGTTGGTAAAACTTTAGCAAAATATAATGCTGAAGGAGTCACACATGCAGATATGGAAAAGACAGGACGTGAGGCTTATGAAATCATGAGCCACCGATGTCGATACGAGGGAGGCACTCATTGTGGCGTTCCTTATATCACTTTTAATGATTTTGTAAAGTTAGGAAAAGACGAATTACCTCAAGGTGGAGCTGAATTCTGTAGCGAAGGTGATGGATATATACTTTTGGCAGCTGCTATTTTTGCTGATCAGCCGACGTTTAATGGACTTTGGATGTGGATCCATGACAATCGTCTTTCAAAGGTTAAAAAATATTCTGATGGCTCTTGGCTTCGTAAAGGTTATGAAAAGAATGGAAGATTGGTGTGTAAAGATCCAGAAGCTGGAGTCGGAATGCCAGGATGGAATTGTTTTGATGATGCGGCTGTAGGTTCAAGCCCTACACATTCTGCAGCCGATGGAGATTATGATATAGCTATGGCTCTTCTTATTGCTTATAAGCAGTGGGGAGATACTATGAAGCAAAATGGCAAGCCAGTGTTAATGTCGGATGGAACACCTATTTCGTATAAGCAAGCAGCTCAGGATTTTATCAAAACATTGGTAGATACCGTCCCTTACTATATGGCTAATGATGGAGAACTTCAGGGGGATGGAAAACCTTTAGATGGATTTAACGGTTATTTGACAGGAGATATAGGTGTTGATGGTTATCCTAAAGGAGGAAATTCTTGGGGTGAATTGACTAATTGGCGTGCAACCCAGACTTTGTTTGACTCTAGATTATCGATTATTCCATCTATGGGTGGAGGTGGCGGAACAGTCTCATATTGTGATTATAATGCGCCTTCTTACTTTAATGAATTTGCTCATTGGTTGGAGAATGAAGATGGAGATGGTACGGAATGGCAGATTAATCAATATAAACGTGCAGAGGCATCCAGTGATTGGATTGCAGGACAACTTTATGCACAGGGAGGAATAGCTTCTGTTGGAAAGTGTGGAGTTTCTGACGACGGACAATGTACATTCACACCGTTTAATGGAGGAGAGGATTTTCGATTTGCATGGCGTCATATTTTGAATTATTTGTGGCATGGCAATCCTACCACTTCATGGGACCCAGTCTCTCATACAGTTAAGCCTGGAGGAAATACTTATGAATATGATTTAGCAATTAGACATGCAGAATATGTTAAAAGACCTATTGGACGAAGACAGACAGATTGTGATTTTTTAGGAGCATCTCCTGATCCAGGACAACCCAAAGCCTTTGGTCCAGCTTTACTTTGTCAATCTTATTTTTCTGACGGATCAGTTCAAGAGGGAAGTAACTCTAATTATATGTTGGGTACTTCTGCTCCTGCAGTTGTTGCATCGGGCGATTTGGGCTTGATTGAAGATATGTATCGTCAAAGTGAATTGGTTTGGGACGATGCATCTGGGGTGTCAAGCCTTGAAATGCCAAATTTGACACCTCCACAAAAAGGAATAACCGATGATGATCGTTATAAAAACAGTATGCCTAATTACTTCCATGGTTGGTTCCGTTGTCTAGGATTGTTGACACACTCAGGTAATTTGCATGCTCCAAGGGACATGGTACGTAAGGCAAATATGAAGGTATATATGTCGGTGGATAAGACATACGCTTACGTTGATGATCCAATTGACTATACTGTTCAGTATCGTAACTATGGTAGTGCAGATGCATCAGGTGTGCAGATTGAGACAGAAATAGACCCTAATTATGAGGTGGTCAGCATTTCAAACGGAGGTAAGTTCAGTGGTGGCAAGATCGTTTGGAATATCGGTACTGTGCCTGGATTCAAAACAGGTCATCTGGCTGAAACAATCGACTCTGTCTCATTCCGTGTTATTGCAAGAGATACCCTTAATCCACGAATCTGTCTGACAAGCAAAATTACAGGTTCAAACTTTGAAGAATGGGTGAGCAACGAGTATCCTAACCATGCAACATACACTATGGAGCGTAACTGCGTGGATATTTTGGCTAATCGTTCGTTAGCAGTCAAGAAAAGCGCTAACCGTACAGCCATGAATCCTAACGATGTTGTTAAGTTTACTGTTGAATTTGAGAACAAGTCGGAGGGAGAAAATTCATGGTTGAATGGTGGACGTGACAATGTCCGTTTGTCGTATGGTAACTATTTGGCAAATATTAATTCTAATGAAGATTGGTCAAATGATAAATTTTACCAATATTATCGCTTTTGGCATGATGCGGCAGAGGCTTACATCAATATGGGAAATTATCGTGTATCATACTTTATGAATGACATTAACAAAGGTTTCTATTCGACAGATAATCCGAATGGTTGGATTTTTGATATTGACAATAAGAATGATGTCGCAAAGTATGGATATTTCCCTGAAACAGGAGGAGCTGATATTCTATTTCAGAAAATTCCTGCTGGAGAAGATGAAAATGGTAGAGCTTGGAATCAGCGTTTCATAGTGAAATTTCCTGATGTGCTTTGTCCAACATTCACTCATATATATGACAAACTAAATTCTGCTTATTTGACACACAAGGGTGTATATGGACCGGGCTTGTACAGAACGGCATTAAATCCAAATAAAACAACGAATATGAAATTTAAGGTGGAAGATGATTGGTCTTATACACCTGATTTGCAAGGAAAAACCATAGATGGTCAAACTGAACTTTTCCTTCCAATTACTCCAGGATGGTATAATCCGGACAAATTAGGAGAGGAAATCACTAATTTCTCACGTCATTCATGTTCTCCAGATGTGAAGGGCTATGATAGGGTTTTGGTTGAAGAGTTTGATGGATATACATGGCGTCGTATTTTAGGACGAGGACCTCTTCCAGGAAAAGAAGCGTATGATGTGGTCGTGATTGATACAATTCCGATAGAATTGGAATGGGATGGCTTTATTACAGATAAAGCGTTGGGAGTTACAGCCACTTACACTCCAGCTTCTGGTGCAGATGAGGGAAAATTTACTGGTATTGTAAAATGGACTGTGCCTGAAATGTTAGTCGGTGAAAAAGGCAAGTTGGTTTATCAAACTGTTGCTAAAGACATCGGATGTAAAAAAACACCACAACCAGATGATAAGTATTTTAAGAATGTGGCTTGGATTTCATCAAAAACAGACTCTCCTGATTCTTCACAGGTCGATTTGATGATATCTTGTAATGAATTGCCTCCTGTAATTGATCCGCAGACTTCTTTATTTAAGGATGCGGATAGAAAAAAAGCTGATGTGGGAGAAAACATTTCATATACAGTATATTTCAAGAATACTGAGGGAACTTTTATAGAAGGAAATTTCTCTTCCAAAGATTCTTGGACATCTTTGGGTGGTGGTAATCTTCCAAATGTCAATGGTGAGATTTCATGTGATCAGAACAAAAACCAAGGTGTAAGACCTCCTTATTTCTTTACTGACAAGAAGGCTTATGGTAAAGATGTTACTCTTCAAACTCAATGGAGTGGAAATGATGGCTCTTTGTATCTTGTGTTCCGTTATCAAGGTAAAGGCACTCCTGGAGGTTCGGGCTTTGAAGGTATTGGTTTGAAACTTACTACAATGTCAGGAAGCCAATATGTTAAGTTTGAAGTGTATGAAGGAAGCAAATTGATTGCTGAGGACAAAACGAATAAGAGTTGTCCGGCAAAAGAAGATGGTACATACTCTCCTATGGACTTGAAGGTTATGGTGAAAGAGGATAAGATGTATG
>JAZSPZ010000053.1:0-15955 GCA_045537735.1 Lachnospiraceae bacterium
ATATAGAAATGAAACAAACGACCAGGTAACAGTTGATGCAGCAAACGCTACGAAAAAATATGGCGTTGCTGTAAAATGTGCAACCATCACTCCAAACGCAGCGAGAGTAAAAGAATACAACTTAAGCAGCATGTACAAAAGTCCAAACGGAACCATCCGTGCAATGCTTGACGGAACTGTATTCCGTGCTCCAATCATTGTAAACGGTATTGAACCATGTGTTCGCAACTGGAAGAAACCAATTACACTGGCTCGTCATGCATACGGTGACGTTTATAAAAATGCTGAGATGGTAATTCCAGGGGCTGGTAAAGTAGAATTGGTATATACAGCAGCGGACGGAACCGAAACAAGAGAACTGGTACATGAATTCAAATCTTCTGGTGTAGTACAGGGTATGCACAACTTAGATAAGTCTATCGCAAGCTTTGCAAGAAGTTGTTTCGCATTTGCTCTGGATACCAAACAAGATTTGTGGTTTGCGACAAAAGACACAATTTCTAAAAAATACGACCATGATTTCAAAGATATTTTCGAAGAAATCTACGAAAAAGAATACAAAGAACTGTTCAAAGAAGCTGGCATTACATATTTCTACACATTGATTGATGATGCAGTAGCTCGTGTTATGAAGGCTGAGGGTGGATTTATCTGGGCATGTAAGAACTATGACGGTGACGTTATGTCAGATATGGTATCATCTGCATTTGGTTCCCTTGCGATGATGACATCAGTATTGGTTTCACCTTCTGGTGTTTACGAGTATGAGGCAGCTCACGGAACAGTACAGAGACACTATTACAAGCATTTAGCTGGTGAGGAGACATCAACAAACTCTGTGGCAACCATCTTTGCTTGGACGGGTGCTTTAAGAAAGCGTGGAGAACTTGATAACATTCCAGAGTTAATGACATTTGCAGATAAATTAGAGGCTGCAACTCTTGGAACCATTGAGTCTGGTAGAATGACAAAGGATTTGGCTTTAATTACAAGCATTGAGAATCCAACAGTATTGAATTCTGAGAACTTCATCAAGGAGATTCGTAAGACATTAGAGGCAAGTTTATAATTGGATATTTGAGATGAGAATCTAAAAAATAAATTATAAGGATTTCTAAGAGAGGTTTAACAATTATATCGAGAAGGAGTGTGTTGTGAAATTGTCAAAAAAAGAAATTATTATATCTATGATAATGGGTTTGTTAGTCTTTGCAGTTACAGGGTGCGGTACTTCCCAGGAGAATAACAACACCACGGAAACTCAGCAAGAGGTTGTTACAGAGGTACCAATGAATACAGAAAGTCAGGCAACAGAAGTTGAAGTGATAAGAAAAGATATTTTTCAAGATAGTAGAATCCATGCATTTGAATTATCATCAGAAGATTTACATGATGGTGTATGGGATACGATTATTACAGATACAGATAATGGATCGAATGTTTCACCACAGCTTGCGTGGGAAGCAGTTCCAGATGCACAATGCTATGTTATCTATATGGTAGATACAACAGCCGGTGATTGGATTCATTGGAAATCTAATAATGTTACGGAAACAACTCTTCCACAGGGATGGGCACCGAAGGATGAATATGTCGGACCATATCCGCCTAGTGGAACGCATGACTAC
Source organism: Lachnospiraceae bacterium (assembly GCA_045537735.1). Taxonomy (GTDB): domain Bacteria; phylum Bacillota; class Clostridia; order Lachnospirales; family Lachnospiraceae; genus CAG-590. Next base: position 1,629 of record JAZSPZ010000053.1, read on the forward strand.
GAAATTTATGTGATTGCTCTGAAACAGCCGGTAGAGAGAGCAAAAGGCGCATTTAACGGATCTAATCTGAAGTTAAAAGAAAACGTTATGGCTCTTGACGAAGTTGAAGAGGGTTCAAGTGGCAATATAATTGCATACGGACATATAACAGGAACTTATACTTATGGAGATTAGTAATTGTGGCAGTAGTGTAAAAGCACTACTGCCTTTTTTTTGTAGTTTTATTCCTCCGACAATTCCTCCCACAGCTCATAAAGCTGTTCTAGTTCCTCATTTGCAACTGTCTGTTTCTCTGCAATTTCGTTAAGCTTTGCAGAGTTAGTTGCATTTTCAGGTAGAGACATCTCGTCATTGAGGTCAGAGAGTAATTGTTCTAATTCTTCAATACGCGTTTCTGTCTTTTTGATATCATTCTGGCGTTTGCGCTCCTTTGCCTGTTCTTCCTTGGAACGCTTCCAATCTTTCTTAGTTTCCGTTTCTTCTTTTATAACAACTGTTTTTTCTTCTGCCCTGGAAGTCGATACTAACTGTTGTTCAATGTAGTAATCGTAGTTACCAATATAAGAAGTGATTCCACCGTCGTGCAAATCTAAGATTCTGGTTGCTGTCTGATTGATGAAATAACGGTCGTGAGAAACATAAAGTATGGTTCCACTATAATTCTTCAACGCATTTTCTAGAATTTCTTTTGAAGTGATATCCAAGTGGTTGGTTGGCTCATCGAGAATTAGGAAGTTGGCGTTACTAAGCATAAGCTTTGCAAGGCTGACGCGACCTCGTTCACCACCACTCAAATCTTTGATTTCTTTAAATACATCCTCACCGGTAAATAAAAATGCAGCCAATACGTTACGAATCTTTGTATTGGTCATATTCGGATAAGCATCATGTAGTTCATCGAAGATAGTCTTATCAGGATGTAGTACCTGATGCTCCTGGTCATAGTAACCCACATGTACTTGAGCACCCAAGACAATTTTTCCGGCATCCTTTGGAATTAACTGGTTGATAATCTTAAGAATGGTAGTTTTACCAGTTCCATTATTACCAATTAGGGCTACATGTTCACCACGTTTGATATCCATACCAAGATTGGTGAATAAAGTATTATCACCATACGCTTTTGCTAGTCCTTCTAACAATAATACATCATTGCCGCTCTCGATATCCGGTGTGAGAGTGAGACGCATTTCATCATGTAATTCCTGTGGTTTATCCAGTCGCTCAATTTTATCTAACATCTTCTCGCGGCTTTCGGCACGTTTGATGGATTTTTCGCGGTTAAATTGTTTCAGCTTTGCAATTACTTCTTCTTGATGCTTAATCTCTGCCTGTTGGTTCATGTAAGCACGATATTGGGACATACGAACTTCTTCGCGCTTCTTTGCATAGTAGCTGTAATTGCCATGATAAATGGTACCTTTCGTAAGCTCTATTTCCACAACCTTAGTCACAATCTTATCTAAGAAATAGCGGTCATGGGATACGATAATCACTGCACCGTCATAGTTTTTCAAATATCCCTCCAACCATGCAATGCTATTTAAGTCCAAGTGGTTAGTAGGCTCATCTAACAAAATGATATCTGGTCGGGAGAGCAGTAGTCTTCCCAAAGAAACTCTTGTTTTCTGTCCTCCAGAAAGCTCCGATACTGGACGGTGGAAGTCGCTTTCTTCAAATCCCAGTCCCTTTAAGATACCAGTAATCTGACTTTCAAATGCGTATCCATCCTGTTGCTCGAAGGTGTGGTTCATTCGAGTGTAACGCTCTAAAGCATTCTCCAATTCCTGTCCTTCTAGATGTTTCATATCCTGTTCTAATTGTCGAATCTGTTGCTGTAACTCAATGACATCCTGCTTGACACTGACAAGCTCCTCATAAATGGTCTTATCGTAGTAGTCGTTTTGGTGCTGGGCGAGATACCCAATAGAGATATCCTTTCCTATGACAACCTGCCCTTCATCCGCCTCTTCCTCTTGCATAATAATCTTGAGAAGTGTGGATTTGCCAGCACCATTGGCTCCAACAATAGCAAGCTTTTCTTTGGCTTCTATATGAAAATTAATGTTGTTTAATATCTCTGTTATACCGTAGGCTTTGGAGATATTCTGACATGCTAAAACCATGTTGTTATAACCTCTTTATCTGTAATGCTTTCTTTAGATTTCGTAAATATACTCTGTGGCAGACAGTTCTGCTTTTGCGTCGTTCTTGATAGACAAATCGGGCGGGGTCACAGATACTTTTGTTTTTGGTGGAATAGAGTTTGTGATAAATGCCCCACCACCGATAACCGATTCGTGGCCAATTACGGTTTCGCCACCTAAGATAGTAGCATTAGAATAAATGGTCACATTATCCTCAATGGTTGGGTGACGACGTACACCGGAAAGATGTTGCCCACCTCTTGTACTAAGCGCACCAAGGGTCACACCCTGATAAAGCTTAACATAGTCACCAATCACTGTGGTCTCACCGATTACAATACCGGTTCCGTGGTCCATGAAGAAATATTTGCCGATGGTGGCACCGGCATTGATGTCAATTCCTGTTTTGTTGTGGGCATGCTCTGTCATGATTCTTGGGATAAATGGTACCTTCATCTGATATAGTTCATGTGCAACACGATACACAAAAATTGCATAAAAACCAGGGTAAGAGAAGATAATCTGTTCTCTGCTGTTGGCAGCAGGGTCTCCGTCATATCCAGCCTGAACATCCAGTAAGAGCATTTCCTGAATAGTAGGAACTGCAGCAAGGAAATTACAACAAATGGTCTCTGCTTGTTCTTGGATTACATCTGCCGTTGCGAAGATATCTTCGTCACTGTCATATGCTAGGGCCAAAGCAACCTGTTTCTTCATTTTGTGGTGAAGAGTAGATAACATTTGTCCTGTGTAATAAGTAGCATTATTGGTATCAATTCGTTCAGAACTAAAATAGCCGGGGAACATAAGCTGCTTCAAATCGTCTAGTATTTCGATAATTGTGCTACGCAACGGAAGTTGCTTATCAGATTTTCCTAATAATAAATCCGATTGTTTGTAGTTGTTGGTAATTGTATTCACGATATTTGGTAATATTGCATTAAATTGTTTTTCCATATCATCCTCCTGGAGATTAATGTACTATGTTATATATGTATTCAAAGAATATAGATGGTTCTCGTGTAATAGGTTATTTGACATATAACTTTAGAATCTTTATTTGCGTATCTAGTATAACATAGGAAAGAAAAAGAAAAAACAAAAAAATAAAAGTAAAAAACTGTGAAAAAAGGCTTGCAAAAAAGTGAACATTTGATACAATAGACAAATATCAAAAAATGTCAAAAACTTCTCTTTTTTATTTGATATGTATATTGGTTTCATGTATAATAGACTATTATGTGAATAGCGGTTTAGCGGAAAGAGGATAGTATGAGAAAAGCATTGGATGTGAATAATATTAATCCGTTTTTGCAGTCGACCATGAGTGTGTTTGAAAGTGTTACGCAGATGAAATTGGCTGTGGGAAAGCCTGTTATAGCTGATTTTTCATTTGGTTCTCCAACCTATACAATTACTGTAGGTGTTGTAGGTCAGATGAAGGGACAAGCTGTGTTGGCAATGGATGTTGAACATGCAAAAGAGATTGCTAGTAAGATGATGTTTGGTATGCCAATTACAGAGTTGGATGAGATGGCATGTTCAGCTTTGAACGAGCTAAGTAATATGATTATGGGTAATACGGCAACTGTATTTTCAACTCAAGGTAAGATTATTGATATTACACCACCGATTTCCATGATTGGGACTGATTTACAGATTAAGTCAGATATTGATCCAATAGAGGTTCCACTTATGTTTGATGGAGCAGAATATTTGAAATTATACATTTGTGTATATGAAGAGTAAACTTACAAATTACAATAACTAATTTAAGAAAGGCAGAGGAGATATGAGTAAAATTATTGGAAAAGGAATTACATTTGATGATGTGCTTTTAGTTCCGGCATATTCCGAGGTAATCCCTAATGATGTCGATTTGAGAACACAGCTTACACAGAAGATTCAGTTGCAGATTCCACTTATGAGTTCTGGTATGGATACCGTTACAGAACACAGAATGGCGATTGCGATGGCTAGACAGGGTGGTATTGGTGTTATCCACAAGAATATGTCAATCGAGGCACAGGCTGAAGAGGTTGATAAAGTAAAACGTTCAGAGAATGGTGTCATTACCGATCCATTTTCTCTTTCCCCAGAACATACATTAGATGATGCTGACAAGTTGATGGCAAAGTTCCGTATTTCAGGTGTGCCTATCTGTGAAGGAACAAAGTTAGTTGGTATTATTACAAACCGTGATTTGAAGTTTGAGACTGATTATTCTAAGAAGATTAAAGAGTCTATGACATCAGAAGGTTTGATTACAGCAAGAGAGGGCATTACTTTAGAGGAAGCGAAGAAGATGCTTGCAGCAGCTCGTAAGGAGAAGCTTCCAATTGTTGATGAGGATTATAATCTCAAGGGATTGATTACAATTAAGGATATTGAGAAGACAATTAAGTATCCGAACTCTGCAAAGGATTCACAGGGAAGATTGCTCTGTGCAGCGGCTGTTGGTGTTACTCCGGATATTACAGATCGTGTAGGCGAGCTTGTGAAGTCTAAGGTGGATGCAGTTGTAATTGATACAGCACATGGACATTCTGCGAATGTGCTTAAGACATTTAATTTGATTCGTGAAAAGTTCCCAGATTTGCAGATTATTGCTGGTAACGTAGCTACTAGAAGTGGTGCAGAGGCAATGATTAAGATGGGTGTTGACGCGGTTAAGATTGGTATTGGACCTGGTTCAATCTGTACAACTCGTGTGGTTGCTGGTATCGGTGTTCCACAGATTACAGCAATTATGGAAGCATATGATATTGCTAAGGAGTACGGTATTCCAGTTATCGCAGATGGTGGTATTAAGTATTCAGGAGATATTACCAAGGCGTTGGCAGCAGGTGCTAACGTATGTATGATGGGTAGCTTGTTTGCAGGTACTGACGAGTCTCCTGGAGATTTCGAATTGTTCCAGGGTCGTAAGTATAAGGTATACCGTGGAATGGGATCTATCGCTGCTATGGAGAATGGTAGTAAGGATCGTTACTTCCAGGCAAATGCTAAGAAGTTAGTTCCAGAAGGTGTAGAAGGTCGTGTGGCATACAAGGGAACAGTGGAAGATACTGTATTCCAGTTGCTCGGTGGTCTTCGTTCTGGTATGGGATACTGTGGTGCTAAGACAATCGAAGAGCTTCATGAAAAGGCTGAGTTTGTTGAGATTTCAGCAGCTTCTTTGAAGGAAAGTCATCCACATGATATTCAGATTACAAAGGAAGCACCGAACTATTCGGTAGAGTAATTATAGTTTTGATGTTTTGGAGAAGGATCATAAGTGATTCTTCTCCTGTTTTATATTCAGTAATAAATATTGTATGCATGGGAGATCACAAACAAATGAGAAGAATCTTATTATTTATGTTTTCAATTTGTATGATTGGAACATTGTGTTCGTGTTCGAAAAATGAGAGTAATCTAGAATACTATAAAGTATATCCTGCTGAGTTGAATCAAGAAGCAGCTCGAATACAAGAAGTAGCTTTAGATGCCTTTAAAAATGAAGATATTACTAAATTGGAAAATGAATTTAGCGAGTTCGCAAAAGAAAACACAAATTTGACGGATGAGATAGAGACTGCGTTTGAATTTATAGAAGGAAATATAACAACCGTTGAACATTCTTCTGCTGGTGAAAGCGGATGTTCAAAAGATCCACAAGGCTATGTGAGTGCAGATTATGAGGTAAGGTTGTATAGTGTTAGAACAGATAAATATAAAAAATATAAAATTAGTATTTATGGTGTTTTCTTTGACAGAGATAACGAACAGAAACAAGGAATAGATCATATTGTCATACGTGACGAAGATATAATAAATGAAACTATGTATTGGATAGGAAATGGTAGCCCATGGTATCAAAAATAACAAAATTTTGAATATTTTGATTGAGAGTGTCAATCCTTATAGATATCAAATAATAAGGAGGACAATATGGCAGTTAATTTTAAAGACAGTAAAACCAAAGAAAATCTTATGAAAGCATTTGCAGGAGAGTCTCAGGCAAGAAATCGATATACCTATGCAGCAGAGCAGGCGCATGAACAGAATTTGCATGTATTGGAAGAAGTGTTCAAGTTTACAGCAGAGCAGGAGAAAGCTCATGGAAAGGTGTTCTATGAATTCTTGACGGATTTATCTGGAGAAAATATATCCATCGAGGGAACTTACCCAATTGATATCAGTGAGTCCTTAGAGGATTTGCTTGGTATGGCGGCACATAACGAGAATGAAGAGCATGACGAGGTGTATAAGGAATTTGAACAGGTGGCAAAGGAAGAAGGCTTTGATGATGTAGCGAGAGCATTTTTTATGATTGGAAGAGTAGAAAAAATACATGCAGAACGTTTTGAGAAGTTTAAGAAGTGGATGGAAGAGAATAAATTATTTGTATCTGATGTATCTACTGCATGGATGTGTTTGAATTGTGGTCATACAATTGAGACAAAGATTGCACCGACAGAATGTCCTGTGTGTGGTGAGAATCAAGGGTATTTTGTGCGTGTGAGCTTGGCACCGTATACAGAGTGATAGGATGAGAGTAATTGAGGTAGTTGTGAAGAGATAGACTTTGCAAGTACCTCTTTTCTTTTGTGTGATTGTGATAGAAATCATATCCAATATAGGTGGTTGCTTTTCGTAGTCGGTAGGGATAAAATATGTTCAGGAATTGTCTGTGACAGACGGAGAAATTAGTATGTATTTGATTCGTGAGAAATGGTGAAAATATCGAGTTTTTAAAAAGAATTGTGGAGGATAAATGGATGAAGCTGACAACTCTTTGTTATATTGAAAAGGACAATCAATATTTGATGTTACATAGAACGAAAAAAGAAAATGACCAGAGTCACGACAAGTGGTTAGGAATCGGTGGTAAGCTAGAACAAGATGAAAGTCCAGAAGATTGTATGAAACGTGAAATTATGGAAGAAACTGGACTAACTGTCACAAGCTTTACCTTTGCAGGCGTCATCACATTTGTATCAGATGTTTGGGAGACTGAGTATATGTTTTTGTATGTTGTAGATGGATTTACCGGAGATATGATAATCTGTGATGAAGGTGATTTGCAGTGGGTACCGAAGGAAGAGGTTATGAAACTGAATTTGTGGGAGGGTGACCGCATTTTTATTAACCGACTTTTGAATGAGGAATATGGTTTTTCTATACGTTATGTCTATCAAGGGGATGATTTAGTAGAAGTGACGGGAACAGTATCGGATGAAGATTGGAAAATCATAGAGGAATATCGGTAAAATATTATGGAAATTTGTGTGATAAGTATATATTTTATCTGATAAAGAATAGCGTTAACGAATTAGGTTTTCAATTAAAGAAGTATATGCTACAATGCAAGAGACTGTATAATAAATTATAGAATAATATAAATGAAGCATATATACGAAAAGGAGAAAAACAAAGATGAAATTAAAAAAAGATAAATGGGTATTTAAAATTTATACGTTAGCTGTGTTTTTAATAAGTGTTATATTATTTCATACCAATGTTTATGCTGCTACAAGTGGATCAATTCCTTGTAGTAGCGGTAGTGTATCATGGTCGTTAGATGGTAACGGTACGCTTACTTTTAGTGGTAGCGGTACAACGAATATTAATTCCATTGGCTGGGAATGGTATTGGATTGACGAAGCGTTAGATAAATCCGCCGTTACTTCAGTTCAAGTGGAACCGAATGCTGATATTATTGTAAATAGAACGGATGGTATGTTTTATAAATTTACTAATTGTACATCCATTTCTATGACAGGTATAGATACTAGTAAAGCAACGGATATGAGTGATATGTTTTTGGAATGCGAATCTCTTGCTAATGTAGATATAAGCATCTTAAATACAAGTAATGCTAAATTGATTGATCGTATGTTTTATAAATGTAAATCATTAACGACGTTGGATATCAGTTCTTTTGATACAAGTAATGTCACGGATATGCATGAAATGTTTTATGGATGTGAATCTTTAAAAGAATTAAATATTAGTAAATTAGATACAAACAATGTCACCAATATGAACTCAATGTTTGAGAATTGTAAATCACTAAAAAACTTGGATTTAAGTGACTTTAAAACTAAAAATGTAACCGACATGAAGGATATGTTTGCTAATTGTGAAGCACTTACGTCAATAGATTTAAACAGTTTTGAGACCAACAATGTGACGAATATGAGTTCAATGTTTCAAAATTGTATTGCATTAACTGAATTAGACCTATCACATTTTGATACAAGTAAAGTTACCAGTATGGATAGTATTTTTGAACATTGTAAAGCACTTACCCAATTAAATATTACAAGCTTTAATACAGAAAATGTAACAAGTTTGTATCATGTATTTTGCGGTTGTTCAGCACTTGAACAGTTAGATTTGAGTAGCTTTGATACAAGCAATGTTACCAATATGGAATATTTGTTTACTAATTGCAAAGCACTGAAATCATTAAGCATAAATCACTTTGATGTTAGTAATGTTGAAAATATGATTTCTATATTTGGAAATTGTGCATCTTTAACCTCATTGGATTTATCCAATTGGAAGACGAGTAAACTAACCAAAGTGGAAGGTTATTCACCTCATATTGGGGAAATTGGTAATCTGAGCTTATTTGAAGACTGTTCTTCTCTACAAACATTAGATCTAAGTAATTTTGACACAAGTAATATCACAAACATGACAGAAATGTTCTACGGTTGTGAAGCTTTAGAAAAATTAGATCTAAGTAGCTTTGATACAAGCAATGTCACAAGTATGAAATCAATGTTTAATGAATGTGCATCTTTAACAACATTAGATATAACCGGTTTTGATACAACTAATGTTACAAATATGGGTTCAATGTTTAATAAATGTACATCTATCAAAGAATTAGATTTATCAAACTTTAACACCAAAAAAGTAACATCAATGTCTCATATGTTTTACGAATGTGAATCTCTTACAGATTTGACTATTAGTAATTTTAATACGAGCAATGTTGAAACAATGTATGAAATGTTTTACGCATGTAAAGCATTATCAAAGTTGGATGTAAGTAGTTTTAATACAAGTAAAGTAAAGGATATGTTCTACATGTTCGCCTTTTGCAACTCGTTAAAATCACTTGATTTGAGCAGTTTTGATACAAAGTTAGCTGATACGAATGGAAATGCAATCACTCTTTTCAACAATAATTTAGAAAAAGTGATATCACCAAAAACTGTTACTGAATTATCCATTCGATGTGAGAATAATAAAATAATATATGATAACAAAGGTAATTTTTATGGAAATCATGTTGTTTATGAATGTGAACCATTAACAGAATATTATATCGTACCAAACACGTATTCAATCGATTATGTATATAAAGGGGAATTAGTGGATTGTCCTGACAAATATCTAGTAGAAAACGGTCACAGTAATTTGGGATCTGTTGTTGCAGAGCATTATACATTTGACGGATGGTATACAGATAACACTTACAAAATGAAATTAACCGAAATCAAACAATACACTGTAGGAGACATTACGCTTTATGCAAAAATGATTCCGGATGATTATAGTATAACTTACGAAAACGTAGAACCTGCGATTAACTTAGAAATTTTACCAACAAAATATTCTTATGATATTGGTGTAGAATTGCCGGATATTGAAAGTACATGTTATTCTTTCGAAGGTTGGTATGAAGATGAGGAATTGACTAAGAAGATTACTACTATATCTAATACATCAATCGGAAGTGTAACAGTATATGCAAAATGGACTCCTGTACACGAATTTGAGATGATAAATGCTGTAGCCCCTACTTGTACAGAGGATGGATATACAGGTGAATTTTATTGTAAGATTTGCGATAAAGAAGTGATGACAGGTTCTGTTATTCCAAAGCTTAGCCACAAAGAGACTATCGTTAAAAATAATGTTGAATCTTCTTGTGCAAAAGATGGATATACAGGAGATACCCACTGTAAATATTGCGATTTATTAATGGAGAGCGGAGTAGTTATTCCCAAGACAGACCATGATATTGACATGAATAATGGAACGATGAAAACGAAACCAACAGCTACATCTGAAGGAGAAATGGAATACAAATGTAAAAATTGTGATTATACAATTGTAGAGCCTATTGGAAAGATTGGAGTTGATTTTGCCAAGGAGAATAATATTCCAGAAGATACGCTAGCAATCACAGATGAAAAGATATCAGGACTTACAAATGATCAAGACATAAAAGGTTCTTCGTTTGTAAGGATTCGAGCAAAATCCGGAAAAGTAACTAAAAATAGTATTTCTCTTAGCTGGAATAAAGTAAAGAATGCTGATGGATATAAGATATACGGAAATAAATGCGGTAAAAAGAATCGTTACAAGCAGCTCAAGAATATTAGCAATGGAAATAAGACCAAATTTACTCATAAAAAATGTAGTAAGGGAACTTATTATAAGTACATTGTTAAAGCATATAAATTAATTGATGGAGAAGAAGTAACAATAGCAGCATCTAAAACAATACATGTTACATCAACCGGTGGTAAATATGGTAATGTAAAGTCTGTAAAGCTAAAGACTGGACAGAAATTAAAGAAAAAATCTAAGTACTATGTATTAACACTTAAAAAGAAGAAAACATTTAAAATCAAAGCATCAGAGGTAAAAGAATCTAAAAAGATTAAAAGACACAGAAAGATAGCTTACGAATCCTCAAATATTAATATAGCATCTGTAAATAAAAAAGGTGTTGTCAAGGGAAAAGCTAAAGGAACTTGTTATGTATATGTTTATGCTCAAAACGGTGTATATACAAAAATAAAAGTAACTGTAAAATAAAATTAAAAAAACGAAAATAATGGACACAGAATGTCCATTAACATAGGAGGATAACATGATTAACACATTAGTAAACAAAATTGCAACTTTGAATGCACCAGTTGTTGTGGGCTTAGACCCAATGCTTTCTTATGTTCCTGAGCATATTCAGAAAGCAGCATTTGAACAGTATGGTGAGACCTTGGAAGGAGCAGCAGAAGCAATCTGGCAGTTTAACAAAGCCATTGTAGATGCGACTTATGATTTGATTCCAGCGGTTAAACCACAGATTGCTATGTATGAGCAGTTCGGTATTCCTGGTCTTGCGGCATTTGAAAAGACATGTGCATACTGTAAGGAAAAGGGCTTGGTTGTAATTGGAGATATTAAGAGAGGTGACATTGGTTCTACTTCTACAGCGTATGCAGTAGGACATATCGGTAAAGTACAGGTTGGCAGCAATACCTTCTCTGGATTTTCAGAGGATTTTGTAACTGTGAATCCATACCTTGGTTCTGACGGTGTAAAACCTTTCGTAGAGGTGTGTAAGCAGGAGAACAAGGGTATCTTTGTTTTGGTTAAGACCTCCAATCCTTCTTCTGGAGAGTTCCAGGATCAGTTGGTTGACGGAACACCACTTTATGAGTTGGTGGCGAAGAAGGTTGTTGAATGGGGCGAAGAATGCATGGGTGATACCTACAGCAATGTTGGTTGTGTAGTTGGTGCTACTTATCCGGAAATGGGTAAAGTACTTCGTAAGATGATGCCTAAGACATATATCTTAGTCCCTGGCTATGGAGCACAGGGCGGTAAGGCTGAGGATTTGGTACATTACTTTAATGCAGATGGACTTGGTGCAATTGTGAATTCTTCAAGAGGAATTATTGCAGCTTACAAGCAGGACAAGTATGCTAAGTTTGGAGCAGAGAATTTTGCAGATGCTTCTCGTCAGGCTGTAATTGATATGGTGGAAGACATCACAGGAGCCATCGCTAAGAGATAAGGAGAACGACAATGAGTGGAGTGAAAGTGACCGCAAAGGTTAGAAGTCAGGAAAAGCTTGCAAGCGACATTTATAGCTTGGTTTTGCATGCACCAGAGATTGCAGAAGCGTCAAAACCAGGACAATTTGTTTCATTATATAGCAAGGATGGGGCTAATTTGTTGCCGAGACCAATCAGTATCTGTGAGTTTGATACAGAAGAAGGTACAGTTCGTCTTGTGTATCGTGTGGTTGGTAAGGGAACGGAAGAGTTTTCAAAGTTACAAGTTGGAGATAAGATTGATGTCATGGGCCCTCTTGGTAATGGATTTACTTTGAAGGATAAGAAGGCAATCTTGATTGGTGGCGGTATTGGTATTCCACCAATGGTAGAGCTTGCCAAGTGGTTAGACTGTGAAAAGAGTATTGTACTAGGTTTCCGTGACGAGACATTCTTGTTAGAGGATTTAGAACCAAGTGGTGAGGTATATATTGCCAGTGAAGATGGCGAACATGGTGTGAAGGGTAATGTACTAGATGCCATTCGTGAGTATGAGATTGAGGGCGATATCATTTATGCCTGCGGTCCAACACCAATGCTTCGTGCGATTAAAGAATATGCCATTGCCAATAACATAGAAGCGCAGATTTCCATGGAAGAGAAAATGGCATGTGGAATTGGCGCATGTCTTGCATGTGTATGTAAGTCTAAGGATGTGGATCATCACACCAATGTGAATAACAAGCGAATTTGTAAGGATGGACCAGTATTTGATGCACAGGAGGTGGAATTCTAATGAATCTTTCAGTGAATATTGCAGGAGTAGAATTTAAGAATCCAGTGACGGTAGCATCTGGTACATTTGGTTCGGGTGCAGAGTATGGTGATTTTGTTGATTTAAGTAAATTAGGTGCAGTTACCACAAAGGGTGTGGCAAACATTCCTTGGCCAGGTAATCCAACCCCACGTATTGCAGAGACTTATGGTGGAATGATGAATGCAGTTGGTTTGCAGAACCCTGGTATCGATGTGTTCTGTAAGCGAGACATTCCGTTTTTGCAGCAACAGAATGCTAGCATCATTGTCAATGTATGTGGTAAGTCAGAGCAGGACTATGTAGAGGTTGTAGAGCGTTTGGCAGATGAGGATGTAGCATTGCTTGAGATTAATGTTTCTTGTCCGAATGTCAAAGAAGGTGGTATTGCATTTGGTCAGGATCCGAAAGCCCTAGAGCAGATTACCAAGGCGGTGAAAGCCAAGGCGAAGCAGCCAATCGTCATGAAGTTGAGTCCGAACGTAACGGATATTACAGAGATGGCAAGAGCAGCGGAAGCGGGCGGCGCAGACGCATTATCTCTTATCAATACATTGACGGGTATGAAGATTGATATTAACCGCAGAAGCTTCGCGGTTGCTAATAAGACTGGTGGTGTATCAGGACCAGCTATTAAGCCGATTGCAGTGCGTATGGTATATCAGGTTGCCAATGCAGTGAAGCTACCACTTATCGGTATGGGTGGTATTATGAACTATGAGGATGCAATCGAGTTCATGATGGCAGGTGCGACAATGGTATCCGTTGGTACGGCTAACTTCCATAATCCTTGTGTTACCTTAGAGATTATTGAGGGCATGAAGAAGTTCATGGAAGAAAAGGGTATTGAAGATATCAATGAGATTATTGGATGTGTTAAGTAATTTTAAATGATGTGTGAGTGGAAAGCTCTAAGACGGATGATGAGTCTGTCTTAGAGCTTTTTGGTTCTTAAGTTGAAAGAAAGCTATTGAAATGCTATAGTAATACCATAGTGATAGTAGGAGGGGTACTTATGAATTACGATGTATATATGCACGGACAAGTGCTGGGAACGCATTCCTTTTGGTTAAAGGGTGAATTTTTGCAACCGGATGAATACTCGGAAATAAAAGAAAAGTATTTCTTGCCTGGTGGAGAAACAGGTACTGCGGCAACGGTATTGGCTGCCTTGGGTGTAAGTGTAAAAATAGATGGTACCCATATTGGAACGGAGGTTGGTCCTCTTTTAAAGGAATTTTACAAGGATAAAACTGTGGATTTATCATCTTTGTACTTTGACCCTGAGTATGAGGGATTAATGGACTATGTGGTTATTGCAGGACTTGTGCGTTCTCCTATGGGTGTATTTCAGTCACTTTATGAACCGGGAGTGAAGAAACGATGGAATATGCCAAAGGAAGAAGATGTTGTGGGATGTAAGGTTGCAGCAGTAGATCCGTTCTTTTTGGAAGAAACACAAACTGCTGCAGAGCTTTTTGTAAAGCATAAAAAGCCCTATGTTACAATAGACAGTAGACACGATAGTTTTCTTCACCAGCATTGTGCTGTTAATGTGGTTTCCAAAGAATGTAC
>JAZSPZ010000043.1:0-37579 GCA_045537735.1 Lachnospiraceae bacterium
TGCATTTTGAGTCCTAGCCTAGCTAGGTGGGTGACCTCACATGAGAATCTGCCGTCCAGTCAAAGCAGGCATGACATCCGCTCATAAATATCGGTATCCCATAAAAATAAATGTAGGTTCAAAATAGCAAGAGTTGTCGTACACCCCAGAAGTTCTACACTTTATCTTATGTAAAATGTAATTAAATTATACACTATAGGCAACTAAAACACAAGAAAATATTCCTTGAAATTTAATATTATATAAAGTATCATAAAGTGAAAAATATCTTACAACAAAGGAGAGTACCCATGTCTAAAAAGAATGTTATTGTTGCGCAATCAGGAGGACCAACGGTTGCCATTAATGCAAGCCTTGCAGGTGTTATAGATGGTGCTATGAAAACCGATGCTTATGAAACTATATACGGCTCCGTATATGGTATTTTAGGTATATTAGAGGATCGTCTTATCAATCTTTCCGAGCAGGTGTCAAACAATACTGATTTCATTGATACCTTGAAAGTCAGTCCTGCCATGTATCTCGGCTCATGTCGTTACAAGCTCCCAGATTACGAGGATGATGATGCTACTTATGCATTTATTTTTAACCAATTCAAAAAATACAACGTGGGTGCATTTTTCTACATTGGCGGTAACGATTCCATGGATACTGTATTAAAGTTAAGTCACTACGGTGAGCAAATCGGAAGTGATATCCGTATTATCGGTATACCAAAAACCATTGACAATGATTTGTGTATCACAGACCACACACCAGGTTATGGTTCCGCTGCCAAATATGTTGCTTCTTCTATTTTAGAAATTGCTCACGATACTTTCATTTATAGTTTAAAAAGCGTTACCATTGTAGAAATTATGGGACGAGATGCAGGTTGGTTAACTGCTGCTGCTGCACTTGCACGAAATGAATACAACAGTGCACCACATTTAATCTATCTTCCTGAGGTGGCTTTTGATAAAGATAAATTTATTGCAGATGTCAACGACCAGCTATCGAAACGCAACAATGTAATCATTGCTGTGTCTGAAGGAATACGTGACAAAGACGGAAACTACATTAGTGCTTCCACTGCCACCAACGACCAGTTTGGTCACTCGCAATTAAGCGGAACTGGAAAATGTTTAGAATATATGATCAAAGATGCAATCAATGTGAAAGTTCGTTCTATTGAGTTGAATGTATTACAGCGCTGTGCTGCTCACATTTCTTCTCTCACTGACTTGAACGAATCCTTTGCATTGGGTTCTCATGCTGTAAAATGTGCAGTCGATGGTCAGTCTCAGTGTATGTTAACTTTGAATCGCGTATCTGACAAACCTTATGAGATTACAATCGGAACTGCTGATATTAAGGGAATTGCCAATGAAGCGAAGTCTATTCCGAAAGAATGGATTCATGCAGATGGCAACGATGTTACCGCTGCATTATACGATTATATGGCACCATTAATTGAAGGGGAACCAGTTGTGAAATACAAAAACGGATTACCTGTATATCTTCCAGTTGATCATTTAGATACAAACTAAAATCACATGCTTGTTATTAAAACAAAGCCGAAGCACGTGTTCTTCACACACATGCTTCGGCTTTATTCATTCATCTATAGCGCACCATCCTGTGTCATCCTGACAATTTCTTGACCATTTAACATAAAGGTGCACCGTCCATTGGAGATAGAAACATCGGTTTCTTTTGCTCCCATATCATATTGTAAGGCTGATTTCATTTGAGTATCCAAATCTGTATTAATACTATGAATTTTTCCGCTACCAGCAAAATTACCCATAGAAATTGCTTCTCGGCCTTCCCCTTTAATTACGACACCTGCTTCTTGTAATCGGACAACAGAACTATCTGAACCCAATCCCAACGCACATAATTTGTTTGCTCTCAGATTAATATTAAAATTAGCGTTTGCAATTTCAACCTTCGTATCTTTTCCACGTAAACTACCAACGCCAACGCTTTCCGTTCCACCAAATATGCCTTTAAACATGATATGTACAACGCGTACATGAACATTGCCAGACATGGAACCAATACCAATATTTTGAGTCGTCATCAGCTTCAAATTTATGTTACAAGTGGAAATCACTGTATTAAAATCACCATGGTAAGCACCAATTCCAACGCCTTCCTCACCAATCAATTCGATAATATATTTACCTCTACGAATGTCCACTACTCCGCCATTACCAGAACCAATTCCGATTCCTCGATAACCACTTCCATATATTTCGACACATCCGTCTTGTTCAAATTCTATCGAACCATGACCACAACCGATATCATTTCCGATACCAAAATAATCATCATGACTTACATTAATGGTTAAGTCGCCATCACCTTCTAATACCAACTTAGAACCTTCGGGCACACGTATGCCACCATCTACAAACTGATTGTCTCCTTTCAGCACCAATGTAACTTCACAGGATTGTCCAATATCGATACATGTCTTACGCTTTCTACCCGAAAAATTAACATTATCTAAAACAATTCTTCCTTGGTAACCATCCTTAATATCCAACGCAATATTGGTAGACATTCCCGGAACACCCACTATTGTCACATCACGATATGTTGTCTTTCCAGACACAACCTCTATGCTTGCATATTGGTCTGCTACTAGCTTTGCAAGAGAAATACGACCTTCCTTACCTGCTACATAAACCTTGCGACCTTTATTCTGCATCTCTTGTTGCTGATAACGTACAATTTCCTCTCTAATTCTTACATCGATTTCTGGCAATATTTCTTGCGAAGGTTTCGCAGTATAATATCCTTGAATCAAATCCACACCCAAATGTATTACCATCTGTAATTCTTCTGTGGTCTCTACACCTTCTGCCAACGCTTTTATATCATTGTCATGCGCAAATTCAATAATCTCACGCACAAAATGTTGTTTTTGTGGACTATCCTGAATCTTTGACAATAACATTCGGTCAATTTTTACGTAGTTCGGCATGTATCGAAGTAAATTCGTTACATTAGAATACCCTGTTCCATAATCATCTACTGCGGTCTCAATTCCCATTTTCGCATAACTTTCTTTCATTGCGGATAATTCATTATCTGCAATTTCTGTTTGCTCTGTCAATTCTACTACCACAACTCCAGCATATTCTTTCATTTTATTCTCTAATAGTAACGCATCTTCTCCTTGTAACCGATTACCAGGAATACTGTTAATAAAAACCTTACGTCCCTCTATCAATACCTTTCCATTCCCTATATAATCTAAAACATTAAAGAATGTGGAACGTTCTACATCATAAAGGCGTTCCATATACTCTGCATATTTCAGAATCTTTAACGGCGACAGGTAAGGTGTAACATCCGCGCGCATCAAGGCTTCATACGCATAGATTGCACCTGTTTTCGCATCCACAATTGGCTGAAAATGATAATGGAAACGATTTTCATCCAAAACATCACGAACAATCGCAACTTCCTTTTGTTCCTCATCCGTTAATACCTGACTACTTTGCATCTTACGTTCATTAATCTTATTGCCGTTTTTTTGTCCAACCGCAGCATTTACCAAATGTTCAAAATCTTCCAAATTATGAATCTCTGCCACTTCACATCCCACATACACAGCAATTTCATAAACAAATCCATCTGCATTTTGTAATCGTTCCAGTAAATGATTCTTAATGGTATGAATATGTTTTTTATCTCCATCTTTAGATATTATAATTCCAACAAATTCACCATTTCCCAATCGACAGCTAATACCATTTTCCAAACAATTATTTAAAATATTCGCTGTCGTATTAATAGCACGATTACCTTCTTCTCTGCCATAATTCTCATTAATTGTTGCTAATCCCTTAATATCAACAGCAATTGCACTCACATAATGATCGTAATAGGATTCGATTTGTTGCAACAAACCCTGATAGTTGTATAAACCAGTAAGAGAATCACGAATTTGACTAGCCTGTAGTAACATATTACTTTGTTGTAACGCATCAATACGTCTAAAACACTCTAGTCCTTGCATTGCACTTCTGAGCCACAAGCGATATGTATCATCATAGCTTCTTGCTTCATTACCATAACTAATAACCGCATACCCAAGACAACGCTCTTCAAAATGCAATGGTGTAAAGAAAAACGCTTTTGGTTCATCTCTCTCTTCATGCAAAGCCGGTATCAATAATTTGCGTTCAAACATTTGATCATAATTGATTCGATTAAGATTCGTACCTTCTTTTCCACACTGCAATACCGGTAAAATCTTATCTGTATACCGCTGCCATTGTCCTTCATGCTCACCTAAAACAGATTGCTTGGCCCACTGTGAATTCAAACACAAATAAAAACTATCAAACTCTCTAATCTGATATACATATGTAAAAATCGTATTCATCAAGTCATTAAACTTTGACTTTGATAGCATATCCTCCATCATATGATTGTAACAAGAGTAAAAACCAGCTTCTGAAATTGCAGTTTCCCACCCATCACGTAAATTCACTTTCGGTATCACACTGTCATTATGGCAACCACAACTACTTCCAATAAACAATTCCACATCTGCTTTGAATGCTGGCATTTCCTCACCATCAAACAAAGCCTTTAGAGAAATCGCCGCATGTACCCCACATTCTTTTGCCGGAATCGGTGCAGATGTAATAGGCTTCGGGCTTGTTTTTCCCTCTTCTGTAGAATCATATCCAATAACAGCTACTTCTTCTGGAATCTGAATACCATTATGTTCTAAAGCTTTGGCGACACCAATTGCCATACAATCATTGGCACAGGCAATGACGCGTGGCATATCCAAACGATTTTTTAACAATTTTTCCACCATCGCCTCACCACTACTGTACCAGAAATCTCCATAAAAAATACGATCATTTCTTACTGGCAAGGAATGTTCTTCCATACAGTCTATATATGCTTGTAATCGTTCTTTTGAATGGATATGCCACTTTTTACCTGTCAAATATGCAATATCTTTATACCCATGTTCTTCAATTGCATGAGAAATCAATTTCTTCACAGCCGAATAATGATCTGTCATAATAACAGGGAAATATTTGCTTTCTTTATCTATACAAATAACCGGTCCCTTAAACTTCTCTTTCAAGCAATTTTCCACATCATCTGCAACGCCAGGTGTCTGTAATGTATCCAGCAAAACAATAAAACCATCAAAAAGATCATAGTTAATTAGAGTAAAAATGGTGGATTCACCAATCTCTCTTGCAGTTGTTTCCTGGTATTTTTGATACATAGCAAACACACAGACATCATAATCATATTCAAATGCCTGACTCAAAAATCCCTCTATAAATAATTTTTGATAATTTTCTTCTGCTTGACCGACCAACAAGCCAATTCTCTTACGTTTTTCCATACAAAAACCTCTTTGCTTAACGATCCCACTTATCACATAAACTATTAATCTGATCTGTAAACTTAATTAAATCTTTATTGGTTCCACCTTTATTATGCGCGATAACGGTCAACAAGCGATTTCCTGCTGCAACCAGTCTGTCAAAGATTGCCTGCGCACGATGTGCCTTGTGACTTACTTTCACCTTCTTTGTGGCGAATCCTGGGAATATCAATTCTTCTGCTCCCAAGTCATATTCTGCTCCTGAAAATGGTGCTATCGCCTCATAGCCTTCATTTTGAATGGTGGTTTTAAAATGCTCACACACCAAGTCCTCACCATGCACGATGAATACAGTAGGTTTCGGTTCAAATGCATGCAACCAACGAAGCAATCCTTCTTGATCCGCATGACCACTAATTCCGTCTAATTTCTCAATTCGCGCCTTAATTTCAACCTGTTCACCAAATAGTTTCACACTGGTAGCGCCTTCCAAAATACTACGTCCCAATGTGCCGTGTGCCTGATAACCTACAAATAAAATTGTACACTCTTCTCTCCAAAGATTATGCTTCAAATGGTGTCTAATTCGACCAGCCTCACACATACCCGAAGCCGAAATAATCACCTTTGGTTTCGCATCAAAATTAATCGCTTTGGAGTCATTGCTAGTAATGGATGTCTTAAGGCCCGGAAATGCAATTGGATTGATTCCTTGACGAATCAACTCCATTGCCTCATCATCAAAGCAATTCTCTGTATTTTTATTGAATATATTGGTTGCTTCGACTGCCAACGGACTATCCACATAAACTTCAAATCCGTTATACTCCGGAAGCAAATTATCATACTTAATCTTACGAATAAAGTATAAGAGTTCTTGCGTTCTACCCACTGCAAAAGACGGAATTACAACATTACCACCCTTATCAAAGGTTTCCTTAATAATCTTGCTAAGCTCTGCTACATAATCTGGTGTGCCACCATGGGTTCTGTCACCATAGGTGGATTCCATCACTACATAATCCGCTTCTTTCAAATATTTTGGATCCTTCAAAATTGGCTGGTTAATATTGCCGATATCACCAGAAAATACAATTTTCCGATAAACGTCGCCCTCTGTCAACCAAACCTCAATACTAGCGGAACCCAATAAATGTCCTACATCTTCAAATCGAATCTGAATTCCTTCATCTAGCTGAATCATCTCATCATATTCACACGGAACGAAGTGCTCTAATACACCGATGGCATCATTCATACTGTAGAGTGGTACATACTCTTCCTCACCAGAACGTCTTGCCTTACGGTTGCGCCATTCCGCTTCAAACTCCTGAATATGTGCACTATCACGAAGCATAATGTTACATAGATCTGTGGTCGCCTTCGTAGTGTACACCTGCCCACGAAACCCCTTCGCATACATTAGTGGAATCAACCCCGAATGATCAATATGTGCATGTGTCAGCAATATGTAATCTATATCCGAAGCATTCACCGGTATCTCTTGATTCTCATACACATCTCCACCTTGCTCCATACCACAATCAATCAGTATATTCTTGCCACATGCCTGCAGGCAATGACAGCTACCTGTGACCTCGTGATCGGCTCCAATAAACGTTAACTTCATTATAACGCACCCCTTTCTTAATCGTCTGTTACCCAATCTTGCATTCTATGCAAAAAACTTCTCTGAATAACAAACAAATACCTTCTTACTGTCTCCCCTATATTAAATGCAGCTTTCGTGCAATCTTTACAAGTAACGTTCCCTTTGGAAATGCCAACAGCATCTCCTCTGTGTAGCCACCAATCTTAATCATAAAAATGAAATATGTTGCAACCGCAATACAAATGGATACGAAACACGCAATCGCATTACTAAGATATACGTACAGCACATTGTTTAATACAAAATCTAACCCTTGGTATACCAAAAATGTAACGATTCCCATCAAAATTGCAGATACAAATGGTACACCCAATGTTTGTTTCCACTCCATTTTAAAGTGTAATTCTTTCTGAACCACCCAATAATTAATAACCACAACTACAACCGCATAAAATGCAGTAGCAATAATCAATGAATAAATTCCTATATCAGTAAACAATAACATACATACTAATAAAACCACATGTAATACCAATGCAACTGCCGCACTCACAACAGGAACATTGACCTTTCCCATTCCCTGTAACACACCATTCAACACACTTGAAACACCATACAATACAATTGATATACCACCTAATAGTAAGAACATGCCTACCATGTTGTTATCTGCTTCTGACAAATGTCGGTACAACATCTCTGTAATTGGTTTCCCCAACACCGCAAACCCCATTGCACAAGGAATTGTCAAAACAAATGTAAGCTGCAACGACTGTGTTATCTTCCGATTACATTCCTTTTTATCACCAGCGGTATAGGCAGTTGAAATTCCAGGAATTACTGCAGAAGCAACTGCTGCCGCCATGGCAATAGGAACATTCGCCAATGGTAAATACATTCTACTGTACATTCCATATTGACCATCGATAATTTCTCCACCCATCCCCATAGATGCCATCATTTTTTGATAAATCGTCATATCTATGGTTACATTGGCATTATAGATTGCTGAACTCAAAATAATTGGAGTTGCAATCATTAACAAAAGCTTAAATACTTCTCGATAAGTCAATACATGCTCTGTTTTATCTTCTTTAATTCGCTGGTTTAACTCCTTTTTCTCCTTGCGAAACAGGAACACCATGTATAGTAAACCTGCCAATAATGCAACACCAGTACCAACTGTTCCACCTGCTGCACCATAAGCATAGTAGGTTGTTGTGCTTTCACTATAACCTAATGATAACGCCCATTTCATAAATAGAAGAGCAACAACAATACTGAACACCGCGTTGAAAATTTGCTCTACAATTTGAGAAATAGATGTTGGAACCATATTACCATACGCTTGAAAATATCCACGATAAACACTTAAAATGCCTGACGCAAAAACCGTTGGTGCTAACATTCTTAATGCCATTACAGAATTCTCTGTAACAAAGAATGGCGCCCCCACATAAGTAATTACCGATGCAACAATTCCAACAATCAACACGTAAAACATGGAACCATTAAAGATTCTTTTTACGTTGCGATACTCTCCTTTTTCGATTCTCTCAGCCATAATTTTAGAAATGGCTGCAGGGATACTGAAGGTTGCAATCAATAAAATAAAAGCATATATCGTCTGTGCAGCTCCATAATATCCACTTCCTTCGTTCTTCATTATATTAGCAAGTGGAATACCATATACAAAACCAATTAACCTCGACGCAACACTTGCAATTGCAAGTATCGACGCCTGTACTGCAAAATTTCTTGCTACTCTATTATTACCCATGTTGACTTCCAATCTATCAAATTATCAATACTACTATCTATTATTCGTCTTGTTCACGGTAAAATATACCTTTTTAAAGTATACCACATTTAGTAGCTGATTAAAAGCATTAACACAAAAAAGCTGATGCGTATTATTACACACATCAGCCTTTCATATTCTTATCTTCTATTGTAGTTAATCAAGCAACCTTTCAAAATGATGTCTCTCTCATCATCTGTTAAATCACCCAGATGGAATGTCAATTCCTTCATTCCCTTGTTCACTACGTAAGCCTTGATATTATCATTCTTATCCTTCACTGCTTTAGCAATATCTGGAATAAAGATATAATCATCAATATCAAATGCATAATCCTCTGGCATGATAAATGGAAGCATACCCCAGTTAATCAAGTTGGAACGATATCTCTTTGTTGCGTATTCCTTTGCAACATTTGCCCATCCACCAAGTACCTTTTGACAAGAAGCAGCCTGCTCACGAGCAGAACCATCACCAGGTTTTACCGCAAAAATTGTAGAACCGATACCTGTATTATTGTGATTCACTTCTGGGAACTGCGCCTTAATGGCATCCATAATTGGCTTCATCTCTGGGGCCGTCTCACAGATACACTTATCCTCTTCTCTTGCCTTCTCGATCACCTGAACAGCCTTTGCTCTACCAACATACGCTGGGTCCTTACGAGATAAAGTAAACTCTGCAAGTCCCAATGGGTTCGAACGATAAGAAGATGTCTCGCCAGATGGAATCAATTCATCTGTTGTTGTAACTGGATCATTGATTACAGAAGCCACCTTCAAAATCAAGTTATCTGTAAGGGCTACCATAGCTGGCCAGTCCTTAATGTTCGGACCAAACTTAATATCCACTGATGGATCAGCTTTACCAACACCATTATAGATGCGATTTTCGTAAATGGTCTTGTCGAAGTAATACTTTGGATTCGTAAAGTTTGCATCAATGTCTGTTGCTGCTGTCAAATATCCCTTATTGGCTGCTGTTGCTGCAATAGAACGAGCATCCATCAATGCAACAGAAGAAATCTGTCCATTCTGCACCTTAGAGCCTTCACGGTTCGGGAAGTTTCTTGTTGAGTGACGAATAGAAAATGCATTGTTCGCAGGTGTATCACCAGCACCAAAACATGGTCCACAGAATGCCGTCTTCACAATCGCACCTGTTGCCATCAAATCTGCCAATCTACCATTCTTAGCCAACTCCATATAAATTGGGGTGGAAGCTGGATATACACTTAATGTAAACTCATCTGCACCAATGCTTGCACCCTTCAAGATATCTGCTGCTGCACAGATATTCTCAAATCCACCACCTGCACAACCAGCAATAATACCCTGGTCAACATATAACTTACCATTGCGAACCTTGTCTTTCAATGTAAAGTCAACCTTACCATCTAAACTTACTAATGCTCTCTTTTCGCAATCTTCTAAGATATCCATCAAGTTGGCATTCAACTCTTCAATTGTATAGGTGTTACTTGGGTGGAACGGCATAGCAATCATAGGTTTCACCTTGCTAAGATCTACATAAACCAATCCATCATAATAAGCAACTGCACCTGAATTCAACTCCTTATATGATTCACCTCTACCGTGAATCTCGTAGAAATCCTTAACCTCTTTATCTGTCTTCCAAATAGAAGAAAGGCAAGTTGTCTCTGTTGTCATTACGTCAATACCAATTCTGTAATCTGCACTTAAGTTGTCAACACCAGGACCAACAAACTCCATAACCTTATTTTTCACATAACCATTGGCAAATACAGCACCGATAATTGCAAGTGCTACGTCCTGTGGACCTACCCCTGGCTCTGGCTTACCATCTAAATAAATACCTACAACGCCTGGCATCTTTACATCATAAGTCTGGCAAAGCAACTGCTTCACAAGTTCTCCACCACCCTCACCGATTGCCATGGTACCTAATGCACCATAACGAGTATGAGAGTCAGAACCCAAAATCATAGCACCGCACTCAGCAAGCATCTCTCTTGCATATTGATGAATAACTGCCTGATGAGGAGGTACATACACACCACCATACTTCTTTGCACAGGTAAGTCCAAACATGTGGTCATCCTCGTTAATAGTTCCACCTACTGCACATAATGAGTTATGGCAATTGGTAAGTACATAAGGAATCGGAAACTTCTCCAATCCTGATGCACGTGCTGTTTGAATAATACCAACAAAAGTAATATCATGAGATGTCAATTTATCAAACTTAATCTGAAGCTTATCCATATTATCTGAAGTGTTATGCGCCTTCAAGATACCATATGCAATTGTATTCTTTGCTGCTTCTTCCTTAGATACAACACTTCCTGTTTTGCTCTGCAAAATCGCTGCTTGATTCGCGCCATCTTCAATAATTTCTGTTCCATTAATCAGATATGCGCCGCCTTCATATAACTTAATCACAAACTCGTCCTCCTAATATATTATCGTATAAATCATTTGCTATCTAAAAATTACTGATACCATTTTCAATATAGCAAAGCATCAATCGGAGACCATTGTAGCATAATCCTATTAATATTTCAAATAATAAGATTTCTTTGCTTTTTTTAGGGAGGCTAGCCACTTTGACTTCGGTCTCTTATGTCCTGGAAAATCTCTATCCGATTTTAAAAAATAACGATATCTTCCCGTTGCATTATCATCCCATGTCACATCCACATTGTACCAATACCTCCCAAGCTTCACCATGTTCCAAGCATGATTCTTTCCTTTTACATAGATGCACGGAATATTCATCTCCTGTAAAATACGCTGGTATGCCAAGGCATATGACATACAAATTCCTTTCCCTTTAGAAAAAGCATAATACGGATTATAATAACGCTCATCATATTGCATATGCTTGATGAGGTAATCATGTGCTTTCCTTACTTTTGAAAATCGACTTCCCTTCCCAATGCGTTTTACAATCTGATTCACTTTTTTGTTCATCTGTTTCTCTTGTTTCTTGGTTGTTAAATATCCCAATTGTATCGTTACATATCGTGTATCCATACCGCATATGGTAACACAATACCCCAACACAATTCCCATTCTATATCCATCCTTCTTCGCTATTTTTTCAAAAAATGTAGCATATCCTTTTGATTCTTTCCTATATCGTTCAAAATCTCGCTCTATTTCTGGATAATAGAATGCAAATTGTGTCTTATGCTTCTTCATTCCCTTGATTAAATGACGAATCATATCCTTCTCATTCTTTACCACCTTCACATGTCTAGGTAATTTCGTTGTCTTTGCATTGCAAAGACTGCATGGATAAAACACCATATACATGATAATCAAGAAAACTACATATCTACTACATCTTTTCCATCTCAATAAGCCCTGTTTCACCATAAAACCACCCTCCGTCTATATCACACTATGTTAATGGGATATCTATACTATACAAAAAGGGTTGTCCAAATAATTGGACAACCCTTTTTAATATTTTCAACCTATGTATAACAAACAACCTATAACAAACACCAAATTAAAATCATTGAAAATCAATATTATATGACTGCGTGCATTACATCCTCTGGATTAATTCCTAGATAAACACACATTTTCAGAAATTCCTCCGCCATTAATTCATCGTTGTTATGTACCACCTCTGCAATATCTATTCCGATATCTGATTTCACCTGTTCTGTGGACAGATTGGAGTTTATTATATAGTTCAATAAATATTTCTCTGCCTTCATATGTTCACACCTATTTCTTTCTATTCTCTGTAGAATCTCGAATACATTTTTAACATTATATTCCATTTTCAATAGAAGTTCAATTTATTTTTATGATAATTCCAGAAAATCCATTGACACCGCAAATCTGTTTTTATAAGATGATATATAACATTTATTTTTACTTATAGAAACGGAGAATTTTATGAATCGCAACAACATAGGAGCATGGTTAAAACATTATAGAAAAGAAGCCAAACTTTCTGTAAAAGAAGTGGTGGAAATATTTGAACGCGATTATGATATTAGTTACACAAACAAAGCTGTGTATGGCTGGGAAAGCGGACAGAATCAGCCACCTGCTGATACTTTTTTAATTCTATGTAAAATGTATAACATCACCAACATTATTGAATCCATTGGGTATGCCACATCAAAAAAACATGAACCATTGTTACTGACAGCCCAAGAAGAACAGATTATCCTAAAGTATCGTTCTAACAAGCATCTCCAGTCTGCTATTCTTAAGCTGTTAGATATCAAAGAGTCTTAGTCCATTAACAAATTAAGGGTGCCAGTCTATGACTATTGCATTAGACGGACACCCTTTTATTATTTTTCAAAAGGCTGATTTAACATCTCACAACCTTTCAACACAAATCTACCATTCTCAATGATTGTCACCTCTGTCCCGTCAGCATGAACGCTAACAATAGACGCAATCTCGTCATATGGAATGGTAATATCTGTATGACAATTAAAATAAGCCTGATCCTCATCTTTATCTCTCAGCAAAGAGCATTCATTATCCTTTGCAACAATCTCTTTACCGTCTGGATTATATAAACGAATTTCTTCGCTGTGACTATAGCAGGTGTCTCCAACCGCAAAATGTGGTCCCATTTTTTCTACAATCAGAATGGGCAGCTTATATACAATATCGTACGCATGTGCCATTACATAAGCTGTGGTATTGGTACCAATGGCAAATTCTCCAATTGGTAACGTGTCACGGTTAAACAATACATTTTCCTTGATATATGACCGATTCTCATCTGCATCATCAAAGTTATCACAGGTATAATCCACAATTTTACCATCCTCAAAGGTTAACATAATATTGTTGTATTTTAAGTCATTCAAATACACTTCGGAAACGTTTAATACACCTTTTGTACCTGTAAGTTTGGGAGAAGTAAACACCTCACCAACCGGTATATTCACATCCGCAGTACAATTCTCAAAATTGGTTTCTTTATCTGGGTGTTCCAATTCATGCATCATAACTATCATGTCTGTCTGATTCTTGCCCGCACCCTTTACCTTTATATACACGGCTTTGTCCAGCTCATCGATGATCACCTGTTGAACGCTCTTATAAGATTCATTATCCAATGTGTTAACTTCCACAATCCGAGCAAAAATCTCCTCAAAATTATCACCAATTTCCGGAATTGGATAAGCAATAATGGTAAAGCTGTATTCGCTTTGCGGAATATATTCATTGACAATCTTTGCACTCTCTGAGGATGACAATACAGATAATTGTTGCTGTTTTTCAGACAGCTTTAGATTTTCCTTCTTATTCTTTGGTTCAAATGGTTTCTCACCAAACACTTCTACCACTGCCGGCCCTGCATATTCCTTGGCAAGTTGCTTTCTTGTTTCGTATGCATTTTTCAAAATTGCTGTTTTTCGCTCTACAAATGCTTTATCCAAAAACAGTGCATCATCGCCCCTGTGGTCATATTCATACTGCTTGTTTGCACTCGTTCCAGTATATCCCGGCTTCATGGTCTGTTTACGGTTCACTCTAGCAATGGGGGCTCGATAGATTACAGGGATAAGTCCCATTTTCTCAAACTGCAAAATGGCAGCTTTTATCATGCGTTCCTGACCAATGGCATAACGAATATTCACTGTCTTTTTCTTTGACAAATCAATACCTGCCACTTTGAAACCTTCTTCGTAACCATGGGTGTAGGTATATGCCATTGCATCAATATCTTCCTGTGACATTTCATTTAAAAACTTTGCCAACAAAATCTCATTGTCTGTGATATATTCGCCATATTGGAATAGATATCGTAAATCACTCAAATCACTCTGCATAATGATATCTGTAGCAAAAGAGAGTGAAGGATCTAATAGTTCTCTTGTTCGATAGTCTATGGTCTTATCAGCATAGTCACTGACAAAGTAATAAATCACCTTCTTTAACTCTTTCTCAGATGGTGTTTCATCCTCAAACATACAAAGTATCTCCACAAATAACTCTGCATGAATTGTCATATCAAACAAACGCTGTTCCACAGCATAAATGATATCTCCGCGAAGTTCGGTATATAGATATGACAGCAATGGTCCGTATTCTTCACCAAGCTTGGCAACCGCATAGACAGGATTGGCATAGCTACCTTCATAACAACCATTCTCTTCCAGTACATCTTCGTAAAGGGCACGATTGTAAACCTTCATTTTTTCAAAGGACTCCGCCTTCATATCTTTAGAATCCACATGTTGTTTTAGCGTATCCATCATCTGCACAAACCGTGCAGTTTTTATAAAATAATCTAGGTACGGCTCTTTAATCGTCGTATCCCCTTCTAAAAAAATACGGATACGCTCCATTGCGAGGTCGTACCTTTCCATAACACTTTCATTCAATTCTTTCAATAATTCACAATAGCCCAAAATATGTCCTCTTTTCTGCTTACTTCAAATTACCAAGCTTTTGATTCTTTTCTACCAAAGACTGTACATATTGCCAAAGCACCTCTGAACCCTTACGGGTATTGGCATGGCGCGTAAGCACTTGCTCGGCTGCAACTCCATGTTCTCTCCAAGCCCTGCCATCTGTAATATCATTTAACATAATAGGCTGTACCCTATCTAGTGCATTGGCATATTGTGCCTCTGGCGTTTCCCCTGCTTCAAACTCTTCCCACAGAGCACGCATTTCCTCCGCCTGGTCCTTCGGAAGAATATTAAATATGCGATCTGCTGCTTTTTCCTCACGCTCTCGTTTTGTGGCATTGCCTGCAGTATCATAAGCATATGTATCTCCGGCATCAATTTCCACTGCATCATGTATTAAAACCATCTTAATTACACGTAATACATCCACCTGTTCATTGGCATATTCACTAAACAGCATCGCCATCAAGGCTAGATGCCATGAATGCTCTGAGTCATTCTCATGTCTACTTCCATCTGCCACATAAGATTGCCGCTCAATACGCTTCAATTTATCTAATTCCAAGGTAAAATCTAACTGTTTCTGTAAACGTTCTCTGTCTATCATCCCTATATGTCCCTTCTATAGTCTATACAATCCAACCAACAATATACAAAATGATACCAGCCAACAACGGTATGGCATTAAGAAACATAGCGACACGTTTCATTAAAAAGCCACCATCTTGAGACTTCCATGCTGCTACACTAAAAATCAGTCCCACTGCGGCAACAATTAGACTGCCGATTCCCAAAAGTCCCACAATTAATGGTCCCTTTCCATTGTACATATAAGATGCACTCACTGCTCCGACCATACATATAATCGACAGCGCACCTAACACACAGGATATCACGGCATCACTGCTTACATTTTTTACACTATAGGCATTTTTAAGCATCCTGTTCACTCCTTTTTTGTTTGCGGGCATCCATACATTGATCCAACCATCGTAGTAAATAATAGACAATATATCCCAATACTCCGCCCAAGGTATTCAGAATCAAATCATCTACATCAAAGGAACCTACCTTTGCGACCAATTGCAAAAGTTCCACTGACAAACTGAACAACATGGTATATCCCATCACATGATACCAACGCACACTGCGATTGATTACAAAGCGAATGAGTGCTCCAAAAGGGATAAATGCCACCACATTACCCACCAAATTAATCATCACATTATAAAATCCAATATACTCTCTATATTTAACAAATCGAATAATCTCAACAAATGGTATTAAATTAAATTGAAAATCATCCCGCCGCATTGTCCTTCCAAATCCATCGCTTAACAGCAAAAAATATACAAGCACCAACATGTATATTAAAAAAGCAATTCTAGAAAGAACGCGAATCCAATCTCTTTTTTTCATATCTTCGTCCTAACATCATATATACTATCGTCTATCATTTTAACACAAACCATTTCATGAAAAAAGGCTTTGTAATCAATTTTTCACAAAGCCTCTTACTCTATTCTTCCGTTGTAGTTTCTGCAGAGGAATCCTCTGTCGTTGTTTCCTCCGAAGTTGTTTCATCTCCAATTGGAATAGAGTCTGTCACTGAAAGCACCACATGATCTTCACCAGCCTGTGCCACATACAACTCTGTTCCTTCCTCAAAATCGTCCAAAGAAACTCTTAATGTTTGATAATTCACATACTGTGTCTCAACAGATTTTCCGTCAATAAAAACCTCCGAAAATTCATTAAACGCATTTCCGTAAATCAAAACATGATCGTCTTGTATTTCATAATCCGATACTGTAATATCCCGAATTCCCATAACCATATTAGCTGCTGGAAATGGATTCACTCCATCGTATGCATAGTGTTCACCATAGAGAACATCATATGCCAACATCTCCAACATCTTCAAATACTGTTGCTGGTCCTCCATATGCATATATTTGTTATGGAAGCTCTGTGCCAAACCACCTTTTAAATTCAGACGATTGAAAATATAGGTACTTGCTTGATATGCTGCAATATCTGTTCTCTCCACATTCAGACCAATGTTATCCCACATAACCCATTCTGTTTCATACAATCCGATCCCATCCAAATCAGACTCTTCAATATTCAAAGCAGGTAAATGATCCCCATACATAAACAAAACTGTAGGTTCCTCCAGCTGTTCCAACTTATAAATCAAGGAAGCAATCATATTGTCTGTTTCCCTGCACATATTGACATAGTACTTCCACGCAACTCGTTTCTCTTCATCTTCTGCATATTGCCCTGTAAAATCACAAGTCACATCTGTCAAGGTATGCGTATACTTTTTCGGATATCGACCATGTGCCTGTACAGAAATAGTAGTAATATAATCTCTACCTTCTGTCTGCTTCATTCTCTCTAGCATGAGATCATCCAATACATCGTCCTTCGCCCATCCACGTGGAGTATAATTCAGCATATACATATGCTCCATTCCCGAAAAAGAATCAAACCCCAGATTGGCATAATCCTTATATCTCTCATAAAATGTGGCATCGTTATTGTGAAATCCTGCTGTGGCATAACCAAAACGCTTCAAATCATAGCCTATGCTGCCACAGGTATTCTCTGTCATAACAGTTTTAAACGGATATTCTCCTGCACCAAAAAAGCTAGTGCTAATACCTGTTTGTACCTCAAACTCTGTGTTGGCAGTTCCCGCTCCAACGGCAGGTACTGTAAACAAACCAGAAGAATACTTGTTTTTCAAACGGCTATAGGTAGGCATTGGGTTTTCAGAAACCACAAAATCCTTCATATATTTTGTATCAAAAATAGACTCCAACTGAATCACAATAATATTCGGATGCTCCACAGTTGCCGGTTCATTCACGTAATACCGCATCTCTTGCTTTGTAGCCTCTTCCTGTTCCAACGTTTTTTCTTGTTCCAAAGCCTTTTCTTGTTCCAAAGATTGTTCCAAAGCCTCTTCTTGTTGTAACGCTTCTTCTTCAGTCATAAAAACAACTTCAGTCTTATCATAATCCAAGCCTTCTACAATGTCCTCTATGGTTTCTTTACTATATTCTTTCGGCTTACTGATACCCACATCAATAATACTATTCGAAAAACAATAAGCAAAACCATAATCATTATACGCATAAGCCAAATTACCAAAATTGTCAGAAACCGTCTGTGTTTCCACCGCAACCTTCGTAAGGGTCCAAATCAAAAATCCGCACATAATCACATAGGCAGATGCACGAAACGGATGCCTCTTATGTTTTGTCTTAGGCAAACGGATATACAAATATACAAGCAGCGCAATCACTAACACAATACCAATTGCACTTAACACCATTTGCCACTCTGTCATATACTTATCTAACATCGTCATAACATTACGAATCATTAAAATATCAATGGCCGAAAACGGTGTGGTACGGAAACAGAGCACTATAAAATTCGCAAATGCCGATATAATCCAAATCGCACATACGAACACTGTCGCAAAGACCCTTCTTTTCGCAAACAATACCAATGACAAGGTCACAAAGATAATAAATGCATTATAAAAGAAAACCGTTGGTGATTCTGCGATAAATGCAAATGCCTTAAACAGAGAATGTCTGCTCAACACTTCCAATAATAAATTCAATGCACATGCAAGCAACAAATACCCAATAAATGGTATCTTCACAAGCTTCACGACTGGCTTCATGCATTTGCCCAAAAACTGCATCGTCTTTGTCTGTCCTAATTTCTTAAAAGGACTAGCAAGCTTCTCCCCACACTTTTTACAGCTTGTTTTCCATTTTTTAAATTGATTTTTCACCTTACTAATAAAGTTCTTCATAACCTTAACTCTTCCAAACAAACTATTACTATCTCACTACATATCCTCCACGATGTTGCACTTTTAATCGTCAAAAAGCCCAACAAAGCGAGCGTTAATCCATCAATTTAATCCTTTGCTAATATATCACGCTTGTCAAAAAAATCAAGTCGATTCACAATATTTTAAGAATATTGTAAGTATTCACCATTTCATGCTACATTTTCGCTTTTCTACTAGAAAAAATGACGACAGCACTGTGTAAAATATATGAAATCTTACACCGCTGTCGTCATATTCCTTCTCTTTGTCAAGACAATGAATCCTTTATCAATTCCTTTACTTCCATTAATGTGATGTCCAAACCTCTTCTTCTAAATCTATCATGGTAGTCGCAAAAAACGCAGCAACATCCACTCTATAGTCCGTAAAGCCTTCCATCTCCTCCGCTGTAAGCAGAAAAGTAACGCTTTGTCCTGGTTCAACGTTTTCCTCACGACGATCATATGTACATGCATTCGGTCCTTCTATATGCATCATACAACTCACTCTTTCTGCTGTTTCCTCGCCGTTATTCGTCACGGTAACGATCAGTTCCCCTTTTTCATTCACTTCTTCTTTCGTTTCTAATCCATCCTGAACCTTTGCGATGTGATCTAAATCCACCTGAAATTTCTGTTCTATCGCCAGTATATACAACCCCGTCTGCGAAGTTAAATCTTTTGTTGGGTATGTCATCACAATGGAATAGCACCCATCTGCCCTGTCAAAAAACAATGTTTCTGTTGTGCTCTTTTCCTGCGCATCTTCTTCTACATATTTCCAAACTTCCACACCCCAGTCTACGGAAGAAAAATACACACAATCCTGCGACCATGGATGCTGATTTTCATAGCAAAAACGATTGTAATCCCACATCAACTTCTGCCATGTCGTCTGATTCTGTTGTGTGATGTTTTCTTCACTTTCAAACCGCTTTGCTACTTCTTTAGCCGTGGTATCTGGATGATATGTGACTTGGTACACAACTGTTTTATTCTCGTTTTCCATTAGAACATTCTGTGACGGAGCAGCTGTACATTTGTCATATTCATATTTAATTTCGTCAAGGAATGCTGAATGCGCTTCTTCCATCTTTTCTTCTTTTCCACAACCCATAGAAACCATTGCTAATAACATTCCACAAAACAACAGTGCCCATATCCTCTTATGCTTTCCTTTCATATTCCCTTCTCCTTTTTGTATAAACGAAGCATTGTACACAATTTCTTTTCAGTATAACAACAATTCACCGAAGCAAAAGGTTTCAATCATTGATATCATTTATTCACATTTATTCATCAAATCAAGACATTGCATACTGGCTATTGTAAAGCTCCGCATAAAAACCGCCCTTAGCAAGCAAACTTTCATGATTACCCTGTTCGATAATATCTCCGTCTTTCATTACCAAAATCACATCTGCTTCCTTGATGGTAGAAAGTCGATGAGCTACCACAAAACTGGTTCTACCCTTCATCAATTTTGCGAAGGCGTTCTGTACCCGTATTTCGGTACGGGTGTCTATGGAAGAAGTCGCTTCGTCCAAGATTAGCATTGGTGGAAGCTCCAACATCACCCTTGCAATACAAAGCAACTGTTTCTGCCCCTGGGAAAGATTACCACCGTCTTCCCCCATGACAGTGTCATACCCCTGCGGCATTCTCTTAATAAAGCTGTGGGCATGACAGGCTTTCGCTGCCTGAATAATCTCCTCTCTCGTTGCATCTGGTTTTCCATAAGCAATATTTTCAGCAATGGTTCCAGACTTTAACCAGGTTTCCTGCAACACCATGCCATAATTGTCTCGCAAGCTATCTCTTGTAATATCATAAATGCTAGTACCATTCAGTACAATGGCACCTTTATCAATATCATAAAAACGCATCAAAAGATTAATGAGTGTAGACTTTCCGCATCCAGTTGGACCAACAATGGCAACACGCTGCCCCTTTTTCACCTGCAAATTCAAATCCTTAATCAGCGGTCTTGCCGGATCATACGCAAACGCCACATGTTCCAAAGAAAAATCGCTCTGCCGCTCCGCTTCTTTTCTCGTCAGCACCTTCGCATCTGCTGCATCTGGTGTCTCCACCTGTTCATCTAACAATTCGAATACCCGGGCCGCACAGGCAATCGCATTTTGCACTTCTGTCACCACACCAGATATTTCGTTAAATGGTTTTGTATACTGATTCGCGTAACTTAAGAAACAGGAAAGCTGACCTACTGTAATGCCACCACGTATTGCAATAAATGCACCCACAATACCAACACCAGCATACACTAGACTGTTAACAAAACGGGTTGCCGGATTCGTAATGGATGAAAAGAATATAGCCCGCAAGCTATAGACTGAAAGTTCTTCATTAATACCATCAAATCGCTCTATGGCGTCATCCTCATAACGAAATGCCTTTACAATCTTCTGGTTTCCCACCATTTCATCTACTAACGCAGTCATTTGTCCCCTGCTTTCTGATTGTAGACGAAACATATTGTAGGTCTTCTTTGCAATGAAGCTTGCCACCACCAAAGAAACTGGGGTTAACAGTACTACTACGATGGTAATCTTCACATTGATGGTAAGCATGAATATCAAAGTGCCCACAATGGTAATCAAACCGGTAAATAACTGGGTAAATCCCATCAACAAACCTTCGGAAAACTGGTCCACATCATTAATGACTCTGGACACAATCTCTCCGTACTGTTTGTTATCTACATATCGCAATGGCAAATGATTCAAACGCTCAAAAGCACTGATACGGATATCTTTTACCACTTGATAGGTAATCTTGTTATTACAAAGACTCATAAACCACTGTGCAAGTGCTGTAATTAAGATCACCACACCAAATTTGATCAGTAATGGTTTTAATCCCACAAAATCAACCTGTCCCTTTGCAATAATATAGTCAATGGCATCACCGGTGACAATTGGTGCATAAAGCGTTGTCACCACTGTGACAAATGCAAACAATAAAGATAACCAGACATAGTGCTGGTAGGGTTTGATAAATGTCAGTACGCGCTTAATGGTATGCTTCTGCATTGTCTTAATTTCTGTCTTCTTGTCTGCCATTTATTCGCCCTCCCTTTGTGTTATCTTCACAGTGGAATTGTCTTGCCCATTCTGGCCATCGTCCTGGGACTTTACAATTTCCTGATATACTTCACAGGTCTGCAACAACTCCTCATGGGTTCCAAGACCTGCCATTTCTCCATCTTCCAACACAATAATCTGATCTGCATGCTTAATAGAAGAAGCTCTCTGGGATACGATAAATACTGTCATATCCTGCGTCTCTTCCTTGATTGCTGTTCGAAGCTTTGCATCCGTTGCAAAGTCTAAGGCTGATGCAGAATCGTCTAATATTAAAATCTCCGGATTCTTAACTAGTGCTCTTGCAATGGTAAGACGTTGTCTTTGTCCACCAGATAGGTTCTTACCGCCTTGTAATATCATTTCCTCTAAGCCGTTCTTCTTACTGGCAACCACATCGGTTCCTTGTGCAATGGCAATGGCCTTATTCATCTCTTCTTTCGTCGCATCCGCCTTTCCCCAACGCATATTATCTGCAATGGTTCCGTTGAAAAGCACTGCCTTTTGTGGCACAACACCAATACTGTCACGAAGCTGGTTGAAAGTGTAATCTTTGACATTCACACCATCTACGAGAATTTCACCCTCCGTTGCATCGTAAAATCTTGGAATTAAGTTCACTAATGTAGTCTTACCACAACCGGTACCACCGATGATTCCGATAGTCTGCCCTTTTTTTGCAGCAAATGACAGATTGCTAAGGGCTGGTTCCTTGGCACCTTCATAAGTGAAGGTTACATTTTTAAATTCCACCTTGTCATTACTTGAAATAGTTGAACCAGTTGCCATTGATGCATGAAATGCTTGTTCACCCTCTGCAGTTCCAGTCTTCTTCCCTTCCACTACAGATGGCTCCATGGCAAAAATCTCACCTACACGTTTGGAGCATGCAAATGCCTTAGTAAGCAGAATAATCAGATTGGCAAGCTTCACCAGTTCCACCAAAATCTGTGACATATAGTTCACCAATGCGATCACCTCGCCCTGGGTTAAGTTTCCAACATCAACCTGCACACCACCAATCCAGATGATGGCGATAATGGCTGCATTTACAATCATATAGGTGACCGGATTCATCACTGCAGATATCTTGCCCACAAAGGTCTGCATCTGCATCAAAACGTCACTGCCCTCACGATAATCCTTCTCTTCATCTTCTTGGCGGCAGAATGCACGAATCACTCTGGCACCCACAAGATTCTCTCTTGTCATCAATAGCACTTTATCCAATGCTTTTTGGACCTTTTGATACAGCGGAATAGAATATAACATAATCCCGAATACCACAACTGACAACAATGGAATTGCCACTACGAACACCCAGGCCGCCATCACATCCACCGTAAATGCCATTACCATGGCACCGACTACAATAAATGGTGAACGAAGAAACAGTCGCAAAAACATGTTCACACCGGACTGTAGCTGGTTAATATCATTGGTCATTCTCGTAATCAAAGTTGAGGTGCCCGCCTTGTCAATCTCTGCATAGGAAAGAGAATTGATATGGGCAAATAAATCATGACGTACACTTTTTCCAAAACCAACAGAAGCCTTTGCCGCAAAATACTGTGCTGTAATGGAACAGGTAAGTCCAATCACTGCAAGTATTACAAGGATTGCGCCCATTTTTAAGATATATCCTGTATCTTGATTTCTGATACCCATATCCACAATTGCCGCCATAACCAAGGGCACAAACAACTCAAAGCTTGCCTCTAGCATTTTGAATAATGGGGCAATGATACTTTCTTTTTTGTATTCTTTTAGATAGTTTGTAATCTTAAACATCGTTGTTTCCTTCCGTTCTCGATGAGACTGTCTCTTAATCACTTAATTATATTTTGTAAGACTTGTGCTTAATTATAGCCATTATTTTGAAATTCTGCAATGTAATATAGAATATAACACAAGAGGCTATGCAAATGCATAGCCCCTTTGTGTCGTATCAGTCACAACGAAAAACTCTCAATATAAAATTCTGCTTTTGTCAAATTCTTTATATGCTTAATATCATTAAACCGTAAAATTCACACGTGCATTTTCAATCATTGTAGGACCAACATATGCTTCTTGTGCTCCGATATTTTTTGTGTTCTCGTCATAAACCATATCAATACTTCCGATGAACTCTCCGACCTTAATTGTTTCTTTCTTTTCTAAATCGTCCTTCATCTCCGTTGCATCATCTCTCATCTGGTTCAGCAAGGACAAAGATTCCTCTGAAATTGATACTTTCGCCACTTCTTCCGATTCACCGTCTTCTGATTCATCCGCAGGCTTTATCGTCACATCCTTTGACTCCTCTGCAGCTGATACAGTCATATTTTTCATATTTTCCTGGTACTGACCGTATCCCAAATCACTGTCTAATGTAGCAGCTTCATTAATTCTCATGATACTCAAACTCCTTTCCTTTCCATGAAAATAATTAATTCTCCAAACTCCTTATCGGAATAAGAGTATTCAAACTTAACATTAAAAATTAATTTTTTATCTTTTTTTCTATACAATCCATCTTTTACATCTTCGTTGTCCACTTCGAACAATCCCAAACCGCTCCGACAATGTCCTGATAAAACTCTGGCTCATGGCAAATCAGCAGAATCGTACCACGATATTCTTTCAGTGCTCGTTTCAATTCTTCCTTTGCATCTACATCCAAATGATTCGTCGGCTCGTCCAGTAACAACACATTGGTTTCTCTATTAATCAGTTTACATAATCTAACTTTCGCCTGCTCACCACCACTTAAAACGCGGAATTGACTTTCAATATGCTTAGTAGTAAGACCACATTTTGCCAAAGCGGAACGCACCTCGTACTGGGTAAATGCAGGGAACTCCTCCCATATTTCCTGAATGGTGCTGTTGCGGTTTTCTCCTTTTACTTCCTGCTCAAAATAACCAATCTCTAAGTTTTCTCCTAATTCCACACTACCCTCTAATGCAGGAATCAAGCCTAAGATACTTTTAAGCAACGTGGTTTTACCAATTCCATTGGCTCCTACAATAGCAATCTTTTGACCACGCTCCAAAGAAATGTTAAGCGGCTTGGAAAGTGGTTCCCCGTAACCAATCACCAAATCCTTTGTCTCAAATATGTATTTCCCTGGTGTTCTTCCCACCTTAAAATTAAACTGTGGCTTTGGTCGTTCTGCCGCCAGCTCAATCACATCCATCTTGTCTAACTTCTTTTGGCGGGACATTGCCATATTTCTTGTGGCAACCCTCGCCTTATTACGGGCAACAAAATCCTTTAGCTCGCTAATCTCCTGCTGCTGTTTTCTGTACGCAGCTTCCAACTGGGATTTCTTTACCTCATAAACCTCTTGGAACTTATTGTAATCCCCCACATATCGGTCAAGGTGCTGGTTTTCCATGTGATAAATGAGATTGATAACCTCATTTAGAAATGGAATATCATGAGAAATTAGAATAAACGCATTCTCATATTCCTGCAGATATCTCTTTAACCATGTAATATGCTCTGCATCCAAATAGTTGGTTGGCTCGTCCAATAACAAAATATCTGGCTTTTCTAGTAAGAGCTTAGCAAGGAGCACCTTCATACGGTTACCGCCGCTTAAATCCATAACATCCTTATCTAATCCAAGCTCAAGCAAGCCGAAAGCTCTTGCAACTTCCTCCACCTTGGCATCAATCATATAAAAATCATGTAATGTCAAATTGTCCTGAATGACTGCAAGCTCCTCCATCATGGTATCCATGTCCTCTGGATTCGCCTCACCTAACGCATCACAGATTTCGTTCATTCGCTCTTCCTGTTCAAAGAGCCAGCTAAATGCAGACTTTAATACAGACTCCACTGTCATGCCTTTTTCCAATGTGGAATGCTGGTCAAGATATCCCACGCGGACATTTTTCGCCCATTCCACCTTGCCTTCATCTGGCATCAGCTTTCCGGTTACAATATTCATAAATGTAGACTTTCCCTCACCGTTGGCACCAATTAATCCAATATGTTCGCCCTTAAGCAGTCGGAAGGATACATCTTCAAAAATTGCACGGTCACCAAAACCGTGGGTTAAATGTTCAACGTTTAAAATGCTCATCTAATTTGCCTCTCTTCATTCATTTCAAGTTCAATGTCTTATCTACACATGAAACCTTCGTTTCAATTCTCTCTTCAACTCTCTATCACCAAATATAATGGTTCCAAGCAGATAAATGCCTGTCACGCCGGCACAGGTTACCGGCAATACAATATTCGTAATATATCCAACGAAATACAGGCTTATAATTCCCACACTGCAAAGTGCAATTACCAATAATAAGACTGTATAGCTGTACCAGTGCTGCCGGTTCAACATCATAAGGAAAAACACAATGGCATCACCAAATAATATCACGCCTGGAATTGCCCATTTTAGGGACCATTTACTCATGCCTGTAAAATAGTCAATTCCGAACAAAAGTAGCATCGTGAGAATCAGCTGCAAACCAATCTTTGCCGCATATCCGGCGTCATGGTTAATCCAGTACACCATGGAAAGATATGTATAAATCATGGCAACAATACAGATACCGGACCACCATAAATGCGGTGTGGTAAAATGATTGATAATCACCAATCCAATTCCTGTTAAGATGAACAAGAATAGAATCAAACGCATGACAAACTGAAGTCTTCTGGTACGTTTTCTCACATCCGGATAAGGAGACTCCCCTGGCATACGTGTATTAAGTTCCTGTTGCTCTTCCTCACTCATTTCATCTAGCACACTGTGACAAAGAGGACACACTTCCGTGTTGTCATATACAATTACATTACAATGTCTGCATTTATTCATACATTACCCCATTACTTTCTATTGAAACTGTTACACCATCCTCTACAAGTCTTCCAAAAAAAGCTCTTTGAATGGCGGTGTCCATCAGCACTGAACTAAATGTAAATGTCAGCACTCCATTATAGGAACAGACTGTACCCTTCATATTCTGCCCCTTGGACATGGATAAAATTGCTGTAAAATGATCTACATACTGTTGGTACGGTTCTTTCAGCTCAATGTTACCAATATTGGTAACGGTTGCTGATGTCGCCTTAGCAGACATACCATAAACCCGCTTTAACACAAAGTTTTTCAATACCAATGGAACTGCACGCAATATCCATTTTTTCTCATTGGATACATTGTAGGACATAATGTTGTCCAGATTCTCTGGTGTGATCTGCTCCTTCAAGTCCTTCGCCACAATCTCTAGCACTTCCTCGAAGGTATAGTCATCTCTTTCTGGCTGAAATGTAGCAAATACCATAGCAAAGAAATTCTTCATAGTGTGAGAATCGTAGTAAGGTCGTAGATTCACCGGTACACAGCAACGAATTGGCAGCTTAGAGGGCTGTCGTTTCAAATAATTCTTGTATATTGCATACACAAAGGTTCCCACCAGATACTGATTGATGGTAACACCATAGGACTTACTTGCACACTTTAATTGGTCAACAGGCAGATAGCCATGCATCACACCCATCTCACCCTTAGGCACACGCTCTCCAGTTAATGTCAGTGCTCTTTCCGACTTATATACCTTGGAATGTCCCTTTTTGAAATTTTCTACATAACTGTCTTCCTTATCTAAGAAGATACCTGCAGATATCTTATCCTTGTCATGCTCCAAAATCTCTGGATAACGCAGACGCAGATACTGATACACTAGCTCTTTTAAGAAAATGAGTCCACCAGCTCCATCTGTCAGCACATGGAACACCTCTAGATTAATTCTGCATTTATGGTAAGTTACACGAAACATATAATGATGATTTCTACTCTTATCTATGTAAGCTCCCGGATGGGAATACTCTTCTCTTACAATTGGGGCAGAATGCATATTCTCCTCAAAATAGTACCAGAAAAATCCCATACGAAGACGCATGCGAAAAATTGAAAACTGAGGTAAAATTCGATTCAGTGCTTCCTGTAACAATACACGGTCGATTTCCTCTGTGAGATTCACCGAGATACGATAGACATTGGTCATATCCTCATTGGCAATCACAGGAAAGAGATTGGCGGTATTATCCAACTTGTCCCAGGCAAGCTGCTTCTTGCGAAGAGGCTTCTTGTCTTTTTTCTTTTCTTTCTGCTTTTCTGTCTTGTCTTCCACCTGATCTGTATTCTGTTTTGATGTTACATCTGTCTTTTCTTTTTTCATATTGTTGTCCTTATATATTAATTTACAATATACTATTACACCAAAGTATAGCTTCTCCACTGTTTTGCTATCAACTCTATGTAATTCACAAAATTCTCAGCATTATTGATTGCGTAGAATGTATATTCTGGCAAATCCCCACAAACAATGACATCATCAAAGCAATGATCATGTGCAAATGTTTCGATTACATTACCAATGGCACTTTGCAACAGTTTGTATTTTGCCGGTCTATCCGAAACATCGTTATAAGTTCTCGGTTCACATAACCAACCACCTATTCCATTTTCCGATTTCCATACAAATAAATTATATGTTGTATTGTCAAATAGTGTTATTGTAATTTTTTCAGAAGCTAGTAGTAACTGATACATATTTTCAAACAACTGTAGGGACTCAAAAAGCTCATCTTTATTACGTTCTACACTTTTGATTTGACTCTTTCTAATTCTCCAACATCATTTTCTTGCTTTTTCAATTATATCAAATATAATGCTCGGAAAGGAACCTTTTTTTTACCATACGTAGATTTCTATCTAGCCAAGCGGGGTACTCTGTTCCTTTTGTGTTATTCACTTCTATGTTTTTTGCTACATCTGGAATATGCTTCGCATAAGCAATTCCTTCATCATGCAAACAAGCAAATTCCGCTGTTTCAATATAGGTGGGCAGCAAAATGTCTGGCAATGAATTCTTCATCAGAACGGCAATATCAGTTTCTTCATCATCTGCATATTTCATACCAAATACTCCTTTGCAAATGTTTTTACATCAATCAGATTCTCAATAACAAACTCCAACCTTGAAAAACAAAAACGAAAGACAGCCTTTCAGGCTGTCTTTCTCACAATACTCAAACACGGACTGACCAACTTATAACTTAACCTCATCCTTAATCCAGGCTAACGCCTCATCCACAGTAGCAAAATGTCCCTCCGGAATACCTGTTCCAGAACGCTCTGTGTTCTTTTTTGCCTGAACTTTTAACATAATCGAACTTCCTTCAGCAAATCCAAATGCTTTACAACCTGCATCTACAAATGCCTTTGTCATTTCAACTAATTCTTTCCCTTCTGCCGGTGTAACCGGATCCATCTTCGAGCAATCCGCAACATACGCCCAGCCTGTCGATCCCCACGCTTTTGCTTGTTCCAATACTGTTTTCGTTAACCATTTGAGTTCATCTACATTGGTTTTACCTACGCCTGCAGATACCACAATATGTCTCCCTGCAACCACTTCCACGGACTGTGCACCATTCGTTTTCTTCATAAGCCTGCTCCTTTCAAATCAAGTTGATAGTGACACTACATCAAAATTGATTTTACAAAATACAACTTTTCAGCACATATATTATGTACTTTCTTATTATAACAAAAAATCTTTCTTCACACTACCATTTCTTATATAATTTAGCTATTTTGCACAATCAAAAAAGATATCATATTTTGCTTTTCTTTCTCATTTTGATGGATTTATACATACCATAATATGTTTCACTTTGGGAAATTTCTGTTCAATATCATCATGTACAGTTTCCGCAATATCATGCGCTTCCTGCAATGTATATGAACCATCCACCTGAATTTCTACATCCACATATATCTTATTACCAAAGATGCGTGTTTGAAGTAAATCTATACTCATAATATTTTTATTCTTCATGATATAATCATAAATCTGTTTTTCTGTTTCTTCATCACAAGAATGATCTACCATCTTAATCATGGCGTCCTTAAAA
This sequence comes from Lachnospiraceae bacterium, assembly GCA_045537735.1. GTDB lineage: Bacteria > Bacillota > Clostridia > Lachnospirales > Lachnospiraceae > CAG-590. Next base: position 30,046 of record JAZSPZ010000043.1, read on the forward strand.
ATAGCAAAAGCTGCTTTGGCAATAAACACAAAAATCACCAGACTTGCAATAGAATCCATAATTGGAAAACCAAGTCTTGCTGCACTGATTCCTATCAAAGCTCCTATTGAAGAAATTGCATCTGACCGATGATGCCACGCATCTGCCATTAATGCGCTGGAATCAATTTTCTTTGCATAGTACCATGTATACCAATACATACCTTCCTTACTGACAATCGATACGATTGCTACGATTAATGCCAACATCCCCGGTACTTGTAATTCACTATCATTACCATTCGTAATATTATTTAATGCATCCATGCCAATACCGAGGCCTGTGATAAAAAGAACAATTGCTAAAATAATAGCTGCCACGCACTCCAAACGTTCATGTCCATATGGATGCTCCTTATCTGGTTTCTTTGACGCCAACTTAATACCAAAGATAACCACGAAAGTGCTGAACACATCTGATACCGAATGAATCGCATCGCTAATCATCGCATTGGAATGTGCTATAATTCCTGCCAACATCTTACCCGCAGACAACACTATGTTTTCAATTATGGTAATGACAGATACTCTGTTTGCCACCTTCTGAAAAGACGTTTCTGGAAATATGTCCTTCCTTGTTATTGTTTCGGTTTTTTCCATACCATCCACCTCCAATATTTTAAGATAACTCTATGACACTTGATATATGTGGGGATTTTCATGAATTTATTTTAAATAAAAAAAACACCCACGAATCAGTATTAGCAACTACTGTCCCGTGGATGAAGATTCCACTGTCACTCTTGTGACCCGACTCCATGACTTTTGTCACGGTCTGCTCAGTTTGTACTGTAGATTTATATGCAGTGCAAAGAGTTTCTATAAAATATTATATGTGTCAAGACTTGTCAAGGTTAAAAATTTCCATTTCTCTCTTAACTCGGTTCTTCAACGGAAGATAGTATATTACTTTGCAGCAAAGAACTCTATCGCAAATATCACTCCGACGCCAACAAGTACACTTCCCACCATATACACCAAAGCAATCAATGCATTTCCACTCTTCATCAATTCTGCAGTTTCCAACGCGAAAGTAGAAAATGTAGTAAACCCTCCACAGACTCCGACTTTCAAGAACAAAAGTAATTGTGGACTCAGAGTATTATTCCTGGTTGCTGCAACAGTAATCATTCCAATTACTATGCAGCCTACAATATTAATAATAAATGTTTTTATCGGAAACACGGTAACTTCTTTTACCGGAATCAGTCCAATCAAATATCTGCAAATGGCTCCTACAAAACCACCCAGACCTACAGCAATTACATTTAGCATCTTTTTTACCTCCATAGATTATACCATCTCGTGTGCCTTCTCTAAATTCTCCATTATACGAAATCGAAAGGCATTCTTCGACTTCTTCTCATGCACCAAAAGATACTGTGATAATTCTTCATCACTTTGTTCCCATGTGAAACTACATTTATGAAATTCCATAACACCAAAGATATGTACCATTCCCTGATAGGTAAGATACGCATACTTATCAAAACACACAGCCACTACATGTATTAATATCGAGAATATTTGCACCAATATCAATCCGCGATATATGAACACAGACCATACCACGCCTAATTGTTCTGCAGTATCCTTTAAGTAGCAGATACAGCATAACATTACCACTTCTAGAAAAATGATAAATACGTACGACATTAAATTGAAGGATTGATTTTCGCATTTAATTCCTGGATATCGATAACCGTCTATTTTTCTTAATGCCATATAACCTCGAGCAATATTGAATAATAATTTGCCATAATGATATAAACTATACAACAAACATACAAGTGAAAATATTTGTAAAAACATGGATACTACACCTCCACTAACTTATACTCACGGCTTCCACATCCCAACTTAGCCGCCGCTTCAATGGTATGCCCCCTACTTTGAGGAAAACTTCCGTAACAGTATAACATTCTTTACACTAAATGAAAAGAAGGGTTGCAACACCTTCACATGTCACAACCCTTACTATATCACTTATTCTTGATTTATTTCTAAGAACTCTCTCTTCTATTATTCTTCTATTATTCTTCTATGAAACACGCTTAATCTTATCGATTAATCCTTGCTCTCTTTCTAAGAGTCGGATCAAGTATCTTCTTGCGAATACGAATATTCTCTGGTGTAATCTCCAAAAGCTCATCGGTATCAATGAACTCTAACGCCTGCTCCAAACTTAAGATTCTTGGTGGTGTAAGCTTTAACGCTTCATCCGAACCAGAAGCACGCGTGTTGGTCAAATGCTTTGCCTTACACACATTAATCTCAATATCCTCAGCCTTACCTGTCTGACCGATAACCATTCCAGCATATACCTGTTCGCCAGCACCAATAAACAAAGTACCTCTGTCCTGCGCATTGAACAAACCGTAAGTAATAGAAGTTCCTGTCTCGAATGCAATCAAAGAACCCTGACTACGATACATCATGTCACCCTTGTACGGTCCATAGCCATCAAAAATGGTATTGATAATTCCGGTACCCTTGGTAGAAGTCATGAAATCACCACGGAAACCGATAAGTCCACGGGATGGAATATTGAACTCTAATCGCACCGTTCCGTCGTGAGCTGGTGTCATTGCCTGAAGCTCACCCTTACGCTCATTTAGCATGCTGATAACCGTGCCAGAGAATTCTTCCGGTACATCCACATAAGCAATCTCCATCGGCTCTAGTTTCTTGCCATTTTCATCCTGCTTATAGATAACCTCTGCCTTACTAACTGCAAACTCATATCCCTCACGACGCATATTTTCAATTAATACAGATAAATGAAGTTCTCCACGACCAGAAACTTTGTAAGACTCTGTCTCTTCCGTTTCCTCGACACGCAAAGACACATCTGTATTCAACTCTTTGAATAAACGGTCACGCAAATGTCTAGAGGTTACAAACTTTCCTTCCTTACCTGCAAGAGGGGAATCATTAACCATAAAGTTCATAGAAATGGTTGGCTCCGAAATCTTCTGGAATGGAATTGGCTGTGGATTCTCTGGTGAACAAAGGGTATCACCAATAGAAATATCTGCAATACCAGAAATTGCCACAATGGAACCGATTCCCGCCTCCTTCACTTCTACCTTATTAAGACCTTCAAATTCATAAAGCTTACCAATCTTAACCTTCTTGCTCTTGCTCTCATCATGAGCATTTACAAGTAATACATCTTGATTGAGTTTCAAGGTTCCATTATCAATCTTACCTACACCGATACGTCCCACATACTCATTGTAATCAATGGTAGAAATGAGCACCTGTGTATCCGCATCCGGGTCACCGGTTGGAGCTGGAATATAATCGATAATGGTCTCGAAAAGAGGTGCCATATCCACTGCATCATCTTCGATATTCTTCTTTGCCACACCTTCTCTTGCTGACGCATAGACAAATGGACAATCTAACTGTTCATCGGTAGCCTCAAGGTCTAGCAAAAGCTCTAATACTTCTTCCTCTACCTCTTCCACTCTGGCTTCCGGACGATCAATTTTGTTCACACACACAATCACGTGAAGATTTAACTCCAATGCCTTTTTCAACACAAACTTTGTCTGTGGCATAGCACCCTCAAATGCATCTACCACAAGAATTACTCCATTTACCATCTTTAGAACACGCTCAACCTCACCACCGAAGTCCGCATGTCCAGGGGTATCTATAATATTAATTTTTGTTCCCTTGTAATCCACTGCAGTATTCTTAGAAAGAATCGTGATTCCACGCTCTCTTTCAATGTCATTGGAATCCATGACACGTTCTGCCACTTCCTGATTCTCACGGAACACACCGCTCTGCTTTAACAGCTCATCTACCAAGGTTGTCTTACCATGGTCTACATGGGCAATAATTGCTATGTTACGAATATCATCTCTAGAAATTGTCATATTTGCCTCCTAAATCCTATTATAGAAATCTCTCTACGCAAGGATATTATTTGCTTAATTTTCAACGGGTAATAGTGTAGCAAAAATACCCAAAAAAGAAAAGCGGAAAAATGCCGATATTTCATAGCATTTCTCCACTTTTCTTGTGATATTGCACTAGTTATCATTTATTCATCTGCTTGTATTCTTCCTCCGTATACAATACAAAGTCATCCACAGGCTTATTACTCCTGGTAAAAGCTATCGTCTCTACTTCATCCTTTTTCTGATTTTTCTCACTTCGCTGAAATGATATCATTTCCACGCCTCTTTCACTTTGTTTCGGAGTAACTATCGCATCAGCAACATATGGTTTTGAAGGTTCATCCATAATAAAGTTAAAATCATCTGTAACCACAACACCAACATTTTCTATACTAGTTTCCTTTTGCTTGTGAATCGCCATCACTGCAAAAAATATAATCACACCCTGGCCTATCGCCGCAAACAAAAACCACATAGAATTGCTAGACCGTGCCTCTTCATAGGTTGCATATTTTGAAACTATCTCTGGATTATTCGGATTATAATACAATGTTCTATTGCTTCCTCTTCTTCTTTCGCCACTGTAAGTTACTGTATAGCTCTTATTATTAACAACATAGCGATACTTATTTCTGTAAGTCGTAGTTCGATACCTTCCTCCACTTCTCCGATAAGAATCGATACACGTAGCTTGTGTTGGCGTGAACTCTTTTACGTCTTGATATAATACTTTGTAATCATTCAGAGTGTTAATCTTAAGAATCGTTATGGCAATAATCAAAAATTGCCAAATACATAAATAAGTAAATTTGTTACCCTTAACCTTACTCATTTTCCTTCTCTCCCCGTTTTAATTATTCAAATGGCACAGTTGACCATCTGAATATACAACAAACTGCATCACCAAATAGTTGCATCCAATCTATTCTCTGAATCAACATCATATCCATGTTCCTTCAAAAGCTCTTTTGTCCGAATCGATTCTTCCGTCTCTTTTCCGGTAATACCTTCATAAGCTTCCCTTATTCCATTTCTCACAGCCCATTTTATAACAAAATATAATGCAATAAGGACTATGATTCCTGTCCCTGAACTAATACCTAATTCTGCCCACATATTATATCCTCCTTACATTTCACCCAATAATAATTCCATAATTGCAAAAACCACAATTGCAGCCATTGCACCCAATAACATCTTCAACACATTCTGATATGGTCTCTTTCCAATCTCCCGCTGTTTTTGAATCTCATCTAGTTTCTTTCCTTCTGAAAATGCAACAATCTCTTTATAAGTGCTAATATCATTATTCTTCTGCACTTTATGAACCTTCAATGCCCATACAAATGCTATGACATATAAAACACACCATGTAACAAACCCATACACCTTAAAGAATTTCACCAACGGAATAAATGTTACCAAACAAGCAATGAATAACATTGCAAACACATTCCCATAATGATTGTGTTTTTCCATCTCTGCTTGGTTAATTTCCTGCTTCATAATTTCCACATCTCCTTTTATCAATTGATCAAGAGATATTTCAAATAAAGAACTTAAAAGCAACAGACTGTGAATATCCGGATAACTTTTTCCATTTTCCCAATTCGATATGGTTTGTCTCGACACATACACCTTCTCAGCCAACTCCTCTTGAGAAAGCTTCTGTTCCGTTCTATATTTGCGAATTTGATTACTTAATTCCATCATTTCCTCCCTTCTGATATCTTTGTCTCTTGACCTGACATCAGAGTATTGAATTCTTCCATATTTGTCTATCAAATTGCTTTGACAACGCCTAAAATTTTATGTCGAAAGTCTTTGACATGCTTGAAAACACTAGATTTCCTTATGATAATCATTCCTACTGTGCAAATAATTGCCCCAAACAAGCACACTCCCCAAAGCCAAAAGAACACCTTGAATTTTCTCAAGGTGTCCTCATTTCAAGACCTATTATTTCTCTGTTTTCTTGGCTGTACTCTTCTTCGCAGTTGTCTTCTTTGCTGGAGCTTTCTTCGCTGGCTCCTTATAATCGTACTCAAAAACGACTGTCGAAAGTGGTGGCAAATGAATTGCAATGGAATGCTCTCTACCATCCCAAGGCTCGTCTGATGCCTTGATTGGAGTCGAATTAATTCTGCCCTTTCCACCAAACTCTACAGCATCTGAGTTTAACACTTCTGTATACTTACCTGCACAAGGTACACCAACGATAAATCCATCACGATCCATTGGTGTGAAGTTGCTTACAAACAACAACTGCTTCTTAGCAGTAGAACCTCTACGAATAAATGATACAATACTGCTCTGTGGGTCATTACAGTTAATCCACTCGAATCCCATTGGGTCCTGATCATTGTAATACATTGCATCATTCTCGTTGTATAACTTATTCAGTGCCTTCACATAATTCTGGATACCCTTGTGGCTTTCTGCGTCTTCACCATCCATCAAGAACCAGTCAAGACTTCTCGCTTCACTCCACTCACGAAGCTGAGCAAATTCTTGACCCATGAACAATAACTTCTTACCTGGATGACCATACATAAATCCATAAGCAGTACGAAGATTCGCAAACTTATCGTCATGCAAGCCTGGCATCTTATTAAGCATTGAGCACTTCAAATGAACAACTTCGTCATGAGACATTACCAAGATAAAGTTTTCTGAATATGCATACATCAAACTAAACGTCAAACGATTATGGTTAAACTGTCTGAAATATGGGTCAAGCTTCATATATTCGATGAAATCATTCATCCAGCCCATGTTCCACTTGAACAAGAATCCCAAACCATCCATAGATGTTGGTGCTGTTACTCCTGCCCATGATGTAGACTCTTCTGCGATAACAAATACTCCTGGCTCCTGCTCTTCAATGGTCTTATTCAACTTCATAAGAAGCTTAATTGCATCATAATTCTCATTGCCACCGTCCTCATTAGGCAACCAGTTACCATCTTGCTTACCATAATCAAGATATAACATAGACGCAACTGCATCTACACGAAGTGCATCAATGTGGTACTCCTTTGCCCAGAACAATGCGTTAGCAATCAAGAAATTCGATACTTCTGCTCTACCAAAATCGAAAATGTAAGTGCCCCAGTCCGGATGCTCTCCTCTTCTACTATCTGGATGCTCAAATAATGGCATTCCATCAAACCTTCCTAATCCGTGAGCATCCCTTGGAAAATGTGCTGGTACCCAGTCCAAAATCACACTAATTCCATTCTTATGCATATAATCCACAAAATACATGAAGTCTTCCGGATCACCATATCTTCTAGTCGGTGCATAGTAATTCGTCACCTGATATCCCCACGAACCATCAAATGGATACTCTGCAATACCCATCAACTCAATGTGGGTATATCCCATATCTTTCACATATTCTGCCACCATTGGTGCTAGTTCTCTATAAGTAAAGAATCCATTGTCATCATCTTCAACACGTTTATTCCATGATCCCAAATGCATTTCATAAATAGCCATTGGCTTTCTCATAGCATCATTACGATTAGTCTTTTTACGATTCTCCATCCAATCCGTGTCTTTCCAACGATACTTTGTAAT
>JAZSPZ010000035.1:0-84872 GCA_045537735.1 Lachnospiraceae bacterium
CCCACGGCTTAGAAGGCCGTTGCTCTATCCAACTGAGCTACGAACACACGTTACGTCTTTGCGTAACAAAAGCGGGTGATGGGAATCGAACCCACGTATCTAGCTTGGAAGGCTAGTGTTCTACCATTGAACTACACCCGCGTATTAGTTAGTTGAAAAGTCGGGGTGACAGGATTCGAACCTGCGACCTCTTGATCCCAAATCAAGCGCTCTAGCCAAGCTGAGCCACACCCCGTTTTCACGGTGTCATCGCTGACGCAATGACTACTATAACAAAATGCTTTTGACTTGTCAACCATTATTTTCAACTTTTGTGAAATTGTATTGACTTATTTGAAACAGTTTCAAACAGCACGTTTGTTATAATATCAAACAATTTGTTTTTTGTAAAGTACTTTTTAATTTTATTTTGGAGACTTCACAATCTCTCTCACAATGCTTCTTGGTCTGCCTTTTATTTCTTCATAAATTCTAGACAGATAATATCCGATAATGCCCAAGCTAATCATAATCAAACTTCCAGTAATCAATAGCAGCAAAATCACTGTTGTAAAGCCTTCTAACGCATGGCCCATCGCCCATTTCACAATAGACTGTATTCCTAAAATTACCGCAAAGAAGAAAAACAACATTCCAGACAGCGTAATCAGTTGCATTGGTGCCGTTGTAAATGATGTAATACTTCCAATTGCGTATTTCACCAATGATTTGATTGACCATTTTGTATTACCAGATACGCGTTCTTGAACATCAAACTCCACAATTGCGTTCTTGTAACCTAGCCAAGAGGACAACGCACGGAAAAATATATTACGCTCACTTAATTTCACATACTCATCCACAACCTTTCGGTCTAGCATTTTGAAATCAGAAGAACGATACATTTCAATCCCTGTGGATTTGCTAATCAACTTATAAAACAACTTTGCAAATGCCTTATATATAAAACTCTCTTTTCCTCTGGAACGTTTCACACCTTCGATAATTTCAAATCCTTGTTTCCACATATCATACATATCAAGCAACGTCTCAGGTGGATGCTGCAAATCACAATCCATCACCGCACACACGTCACCAGTTGCATGGGAAAGACCCGTGAAAATCGCTGCTTCCTTTCCAAAATTCCTAGAAAAGGAAACGCCCACAACTTTCGCATCACGAACATCTTCTGAGAGCTTACGAATCACTTCGAAACTATTGTCCTTTGAACCGTCATTTACAAATACTAATTCAAATGCAATGTCCCTTGGCATCAATACGTCGCGTATTGCCTCATATGCTCTTACAATATTCTCTTCTTCATTATATACTGGTAAAACAATTGATAGCATAAATGCTCTCCTTCATCTGCATTCGTAATCATTTCAAAAGCACCATGTCTTTATAGGCAAAAGAAAAGGGAACCATTGCATCACAACAGTTCCGCTTTCACATACATGTATCAATTCAAGATATTATGCCTCAGGTGCCTTTGGAGCTGGCTTCACTTCCTCATCATCGAAAAAATCATCATCAAAATCATCATCAAAATCGTCTTCGAAATCATCCAAATAATCTGGTGTTAAATAACGATATACCGCATATGCAATACCTGCGATTGCTGCAATTGCCCCGATTACTGCAAGGACCCAAAGCACTCTTCTTGTTGCTTTCTCCTGTGGATCTTCGCGCTTAATTAACTCCTGAATCTTTGCTGCATTAATAAAATCATCTAAATTCTTCATATTCATACCTTCCTTTCCATAACATTGCGTTCGTTTCCGAACCCACCAAGTATAGTTAGTATACCATAAAATTCAATACTTTACTATACAAAAATATTTTTTATTTGTAATACGTTAATTACATTTTTTCAACTTGGCAAAGGAAGCAAACATTCTTTTTGTTCCTGCCGTTTCAAAATCCACCGTAACCTCATAATCCTTACCACCAGAAACAAGATTTGTCACAACTCCAACGCCAAATTTCACATGTTCAACCGTATCTCCCACTGTATAATCAATCTCCAAGCGTTCTACTTTGAATTCCTTTCCAAAGGACAAACCTACAGACGGCTTGGTAGCCTGCTGTTTGTTTCCATAGGAATACGGTTTTGTTGTAACACTTGCCCCTCTAGATAACATGCTATCCTTTGCCTGCTGTAACATCTCCGTCTGCTTGCGCAATGCAAAAGATCCATCCCCATTCATTTGAATCACGTCTTCGGGAATTTCCTTAACGAAACGCGAAACCGGATTATAATTGGTGGTTCCATGCATCATTCTCTGTCTTGCTGCACTTAAGAACAATTTTTCCTTCGCTCTAGTAATACCCACGTAACAAAGTCTACGCTCCTCCTCTACTGCATCTGGGTCATCAGAATTCAATGCCATCCCACTTGGGAATAATCGATCTTCCATTCCACCTAAAAAAACGCATGGGAACTCCAATCCTTTTGCACTGTGTAAAGTCATCAATAATACTTTATCTTCTGATTCCACCAAACTATCCACATCTGCCACCAGCGCGATTTCCTCTAGCAAGTCTGCTAGATTTGGATATTCGGCTTCCTCCTCGTAAGTCACAATCTTATTCTTAAGCTCTGTCAGGTTCTCCATACGAACTTCTGCTTCTTCTGTACCCTCTGCAATCAATTCATCCCAATAGCCAGTCTTTTCCAAAACAGCATCATAGACTTCACTAATCAGCGCTCCATCCTGAAGCATATTTCGAAACTCTGTAATTAAGTCTACAAATCCCTCTACCTTCGTGGCGGCACGGTTAAGTCCTGGAATATTTCCCACCTCGAACATTGCTTCTAATAAGCCCATCTCAAAATGATCTGCATAATCCTGAATCTTATCTACACTGGTCGCTCCGATTCCTCGTTTTGGCACATTAATAATACGGCGAACCGACAAGTTATCCTGCCCATTCTCAATGGTTTTGAGATAACAAATCAAATCCTTAACCTCTTTACGTCCATAGAAATTCTGACCACCAATAATTTTATAAGGAATATTGCGCATCAACAGTTTTTCCTCAAAAATTCTTGACTGTGCATTGGTTCGGTAAAGTATAGCAAAATCATTGTAATCTCTATGCTCCTTATTGCACTGGTACATAATGGTATTTACCACTGCATCTGCTTCTTGGTACTCTGTGTCGTATAGATAAAATGATACCTTTTCACCGTCCGGTGCCTCTGTCCACAATGCCTTCTCTTTTCTTCCTTCATTATAGGAAATTACACCATTTGCCGCCTTCAAGATATTACCGCTAGAGCGATAATTTTGTTCCAATTTGATTACCTTTGCCTCTGGGTATTCCTGTTCAAAATTCAGAATATTATAAATGTTGGCGCCACGGAACTTATAAATAGATTGGTCATCATCACCCACAACACAAAGATTGCGATACTTGGATGCTAACTGCTTAATCAACAAAAACTGGATATGATTGGTATCTTGATACTCATCTACCATAATATAACGAAATCGTTCCTGATAATTGTCTAAGATATCCGGATGAAATTGAAACAACTCCACGGTCTTATAAAGCAAATCATCAAAATCCAAGGCATTACTCTGTTTCAAACGTTCTTGGTATTCCGTATACACCCGAGCCGTTTGCATTTTGCGATAGTTTCCACTGGCTTCTCTATCGTATTCGGCAGGAGAAACAAATCGCTCCTTCGCCTTAGAAATTTCAGACATAATCATTTTTTCCGGATACTGCTTTGGATCCATATTCAGCTTCTTCAAACATTGCTTTACCAAAGATTTTTGGTCATCACTATCATAAATGGTAAAGTTTGTATCATAGTCCAAATTTTTGATATAACGTCTAAGAATTCGGACACATAAAGCATGAAATGTAGAAACCCATACATGATCCGCACCATAGGTCACAATGGAATCCACACGTTCTCTCATTTCCTGTGCTGCCTTATTCGTAAATGTGATAGCCAAAATATTGTATGGATTCACACCCACTTCTTCTATTAAATATGCAATTCTATGCGTCAATACTCTAGTTTTTCCAGAACCTGCACCTGCCAACAAAAGCACCGGGCCTTCTGTCTGGCATACTCCTTCGAATTGTTTTTCGTTTAACCCTGTCATCATTTATTCCCCTTATCTGCTGCAAACCTCTATCTTCCATTCAGTATACCTTCCTTTCTAATTGCCTGCAACCACAAATTGTGATAGAATAACAAGGATTTATACATAATTATTTTATGAAAGAAGATGATATTTTGATTAAAGATATTTACAAAAAAGGAAGAACGGTTTTTTCGTTCGAAGTATTTCCACCTAAGAAAAATGAAGAAATTTATGACCTTTACAAAACATTGGATACACTGAAAACCATGAATCCGGACTTTATCAGTGTAACCTATGGTGCCGGTGGAAGTAATTCAAAAAAAACAGCATCCATTGCGGCTTATATCAAAAACATATGTGAAATTGAGCCGATTGCACACATGACAGCCGTTGCCATGGACGAACCTTTCTTGCAACAACTACTTACAGAATTGCAAGACAAAGGAATTCATAACGTATTGGCACTTCGCGGCGACCGTCCAAGGGATATGAGTGATGAATCCTTTGAAAACCGACATTTTCGCTATGCAGAGGATATTATTCGCATCATACATGAGAAATCAGACATCTGTATCGCTGCTGCGTGCTATCCCGAAATGCATCCCGAATCTATTTCTAGGGAAACTGACCTACAATATTTAAAGCAAAAAGTAGACACTGGCGTGAATTTTTTAATTACCCAGATGTTTTTTGACAATCAGAAATTTTACCAATTTCGTGAAGATGCTACCAAACACGGCATACAGGTTCCTATTTCAGCTGGTATCATGCCAATCACTTCTGCAAAACAACTTGGCACAAGTGTAAGCCTATCTGGTACCTCTGTTCCACAAGCATTGAGTAATCTTGTTGCAAAATATGCTGACAACCCTGAGGATATGCGTAAAGCTGGCATCGAATATGCAATCAAACAAATTGATGACTTGATTGCCAACGACATTGATGGTATACATATTTATACAATGAACAAGGCCGCTACTGCTTGTGAAATTATGAATGGGGTGAAAAAATAACATGAGCAAAAATAACTTTAAGGAAATTAAAGAATTGATGACCGAATGGATTCGTATGGATTATATTCTTCCAGAAGACATTCCATCCATCGAGTTGTATGTGGATCAGGTAACCACTTTCATGGAAAAAGAGCTCAAGGGAAACAAGCGTCATCCTGACGACAAGATTCTCACAAAAACCATGATTAACAACTATTCCAAAAATGATTTGCTTCCGCCTTCTAATAAGAAGAAATACTCCAAGGATCATATCATTTTATTAATCTATATTTATTATTTAAAGAATTTCTTGTCCATCAGTGATATCCAAAACTTGTTACAACCTGTAAGTAACAACTATTTTCAGAAACAAGATGGTATTACTATGGCTACCATATACGAAAACTTATTTGAGTTAGAAAAAGAATATCACATCAAAATTCGCGAAAGTATTGCTGATATATACGAGACCGCGGATCATGCCTATTCTGAAGGCAATGACTATCTCAAAACTTTAACGATGATTACACTGTTAAGTTATGACATTTACACCAAGAAACAATTAGTGGAAAAGCTCATTGACTCAATAACCGTGAAACCAGCCTCCAAAGAAGAGCTGAAAGAAGCAAAGGAAGCTGCTAGGCTAAAAGAAAAGAAAGCCAAAGATATGGCTAAGAAAAAATCAAAATCGTAACATGGACAAAAGGAAAACAGAGAAAAGCATTACTGCTTTTCTCTGTTTTCTTTCATTCTGGCGAATACCATCTCATATCCATCTTTTCCATAATTCAAGGAACGATTCACACGAGAGATTGTTGCTGTTGATGCACCTGTCTGTTCTGCAACTTCCATATAAGTCCTGCCCTCCTTCAGCATCTTAGCTACCTCAAAACGCTGTGCCAAAGATAACAACTCATTCACTGTACAGACATCCTCAAAGAAGTCGAAACATTCTTCTTCCTCTCGTAAAGTTAAAATCGCCTCAAACAATTCGCTTACTGCCTTCGTTCTAACACTTTTTCCCATATACGATACACTCCATATTATTATCATTTACTATCATCGATTCATACACCAGCTAAATCGCTACGTGTTTTCATCCATTCGCACCAACACTGTAAAATTTTACTGTGTTAAAGTAATTATAATATACATGCCTCCTTTGTGCAAGCAAAAAAAATGCCGTCACATAGAATCCTATATGACAGCATTTGCGCTCCTTAATTCTGTTATCTTTCGCACACCCTACAGCTTTACAGCTTCACTAATCCAAATAGACACTGTCTCTCTATTCACATAGAAATCACCGCATCCATCCTCGTCAATCCTAACGTTATATTTTGCATTTCCTAACGCATCTTTGAAAAACTGTCCGGCGAACTGTTTTCCAACATACATACGCTTGTTACCACCAGTACTATCTGACATAAGCACTGCCATACCAGAATTTTTGTGCGTTTTATCGCCTTCTCTAGTCCAACCGACCACATTATAATCATCAAAATAATCGTGCTGCGGACCATATGCCAAACGCTTACGCAGCTTCATCATTTTGTTCAGCATTGTTTTTTTAGAAGCAATCTTGTCATGTGGGATACCGTAATAATCGCCGTAGAACACACATGGGTATCCATCCTGGCGAAGCATGGTAATGGCATAAGCATGTGGCTTAAACCAGTCCTCTACCCATGACTGCAATGCTTGTCCTGGTTGTGTGTCATGATTATCTACAAAAGTTACTGCGCACATCGGATGACGACTTACCAACGTGTCATTCAATATGGTTGCCATGTTGTAATCCCCATGGGCCTTAGAGGCATCATGTAAATGCATATGTAAAGGTACATCGAACAAATCCATCTCATAATTCACATTGGCAAGATAACGATCTAACTTATTCACATCCCAATGCCAATATTCACCTACACAAAACAAATCTCTGCCGCATGCCTCACGCATAGCTGGAATCCAGTCTCTGTAAAAATAGTGTCCGATATGCTTAATGGCATCCAAACGAAATCCCTGAACACCGGTCATCTTCAAATACCACTGACCCCATTTGTAAAGTTCATCCCTGACCTCTGGATTATCCACGTCCAAATCTGCGCCCATTAGATAGTCATAATTGCCATTCTCCACATCCACCGCTTCTTCCCATGTCTTGCCCACAAAGCGATAAATCGCATTTCTTGTTGCCTGCTGATCCCAGTCAATTCCATCGAAATGTGTCCAATTCCATGTAAAATCGGAATATTTTCCTTTACGACCTGGGAAGGTATACTTTGTCCAACCTAAAATGGTCTTTGCGTCACCTACCATCTGATTACGGCTTCCTGCATTAAACTCCTCTGCCATAATTTTCTCTGTTTCATCCGCACCCATTTTGTGATTCAACACCACATCAGCATAAATGGCAATTCCTTTTTTCTGCACTTCAGAAATCATTTCAATATATTGTTTCTTCGTACCGTACTTTGTGGGAATACTTCCCTTCTGGTCAAACTCTCCTAAGTCGTATAAATCATATACACCATATCCAACGTCTTTATCTCCAGCAGCACCTTTATAGGCCGGTGGTAACCAAAGAGCTGTCACACCCAAATTCTTAAGTTTCGAAGCCTCTTCCGCCACCTTTTCCCAAAGCGAATGGTCTGCATCCATGTACCACTCAAAATACTGCATCATCAATCCATTATTCTTCATTGAGGATATCCTCCTTTTGCAACGTAAAAGTACATTTATTATTATGGGTGCAAACACCCACACACGAATTTAGTATAACAAATCCATGTCGAAACTTCAAGGTGTCTATGTATCGAATGCAGGCAAGAGAAAATGAGTTCCCTTGCTTTTGCATTCATTTAAACTAATCTAAACAGGTTGCTTTTGTATCAAAGGAAGGATTAAAAGCGTAGAAGTTTTTAGCATCCAGGTTTTCCTGAACCAAGCGCAAGCTTTCTCCGAATCTCTGATAATGCACCATTTCTCTAGCACGAAGGAACTTAATCGCTTCATACACATCCGGTTCATCCTTACAAAGACGAAGGATGTTGTCATAGGTCAAACGTGCCTTCTGCTCTGCTGCCAAGTCTTCATGTAAATCGGCGATTGGGTCACCGGTAGATTGCAATGTTGCAGTAGAAAATGGCATTCCGCTAGCAGCCTGTGGCCAAATACCAATGGTGTGATCTACGTAGTACTGATAGAAACCTGATTTTTCAATTTCACCAATTGTCAAATTCTTTGTGAGCTGTGTGATGATTGCTGCTACCATCTCCTCATGATTGAGTTCTTCTGTTCCGATATCCGTTAAAACACCGATAACTTTCTTATCCTTCATGGAATAACGCTGAGACAAATATCTTGTAGAAGCACCCTTCTCACCATCCGGTCCGCCCAACTGACTCATGATAGCCATTGCCAATTTCGGATTCGTCGTTTTGATTTTCACTGGGAATTCCAACATTTTATTATACGTCCACATTAACAATCACATCCTTCCTGCCATGGCCATGGTTCATCTACCCAGGTCCAATTCTCATCACATTTCACACCATATATTGTAAGCGGTCCAAATTTTTTCTCATATACCGCAACAGCCTCTTTCAGGGTGCGCTTGTATTCGTGATATTTTGCCAGCGCACAATGACTCTGAGGATGGGTATCCAAATATAGACCTAACTCAATCACTGCAAAGTTGGTGCTCTGAATCAACTTCTTCAATTCTTCTTTACACATATTTTCCATGATTAGCACCTCTCTCCACAAAAAATAAAATTCAAATCCTTAAAGATTGTTCCCTGCATCAAACCGCATTCTGCTTCGTACATGTCACCCCACTGCTGCCATGGTACATAAGACATTACCACCGGAAATTCGCATCCGAGATGTTCCATCTCATCATGTCTATGGCAATTCGCTGTGGTGGTTACTTGGCAAACACATTCCACCTCTACGTTTCTATTGCGATTTCTATTTTCTCTCTCTAAATGATTAGTAATTCTTGTTTCTCTTTGGTTGCATTCCATGCACTCTTCTCTTCTACGCTGCTGCGTCATACGATCACGATTTGAAACTGCTTGATTACATCGTGCTGCATGACTGTCATAACTGCGCATGGTATTTTTTTGTGCACAGTTCATAGAATTGCGATTATTACAAAAAGACTCCACAAAAGTTCTCCTTTTAATTGGTATATTACAATATATGCACGCATACATTAATTGGTGATATCTTTTATTTGTCAGCTTTTGCCTCAGCTGCCTTTTTTGCAAACTTTGTGTTTACCAATTGCTCATAAGGTGTTCTTTCCTCCAATTCACCAGCGTCCTCTAAAATATTCTGTAACAAATCGAAGCTCTCTTCCTCAAACACAAGATTATTTTTCCATGAATCCTGCTCATGATATCGTTTCACAATCAGTTCAATAGTTTCTATATCTGTTTCCTCAAACTGCGGTGCAATAACCTTTGCAATCTCTTCTGGAGTATGGGTATTGACATATTCCATACCCTTTTGCAATGCATTGGTAAACTTCTGAATAATTTCTTCATTTTCTGCTAAATATTCCTTTGTGACACAATAAGATGTATAAGGAACATAACCGGAATCCACGCCTAAGGATGCCACTACATACCCCTCGCCAGCCAACTCCAAGGCTGTAGCTGAAGGTTCAAATTCCACCGTGAATTCTCCCTGTCCGCCTGAAAATGCTGCCGCTGTACTTCCAAAATCAATACTTTGATTGATTTTCACATCTTTTGCCGGATCAATACCATTCATCTTCAACACGTACTCAAATACCATCTGTGGCATACCACCTTTACGTCCACCAAGTACATCCTTACCCTTTAACATATCCCATGTAAAATTCTCAATAGGTTCTCTTGCAACCAAAAAATTTCCTGCACGTTGGGTTAATTGAGCAAAATTAACAGCATGGTTTTGCGCACCCTCTGCATATAGATATACGGACGACTCCGCCCCCATAAATCCGATATCTGCCTCGCCTGCTATAACCGCTGACATGGTCTTATCTGCTCCAAAACCAGTAACTAACTCAAGGTCAATTCCTTCCTCTGCAAAGTAACCATTTTCTATGGCAACATACTGCGGTGCATAAAAAATGGAATGTGCAACTTCATTTAACACCACCTTGGTAAGTCGGCTTTCTTTCTCTCCGCAACCTACACACATGGTGAGCACCATAGCTAAGGACATCACGCCCGCTACCATTCGTTTTATAATCGACTTCATTGATAAACTCCAAGTTCTTTTCCTTGATAGTATATTCATCAAAAAAAGAAATGTGTCATCCCACAAATGTTTCCCAAGTACAGACATCTCATAAAAATAGAAAAGCGGATATCTCTCGATATCCGCTCCTATGCTAAATGTGATATTTATTTCTGCTCCATAAATAATACTGCCAACATTCCAGGACCTGTATGCGTTCCAATGATTGGTCCAATTTTGGTGACACGAACATTTTTAGCTTTTGTATTGGCCTCAATTCTCTCCTTGAATGCCAATGCTCTATCTTCACAATCACCATGTGCGATAAATACTGTCTGCTCTTCCTCATCCATTGTGTCGTTGATTTTGGCAATCATATATTCTTCACCCTTTTTGTTACCGCGCACTTTACTTTCCACATAAAGCTTACCCTTTTCATCCACGCTAATAATTGGTTTGATTTTCAGCGCACTACCTAGCATTGCTTCTGCAAAGGACAATCTTCCACCACGCTGTAGGTGAAACAAATCATCCACTGTAAACCAATGCGCCACATGATTACGATTTGACAGCACCCATTCCTGCAACGCATCAATAGACATGCCTGCTTCCTTCTTCTCACCAATTAAGTTCATAAAAAAGCCCAAACCTGCTGATGCACAAAGAGAATCAATCATATATATTTTTCTATCAGGAAATGCGTCCTCTAACATCCCCTTTGCCAACACGGCCGATTGATACGTTCCACTCAGTCCAGATGTAAACGCAATATACAATATATCCTCTCCAGCTTCTAGAATCGGCGTAAACAAATCCACATAAGTGGTTGGATTAATCTGAGAAGTGACAGAAGTTTTCCCTTCCTTTAACGCATTATAAAAATCCTCAATAGACATATTTCGTTCATCTGGATAATGCAAAATTTCCTCACCATCCAAGGTAAATGCCATCGGCACAACAAAAATGTTATATTTTTCCACCAAATCCATTGGTAAATCGAGAGTTGCATCACTAACTAATCTGTAACTCATGTTATTCCTCCAATTGCATTCTATATTCTTATCATTCACTGAAATCATCAAGTTGCAAACAATACTGTTTTCAACCCTTGAAAAATATAGCATACATTTTTTTATTCTTCAATATCTTCTTCCACTTCATCCTCTGGAATCAATTTCCTTAAAACCTTGTATAACGTATCCACGTCAACTGGCTTAGCCAAATGTGCCTGCATTCCTGCCTGTAGCGATTCCTCCACATCTTCATCATAGGTGTTCGCCATCAATCCAATTACCGGAACCTGTTCACTGTCTTCCTTACCAGAAATCCGAATGCAACGGGTTGCCTCACGCCCATCCATTACAGGCATATGCACATCCATCAACACTGCATCATAAGTAAATGCCGGCTGGGAGATAAACTGAATTACGGCCTTCTTTCCGTTCTCTGCTGCATCTACTTCAAACCCTACCACCTCTAACACTGCTCGCAGTGCATCCTGTGCCATATCACTATCCTCAGCAATAAGAATGCGCTTGCCTTTAAAATCACTCATTGTCCTATTAGATTTATGTCTTGATGGTTTGTTTTCCTTTGCATCATCCGCCAATTCAAAAGGAATTGTAAAGTATAAATGTGTTCCAGACGCTTTATGGTCCACGCCAATCTGTCCACCCATCAACTGAATAATACGAGATGCCAACGAAAGATCAAAATGCTCTTCTTCCACCGCACCTTCTTCTGTTCCTTGGGTAAAACCGAAAATGCTTTCCTTCATTTTATCAGTCAAACCTTTTCCGGTATCATCAATCATAAAACGGATAAACACCATTTTGTTATCCGCAGCCATCTGTTTGGCAGTCACCTTGATATCACCGGACAGCGGGGTATAGGAAATCGCATTGTTGATCAATGCAACCAATGCTTGATGTAATCTAATCTCGTCCCCCAGTAAATTCTTAAACTGACTTTGAATATCTATATTGAATTGTACATTCTTCTTTTCTATCTTCTCCCGAACTGCAATATCAATTCGATTCATAAAATTCTCTAATCGAAATGGTATTTTTGCGATGCTAATGGAATCCTGGTCCACCTTAACCGTTTCTAGTAACGAATCCATTACCTGCATCATGTGTTCTGCATAATGGTCAATATTCGAAAGACATTCTATCAATCTTTTTTCATCCTGATATACCTGCTTTGCCACGCTGGACATACTGATAATACCACTCATCGGCGTACGAATCTCGTGGGAAATATTGGCTAACACCTGCCCCTTCAATTCCGCGGCGGAACGTGCAGCCATCAAGGACTCGCGAAGTTGTTTTTCTTCTTCGATTTGCATACTGCGAACCAATTCCACATCTTGGAACAGGACATACACAGTAACATCCTTGTTTGTATTATGCTCAAAGAGAATTCTACCATTCATACAGTGGTAGCTTCCCTCATGGGTACGGTATCGGAAATCAATCTCCTTCTGTGTCATCCCACTCTCATAAGCACTTTGCAAAAAATTGATATCAAAGCACTCTAGAAATTTCTGTTTGTCATCCAAATGCACCTTAGACAACCATTTCAACACAAATTCCATACTATATGAATGCTTATTATCCGCTTTCCTTTCAAGCAAATTATAAAATGTGTCCCTTCGAATCTCTACAGCAATGATATCCTTATATAACTGCTGTAGTGCAAAAATGAACTTCTTTCCCGTCACATTGCGATTATCCACCGACTGAATATTACTCATTCTTTGAAGTGCTAAAAAGACAGCGTCTCCTCTATCTGCCGTTTTTACTTTGGTGGAGCATGTTCGAAAACTATCTTCAATATAAGGAAGATACATAACAGTGTCTAAATATTCTTCTTCCTCCAACTTAAAGAATGGACAATCTTTGCACGGCGCATTCTCTCCTCGAAAAGCCTCATAACAAAAATCCCCTATCTTAATATTGGGACACTCTTCCTTCGCATACTGATTAGCATAATGTATCCTATGCTCATCGTCCATCATATAAACCATGGTCTTTGTTGCTTTGCTTGCCAGTTTGGAAATTCTCCAATCACTTTCACCTAACAC
Source organism: Lachnospiraceae bacterium (assembly GCA_045537735.1). Taxonomy (GTDB): domain Bacteria; phylum Bacillota; class Clostridia; order Lachnospirales; family Lachnospiraceae; genus CAG-590. The sequence goes on from JAZSPZ010000035.1 coordinate 13,398, forward strand.
CTCTTTGTTAAACTGGCGCACTAACACCTCATTCATCAATTTGAGCAAAACATGAAGATCGCGTTCTTCCTGATCTTCCAACTCTCTCTCATCATTCCACCCAAGCAGAATATATCCAATAACATTACCATGTTTCTTCATCTGAAATTCCACAACTGCCCCATAACCAGCAGCCGCATATAACTCCTTCTCATCTGGTGGCAGCGCATCGGTAGCAGTTGCTACAAACATGTCACTCTCGTCAAAATGTGCTCTCTCATCCACAGTTTGAAAATAATCCCCAAAGGAAACTGCATGCTTTTCCTCCTCACTCTCCCAATCAAACATCACTTCTGGCTGCATCAAATCCTCATCATAGCGAACAATATATATGCTATCTAATTCCAGCTCATTGATCATACGTTCCATGGTCTTTTCAATTCCCTTTGAAAAGCTAGAGCTTCGCATCAAATCTTCAATTGTATCTGCATCTAATAATCCCATCGTACTTCTCCATTTTCTATATTTATCTTATATACCTGTGTCAATCGTTATTGTTTCACATTTTATTATTATAGCATATTTCACATATTCTTCCCACCCTTTTCTACATTTCTCGCTTAAATTCAGTGCTCATAAAATTTACTTTTACTAACTTTTATGTTTAGTATTGACTTCACAAATATAATGTGTATAATTATCTTGTTGTTTGTTTAGTAAAAGTAAACTTTGTGTTTAAATATATTGAGGTTGCACATACACAAAGCAAAGTAATTTCAATCAAAGAAAGTACGGACAATCCCAGATTCAGGAAAGGAAGAGAACCATGAACATCGGTTACAAAATCAAAACCCTCCGAGTCGCCAAGAACCTGACACAGGAAGAATTGGCAGACCGAGCAGAATTATCTAAGGGATTTATTTCCCAATTGGAGAGAAACTTAACTTCTCCTTCTATTGCTACGTTAGTTGACATCTTACAATGTCTGGGTACCAACCTAAAGGACTTCTTCAATGACGAAGAGGACGACCAGATTGTATTTTCCAAAGAAGATTACTTCGAGAAAAAAGATGACGAACTCGGAAATATAATTGAATGGATTATTCCCAACGCTCAAAAAAACGAAATGGAACCAATCCGTTTGACACTGGCACCCAATGGTTCCACTTATCCAGATTTGCCTCATGAGGGTGAAGAATTCGGATATGTGTTAAGCGGTAGCATAAAGATACATATTGGTAATGCATATCACAAAGCAAAGAAGGGTGAAGCATTTTATTTCACCCCTTCTGGCAAGCATTATCTGGAAGCTGGTAAACAGGGGGCAACACTCATATGGGTTTCCAGCCCACCTAGTTTTTGATATAAGGAGGACTTAGGGCGATGCCGAACAAATTAATTGACTTAGTAAATATTACAAAATCCTACGGCGACCACGTTGTATTGGATGACCTAAACTTATACATTAGAGAGAATGAATTCTTAACCTTATTAGGACCTTCCGGATGTGGTAAAACTACCACTCTTCGATTGATCGGAGGCTTTGAACAGCCAGATGTTGGTCAGATTATGTTTGAAGGAAAGGATATTACCAATCTTCCTCCAAACAAAAGACAGTTGAACACCGTATTCCAGAAATATGCGCTATTCACACATATGACCATTGCAGAAAATATTGCATTTGGTTTGAAGTTAAAAGATAAAAGCAAGACATATATTGATGACAAAATCAAGTATGCATTGAAGCTTGTAAACTTGGATGGTTATGAAAACCGTAAACCAGATTCTCTAAGTGGCGGCCAGCAACAGCGTATTGCCATTGCCCGTGCCATTGTAAATGAGCCAAAGATTCTTCTGCTAGATGAACCACTTGGTGCATTAGACTTAAAGCTACGTCAAGACATGCAGTATGAATTGATTCGATTAAAAAATGAGCTTGGTATCACATTTATCTATGTCACACACGACCAGGAGGAAGCTCTTACTATGAGTGATACCATCGTGGTCATGAACCAGGGTTACATACAGCAGATTGGTACCCCTGAGGACATTTATAACGAACCTGAAAATGCTTTCGTTGCAGACTTTATCGGTGAAAGCAATATTATTGATGCCGTTATGATTGAGGACCGTTTAGTATCGTTCTTGGATGCCAAATGGCAATGTGTTGACGAAGGCTTTGGAAACAATACCCCAGTGGACGTTGTGATTCGTCCAGAGGATGTCGTGTTATGTAAACCAGAAGAGGGAACTATCACCGGCGAAGTTACCCATGTAATCTTCAAGGGTGTTCACTATGAAATGGAAGTGATGGCTGGCGGCTTTGAATGGTTAGTTCATTCCACTGTAATGCACCCAGTTGGCGAAAAGGTAGGAATCAGCGTGGATCCATTCAACATTCAGATTATGCACAAGCCTGAATCTGAAGACGAGGAGGTAGCATACGTTGAAGAATAAGCACAGCAAATGGCTGGCAATGCCTTTTACCGTGTGGGGGATTATTTTCATCATCATTCCATTGTTCATGATTTTGTATTATGGATTTGTGGATAGCGAAGGTGCTTTCACATGGGACAATATATTGGCAATTGGCGAGCCGGAACACTTAAAGGCATTAGGCATATCTATTGTGTTATCCCTAATCGCTACAATTATCTGTTTGGTAATGGCTTATCCTCTCGCAATGATTCTTTCGAGACTAGGAGTCAGCCAAAACAGCTTCATTGTATTGATATTTATTCTACCAATGTGGATGAACTTTTTGCTTCGTACACTTGCTTGGCAGACATTGTTGGAAAAGACCGGTGTTATTAACTCCATCCTCTCTTTCCTTCATTTACCAACCTTGAATATTATCAATACACCTTATGCCATTGTACTAGGCATGGTATATAACTTTTTGCCATTTATGGTATTGCCTATTTACAATGCCATCATCAAATTAGATAAAGACGTAATCAATGCTGCAAGAGACTTAGGTGCCAATGGAGTGCAGACCTTTACAAAAGTAATCTTCCCTCTTACACTTCCAGGTGTCATCAGTGGAATTACCATGGTATTCATTCCTGCCCTTACCACCTTCGTTATTTCTAACTTGCTTGGCGGAAGCAAAATCCTTTTAATTGGTAACGTCATTGAGCAGGAATTTACCCAGGCTAGCAACTGGAACTTGGGAAGTGGTCTTTCCACTGTTATGATGCTATTCATCGTAATCAGCATGATCCTATCGTCCATCTTTGATAAAGACGGGGAAGGAGGAATGTTTTAATGAAAAAGTTTATTGAACGTTTTTACGTGGCTATCATTTTCATATTTCTCTATGCTCCGATTGTCACCTTGATGGTATTATCATTTAATCAGAGCAAAACTCGTTCCAAATGGGGTGGTTTCACCACACAGTGGTACTCTGCACTATTTGAAAACGAAGCAATTATGCAAGCGCTTTACAACACACTATTCATCGCAATTGCATCCTCTGTCATTGCGACAATCATTGGAACCATTACCTGTATTGCTCTCTATAATATGAAGAGTCGTACTCGTAACGCCATGCTTGCAGTCAACAACATTCCAATGCTGAATGCAGATATCGTTACCGGTATCTCTCTGATGCTATTGTTTATCAGTTTTGGTATGAAATTCGGAATGGAAACCATATTACTTGCACACATCACATTTAATATTCCTTATGTGATATTAAATGTAATGCCAAAGTTTAAACAGTTAAACCCTAACACCTACGAAGCTGCGCTAGACTTGGGGGCGTCCCCAATGTATGCTTTCTTCAAGGTGATCATGCCAGAGATTATGCCTGGAATTCTTTCTGGATTCTTAATGGCATTTACCATGTCACTGGATGATTTTATAATCACGCACTTTACAAAAGGAGCCGGTGTTGATACCCTCTCCACTAAGATATACAGCGAAGTTCGAAAGGGAATCAAACCAGAAATGTATGCCCTTTCCACTATTATCTTTTTAACTGTATTTGTATTGTTATTGATTGTAAACATTGCACCTGCCCAGAAAGAAAAGCGCCTGGCAAAGGAACGGGAAGCAGCAAAAAATGGTATTATAAAGAAGTCCCTTTTCAAGCCACGTACAACGCAATGGATGAAACGAATTGCGGCTACCATGCTTACAATCGCACTAATTATCAGCTCTATACAACTCTATCAAAAGAGTGGTGGTACCAATCAGGTTATAGTGTATAACTGGGGTGAATATATTGACCCAGTAGTACTAGAGATGTTTACAGAAGAAACTGGCATCGAGGTGATTTATGACGAATACGAAACCAATGAGGTTATGTATCCAAAGGTAGCCAGCGGTGCGACACAGTATGATATTGTATGTCCTTCCGATTATATGATTCAAAAAATGTTAGAAAACGACATGTTGGCTGAAATTAATTTTGAAAATGTGCCCAACATCAAGCATATTGATGAGAATTATATGATACAGTCTAGGGAATTTGACCCAGAGAACAAATACAGTGTGCCTTACTGCGTTGGAACTGTTGGTATCCTTTATAACAAGACTATGGTGGATGAACCAATTGATTCATGGGATGTCCTTTGGGATGAGCGTTACAAGGACAACATTTTAATGCAAGACTCTGTAAGGGACGCATTTATGGTTTCTTTGAAGAGACTTGGCTACTCCATGAATTCAACAAATCCAGAAGAACTGGAAGCAGCCAAGCAAGATTTGATTGCCCAAAAGCCACTGACTCAGGCTTATGTAGTAGACCAGGTTCGCGATAAGATGATTGGAAACGAAGCTGCTATCGGTGTTATATATTCTGGTGAAGCCATCTATACACAGCTAGAAAATCCTGATTTGGAATATGTCATTCCAAAGGAAGGAACCAATGTATGGATTGACTCGTGGTGTATTTTAAAGGATGCACCAAACAAGGAAAATGCAGAAGCCTTTATCAACTTCCTCTGCCGTCCTGACATCGCGTTAATCAACTTTGAGTTTATCACCTACACTACTCCAAATGTAGAAGGTCGAGCATTAATTGAAGACGAAGCAATTCGTAACAGTGAAATTGCATTCCCAGACTTGTCAAAGTATAAGAATCTGGAAACCTTCCGCTACTTAGGAGAGGACGCAGATCGTATGTATAATGATTTGTGGAAGGAAGTCAAGTCGGAGTAACCACAAAAAACAGTTGGTATGAAATTAATACCAACTGTTTTTTACTTGTTATTTCTCTTCATAAAATATTTTTGTTTCATCTACAACATGATATCCATTCTCATCCAGATTCACGATAATCACATTGCAATTTTTTTGCAATCCACCGGACCAATACTGATCAATGCCATGTTGCTTCACATGGCACATCAGTGCCTTGTTCATAGCTCCATGAGCAACTATCATAACTCGCTCCGCTTTATCTTTTTGAGGTTCAATCACCTCTTTCATAAACTCTGCACCACGCTCACAAATATGCTCTAACGTCTCGCCATTTTCTGGTGCGCGATACAAATCCGGACGTTCAAAGAAATGATGAAAAGGATCACTGGTATCTGACAACAAATCCTTGAAGTTCTTTCCTTCATTCACTCCGAAATTCAATTCTCTCAATCGATCATCACAAATAATGGGAATATCTCTATCTCCACGAATCAAACATGCTGTCTCATAAGCGCGAATCAAAGGAGAACTATAGATGATATCAAAGGATATCTCTTCCAAATTCTTTCCAGTCTCCTCTGCAAGCGCTCTTCCGTGCTCATTTAATTCAATATCCGCACTTCCTTGTAACAGATTGCTAGCATTCCATATGGTTTGTCCATGACGTACTATATATATTTCCATAGCGAAAACTCCTTGTTGTAAGCGTGTAACGTGAATCTACTATCCCATGTATAACACCACACCCATTCATTATGTCTACTTATTATGTCCACTTATTATGTCCACACATTACGTAAACTATTTTGCATAAAATTCCAATTCATGTGCACATACTATCTTAGAAAGGATGGTATATGATATGTCAAAAAATAATTTTTCAAACGTCTATGATGACGACAATATTCCAGAGGTGGATTTACCAAGAGATAGCGCAAATGCTAATAATAGCATGACCAATAGCACAAGTAATGCTACCACCAACACTAGCAAAAGCACTACGAATTCCACAGGTAAACCAAACTATAATGTAGAACCATTACCAGAATCATCACGTCCTAGAAAGGACGGACCAGGTGGGGCATAATCCCCACCTACATCTGATAAAATGAAATATTCTCTTTCAATTCAGCAGTAATCTCACCGCCAGCCTTTTCATACTTATCATACACTCCTGTGAAGCGTTGCAGCTTCTTTTCCATCTCATTCTCAAATTGTATAATCGCATTCTGGTACACCGGATTGGCAGCAAGCTCATTGCGGATTGATTTTACAAAGGGACAATGCATAATCAAGATTGCTCTGGTCACTTTATTCAAACGAAAACTACCCCTGGACTCAAACTTCATCCAGTTTACATAATCTCTAACAAACACCTCTCGGAAATTATTCTTCGCACGAACCAATGCACTCTTTACCTTTTCCTTTGCCTCCACTGATAAATCACGATTCTTTCGATAGAACTGCAAATATGTACAATACTCTGCAGTTAAAGAATGTTCTCTCACATCATTCCAGCGAACGCCTTGTAATCTGCGACACATCTCCCAGCGGAATCGTCCTGCAACCTCTAGCATCATATCATCCAAGTCCATTGCCGTCAGAATTGGGAACACAAATCGCCCTGGCGTATTGCTTCGAATTCCAGAAATCTCCTGCCACATAGCAGTTTTGCTTCCTGCATTTGGCATTAGGATAATATCTGGCAACACTTCCTTCATAATACGTTCACAGTTAATACCATGTTCCACATCGGAAAACATGATCTCTCTATAGAAAATAGAATAATCCACTTTACGAATTTCATTCAGTGCTGCTTCTAATCTCTCTGCCGTCACTAGCATTTTCTCCACCGAATTAATCAAATCATGTTTACATAATATTGGGCAAAATGTAGTAATTCTTCCATAGGTCATTTTGTTTGCAGATGTAAACATATTCTTGATTTCATACTCAACCATCTTCTCACGGTTATTCCGTAGAACTTCATATTGTTGCTGATTCAGTTTACCAGTCTTCAGCAAATCAGCTAGATATACTTGATAATCCATTTCCAAATCATTCTTGGAGGTTTCTTTTTCATCGTGATAAATCGCCTTTAACCACTCATAGATGGTATAAATGTGCTTTGAATGACAAATATCCATATGCGCTACTGCATCATACAGTTCTTTGGCACGTTCTTCTCCCACAAGAGATAAATCCATAAATCCAAAGTTCAAGAACATCTCCAATACTGGTGTTAACAAGCTTTCATCCTTCACAACACGAATAAACACCTTGTAATATATCTCATAATACACTGTGGCAATCTTCTTGCGCAGCTCATAGATTTCTTTATCCATGGACATCATATCTGGCAAGTTCTGATATTCGTGAATTAGATTACAGATATTCAGTACTTCATCATCATTATATCCCGCAAATTCCAAAATATGGCCCAAACAGTCTTCTGTCAGAATGTCCATTTCTTTTCTTACAATTGGACTGCTCTGACCTGACTCGTCACCCACATTTTCAAAGTCATACTCTTTGAACTCCTTCAAGCGACGAATGATGGTTCTTGGATTATATACACCAAGCTTTTCTGCCACCTTTGCAATAAGTTGAATTTCCTTTGCAGCAGGTTCGATATCAAACTTCTTTAATTTCATCTTGATAGCCAAGTCAAAAAACAACTGAAACAAATCACTTTGCATATCATTTAGCAAGATATCTTTGTTATAGGTAAGGTAATTCTCCATCTCCCAAATACCCTGTGCAAAACGATGCATCTGGAATGATGCTTCCATAATAACGCCAACTGTAAGACTATCATCCTTCTCCATCAATTGTATATACTCTTGCAAATGATTCGTTACAATGCTTACACTGTTATTCACTTCCCAATTCTCTGCCTTATGCTGCATTTCCAGCGGATGAAACAACTCCATTCGAAGGAAACTTAACTGTTCCACCTTATATTTCAGGCATAACGTCTTATAATCATTAAATACAGTTTCAGCGAACATATGAAATTGACGTGCTTTACTATCCAATTCTGCGTATACCTTCAACATCTGTTGACGTTGCTCTACTGCGGCTCGTAAGAAGATACTCCGAATCTTTGCCTGGCCGTTCAACAAATTTTTCAAATCTTCCGCACCATCGCAGGTAAACTCAGCCAACACGGTATCTTCGGTAGCAATATAATCACAGAGGTACATATCCTTTTCTAAGATTCCGATCAAAGAATTCTTTTCCAATGTCACCTCTGAAGATTCAAATTTCTGCGTCACGGTACCTTCCTGCACAAGATACCAATGCTGCACCATATCATTCCTTTTTGCAATTATCTGTCCACGTTGAAACTTTACTAATTCCATAGAAAACCTCTTTTACATTCAATGGTAATAACTATCTTTTATTATATCCTTTTCCACAATCGACATCAATTAAAAATTGGAATAACTTTTTGTATCACTCTACATTTCATGAATATTTCTTTTTTGATAAGATGAAGCAAAAAACAAAGGAGAACCTATTATGTATCATTTACAAAATGTAATCGAAAATTATCTTATCCATTGCCAAAACCAAAAGCGCCTTGACCCAAAAACTTTGAAAGCATATCGAATTGATTTGAAACAATTCTCTTCTCAAGCTTCAGTCCTAGATGTTTGTGATATCACTCCCGATTTTCTAGAAGAATTCATTGCGACATTGCATTTGACCTATAAACCTAAAACAGTAAAACGAAAAATTGCTTCTATGAAAGCACTCTTCCACTACATGGAGTATAAAAACTTTACAGAACACAATCCATTCAATAAAATTCATGTGAAGTTTCGAGAACCTTCCGTGTTACCTAAAACAATCCCTCTACATACTATTGAAATATTTTTATCTACTATGTACAAACAATTGGAAACACAAAAAACTCTCTATCAAAAACGAAATGCTTTACGGGATATTGCTGTAATTGAACTTCTATTTGCAACTGGAATGCGAATATCCGAACTATGTTCGTTACAACCTGAACAGATTAATCTTGATGAACGAACCATATTGATTTACGGAAAAGGAGCAAAAGAACGACGCATACAAATTGGAAATGACGATGTTCACGCCATTCTTGAAAGATACTATCATGCATTTGAAAAAGAAATCATAAATTGCAACTATTTTTTTGTAAATCAGCAAGGAAAACCTTTGTCAGATCAGGCAGTGCGAAGAATGATCCGAAAATATTCATCTCTTGCATCTATTAACCTACATATTACACCTCATATGTTCCGTCACACATTTGCCACCAGTCTATTAGAGGCAGATGTAGACATCCGCTATATACAAGAAATGTTGGGACACAGTTCTATCAACATCACTCAAATATATACGCATGTATCCATGGCAAAGCAGTTGGATATTCTCACAACGAAGCATCCGAGAAAGGATTTGCAGGTTTGATGAGAAGCGAAAAGCAGCCGTAAGGGCTGCTTTTTTGATGGATGCCTCAATCATACAATTATGCGATTATTAAATCATTTACTCATCATACATAAACTCTGTTATTCTTGTATCGCAGTTGTATATATTTTCATTTTAATCAATAACAACCTCCAAAATATCATTATAAGCATCTCCAACTATTACACACTCCCCTGTTCTTTGTCCTTGAATTGTAAACCCTAATTCTGGTTTATAATACGGTATATCTTCCATAATATGCTTTACATCTTCTGGATTTGGTAATGAAAATACAATTTTATTGCCAGCTTGTGACAAGGCTGTCTGATCAAAAAATCTAGGTCTTTGTGTAATAAAGCACAATGAAATTCCATATTTTCTTCCTTCTCGTGATAATCTAACTAGAATTTCTTTACTCAATGTATTCTTGACACTAGGCACATAATTATGTGCCTCTTCAATTACTACAATCTGCTTTTTCCTATTCTCTGGTTTTGTTCTTTTGCAACGTTGTAAAAGTCTAAATAAATAGTAATTTAGAATGCACTCTTGCTCAAGCTGTGTAAATTCTCCCAAATCAAATACTGTTGAATCTTTCGGTAAATTTATCTTTTTTTTATTTTTTGTAAAGTGTATATGTCTTATATTCTTTAGTTTTGATATCAACGAATTTGCATATGCTGGAAGCTCCAAATCAAAGTCGTTATTTTCACCCAAATCAAATGACATTTGAAGATGTTTGTTTTTTTTCTTATTTCTATAATAATCATATATTGCATCAGTTATATCTTTTATTGAATAAATTTTTTCTTCATCAAATTTGATATTCTTTAAAATCATTTCCTCCGATGCATTTAAATTAACATAAAAGCTAATATTCTCAACATCTAATTCAATAGTATACTCTCGATAACATTTTACTGCTGAATCATGTGAAATATCATCATATTCATCTGACGGAACAAACAACCAAAAATCTTCCTGGACTTCCCCAATATACCGTTTCATAAAAAATGATTTTCCAGATCCAGTTTTTCCCACTATAAACAAATGTGGATTAAATATCATATTAGAATCCAAATACATCTTACAATCAGGGCTCTTTTTTAAATAGCCGATCTGACAACCTTGTTCTGTAATTCCATATACTATTTTTAGCAACTCGCTTTCTGCAACATACACAGATTTTCCTGGAATCGCATTCACTTTACCTTTCGATAATCTTCCTTCTTTTACAACTCCTATCGCTGACACAAAATAGGTATATAGTGTATCTCTCTGAAAGTCCATATTATCATCCATGTACTTCACAATATCAGGAGTAGTTAAAAATTTATTACTTATTCCACGTTTTACAATTTCACAAACTAATATAGCAGATTCTTGATCCCCATCTTTTTCATATATTTTCACAAAATCCCCACCATAGTACTCTTTTGTTGCAAACGAAAACTGATTGTCAATAACTTCACCATATATTCTACCAATCTTATTCATAAAATCCCTCCTGTAGCACATTCTCTGCAACTGCTTTAAAATGTTCTGCCGCTTCCATACATTCTTTTAACACAACCGGAATTCTTATCCACATTCCACCATCTCCTTTTTCTGGAAAAGGTAATGTAACATTTTCTGGATTACTAAGTATTTCATAAATTTTTTTAACCTTCTGTTTAATCTGACCCTTGGATAATCCTTGCGACAGTATGTCGCAACGTATTGGAGACAGTTCTGCATCTGTACTTGGAATATGATAAAATACGGTTTGTGTCAAAGATTCCATAAAATCGTTCGGCACAATCGTTGACCAATACTCTTCCATTTTATTCTTTCTCTTAAAATAATTAATATCAAACTCCAGTTTTTCATTGCTACTATTTAAAATATCAGTTAGCAATCCACCAGTTTTATATGTTACAAATGCTATTGTATTAAAATTGCTCTCTAAGTATAAATAACCCAAACGTCCAATTATTTTATTTGTGTCTATACCATCTATAAAAAAAACATTCTGTGAATCTGCATCTTGTGTTTTTAGTTCATTTACCACCTCTACAATTACATGTGTAACCATATCTGCTATGACCTTATTTACGTTTTTATTTGCATATTGTTGCATTTTACTATATGCCTTTCCAGGTATTGTCAAAAAAGAAACATCTTGTTCTCCTATATTCACAATATTTTTTAAACTACTATATTCCATACTTTCTCTGAAAATTTCTACTGGCCGATCAATGTAAAAATGTTTTACTTTTTCATTATTTACTTTATACAAAATAATCGGAACAGTTCTATATATTCCAGTGTTGGCAAAATGTAGCATTTCTGTAGATACACTCATAGCATAAATTCCAATTATATTAGTTTTCATAGATAATTCCTCCCTTTCTAAGTTCATGAATTATATAATCCTCTGCCTGCATATAATAATACAAATTGTCAGTCAATCTATATACATTAATATAACTATGAGTAGAATAATGTAGCTCCTCATTAACATTACTGATCGAATCACCTAAAGTTTGAAACGTTTTATCTGAATATCCTTTTACTTGTCTAATATCTTTTATCAAAATATTCTCTGTTGCACTCTTCGTACCATCGTTTCTTCTTTTTCTTGTCTCTCGCTTACCAAAAGAAAAAGAGGATTTGCTTTCAACATAATCAATAAGGATAACACCTGGAAAACGTAAATAAACATTTTTGAGCAATTCTTTCAAAGCTGCTTTATCTAGTTGTTTACTTTCCACCTCAAAAGTACTAATACGTTCCTCTTCTATTTTTTTCACAGCTTCATCACTTACAGTATCTTTAATCAAACCATAGCAGTCCACTATCGTCTTTTTAATAGTTTCAGAAATAATTCGATTATTTTCTATGTCTTCAACCATTTTTTCCAAAACATGCAACTCACACACATTTACACCTTGCAAATCTGACAAACATGATTCCATATAGCTTATTACTTGTTTGATTTTAGAGTCAGACAAGTTATAGTATTCCTTGAATTGCATTTTGTCTTCCACAGCTGTGAAAATATCCTTCTGTGTACACTCATATACAATAAATGTACGAATAATGAGTTTGCAACATGCTTCCAAATAACGTAACCCACTTCTTAAATATACCTTATCATACATTTCTCCTCGCATTTTAATTAATTCTAATAAACTACCCGTTGCACCTTTTTTTAAAACCAAAAAATTTTCTTTATTTACTGATAAATCTTCAACATAACTATTTATAAAAGTTTCAAAATCTTTTCTTGTTCCCCTATTCATAAAAATAGCATCCGAAAACAAATATTCAATTTTATCACAATCAATTGGACTATTAATTAATGCATCCAAATATCCAATGCCGAATTCTCCATTAATCAACTGTTGCAACTCCTCAACGCTATAATGAATGCTTTCCAATTCATCTTTTATAGTTGTATTTCTTTCCACTATTTCTTCCAATATATGCTTTGTATGTTGCTCATGATTAAAACTGGAGTTTTCGCCCGATGGTATCCATCCAAATTCATCAAAAACCTCTTCTAATAGATGAGAGAATGGTAAATGGCCTAAATCATGAAACAAAGCAGCCAATTGCAAAAATTTTAATTCTTGCTTATTCTTTGTAGGACTAATTTTTAAATAAAGATATGATGCGATTAGCATAACTCCTATTGAATGCTTGAAACGATTATGTTCTTGATAATCCACATTCGTTCCATGCAACCAATATGTTTTCAATCCTAACTGCGAGAAATGTTTCATTTTTTTAACACTTTCATCCTTTATAATTTCCCCATTAAAGTAAATTGACCCTTTTAAATCTATGTTTAACTGTCTAAATTCCTCTGTTCCTCCAAATATTCTATTTACATTTAGTTGATAAAAATCAATTTCTTCTTCATACCTATCTTTTTCATAGTCTGTAGCCTTATACTTGGATTTAGATATATTAAACGCGTTATAAAGATCAATTAAGATTTCATTAGTATAAGTACCACGTGCCCAAATATTTTTTACGTATGACTCATTGGAAAACAAAAATTTTGTAGCCTCTTTCTGATAAATATCATTATAAGATGAACTATCTTTGTATCTGCTAATGTATAGAACCGGAATATTTCTTTTTCTTATCATTTCTTTCATAAATTCAATCAAAACCGGATCATAATCCATACTATTTCCTATCACAATGATATTACTAATAGCGTTAGCAAAATATTTCCATATTCCATCTATTATCACAGACATTTCTGCATCTTTTTCCTTAGTTCCTGGAAAAGCAAAATAAATCTTAGCATCACTTCCACACAAGCTACATTTCACTTTATTATCATCCCAATTTATATTGTGTCCTGGCACATAACACTGCCTATGTCTATTAGGGCATATTTTACTTTTTTCTCCTGTACATTCCAACCAAAAAGCATCACCTCTAGATTGAATTTCTATATAACTATTATCATCCTCTTCACTCAAATAATATTGATTAAAGGACTGGGCGTCTAGAATCGGATAGAAATTATCGTCTTCAGCAAAAGCCTTGTGTAACAAATTGTCAAAATTTGTTGTAATTGATACTGCATTCATCTCTTTATATATTTTTGCAATCACCTCATGCTGCTTTGAATGTTCTGCATTCGCTACCCCTTTATATTCTTTATCTCCTTGCAAAAGCCACTCCACAAACATCCCCCAAATTTGAGCCAATGGCTTTAAATCCTCTCTTTGAACATATTTATTTTTTTTCATATATGCATTTTGTATATATGTAAGTAACCTAGACTGCATGTCATGACGTTCAGAACTGTCGGTATTCTTATAATCTTGAAAAATCCTTTCGAAAACTTCACTATGAATCCAACAATTATCATAGTTTTCAATAAGTTGTACTATCTTATTCATGATTGCATCCATACCAGGAACAGAATAAGAAATCCCTGAACCTGTTATGATTAATGTCTTTTTTCCCTTTGCAAATTGACAAGCAATATAATCTGCATATTCATTAATTTTGTTATTATAATTTGCGTTTTCTACCATGTCATCATTTTCTGTTTTGAAGATCATAAAATCATTCATTTTCACCCCTCCATTTTATCCATTGTACAACTTTATAGAATAGTAATTCAGCATTTATGCTCTCAGTCTGATGATGTTATCTACAACGCATCTATCATCTGTAACACTTTATGATTATTACTATAACACATAAAATCTCTTAACTTTTTTGCATGTAATAACTCCCTTTGTTGATGTAACTTTTACTATTCATAATCATTTAACACATACAATTCAAATGTATTTTAAAGCATCAAATAATGGATAATAGGTAATTATCGCTAATTATTAAGTTGTTATGAAAAGGTTTGGAGGTAAAATATGAATATCTTAGTAACACAAGTTTCAAGAGTTGGTTCAATAAACTGGATAAAGAGTTTGCAACAAATTACTAGCTGTGAATTGGTAATATACGGACTAGATATCTACCCTAAAGGCTATTCTGCTGGTAGCTTATTGGTTGACAATTACATAGAGGTTTGCCATGAACTGAACAGTTCGGAATATATAGAGACTATTAAAAAGATATGTACCTCATACAATATCGAATTACTTCTTAGCGTTATGGATGATGAACTACAGTTACTGATTAAGAGTAATTATTTTAAAGGAAAATTAATTGCACCTTCGCTAGAATGTTTTTCCTTGTTTAATGATAAATATGTTGCTTCTCGTACTATGCAAGAGTCGGGAGTGTTGACTCCGGAAATAATTGAAAACCCATTTGGAAAAGGAAAAGTTATTATTCGCGATCGGATTGCCATTGGAAGCCGTGGAGTATATATTGTCGATTTTAAAAAAGAGGTATATATTGAAAATCGCTTTCAATCATCTCGTTTTATGCAAGAATATATTGAAGGAGAAGAATATACAGTTGACGTACTAACTGACAAAGATGGTTCCCCATTGTTAATTATTCCGCGAAAGCGTATTGAAATAAGACAAGGAATTTCTTTTAAATGCCAATTAATAGAAGACGATGATATTATTGATATCTGCAAAAGAATTTATCAACAACATTATATACCCGGTATTTCAAACGTTCAATTTATAAAGAACCAATCCGGAACTTATTTCATTGAATTAAATACACGGATTGGTGGAACAACTATTGCTAGCATAATAGGCGGTTTTAATTTTGTGGAATTGTTCCTAAAACACTATATCTATAATGAACCTGTCAAATCTTTGGATAACTATCAACATCTCATTGCATGGGGTTCAATTATAAGCAGAGCTTATAACGAATATATATACCCTTTAAATTAAAATTTTAGAATTATAGTAAATCATATGTCCAATATGCTAAAAAACACACATGCCATGGCTTTTTTAGGGCAAACTTTGTTTCTGGAGTTGGCTTTTTTTCCAATCTAGCCTTTACCGGTTTGCAATAGCTCTTCATTTGATTGGCTTTTTTTAAGAATATTTCATAACCATTTTCATTTCGTTCTTTTAGTAAATAATAAATATTGTAGTAAATTAAACCGTGAATATGTCTATCTGGTTCGGCATTTAATAATTCTAGGGCCTGTTTAATTAATAAGTCGTATCTGTGAGTATGCTTGTTTTCAATACACCAAACCAATTTGTTAGTGATAATTGCAAGCTTATCAAAGGGCACGACTGTTGTAATTTCGGCTTCGTTTAATATCTCCCAAACTTCTTCTGAATAATCACCATTCAACAATCTGATTGCGGCATTATTTACCAAAAACATATGTCTACCCATTCTCTTCTCTGATAAATACGCTTCCGCTTTTTGAATTTTATTTTTAGCCAATTTCAATTTCCCTTGAGTTGCCAAAACGAAAGAATATGATATTAATGATTTTCCGGCCTGAATATAATCTTCCTTCGATTCGAAAAATTTAACGCTCTTTTTAAGCAATTTAAGGCTAATATTTCTGTCTAAATACATTTCACTTAATCGTAAGAAATAACCCCATTCTTGTGTGTTCATAAGGAATTTATTGTTAATAAATTCTTTATGAATTTTAAAACATTTATCTATTTTATGTAGTGAACGATAACTTGATAAACTTATTAATTTTAGGTTAAAATATTGCACCGAATTTGTTGAATATGCTTTTATGGCATTTTCGCAATACTTAACATTCTTTTCATGTTCGTCTAAAGCAGATAAATACATTGCTTTATATAAAATCAATATGTCATCTGAAATGACACGCATTACTTGTTCAACAACATTATAACCTTGGCTATATAACTCACTTTCAAAACAATATCTAATAATATTTTTATATAAATTATAGTGTCTGTAAATATCGTATTTTGTAACCTCAATGATATTTTGTATGTATTTCCATGCATTTTCGTTTGAAATTAAATTTTTATAGTCAACATCAATATATTCAAACAAGGAAACTATTTTTTCTGTCTTTGTTTTTGAATATATCTGAATCATATTTAACCATGCTTGATCATATACAATATTTGAGCGCTGAGTAATATCGTTAATTATATTTAGATATTCTTTTTCTAGACAAGCATACGCGACATTATCATATTTGTTAAACTCATTTGGATAAGCAAACCAAACATCAGCTAAGGAAGCATGCGACAAAACATAATTATTCCCTTTTATTTCAACGACTAACATATCAATTAATTCTTCTATTGCATTTTTTATATCAAGTTCTATTTTACTTCCTATTAAATCTAATAAAACTTTATCTATCGAATTATTGGCACAAATTATTATTGAAAGCAATTGTTTTGCTTGTTCAGTCAAACTCAAAATATTATCAAGTGAATATTGATTATCAGAAATTGAAATAGGTTTATTTTCACGATTAATATAAATACCATAATCGATCATTTCACGAATATTACCATTATTGTTTTCCTCATATCGTTCTTGTATTGAAATATTAAACCCCCAATTAGTCGTCGAATTAACAATATGTTTTGAAATAACGTCAACAATATATTCTTTTTTAATAGGTTCTAAATTGATTACTTGTGTTGGTATGCCGGTTGCACTAAAATACTCAGCTAAAACATCACACCTCTCTGATGTTGTAACATCCGTAATAGTATATTCAAAAACAAATTGTGGCAAATTGTCTTTGCATTCATTCATTAAATTTTCTATTTCACGTAATGAATGTTGATCTACATTTTGAATATTGTCTATTGAAATAATTACTCTATATTTTTGAAAAATATATTTTATATAGTGTAACTTTATCCTATTTCCTTTTATTGAGTTATCATCTATTAAGTTGTTTATGTCAAAAGTACCTAATTTAAAAAGGCGCAAAAAACCAACATATAACAAGACATTGAGTAAGGATTTTTTCTTTTTTATCTCTTTTTCATACAACACGTCAAATATGTATTTAAGTATTATCTTATTATTGGTTTTATTTTTTAGCGCATATATATATGATTGGAAAGAATCATGACCTTGATTATATTTTTTGTATATAGCATTGAATAAATTATTAAGATATTCCCATTCTTCAACTTTCTCCGAATTATTTATAGGCAATGTCCTTATTCTTATTATCTCCTGACTAAATGATGAAGCATATAATAGTTTATCTACCATTGCAGATTTTCCAACGGCACTTTGGGCTTTTAGTATAATAATATTACTATGTGTTGGCTTCTCTATAATGGGCTTTATAAGATCTATATAATCATCCCTATCGACCACTTGATTGGGCTCGATATTTAATATATAACCGCTCATACTCTTCATCTTTTTCTCCTATTTGTAAATGTTAGTTAAATATGTGTTTCATAGTAAGCAATCGATAATTACCTATTATCCATCATTCATCCAATTCAACTTCAGGTATATTACTATCCAGCCATTCTTTCCGTTCTGCGCTCCCTTGCACAGCTTTGGTATCTTGTGTGGCTGAAATTTCCCCTTCTGCTCTATTCTCATCATCTTCCCTAAACATTAATTCCATCATACAACTAACACTTCGATATGTGCACAACAGCATGTAGACCATACAACCAACCCAAACATAAAAGATGTATTGATGTATAATTGTGTTAGTAAATATATCATTAAAAAATAGAATCATTGAAATAACAATGGATAAAATCCCTGATCCAATTGTTGCTTTAATGTACTTCAAAAACAATTTATCCTTATCAAGTTCAAATACATAATGCACGAATTTGGAACTATTTTTCATCCCTAGAATAACTGGTAAAATAGCACCAAGAAAACCAATAACAATAGATGCAATTGTGATAGCAGCATTTAACGCATCAGATAAATTTTTCGAACAAATATAATTCATCTTTAATTTACAAAATACAAATGCTAACACCAAACCTATTGTAATAGGATAATATTTTTCAAATATTCGCTTCATACTTAACCTCTCGGCATTATTGTAATTTGTGACAATTCACCCAATTTATTTTGATATGCATCTGTCATACGATTTATAGCCGTATTAAAATCTAATATTTCTTTGTCCTTAATCGTAAAATTAATCGTGCTAGACATAATGGCGTCAAACAAATCTAAAACCTCCACTTTAGTGTCATTTTCATCGCTCAACGTCACCTTAGCTTTGCTAAATTTACCTTTATTCATTTTTAATACACTAAGCAATGCATTCACCGCTTCTTTATCTAATCTTCTATGTCTTTCCCTACCCACACTAATTCTTATATTCGCCTTTGAACCATTAAATTTCTGCACCGTTTGAATCAACTCGC
Source organism: Lachnospiraceae bacterium (assembly GCA_045537735.1). Classification (GTDB taxonomy): domain Bacteria; phylum Bacillota; class Clostridia; order Lachnospirales; family Lachnospiraceae; genus CAG-590. Next base: position 32,750 of record JAZSPZ010000035.1, read on the forward strand.
TGAGTGCATAGTTTTCGTCATCATATTGTAAATTAGCAAATGAAACGTCAAAACTTCTTATATTCTTATTCAATAATTTATCAAAAATATTCGTGTCATTAATCGGTCTTAAGCGAACCCTATACCCTTTTTCACATGACATACTTAGCCATTCTGATAATTTCAAATAACTCACTGAAAATCTATTTTTCTGCAACATGCATACACCATTGGAATCATCGTAAAGTAAACACACATCTTCTCCTATATATTCATCGTCTTCTAATTCAATGGATTCAGCTCCTGCCCCATCTTTTACCTTTGCTGGTACAATATCTCTTAATTTATAAAATCTAGCATAGTAAAAACCTTCATGCTGTGCAATTGATTCTAAATTTCCTATAAAATCATTATTTACATTGTAATTTTTCTTAAGCATACCTTCACTATTTTGTCTAGCTAGCCAAGTCGGAAAATCGAACACCTGAATTGGTCTCCATTCAATCTGTCCGTTTCTGCTCACACTTTCCTTTTGCAATTGTATTTGAAAATACTGAAATGTAATTGGTTTTGTTCTCCCCATATCCTTCTCCTTTGTAAATATTATTTGATTAATACAGATTTTGATCCTTTTATTCGACCTTTAATTTTTTGATTGCTATCATAACGCGTTGAGGCTTTCAATTTTTGTGAGAATCCGCCCTGTTATCTGCTCCTTTTCCTCTTGCGATAAATGATTACAATAACATGAGGAAATTAATTGATAATCCTCTACAATAATTCCCCAACAATCTAAATAATGTGCTTGTTGATATAATTTGCATTTTAAGTAGATATTTTCGCATACCCCTTTCATTATTCCAACCCAAGACCTTAGCACACCATCACCCACTCTTATAAATTCACGCTTTATTCTTTACAATCGCATCAAATGCATTATATCAAACAAATCATTGCATTTTTTCATCATGTAACTTTTCCCTATTGTTTATGTAATTTTTTCCACTAAAAAAACGAGAGTACGAAATAAATCAACCTCTCGTTTAACTATTTCTTAATTATGGCAATCATATTATTGCCGAAGATATTAGTTTTTGTTCCCGCAGATGTTGTTTCAACAAGAATTTCTTTGCCATCGTAGATAAATACTGCGGTGTTGTTATTTACATTCTTAGAAGCACGTAAACCAGTTCCATAATATGTATACTCGGATTTGCTACCATCACGCCCTTCGATGCGAATTAACTGATACTATATTAATTGTATGATATGAGAATAAATGATTCCACATCGCCACGTAATGGTGCGTGGCGATGCGTAGGATTTCATATATATATGGCACAATTGCTTTAGGTAAGTTCAATTTCTTCCCATCATAGTAACGTTTTTTCGATAGTATATCAATAACAAAATCATTTTGTTATACATCAGATTGGGTATCGTTTCCAACATAGATTTTTATTCTGTCTGTATGCTAACCATCCCAAAGGTAAATCGTACAAAACATTTACTGATTCATCAAGTTGAACTATTTCGAATAGAGATATTATTGTTGCATCCTCTTCGACAGCCGTATCGCCATCTAGAAACTCCCAAATACCATCTTCTTCATCATGTGAAACCAATAATATATCCTTTTTTCCATTTACAATATCTTTTGTTGTTATCACCATGGTATTCTTATGCTCAGAAAAACAATAAATCATTTTTTCACCTCAATTGTCCGATTTAATAACATTTTCTCTTCTAGATAATACTTGTGCATTCATATAACTATTAGAACCACCTCGACTTCTCGGTTCAATATGATCTATATGAACTTCATAAGGACTAGGTGTAACTCCTTTTTGACTTCTAGTAGCCGGAACAAGTACATCACCAGATTGATCTGATTTAATTACGCCTCCATTTTTCCTCATATTCTCTTGAATAATATTTCTTTTTTGAGCAGGTGTAAATCTTTTCCCACTTCCAACAAATTTTGAATCCTTAAGGTACGAATATGGTCCCTTACTTTTTGCAAACATTTGCAAATCAAGTGGTAATGCTTGTTTATATTGAGAGGGCTTTCCAAATTTGATTAGTTTACTCTTTACAGATGACGAAAACCCATCTATTTTTATCTCTAACTGATCTTTTCCTTTTTGGGCTGATTCAGCAACCTTCTGTCCAAACTTCGTCTGGCTTCCTGCACCTACTCCCGCTCCAATCACTCCACCTAGTAAAGCACTCTGCGCAGTTTGAGAAAAATCAATCTTGTCTTTATCGTCAACACCAAGATAAATTTGTGTTGCTTGCATACCAAGATCAGCTGATGCACCTGCTGCCGCACCAGTGATTCCTCCAGAAATGGATGAAGCTATCGTCTTACTTAGAACACTACCGCCAGCTTTCATTGCTGCTTGGTTTCCAGCTTTACCAAGTACATGCGATGCCGCCTTTGACACAGCCTGACTTCCTGCCTTAAGTGCACCACCAACAATTTTAGCACCTGCTGTTCCTGCCGCACCTGCAACTGCAGAAGCAAAAACCTGATTTTTATCCACTTTACCAGTAGATATCGCTTGGTTTGCAACATTACCAACTGCACTAGCTGCTGCACCAGCCGCCATTGCATAACCTATGCCCAAACCACCAGTTGCAGCACCAACACCACCAACCAGCGCACCTTCTACAGCACCACCAAGTGCTCCTCTCCATACACTGCCACCATTCTTGGCTGCAGAAATTCCTCCCATGACACCGCCAATTACTCCACCAAGTACAGCTCCCACAACAATATGCAACGCATGTCCATCCGGGTCATATCCTGTTACTGGCTGATTATGGCAATAAGTGTACTTATTAAGGCTTAATGGATCCGTGTACTTTCCAGAAGCTGTGTCTTCCGTCAAGAATCTTGCAGTCTTTGGATTATAATATCTACTTCTTAGATAATATAATCCTGACTCCGTATCCTGATAGTAGCCTGCATAACGATAAGGATTCTTAACAGTTTCCTTCTCTGTTATGGCATTACCAAAAGCGTCATAATCGTATTCATTTTTCAAGGTACCAGACTCGTCTAATACACCAACAACATCCCCATGGTTGTTATATTGGTAGTATAACGTATCTGTGCCGGTTGTGGCAATCATATTATTGCCGAAGATATTAGTTTTTGTTCCCGCAGATGTTGTTTCAGCAAGAATCTCTTTGCCATCGTAGATGAATACTGCGGTGTTGTTATTTACATTTTTGGAAGCTCGTAACCCAGTTCCATAATATGTATACTCTGATTTGCTACCATCTCTTCCTTCAATGTGAATCAACTGGTTTAATTCGTCATATTTGTAAATATCAATTGCAGTTACACCAGTAGATTCATTCTTTTCACTTACCTTGGTCTGATTACCATTGGCATCATAGGTATAAGTGGTGGTTAATGTGATACCGTCGCGATCCTCTTCTGTCTTGGTTAAGCGATTCTGATTATTATAGGTATAATTTATCGTTGTCTTAGAATTACCAAGCGTAACTGTCTGTGTCTTACGGTTACCTGCTTTGTCGTAGGTATACTTTGTCTCACGACCAGTAGGCTCTTCCATGGTTACAAGCTGCTGAATACCATTGTATGCATACGTTGTTGTCCCCTTTGGTTCAACCTTTTCCGTCAACAATCCTTCCGCATCATAGGTATATTGGTATTCTTGTCTCGTTCCATCTGGATTCTGATTCACAATACCTGTCAGAAGGTTTCTTCCATCAAAGGTATAGCTAGATTTCATTCCGTTGGAATGAATCATCTGTGTCTGATTACCATTTACATCGTATCGATACTCGGTATATCCTTCATTCCAAGCAACCGTTTCTAGACGATTCATCTTGTCGTAGGTATAGTTGATTTTCTGGTTTGTTCCAGATTGTACACTTAACTGGTTACCTTCTGCATCATAGGTGTAGCTTACAACATCCTTTGTTGGGAAGGTCTTTGTGATAAGACGAGATAGGTTGTCGTACTGATAAGTAGTAGTACCCATCTTGTCTGTCATGGTCAGCATATTTCCTTCCGCATCATAGGTATAGCGATATACCATGCTACCAGATGTTTCTGTAAGAAGCTGGTCATTATCATCGTATGTGTATGAGAAAAGAACACCATTGCGATCCTTCTTACCAATCATCTTAGATGCTTTGTTATACTGATAGGTTTCCGTTGCTTTGGCACCATCTGTCATAACAGAAAGTCGGTTCATATTATCGTAATCATATGATACCACTCTGCCTTCGCCGTCTTTCTGGCTAGTCATGTTACCTGCTAAATCATAGGTATATGTGGTTTCATTTTCTAATGCGTCTTTGACTTTAATCAACTGATCAAAATCATCATAATAATATTGGGTAACTTCACCCTTGCGGTCTTTAACCTTTGTCAAATTGCCAACCGCATCATATTCATACGACTCTACGTTACCTGCTTGGTCAGTATAGGTTTTCTTTCTGTTCAGCTTGTCATATACTGTCTTTGTCTCATTTTCCTTCGCGTCGATGACCTTGGTCTGGTTACCCATCTTGTCATATTCGTAACGAAGGACTGTATGATCTGGGTTGATAGTTGTAATCAACTGTCCGTTTTTATCATACTCATATGAGGTAACATTACCATTTTTATCCTGCTTTACAGTATTATTACCGACAAGATTATATTCCATTACTACAGAATGATTATTTGCATCCCTAATAACGGTGTTACGGTTCAACTCATCATACTCATATGTAGTTTTACTCTTTAAGGCATTGACCTCTTCCACGAGATTGCCAACTGCATCGTAAGAATAGCTAGTCACATTGCCAAGTGCATCTGTTTCTGATGTCACTCTAGATAATGCATCGTAGGTTTTGGATGAAATACGCTCCATCTCATCCTTTACCTCCGTGACATTGCTCACTGCATCATAGGTATAGGTTACAACACCACCTTCTGCATTAATCTCCTTCTTCACTCTGTTAAGATTGTCGTATGTCCACTTACTTACCTGCTGTTTTGCATTGGTTTCCTTTATCAAATTACCATTCTTGTCATACTCATAGCTGGTAATACAATCTTGGGCTTTTCCATCTACCTTGTATTGAACATTCTTTGTTGCAACCTGATTGAGCTCGTTATAAGTATAAATGGTCGCTCTTTGTAACTCATCAATATTCTTCCACAGATTGCCATTTTTATCATAGACTTTTTCAATGTAAGTCTGATTATCATAAGTTACTTTCACTTCTCTTGATAAAAGATCTAACTCTGTCACTGTTACAGCTTCATTCGGTGTAACCTGTGTAATGGTTCCATTGACATCATCATAGGTAGTGCTTGTAATATAACCATTTTTGTCTCTATACTGCGTCACACGTCCGAATGCGTCAAAAGTCGTCTTCGTATAATTACCCAGTGCATCTGTCTCTTTTGTCAGATTACCAATCTTGTCGTAGGCATACTTGGTTGTCTTTCCAAGCGGCTCCTTCTTAGCAGTCATCTGATTTAGCTTATTGTAAGAATAGGTTGTAACTCTTCCTAACGCATCTATCTCCTGTATCAGATTTCCCTGTGCGTCATAAGCATATTGCGTTTCATTACCTAATGCATCCTCAACCGCCACCTTGCGATTCACAGCATCATAGGTATATCGTGTAGTACCTTTTGCATTGGTTTCTTTCACAAGATTGCCAACATGATCATAAGCGTAGCTCGTTGTATTCTTTAATGCATCTGTCACCTTTATAAGCTGATTTTTATTGTCATAGGAATACTTTGTTTTTCTACCCTTCTTATCTGTTTCTGTTTTCTTGTTACCATTCTTGTCATAGGTATACTGAATCTGGTTACCAAGAGGATCTGTTATCGTCTTAACATGCCCCATCTTATCGTAGGTATACTTTGTCATATTTCCATTGGCATCGGTTACAGATTTCTGTCTACCCAAGGAACTATAACTCATCTTGGTAGCATTACCTAATGCATCCTTAACCTTGTTGCAATTGTTATACTTTTTATCGTAATAGTAGGTAGTAACCGCATTGCGCTGATTTGTCTCCGACTTCAACAATCCTTTTAACTTGATGCCATTCACAAGGTTTTTCTTATAATACTTGTACTCTGTGATATTTCCGCCTGGTTCAGTCTTCTTTACAAGATTAATTCCTTTGGAATCATACTCATACTCAGTAACATTTCCTGCTTTGTCCTGTTCGTAAATCAAGTTGCCATAAGAATCATACTTCATCGTAGCAATATTTCCCTTGGCATCCTTTACCTGAGTCGGACTACCCTTTTTGTTATAGGTTGTAACCGTCTTGTTTCCATTCTTGTCTGTAACGGTTTCTCTTGTTTTTATCTTGTTATTACGCTTGTATTCTTCATATTCCTCCCAAACCTTATCACCGTCACGTTTGGTTGTAATATTCACCCATTTCTTTGTGTCGCCATTGTAATATTCATACTTATATTTTGTTTCTCCACCTAAGGCATCACGTTCAATGACTGGCTTCAAATCTTGATTAAAGGTGGTTTTACTTTCCTTACCATTCCCATTAATCATGTAGCGGGCACTGACACCCTCTGATTTTACATCAATCTCATCGTCATAGATGAAATACTGAATAATATCATTGGCATCATACTGTCTTACGATTCTGCCCAAGGCATCATAGTCATTGCGCACAATCTGGTTTCCCTTTGGATCTGTTACCTTTGTTAACAATCCAGTCTTTTCATGATAGGTGTACTTGGTGCTGTTCCCCATCATATCAACCACTTCGGTTAACTGTTTCTTGCTATTGTACTTGTAAGAAACCTTTCTATCTGTGTGGTCAGTAATAGAAGCTAACAATCCGTTATCATCATATGCTAACTTCAGGTAACGATCTGTAGCATCTGATAATTTAGAAATCTTGTCATCTTTGTATTCCACCGTAATCTTATTGCCGTTACGGTCATACATTGCGATAAGCTTGCCCTTCTTGTCATATTCCAACACAGAAAGGTCCGCATTTTTCACCTTATATCCACCCGCAGTTTTCTTTATGAAAGTAGCATCTGTACTATTGTTCGCACGAATAGAACCGTCCTTGTTTTCTGTAAAGAAAATCTTAGTACCAGTTGCAAATGTAACCTCATATCCACCATTTCCATCGATATACCAGCTTGCAACATAGCCGTCCTTACCCTTGTAATCAATCTTGTACCAGAGTTGATTATTAACCTCCTCTGTAGCAAGAACCTTAATGGTCTTACCTCTTGTCAAGCCACCAATAATCTTCTGATCTGTTCCAGCACCTGCACGTACGTTAAGGCGACCTGTGTCTACCTTTCCAACCTGCATCTGTTCGCCAGAGCTTGATTCTTTCTTTTCTACTTTCGTATCCAAATTGGTACGATAACCCTTACCTAAAATAGAATCTTCATCGGCAGATAAAGAGTTATAGGTTCTGGTAAATACCAAATTATTACCATTACCAAGCATTTCGATATCTGTCTCATCATACACATAATTACCTGTCAGTAAGTTTGTAGAAGCAGTTGTAATCCATTCTTGTGCTTCTCGGCTATCAATACCATTATGCAAGTCTGAAAATTCCAAATTCATCTTACCCTCTGGTAAATCTTCGTCCTCTGCTTCCTCACTTAATGTAAGCTGCTTTGATAACTTTTCATAAATCAAGTCAATCTGTTTTTCCACATCTTCCTTTGTCATATCAGATGAATTATTAATGTAGAAATAACCGCCCTTGGTGTATGTTGCAATTTTCTGCAACACCTTTGTATCGGTATCACTGCCAAGCGCAATCGTATTCACAACAACATTATTTTTGACGCATTTATCCGTTGCTGACGGCACTGGATTGCCACCCACGCCATCCGTCAGTAAGATAACTATCTTTCGACGGGAATTATTCTTGAACATGTTGACAGCTCCATTGATGGCGCTTGCTAAATCTGTTCCGCCACCACAGCTTTTCATGTTATTCAAGGTACTTTCCAGCTTGTCTGCATCACCTGTAATGCTACATTTTACCGTCGCAACATTTGTAAATGCTAGAATACCCGCTTGGAATTCATCCATGTCTAGTTTTTCGATGAACTTTTGTGTTGCAAGGATTCTATAGAAATCTGGATCGTTGGAATCCATACTACCTGACTGATCAATTGCAAATACAATATCTACATTGCTCAAATCAATTGACATTTCAGAAAATCCCATGATAAAGGTGCCTGTATTAGTTACCGACACAGTAATGATATTTTTCTCTTTATCAATTGTGATATCTTGTAACGGTTCTAACTGCTTTGTGTCAAAATTCACCTTGAAAACACCAAGTGTGTCTTCACTAATTCCCAACTGCTCCAATTCTTCATCGGTATAATAGAATGTCATTTCTGCATTATCAAACGAAAATCCACCAGTGGTAAATTCCACACCGTTGCCAACAATACCAGTTAAAGAATTAATTAAAACATTCTCCGTATCATTCACACCAAATGGTGCAATTACAAAGTTACTATCCCCTTTTACAAACACATTTGCCCTACCAGAATCGGAGGTTTCATCAGTGCTATATTCTCCCATTGGAGTTTCTGTAAATGGATCCGTTCCAAGCAATATCTCTGCGCCATCGTAGATACCATCACCATCTGTATCTGGCTCTAATGGATTGGTTTCTTTTTTGACTTCCTGCTTATCGTCTAAACCGTCATTATCTGTGTCCTTAGAAAAAATGTCGGTGCCAGCAAGCAATTCATCACCATTAATCAAACCGTCACCATCATCATCTGCGTCGCCGTCAAAGGTATATTCTCTTTCTTCATTGACTCCAAGACGTACTTCATTGGAATTCTCACTGCTTCCACGTTCATTTTCTGCTACTACAACGTAGTAATAGATTTCATCTGGGTCTAAATCCTCATCCACGTATTCTGTCTTTAACAAGTTGTCTGCAATCACATAATATGGTCCACCACTCTGAGTACTGCGGTATACGGTATAGCTTCTAGCACCCAACGCCTCTGTCCATATTAATTCAATGCTCTCATTTTCCACCTTTCCATATAAGGTTGGCGTTTTTGCGATATTTCGATAACAAACTTCATTGGAATCCAAACTGCTAGTAAACTTATTATCTGCAGTCACAACATAGTAATACTCACCCTTTGCACCAGTAGAAATATCTGTATAATTATTTTCAGATAAATCCGTTGCCAACACTTCGTAAGTTCCCTTTTCTGAGGTCTTACGTTTTACTGTATAGGTCGTGGCACCATCTACCTGATTCCATTTCAAAACTGGATATTCTCCTGTACCATCCAAGATAAGTACTGGTGGTTCAAGCTCCAGTTTCAAATCCTCATAGCTTAATAATTCATAGTTATAAGGTCCATTTTGAACATTACCAGGCTTACCCTGAAATCCAATCTCAATGGATTGTCCCTTGGTAAGCTTTCCATTATAACCACTATTCTTGATGATATAGTGATTCTCTGTGTGTTCTACTAGCTGGCCATTCCACACATTGTCAATTGTATGGTCAAAATCAAAGCTTAACACCCAGTCATTAATCACTTTATCTGTATTATTTGTAATCTTGATTAAGCCGTTAAATCCATCGCCCCAGTCACTGGTAACTGTAAACTCTGCATTATAGTTATCTCCACTAATCTTGATTTGTTCGGAACTTAGTTCAAAATCAGTCGGCTCATTAATTGTGGTGTTGTCCCAATTGGCAGTAAAAGAAAAAGAAACACTTGCTCCCGGAGCAATATCTGCGTTCCAATCTGCATTCTTAAACTGGTATTTATCACCTTTATGTCCAAATACAAATGCATTCCACACCTGTGTAATCTCATGCGTGAATGTACATGTTACATTCCAGTTTTCAATCACCTTATCAGAGGTGTTGGTAATCACAACCTCTGCTTCAAACTGATTATCCCATTGCTTTGTTACATTGAATTTCGTTTCAAAATCCTTGTTATCCAAGGTAATCAAATTTTCATCTGAGACCAGGCCTGTTTCCGGAATCCCTTCTGCTTCTGTCGTTGTCTCCGTTGTTACCTCAGTCGTAGCTTCTGTTGTATTTTCATCGGCTTCTTCCTGCGTCGTAGCCTCTTGTGACGTGGTAGAAGTATTTTCAGATTGGTCTACTTCTTCTGTTGCCACTTCCTGTGTACTTTCTGTCTCATGTTCTGTTGTTTCCAACATAGCTTCTGTACTTTCAATACTATCTTCCTGCACAGAAGTTCCTTGCTGTTCGATAGAGCGATCCACCTGCATTGCCTGTGTATTTGCAACCGGTGTAAGACCTAATTCAAGCACCATTACACAGGTCAAGACAAATGCCAGGATACGCTTTCCTATCTCTTTTCTTTTTCCTTCCATTTTCTTTCCTTCTTCCTTTTGCATCTATGATATTTTCATTCATTCTTGATATGTAAAACAATTTCAATCATTATAGAACCAAATATCACTACTAACATATACAGCATCAATGCAATCCATCTGTCCAAACCTAGCAACTGAAAAATCAGTAGACATATGCAAAGCACAATCAAAATCTTACGCCGCTGCAACGCGTAAAACTTCACATCTTCCTCCTCTGTTTGTCTTGCTGTTGTTATATATGCCAATTTGTGATTTACAAACATCAATATGCAAGTTGGTAAAGTCATCACGCTTCCATCCAATGTACATTTCATGGCAAAATACAAACCCAATGTCAAAACAACACAGGAACAGACAAAACAGGAACGAAAACTCTTCATGTGAATTCCTCCCACATATGCACGAAGTGGGAAAAACATCAACAACAATACTAAGTACTCCCAAAAGGAATCCAGTATAATTGCGATAATCGCACTGGCGATAACACACAAAGACATTTCCATTCCTGTTTGCAATCCATACTGATAGATTGCGTAATCTTCTTCTTCAATTACTTTCTGTTCGAGAATGAAATCCGTCATTCTCTTAGCCCAATACTCCATCAATATTTCCTCATTTTTTTCATATCAGGTTTTTCAGGTTGATGGAAAATACAGCAACATGCTGAATTTGCACCAACAACAGAAAAAACTACTGCAAATGTAGCCAAAAAATTAGGAACTACTTTTAAAAGCATATTTTTCACTTGTTGCATAATTTACTCCTCCTCTTTTTTGTCGAATTATATCAAATAAAATAGCAAAAACTTTCTAGGTGTAACTTTTCCCCAGTGTGCATGTAATATTTTCCTAGTGCATGCAAGCATATTATCCACTTGGCTCATCGTATAAAAAAAGAACTGACTCATCAGTCAGTTCCTAAATTCATCGTTTTATTCGTTTGTATCATACATAATCATTGTCAATTTGTAATGATTATGATTAACTTCCGTTTTCATAAATCCATTATATCTCTTTAATACTCTTTGTATAGAACTAACACCAAATCCATGATTGATAGCATCCTTCTTTTTCGTAACAACATTACCATGTTTATCTTTTTCTATCATTCCATCAAAAGAGTTTTGTATAATCACCACCAAATTATTCTGGTCATATTTCATTTTGAGATTAATATATGGCTCATTTACATTATTTCCTATATTGGCCTCAATCGCATTATCTAGAGCATTACCTAACATGACACATAAATCAGCGTTTGCCAAAGGAAAACTTATGGGTATCTCTAATCGGCTCGTAAACTGAATCCCATGCCGTTTCATAGTCTCGTATTTGTAATTAATTAATGCATCAATTAGAGAATTATCTGAATGCGCTATTGTAAAGCTATCTAATGTCTTTAAGTCTACTAAATCTTCAATATATTGCTCCATTTTAGCATACTGACGCTCTTTCAATAAATCCAACAAATAAATTAACTTATTCTTTAAGTCATGCTTTGACTTGCGAAATTCCAACATCGCATTTTCTTTCTCTTTCATATGCTCATTATATAAATCAATCTCTAGTTGATAAATTGAATTTTCACGTTTCAATTCCAAACTCTCAGATAGTTTGATGTAAAGAGAAAACATAACAATATTAACTATCAGAATCAACACAAATGCAACGAGTGAAATGATAACATCACCCTGTGTGCCTGTCCTTGCACTCAATGAAAATAAATGGTATGTGAAAAACATACTTCCTATCGGTAAAATCATCAAACGTGCGTTATCCTTCCATGACAAGATATTCATGTTATCATTACCATAAAATTTCTTTAGCATTACTATCAAAAAGAGCAAGACCAGCTTTGATATGGCAGAGCCCAATAACTCATATTCTGCGACTGGCAATCTTACAAGTAAAAAGAAGGAACCTGTCAACAACTCACTCAATAGCCAAACTGCATTATAGATAACTGCAAATACAATTTTACCTAACAAGTCCCCCACATAGCACACGCCAACCACAGCTACAAATAATATGCTTACTATCAAACGCAACCAAGAAGGAATACCACCCAAAATTGTTAATGATGCGATTTGCCATATACAATATAGGATAATTACCATCTTTCTAACTAATTCTCTTCCATCCTTTTGAAAGAAGATTGCATAATATTCACAAATTAAATATGTAGATAAAATTGCTAAAATAATGTGTACAATCAAATCCCCAAGCATTTTATTACTCCATTTCTTTCTCTATCATTGTAGCATACTGCTCATGCAACTCTTTTCTTCTGTCTTCACTAATATAGAATACTGTTCCATTATGTAAAACTATATGATCATATGCCTTTTTTCTAATGTATCTTTCATTCACTAAAAGGGACCTATGTATTCTCCAAAAATTCACCTTCCGCAATTCTAATTGCTCTTCAATGCTACTTAGCTTGTCATAATACGATTGAATCCTTCCATTCGCCAAGTGAATGTTGACTTTTCTCTTGTCGCTCTCAAAATACATAATATTGTGAAATAATTCTTTGCAATATTCTTTTTGATATTTGTATATATAATACAGATCACCTGAGCAGATTTTTTCATATATCATCAAGAAATACTTCTCAATGATCTCTTTTTCGATTGGTTTTAACACAAACTGAAAAGGACGCACTTCATATGCCTTGATAGCATAGCTTTTATAACTGGTAACATATATCAAATATACCAATTCATCTAATTCACGGATCTTGCTTGCCGTTTTTAGTCCATCGAGATGATTCATTTCTATATCCAAAAACAATATGTCATATCTCACATTAGTATTTATAACATTGTCTATCAATGGTAAACCATCAAAAAACACGTCAACATCAACCTTAATACCATTCTCACGAGCTATTTCATATATCATGCTTTCTAATTTTGTAGTGAAATTGACATCATCATCGCAAATTCCTATTTTTATCAAATTATCACCCCATCTCATCAACATACATGTCATGATTATACTACATTTTTCATTCATATACAACCAACAGCAAACAGCAATCAACACATTAGAATCATTATAACATTTTCACCCCTTTTCACAACACAAAAGAGCAAGAGCCGAAATACAAGCATTTCAACTCTTGCTCTTTAACATCAGTGTTACTCAACATTCTTCAATGCGATATCCAGCGGTACCTTCTTCACTTTTCTAAACTGCATAAATGCAATCACTGCATAAGAAAGAATACCTGCCGCAACCACTATGATATATGCGTAGGCTGGTACATAGTATGGGAACCAGCCCGAAAATCTTGACAACATAATCTTACAAGCATATTCCATTAATCTATCTACCAACGGTAAGGTCACAATCATTGATAAAATCACAACAATAGTGGTTGACATAATATACAATCCACCAATCTCACCATTGGTGTAACCAAGAATTTTTGTCATGGAGATGGACTGTGCATTCTTCTCAATAATAATCTTAGAAAGAAGATAGATAATCAGCATGAACATTACTACACCAAATCCAAACAACATATCCATCATGGTACTCATGGAATCAATGAGCTGCCTTGATGTCTTTGTCATATCACTAACCGTAATCTCCGTTGCAATGTACATTTCATCGATATCATCAATCTTTTCATTAGAAAAGTAACCACTATAGTAATCCTCTTCATAATCAAAGGTTTCATTGAAATGCTCTTGGGACATAAACACCGCTACACTAGATGGGTAATGATAAATTCCACCGACATAAAAGCTATATGTCGTTCCTCCAAATTCCTTCAACTCAACGGTATCACCTTCTGCTATGTGATATTTCTCGGAAAACGCGTCGGATATATATACCTCATCATCTTCAAATTCCAAAGTAATGTATTCACTATCCGGTATAATACCAAACAGAGCAGTATCCTCTTCTTGACCATTTTCTGCTACATAGGTAAGACTGCCTGCACAGTACTTCTCTGCCCCCGCTACCTTAGTATCTGTTGGTGCTTTCAAAATATATTGATAATCACAAATCATATTGTCTGTGATGTCATCTTCATATTTGTGAAGCAACGAAGGAAACGCAATTCCTAGTAGTAAAATGATATTTGCAAAAAAGATTCCCACAAAAATCATAATATAATTCGGCATATTCTGAAAAATAATACGCATACGGAAACGCCTCATAATGCCAATCTTCGTATTCAAACGAATCGCTTTTTTCTTCTGTCTCTTGCTTAAATCACGGCGAATAAACTTTAATGGTGAAAGTTTTAATTTATGAACCAAAATCACATAGTTAATCACAATCACAAGAATGACTGGTACAACCGTTGTCTTAATAAATGCATCCGCATTCCACAACACATCATATTGAGTTAAGCTGTAGCTTGCGGAATACAAATTTTCAGCAACGATTCTAAAATAAGTATAACCTAACACATTGCCCACAAGAGCCGAAAACAAAGTAACAAGTACCGGCATCGTCATGTAGTGGCGCAGTAGTTCTCCTCTAGAATATCCCGATGCTCTAAGGGTTCCAATCACAGTGGCTTCCTTCGCAATCGTATTATTGGTAGTAATCGCAAATATAAATGCAATGATTGCCACTACAATATAAAGAAAGACCATCATAACCATGTAGTCGTTTCCCAAATCGTTCCCCGCAAAATGGATTGCCATATTCGCATATTCCGGAATATATTCTACCACCATAGCATGTTCTGCTAACACTTCTAAAAAGTCTTCTGACCTTTCCTTCGCCTCTGCATCATCTTTTAGTGCTTCATCATACTTCCATGAATAGCTATAATGAAAACCTCCTTTACCAAAATCATCAAAGGTTTCCTTCGTCACAATACCAATACCAAACATATTGGCATCAAACATCATGTCAGAGGGGCTGGAAAGCATAGTGCTGTAATCCGGTAATGCAACATAACCCGTTACTTTTAGCTCCTTAAA
Organism: Lachnospiraceae bacterium; assembly: GCA_045537735.1. Classification (GTDB taxonomy): domain Bacteria; phylum Bacillota; class Clostridia; order Lachnospirales; family Lachnospiraceae; genus CAG-590. Next base: position 48,086 of record JAZSPZ010000035.1, read on the forward strand.
ACCAACCTTTAAGGTGTCTCCTACTGAAACACCATTGTTTTGCGCATAGACTCTATCAATAGCAATCTCCCCTTGCTTTGTTGGCAATTCACCCTCTAACACACATTCCTGATTCACTTCCTCACGCTTTTTGAACATACGCAAGGTGCTTTCAAAATCTTTTGTCTCCTTTTCTATGTAGAAGTTTTCATAGATTGTTACATCCTCTTTTTCCAGTGTTTCAATGAGCTCTTCATCAGCTTCATAAAACAGTTCAAAATTACCATGTTCTATGTTATACTTTTCGAATGTTTCCTGAAACGTTGTTTTCATACTTGTAGAAGTTACCAGGAATCCCGAAACAAAACCAATGACTATAACAAAGAACAGAAAAATAACTAAATATTTTCCAAGTTCACTCTTCAACTCTCGTGGTAAACGTTTGATTAGTGGATTTCTCATATATTCCACCTCCTTACCAGTCAAGCTCTACAGCTGGTGTCTTTGTTTCATTTACATAGTTCTTACGAATCATACCATCGCGAAGCTTAATAACACGATCAGCCATATCCTTAATTGCATCGTTATGGGTAACCATGACTACTGTATTACCATACTTCTGATTAACTTCTTCAATCAGTTTAAGGATTTCTTTTGAGGTGTTATAATCCAAGGCACCTGTCGGCTCATCACATAGAAGAATATCCGGATTCTTCACAATGGCACGACCAATTGCTGTTCTCTGCTGTTGTCCGCCCGATAACTGATTTGGTAATTTGTGACGATGCTCATAAAGACCTAAGGTATGTAACAGCTCATCCACATCCAATGGATTATCACTTAGATATGCACCTACTTCTATATTTTCTTTGATATTTAAATTAGGGATTAGATTGTACATCTGAAAGATGTATCCAAGATGTTTTCTGCGATATAATGTCAGAGTCTTTTCATTCATATCTGCAGTTTTTTCGCCATTGATGGAAATGTAGCCACTATCCGCTTGATCAATTCCGCCGATAATATTTAACAAGGTTGACTTACCCGAACCAGAAGGACCAAGCAAAACACAAAACTCGCCCTTCTCAATACCTAAGTCAATTCCCTTCAACACTTCTGTCTTGCTTTCGCCTTCTCCAAAGCTTTTTTTGATGTTACTGATTTCTAAAAACATATTTTTCTCCTCCTGTAAGGTTGTGTTAACATGTCACATCGCATGCATAGCATGCAGTGCTTTCGCTTGGCTCATTGTAAACACAAAATCCTAACCATAACCGCTACCGTTATGATTAGGATTCATTCTCGCATCAATATAAAAAGACTCCATGCATAACAATAACGATACACATGAGTCTCGCAATTTAATGTAAGCCAGACCAAAGGCCAGGATGTTGACTTACAACGCTTATATAGCGTCTGCTACTCCCTCACAGGATTTTGTTGAATCAATAATAACAATATTATCCATTATTTGTCAAGAACAATTTAACAACTTTTTAATCATTCTTATTTTTCTGAAAACTTTCCAACTGATATTGGTAACAGTTCACCACAAGCCAAGACACTTATTTTAGAAAACACCTGTTACAAATATCTCAATTCCAATGGCAATTAAGATTACACCACCTAATATAGATGCCTTATTTGCAAGCTTTGTACCAAATTTTTTACCAATCACAACACCAGCAACACATATGAAAAAGGTTACCACCGCAATTAATAATGCACACACCAACGCCATCATCCAATTGTAATCAGAAATGGTAAATCCCACCGACAATGCATCTATGGATGTGGCAATTCCCTGCATAATGAGAGCAGATAAACCAAGAGTAGATTTTGTCTCTTCCTCGTCTTCTTCTGGATGCAAACCTTCCCATAACATCTTACCACCAATAAACAACAGTAAAATCAATGCAATCCATGGAATGAATCCTTGGAATTCCTTGAAAATCTTAGCCAGGTTATGTACGCAAAACCATCCTATCATTGGCATCAATGCCTGAAAAAATGCAAACATTCCTGCAATTCCACAGACCTTTTTTGCCTTCATCTTAGGTTCATGCAACCCATTTGCAAGGGATACAGAAAATGCATCCATGGCAAGTCCTATTCCTAATAAAATACTATTACCAAAAAATCCAACACTCCAAATCATGTTGTTTCCTCCGATGTATTACACATTCTCAATCTGCCAGTCAATTGCCTCTAACCCTTTCGATGTTAAAAATGTATTCGCCTGGCTAAAATGTTTGCATCCAAAGAATCCTCTATATGCAGAAAGTGGACTTGGATGTGGTGCTTTTAAAATGAGATGGTTTGGATTATTCAAACGTGCCGCTTTGTTTTGCGCTGGTTTTCCCCACAACAAGAACACAATCGGTCTGTCCTGTTCATTCAAGATATCCATCACTGCATCAGTGAACTTCTCCCATCCAATGCCCTGATGCGAATTCGCTTGATGGGCACGAACCGTCAACACACTGTTCAACATGAGAACGCCCTGCTTAGCCCACTTTACAAGGTATCCGTTATTGGGTATATCACAATCCAAATCATCATGTAACTCCTTATAAATATTAACTAGCGAAGGTGGGATTTCCACCTCTGGCCTCACACTAAAACATAAACCATGTGCCTGATTCACATTGTGATATGGGTCCTGTCCGATAATCACGCATTTCACCTCATTTAATGGTGTCAGATGAAACGCATTAAAAATATCATCTGCTGGTGGGAATATCGTGGCACCACTCCCATATTCCTCATTGACTTTCGTATATAACTTTTTGTAATACTCCTTTTTGTATTCTGGCTTCAAATATTCAGCCCAATCATTGGTAATCGGTGGCATAACCTCTCCTCCTTAGTTAACATAATCCTACAATCCATCTACTATATACATCTATCATGTACATTGCTCACTCAGCACTTACTACAGTCTACATAATATATCTCCCGCTTTAAATGATATATCTCTTTGCTTTGGATAAACAGCAACCACTTTATCAGAACTTTCTAACTTCTCCACAGAATCCGCACCGATATAGAACTCGTCGATATCCACGGTTGCCTTCCATCTGCCTTCACAGCTATACAAAGAATATTGTTCTTCAACCGTTCCCTCGCCAATTGCCATACTTCCTACCAACTTGATACACTGTTCTCCCTGGTATTCTTCCTCACAAACCTCATCAATATAACAAAGAAAAGTCGCATCCTGATGTAGCTTATACACTCTGTCATATGCTTCTTGTCTTTTCATCTTTGCAAGCTTCTTTTTCTCTCTATTTTCGCGATTCCAAAACATCGTATCACCTCTCAACACATCATACACCAAAAAGATTTTCTTGAAAAGGAGTTATTCTATGCTAAAATATTTTTAAAAAGACGATAGGGAGGTTCTTATGGGAAAACGATATCGATTACCAATTATATTACTCTTACTGGTATGCTTAACACTTACCTTTGGGTCACATGCATTTGCAACACAACCAGACAATCATAACACAACAGAGACTTCTTCCGAAGAAAACTTTGTATTTGCATTTACCAAGAAACCAAAGACTCTGAAAGCCACCAAGAAATATACACTCAAAACCAACGCCCCAGCAGGATCTGTGGTACAATATTCTGTTTCCAATACAAAGTATGCCACGATCAATAAAAAGGGGGTATTAAAAGGAAAACAGGTAGGAACAGTAACCGTGTCCGCTACATGCGAAGGGCAAACCATCCAATGTAAAGTCAAGATCAAAGGAAAGAAAATTATCTACATCGATCCTGGTCATCAACGCTATACAGATTTAACGACAGAACCAATCGGTCCTGGAAGTTCTACTCGAAAAGAGAAAATGACCGGTGGTGCAACCGGTGTTGCTACCGGTATTCCAGAATACAAATTTACATTAACCATTTCCAAAAAGTTGAAAACCGCTCTAGAGAAGAAGGGATATGAAGTTGTGTTAAGCCGCACCAAACACGATGTGAAAATGGGAAATGTTGCCCGTGCCAAAAAAGGGAATAAGAGTGGAGCCAACATTTGCATCCGCATCCACGCAGATAGCTTTAGCAGTTCTTCTGCAAGAGGTGCAAGTGTCTTATATGCTTCCACCTCCAATCCATATTATGCAGGAAAATACGCAAAAAAGAGCAAAAAACTAGCAACCAAACTGATTGACGAATATTGCGATGCAACCGGAATCTACAAACGTGGCATCGTGGTTCGCAACGACTTAACGGGAACCAACTGGAGCAAAATGCCAACCGTCCTTATTGAATGTGGTTTCATGAGCAACCCAACAGAGGACCGCAAACTCAATAATGCGTCCTTCCAGAAGAAAATGGTGAAGGGTATGGTAAAGGGTATTGACGCATATTTTGGATACAAATAATCACACCACAAGTTTACATAATACAATTCAATCATAGTGATTTAAAGCAAAAGAGGATGTTTTCAAAACAAAAACATCCTCTTTTTATTACACTTCTATCTTCAAATACTGCATCAGTTTCTCGTATCCCTCAAACAAAACTGACTCCATACCCACTGCTATAGCAGCATCCACATTCACCTGTCTATCGTCAACAAACAAACATTCCTCTGCTTTGATTTGATATCGGTCACATAACAACCTATAGATTCTTTCATCCGGCTTTTTCATACACTCCTGTGCAGAGACAATGTAGCCATCCACCCTTTCCAAAAAGGAAAATGTTGGCCAATGAATCTGATATATACCCAATGGATAATTTGATAATAGATACACCTTATACCCTTTTTGCTGTAGCTGTTGTATCATTGGAGTCGCATAAGCATACTCCTTCACAAAGCCTTCTGGGTGTTGCCAAAAGATTTCAACTTGCTCTTTATACTGCGGCATAGCCTCAATAAAGTGCTGAATCGCTTCTTCCTCATCCATTAAACCTTCATCCATCTGTTCCCAATCATTAGAAGAAATCATATACTTATCAAAAGCTTCTATCACTTCTTCATCAAATCCTAGATTTCTACAATGTTGTGCCCAACAAAAATCAACCAAAACCATTCCAACATCAAACACAATATTTTTAATCATCTCAAGCTTATCCTTTCAATTTATCTTCTGTATATACAACTATCTATCATTTTACAGTAAACAAATGTAGGGTTCAAGGTGCTTCCGCACAAAAAGGAAATAACCCAGGCTTTGCCTGAGTTGTGTTCTGTCTCTGCGGAAGATGGGGTGAGACGGAAACAGAAAAAGGTCCGGTGGACGTTTTTCCCGTCGAACCGACCGACGAAGCCACTCTGTGGCGAGGAGACCTTGAACCCAAGGGTTCAAGGTGCTTCCGCACGAAAAAGAATGACCCAGGCTTTGCCTGAGTCATTCTTAATTCGTGCGGAAGAAGGGACTTGAACCCTCACGGTATTACTACCACTAGATCCTTAGTCCGAAAATCCACTAATCAATATAATTCAATTTGTATCATTATTTATCAGTTTGAAACACTGCAAACCATTGATTTTGCTAGGTTTTTTCAATATTCATTTCTTAAATTCTCTTAAACACTGTAAAATCAACATAAGCACATTTTTTGACTTTCTGTTAGATGTTTGTTAGATGCTCTAGCCAATCTTTCTATTCAAACTTTCTAACATATTCTTCTTTTTGCTATCCAAATAATGTGCATATCGTTGTGTAGTAGATATATCTGAATGTCCTAACCATGCTTTAATATCTTCCAAGCTGAACCCTAACGATAATAACATGGTTGCTGAACTATGTCTTAAATCATGGAAACGTACTGTCTTTATCTTATCTGCATTTGCTTTCAATATTCTCTTGAAAGTATGCGATAGATAAGCTGGCTTAATATACTCTCCATTGTCATAAGTACAAATATAACCACTATCTACATAAGTATCTCCATAGAACTTCATATTTTCTAGTTGCTTCGCCCTAACTGACTTTAGATACTTCTTAATTTCCTCATCCATTGGCATAATGCGATTACTTTCTCGGCTCTTTGTGTTATCCGTTGGAACTGTGTTTCCTTTCACAACTACTAATGTATGTTCTACATGAATTTCATTCTTTTCAAAATCCACTGACTGCCATCTTAACCCTAATACTTCACTTCTTCTAAATCCATAAAATACAGTTAGCATAACAGGAACTTCAATCGGTGTACTTTTTACAATCTCTTTCAAAACCTTTATCTCATCTTCTTCATAAAAGTTTCCTACATATCCTTTCACACTAGGTAATTCAACAGCACTTGCAGGATTGTAAGAAATTAAATCATATTCAACAGCCTTTCTAAGTGCCTTATGGATATTTGCATGATGTTTCTTGACAGTATTAGCCGATAAGGTTTTTAACTTGAAATTATAATAGGCTTTCAAATCTCTCGGTCTTAATTCCTTAATAGTAATTCCTCTTTCCTTGAAGTATGGAACAATATGAGCTTCTACCACATACTTATAGTTCTGATAGGTATTACCACGAACCTCACTTTTATACTCTTCAAGCCATTGCAACATATAATCAGAGAAAAGCATATCTTTACTGAATAGCTTTGTCACATCATCATTATATTCGTGCAATAACTCATCAAGCATAATTTGTGCTTTCCGTTTGTTCCCTTTCACAACAAGACCAGTTGATTTGGATTTCTGCTTTCGCTTTCCATCCACATCATAATAGTTAATCATCATCTGCCATTTATTATTCTTTTCATATAAACTACCTGTAACATTTCTCATACTTAAATCCTCCTTCTTAATGTCACAGAGGTAGTTACCATATGTGACATTATCGTATCATAGTCATCCTTAATTGTCTAACAGATATTCAATGACATACTTTTTCGGAATTAAGTATTTGTTACCCCTTGTATGTACTGCTTTTATCTTTCCTTCTCTAATCAATTTATAAATAGTTGTATTGCTACTATAATGCAATATCTCTTTCAAATGCATTATAGTTAATACATCTGGGTAATTCTCTAACATATTCTTCACCTTTTCAAAAGGTGGCTCTAAGTTTTTCGTTTTCTTTAAGTTATTTGGTTTGCACCTTTATCTTTCTTAATTACTTGTAATATAGTTGTTATTGTTCTGCTCGACGCTTCAAATCTTCAGAATCCACATAATCTTTACCACTCATTATAAACTTCTTATAATGTCCGTTCTCTTCATAATGATATATAATCGTACCTAATAAGTTCAACCATTGTACATAAGCCTCAGGCTTTTGATATTCTGGCTTAAGCATAAAATTATACACATCTTCTGGAGAATATATCGAAGCAAGGTGTACTTCATCCCAACACGCAATCGAATTACTGTATCTACAATGAATCTGCGTTTGATATCCATCCAAGTAGGAAGTTAATTGTTGCATACTTATACCATGTTCAAAACCTTTAATAAACAATACCTTTTCTCCATCATATAAGTCAAAACACCCCTTTGTTACATCGGTCACTCTATAAATTGATTCTTTACCATATTGCTTCACCAAATCCATAAAGTCATATTGATTTTGAGGGTCAGATATACCAAAATGATAAAAAACTTTCATTTCGCGTAATACATCTTGTTCTCTCTTCTTCTTAGAAAAAAAAGCATCTTTTACTAGATGACTAAATCTTCTATTTTTTATAGAAGTATCACAAATCTCTCCACGCGTATATCCCTCATCAATCAGTTCATCAATCTTCTCCAAATCAGACCTATATCCTTGTCTTCCTTTTATAATTCCATAGTATTGTGCTGGCACAACAACTGTATGCTCTTTTTCCAAAAACCCACCTTTTTTTTCAATGTAATCTTCTGCCTGCTGCTTTGTCCCCTTTGTCGGTTCAATATGTACGCCAGGATATGACTTTTGAACAGAACTAAATCTACTTTTATCAGAATCTTCTAAAACCATGTGCATATGTGGTGTCCCTTTATCACCTATTTCATAATTCACCGCACATGCTCTTTTATCAGGTTTTTGCTCATACCATCTTTTCATAGCTTCTTCCACCATTTCTAACGGTGTCATATTTTTAAATATCTTTTCTGGATTATTCAAAACACAAAACCAACTTCGACATGATTCTTGGCTATTAATACTCATAATCTTAATCTCCTATCTCTTAAATCTGTCCCTGTCCCATAGGTGCGTAGAGGTAATACTAACCTCTACGCACCCACGAAAAGTCTTACATATCTCTAAGTTTCTGTATAATGCTCTTCTGTATTTCATTTTCTCGGGACTCTATCTGTTCATCAATCTTCTGTTCTTCTGGCAATCTTTGTCTTTGCCTTTCCAACTTTAGATTGCGTATATATTGACGTGCATTGTCCGAATTACCCACCATAAGATGTACATTTACAGTAAATGCATCATAAAACGAAGCATAAAACACTAAATCTGAAACATTAGAAATTCTCCCAAGAAGTATCTTTTCTGTATATTTCTCAAACAATTCTGGGAGTTTCTCTAACTGTACCTTGTATTCTGGCTTTAGATTTATTAATTCCAAATAAATATGATATATGTCTCTCTCACCATCATAGAAACACGTCTTAATCAGATATTCATCATAATACTTATAAATAAACCTAAATTTGCTAGATAACCAATCAGAATCCACTTGAAAATATCCATCAGGTCTTAAAACACTCGGTAAAATATCATACATATCTACTTTCTGTTGACTTGAACTTTTCCTATTCTCATCTCCCAAATAGATAAGTAAACAAACAGCAAGTGTGATAAGTAATAGCATAAAACTACTCATTCGCTTTACCTCTCAATCTTCGGATGGGGAGAGTTTCTCCCCATCCACATTATTTTACAATCTTTATATTGTCAGCCTTAAAAAAAACATCATTGTTAGTTAGAAATGATACCTTTAAGCCTTCAAATTTACAAAAAACATCAGAATCCAACTGTGCCTCAGTTAAAAACGGTGTTGCGTTTGGAATCTTAACACCAAAACGTACCCTTCTCAACGGAGACGTCTCGACAATCTCAACTATATACTTAGTGCCAGCCTCTTTGATAATTCCATCATCATTTTTGGTTTCATAAATAAATTCATCCAAAACTAACAACTTCATATCATCTACCGATTCTAACGCGATGTCCTTTAAATAATCATTAATTGTAATCTGCATAATTCTTTCTCCTTTAATATTTTATTTTGTTTGTATGTTCACTTAATAATTTTATCCACCTCGCATAATAAATCTCCTTTACCACAATGAAATCAAGCACAAAAAAGCACCAGAAAAAACATAATTGTTTTTTCTGGTGCTCATTAACTTTCGATTTCGCCGAGAAAAGAAGACGCAAAACTTAGTTCAGCGATAGACAACTGAAATTCGAGTTATGCAATCCCTCAGTTCACAAGGACCCATGGTCCGTTAATAGCAACCAAACTTATGTGGATTTTATATATTTTTGTCTATCTCTTCTTAGAATATCATATATTCTTCTCACTGTCAATACTTTTTTTAATTTTATATCTTCTACTATAACCTTTGGTCATTTTCTGATTGCTTATAAATTAGTATATCAGATACATTACAATTAAGAATACGACATAAGTCATTAATTGTTTTTGTCGTAATATCTTTATTATGCTTCAACCTATGGAGCGTGCTATGAGATATATTATGATTATTTTTTAAAGTGTACCAATTTTCTGATGACTTTTCTAACGTATCCCAAAATGGTTTATAATCAATCATTGTTATAGCCCCCACAAATATTTTATGGATTAAGCATAAGATATATTCTCACTCTTGAATATCTTCGATAAAGAGAATATAATTATACAAATGCTTACATTTTAATCTCCAATTATTACATTAAGATTACTCTTCTATCTTCAACGTGCTATAATGGGATTATCATGTAGACACAGTCAACTTCTTTAAGTGAAACAAAATTAAACAAACAACAATAAACGGAGGAATTTAAGATGGAGAAGAACAAAACAATTTTAAAACCACTTTTGTTACTTACATTAGTGGTAATGGTACTTAGTAACCCAATTACAGCAAAGGCTCATTATGAAGCAGTTGGTTGGGATAAAATGACAGGTGGTATGGATAAGAAGAACAATGTGACCATTTCCGAAGATGGTACTCATTTAGTTATCGACAAACCTGTATTAGCATGGTCAGAGAGGTCGGAGCCAGGTTATTATACAAAAGACTTTATCAACTTTTGGTTTTATTCCAAGACAGATGACCATTCAGTAGGTGATACAACTTACAAGCAGACTTCAAAGAGAACTATCAGACATTTCTATGAGATAGAGATGTATGATGCAAAGACAAATAAGTTGTTGCAGAAAAATGAGTGTTGGGAGTTGCGTGGCTCAAAGTATGGTGAGAGCTATTCAGGAATGAAACTAGGTGTTGACGGTATGGTTGGTTTCGAAGTAACCAAGAAAGCACAGAAGAAACCATTCTACGTTAGAATGCGTACAACAGCCTATGACTCAAACACAGGTTTAAGTGGCACTTCCGAATGGTCAGCCCCACTTTATTATGTACCAGCAGTTAAAATGAACAAGAGTGTTAAAACATCAAATTCAGCAAAAATTTCATGGAAGAAGTTGAATATCAAAGGGGTAAAGAATTATACCATTTATATTAAGAGGTATAAGACAGAAAAACAGCTTCTTAATAATAGTTGGGTTAAGGTAGCTACAACAAAAAAGACTAATTATACAATTAAAAAGTTTAAGAAGAGTAATCTAAACTTTAAGAAGTATGATTATGCAGTTAAGGTAGTCGCTAATATGAAGTTCAAAGGTAAGACCAGACAGACACCAGAGGTGATGTGTAATATGAAATACTTAAAATAGATACCAATTAATTAGTATATGAGAGCCTTATTTCTAAGGCTCTTTTTCTTCTTATAGTTACCTTATAAGAAATAAATTAGTCTTCCATAAAAACTTAGGAAAAACAAATGAATTATCATAAGTAAATAACTTAGATGAACTGAATGAATTGATTAAATACAACAACTTATGAAATCTGAATGAATTAGTCAAATGAAACAACTTATGAAAGCTAAATGAATTAACACGTAGTAATCTGAAAAGAAAATGAATTATTTGGAGTAAACAACTTAAAAATTAGTAATGAATTAGCCAAATAAGAGACCTAAAGTATGCAATGAATTATCATTAATTAATAACTTAGGTATGGGAAATGAATTAAACTGTTAAAAAAGCTTAGATGTAGTAAATGAATTAGCTTTTATTAAGAACTTACAGTATGGAAATGAATTATTGGGAACGAAAAAAGATACTCCATACATAATGTACGAGTATCTTTTTCTTTGTCACATATAGTAACTTACCATCTGTTAGATATTTGTTAGATGTTTACCCAAAACTATTTCTAATATTTCATGTTGAAATCATCGGAAACGTTGAATTTTCAAGACTGCGGAAGAAGGGACTTGAACCCTCACGGTATTACTACCACTAGATCCTTAGTCTAGCCTGTCTGCCAGTTCCAGCACTTCCGCATATTCAATTATATGTGGTTCTTCTCAAAACAAGAACCTTGTATAGATTACTACTTTTTCATTAAAAAAGCAATAGAAAATTGCATTTTTTCGATAGAATCTGAGAGTGCGGATGCAGGTGTCACAGACACCTGCTCCTATTCTCCCTCAACCCTATATAAACGGTATAACCGTAATATACTTATTAATTATGCAAGTTTGCTCTTAGCAACCTCTGCTAACTTTGCAAAACCTTCTGCATCAGATACAGCTAACTCTGCTAACATCTTTCTGTTCATGTCAACACCAGCTAACTTTAAGCCGTACATGAACTTGCTGTATGATAAACCGTTCATTCTAGCTGCTGCATTGATACGAGCGATCCAAAGACGTCTGAACTGTCTCTTCTTCTGCTTTCTACCAGCATATGAAGAAGTAAGTGCTCTCATAACTGACTGCTTTGCTACTCTATACTGCTTAGATCTTGCTCCTCTATAACCTTTTGCGAGCTTTAATACTCTGTTATGTCTCTTCTTTGCGCCTACGCCGCCTTTAACTCTTGCCATTTCTATTTCCTCCTAATTCAATCCATCTTATAGATAAGGTAAAATCTTCTTCATTACCTTCTCATTTGTCTTATCCATCATTGTTGCTTTTCTAAGATCTCTCTTCTTCTTAGTAGTCTTCTTGGTTAAGATATGACGCTTGTAAGCTTTGTTTCTTTTTAATTTACCAGTTCCTGTTTTCTTAAAACGCTTAGCTGCTGCTCTGTTAGTTTTTAATTTTGGCATTGTAATTTCCTCCTTAAATATCTGTTATCTCTTATATAATCGGAACTTTGTTCCAGCATATAACGTAATTCATAATGCTTAAATTACTTTTTCTCAGATAAAAACATAATCATGCTTCTACCTTCGAATTTTGCAGGCTTATCCACAACTGCAACATCTTCTAATTGCTTTGCAAATTCATCTAAAATACCTTTGCTCGAATTTACATGGGCAAGCTCTCTTCCTCGGAATCTCAAAGTAACTTTCACCTTATCACCCTTCGCCAAGAACTTTCTTGCCTGATTCACCTTTGTATTCAAATCATTGGTGTCGATGTTTGGTGATAAACGAACCTCTTTCACATCAATTGTCTTCTGTTTTTTCTTTGCTTCTTTCTCTTTTCTAGCAAGCTCGTAACGGTATTTACCATAATCAATAATCTTACATACCGGTGGCTTTGCGGTTGGAGCAATCTTTACCAAATCAAGTTCAGCTTCCTTCGCTAACTTCATCGCATCCTTAGCTGACATAATTCCCAACTGCTCTCCATCGGAACCGATCAAACGGACTTCCTTATCACGAATCTGCTCATTAATCATTAACTCGCTAATGGCTTTGTACCTCCATAATAAATGATATAAAAAAACTAAAGTGGGCAGTAAACTACCCACTTTTATTAGAAATCACAATAAATCATCTAATATTCAACCCGAGTCGCCTCATGCGCTAAGGTGAGAGTGGATACTCTACTTTGTTGTATTCGTCACACGACTTGAATAGATTAACACATGTAACTATTAAAGTCAAGAACTTTCCGAAAGAAAATCGTTCTTATTATTCTGGCTTGTGAATTGCCGGCTCAAACACGGTTTTCACTACCCCTTCATCTAACTTTGATTTCTTATGCAAAGCCTGTTTACAAAACTCATCCTGTGCACCTATTTTTTCCAAACCACGCAGATCCTGTTTTGCATATTCTCTACTGTTTGGCTGCAAAATATGAGCTTTCAATGTATCATTTAATTGTAGCTGTAAAATATCTATCACTTCCTGCTTCAGCTTTTCATCCTCAACAGGGAAGGTAATTTCAACACGCTTATCCAGATTACGTGGCATCCAGTCTGCACTTCCCATATACACATCTTCAAAGCCGTCATTATAGAAGTAGAATATTCTAGAATGTTCTAAGAAATTACCAACAATGGAACGAACGCGAATGTTCTCTGACACTCCAGGAATACCAACTTTCAAACAACAAATACCACGGATGATCAAATCGATCTGTACGCCTGCCGCACTTGCTTTATAAAGTGCCTCAATAATCATCGGGTCACAAAGGGAATTCATCTTAGCAATGATTTTAGCAGGTTTGCCCTTCTTTGCATTATCCTCCTCGCGCTCAATCAATTTCAAAAATCGATCTTTTAACCAAATCGGTGCCACCATCAGCTTATTCCAAGCTGGCGGTTCTGAATAACCTGAAAGCATATTAAATACCGCTGTAGCATCCTCACCAATGGCATCATTGCAAGTAAGTAATCCCATATCCGTATAAAGCTTCGCAGTTACATCATTGTAATTACCAGTTCCTAAATGTACATATCTGCGAATACCATCTTCTTCACGACGCACAACCAAAGCAATCTTAGAGTGTGTCTTTAAACCAACTAATCCGTAGATTACATGACAACCAGCCTTTTCTAGCTTTCTCGCCCATACAATGTTATTCTCCTCATCAAAACGTGCCTTCAATTCCACAAGTACGGTAACCTGCTTACCATTCTCCGCCGCTCTCGCAAGAGAAGCAACAATTGGCGAGTTACCACTTACTCGATACAGCGTCTGCTTGATTGCTAATACGTTTGGATCATTGGCTGCCTGAGATATAAAATCAATAACAGGTGTAAACTCGTAATATGGATGATGTAATAAAATATCTCCTTCTTGAATCTGCTCAAAAATTCCACGTTCTCTCTCGATACCAGGAACTGGTTGCGGTGTAAACTTTGGTAATTTGTAGTCATCAAATCCATCCAATCCGTATGCCTTCATCAAGAACGTCAAATCCAAAGGACCTTTTATCTTGTATAAATGGTTCTCATCCACATTTAACTGTTTCATCAGCTGCTTAAGCAAACGTTTATCCATGGTATCAGCCACTTCCAAACGAATAACTTCACCCCACTGACGTTTCTTAATCTGCTTCTCAATTTCTTTCAGCAAATCTGCAGCATCATCCTCATCAATGGTCAAATCTGCATTTCTCATAATACGATAAGGATGTGCACTCAAAATGGTATAATTCAGGAATAATTTGTCCAAATTCCTCTCGATCACTTCCTCCAACAAAATGATTGTGGTTTCCCCATCATTTTCTGACGGAATTTCCACGATACGAGAAAGTACACTTGGAACCTGCACTGTTGCAATATCTACTACATCCTTTTTCTTTTTGTCCTTAATCAATGCACCAATATTCAAGGATTTGTTCTGAATCAATGGAAATGGTCTGGATTGATCCACAGCCATTGGTGTAAGAACTGGATACACATTTCGGTTGAAATACTCATCCACATACTTTGCCTGTTTTTCAGTCAAATCCTCATGGTGACGAACAATACGCAATCCACATTTTTCTAACTGTGGCAACAAAGAGCGATTAAATGTTACATATTGCTCCGCCATAAACTCCTTGGTTTCTGGCATAATTGCATCCAACTGTTCCTGCGCAGTCAAACCGGCAATATCCTTTTTGGTGTAACCCGCATGTACCATATCCATCAAAGAAGCAATACGAATCATAAAAAATTCATCCAAGTTTGATGCACTAATACTAAGGAATTTCATACGCTCAAAAAGCAATATACTCTTATCCTTTGCCTCTGCCAAAATACGTTTATTAAATTGAAGCCATGAAAGTTCTCTGTTCTCCAGATATTCTGGCTTTAAAAACTTACTTTTCTCTTTCATATGTTACATGCTCCTTTTCTGTCTCAATACTGGTTCAATACCATATACCTGTTGGAAGAATTCTGCTTTATCAGCAAACAAACCACGCTCTAATGCCAAATCATCCAAAGTATCTACCGTAATCATCAACTGCTTATCCTTTACCACCATGCTGTAAGCACTGGCTTTTTGTTTGTGGGAGCGATCCATAGCATTGGCAACTTTGAGAATTGCTGCCAATTTTGCAATAATCATATAATCACAATTCCCTATAGAACTAGATAACTCTTTGTAATCAGGTAAAGGTTGCGAATTGTATCGCACAATATTGGCAATCTCCTCCCTCTCCTTATGAGATAAGCCCATTATCTCGGTTGACATAATAATGGAATAGGAATTAAATGCCGCCTCATTCATATTAATGAATTTACCACAATCATGCAGTGTTGCTGCAATCTCAAGTTGCAATTTGTGCTTATTCTGTAAGCCGTGAATTCTCTTTGTCTTGTCGAATATTTGACTTGCGATCTTGGTCACATTATGATTATGCAGGTTGTTGCAACAATAACGTTTTGCTATTTGAATAACAGAAGAACGAATATCGTCGTCGAAATTACGTTCAAACAATAATTTCTTAGAACGTTCCAACTCCTCTACAATAATACCATCACACAAATCAATACTTGGCGTCCATATCAAATCTGCCTTAGCCTGTCTCAAGAAAATACCATAAATGATAGCCGCAGGTAACAGCAATGTTGCACGCTCATACGGAATTTTATATTCTGTTGCAATATCCATCGCACTCTTATTTAACAGTTTTCCAAAAATCACATTTAACTGTTCTGCATTGAGATTATCCTTAATAGAGAGTTCAGGAACCATTTGAATTAGATTTTCAATCTCATCACCGATAGCAATAATGTTCTTAATGTCCTTATCGCCAAGATAATAGTGACGGAACGTATTAATCTCGTTGGCAATCAATTCCTCCATCACATGCTCTAGCTGCGTATTTCCAAATCGTAAGGTCTTCAATCTCTCTCTTACACGTAACGCTCCAATAGGAAGATTTTGTGTTGCAGTCAGCTTTCCATTATTCATAAGGGAAATCTGAATACTACCTGCACCAATGTCCACAATAGCGGTATTCTTTTCTACAATCTTATCAAAATAGTCCGCTTTTACTGCAAGACCTTTATACATTAAGAAACGGTGCTCTGAATTACTTAAAATGTTTACATCCAATCCTGTACGAAGCTTAATCAAATCCAACACCATCATGTTGTTCTTTGCCTCTCGGATTGCACTAGTTGCATAGGCACAGTAATCCAATGTTCCGTACTCTCTCATTTTTTTTGTAAACCCATTTAAAATATCACAAAGTCGCTCCACCGACTCCTGTGAAATATACCCACTTGCATAGGTATCCGATCCCAATTCAATAATATTAGACACGTAATCAATCTGACGGTATCCTTTTCTGGTTGTAATTTCAAAAATTTTCATGGATACGTCACTTGAGCCCACGTCTATAGCTGCAAATGTCTTGTATGCCATTGCGCATCCCCTCCGTTTCACCAGTTTACATAATCTAGTTTTTATACCTTCTATACAATGAAACATCTAGCATTTCATCATTTTTGCATTTCATAAATCTCTTTCTTTTATTGGTATTACTTCTCAGAGACAAAACAACCAAGAATTCGAAAATCATCTGTCTCAGCCATAATCCCTTTCAAGGCATTTTTCACCTCATTGTCACTTAAATTCCCCTCAAAATCCACAAAGAAACAATACTCCCACTGTTTTCCTGTAAGTGGAATAGACTCAATGCTAGTCATATTCACATTATTGAAAATGAAGTGTGCCAAAATGTTATACAAACTTCCACACTCATGAGAGAGTGCGAATGTGATACTGACCTTATTGGCTTTCTTCACATATTCTCGCTTGTTGGAGACAATCACAAAACGTGTAGTATTGTTATCTGAAACATTCAACTGCGGATTCAATATTGTCAATCCATACAGCTTCGCTGCTCTTTCACTTGCAATCGCAACCTGTGTTGTGTCACCATCATCACGAACCTTCTTAGCACTCAAGGCCGTATTATTCATACTTACCTGTTTCCAGTCCTTATCCTCTAAATATTCCTTCGCCTGCATCAATCCCTGTGGATGTGAAAATACAGTTTTAACCGCAGTTAAATCCGTCCCAGGAATACCTAACAAGCACTGGTTCACCTGTATCATTTGCTCTCCCACAATAGACAATTGATAGCGCTCCAACAAATCATAGATACCACTTACAAATCCAGCAGAGGAATTCTCAATTGGCAGCACACCATAGTCTGCACTTCCCTCAGAAACCAGCTTTGCGACCTCATAAAATTCCTTCACATTGCTTGCCTGAACATCTTCTCCAAAATATTCCACCATAGCTGCTTCTGCAAATGCACCTGGCACACCAGCATATACCACTTTCGTATCTTTGGTGATTTCTAACTCTTCAACAGAAGAAAACATATCATCAATCACATTATCCTGGTCCCCAATCACACTGTACTGATAACGTCTTGAACCAGACATAATCTGTAAAAACAACTCTTGAATAATCTTAGAATTGAACTCTGTACTCGCCATGCTCCCAAGCTTCTCCAGCTTCTGCAGTTCTCTTTCTCTGTCATAGATTGGTTTACCAGTGGATTGTTTGAATTTCGCAACCTCTAACGCCAAATCCATTCTCTTTTCTATCAACTCTACAATCTGCTTATCAACTGCATCAATCTCTTCTCTTGTTATACTTAAATCCTGAATCATCATGCTCTCCCTATTGTATCGACTTCTATCATGCTATACTTTTACATCTGCATTTATTCTTCACATTGCAACTTTTCTAACATCTGTACAACAGACTTATGATACACCGGATGGATATGATACGGTGCAATGTTAGAAAGGGGTTCTAACACAAATTGACGCTTTGGAATTTCCACGTGTGGAATTTTCAAATCATCCGTCATAATAATCGCATCGTCATAGAACAAAATGTCAATATCCAACGTTCTTGGTCCCCAGTGAATCAAACGTTCTCTGCCAGTTTCTTTTTCTATACTTAAGGCTGTTTCCAACAACTCTTCGGGTGTTTTCAATGTCTCAATTTCTAAGGCACCATTTAGAAAGTCATCCTGCTCCACGCCTCCATAAGGCTCGGTAACAATAAAATCCGAAACTGCAGTCACCTTCGTATCTGGCAATGCATTCAATTGATCAATAGCAAAGTCCAAATGTCCCTCTTTATCTCCCATATTAGAACCAATAGAAAGATACGCCTTGTGCCAACCGCGCTTGATAGTAACTGCCACAGTATCCATAGACATCAGCACCGGTGCCCAAGGTTTTTTCACTGTGATTTCTACACTCTGTAACAGAGTAAATGTCAATAACAGCTGCTCTGCTATCTCCTCTGCCAAACGTTCAATTAATTGGTAACGCTCTGTCTTCACAATTTTTTTAATCAACTGGCATGCCACACCATAATCCAAAGAATCCTGCAAATCGTCTGTCTTCCCTGCTTTACGTGTACTAAGATGCAACACTGCTGTAATGATAAATTTCTGTCCTAGAAATGCTTCCTCTTCAAATACGCCATGATATCCAAAGGTCTCCAAATCTTTAATAATAATCTTATCCATATACGCACTCCCATCTTTACAAAATTCCAGATAATCCGTGTCAAAAGTATCACTGAATTGTATACTCCGAACAAATGGATGTATCTAATTCATCCACTTTTCTAATAGGATTTTTCAATTCTACCTTCAATACATTTTCTACAATCTGAACATAAACAATGGCCTCTCCATTTGAGGTACGAAAATCGTCTTTCAACTGTGCAAAATCCGATATTCCAAGAATGTTCGCGACTTCCTTCTGGAATTCATCCTCTGGCACGCCCCATGTGGTAATATCCAAACCTTGTATAAGCTCATTTTTTCTTTCTTCCCATGAGGCATCCTTCCCTTGTGCCTCCGTCAGTACATATGTAGTTACCAAGGATTGTCGAACGCTTTGAATGGTCGCAATATCTGCTGAAACCCTCGCCCTAAATACATAATCTGTTATAGAATGTGCTGTATATTTGACAGCTCCCGAAAAAACTAACAAAATGAGAATAGTTAATATGCCCTCTACTACCGGCATTCTGTTCTTTCTATTCTCATCAATCTCCACATCATCCTTGTATTGCTTTTCATTCCTTTGTCGAAAGAAAATAATGCAATAGATTAGCAACACCACATCTATAATGGAGATGAATCCTATCATGGTTGCAATTTCAGTCTTATAATAACTATACCATTCAACAACAAACCAAACATCAACGCCTAACAACACAAGCAGCCCGCCAAGAGAACTTATACCGAGCACCAAACTAGCTTTATTGCACATTTCCTTTGCATCTTCATCTACCTCTTGTACCTGATGAGGAAGCAATTCTAATAAGGAATCATAATCCTTCTTATTCTCTGGCACTTCATAACCATGTTTCTTTAAAAGATACATGTAATTCATCCCAGATAATAACTGATACAGCATACAAATGAACAACGGACCACTACACACATAGAAAAGTAATATTATCACAAGCAAAAAATCTGTAGCATCATCCAAAGGAACAAAATCTGCCCAAACCAATATACATGAGAAAGCTGTCAACAATCCAAATACAACTGTCAAAATAAGATTCAGTTTCATCTGTCGCTTGTCATACTTTATCAAACTCGCTTTTGGAAGCTGATACTTTTCACAACCTTTTTCTATTAACTTTTTTCCCTTGTTTCTTTTGTACAGGAAAAATATCAATGGTATAATCACCACCAAAACACTAAATGCCATTCTTACTCTCCTATGCTTTCAATATCGCTTCCGTCATTTGCAATGCCCTCAAATTTTTCTGTACATCATGCACACGGAAGATTGAACAACCAGCCTTTAATCCCAGCACTGAAGTTGCAATCGTTCCTTCTTCTCGTTCCTCCACTGGTAAGTCAAGGGTTAATCCAATCATAGATTTTCTTGATGCACCAAGCAATATCGGATATCCTAACTCTCTCAATTGCTCTAAGTTTTTCATAACCAAAAGATTCTGTTCCAAATCTTTCGCAAAGCCAATTCCTGGATCAATTATAATTTTGTTTGCATCGATTCCTGCCGACTTTGCAATCTCAATACTTGCCTTCAAATCATTTTTTATATCAGACATCAAATCCTTATAATCGTTCTCCTTGCGGTTATGCATCAGGCAACAAGCAACATTCGAACCAGCTATCACTTCTGCCATATGAGAATCCCACTTCAGTCCCCATATATCATTAATCATATCTGCACCGACCTGAATACCAACCTTGGCAACACCAGCTTTGTACGTATCCAACGAAATTGGTATATCAAACTGCAGCTTTAAACGATCAATCACCTGACATATGCGTTCAATCTCTTCTTCCTCTGACACCTTATCATGCCCTGGTCGTGTGGATTCGCCGCCTACATCTATAATATCTGCACCATCATTGATTAGCTTTTCTGCTTGATACATGGCAGAATCCAAGCTATTGAATCTGCCACCATCCGAAAAAGAATCTGGTGTTACATTCAAAATGCCCATCATATAAAATTGATTTTCAAAATCAAAATTCCTATTTCCGATAATCATTGATACCGTGCTCCTTCGATGTCTTATCCTTCTAATAACGAATCTGCAAATTTCTCTTCTCCTGCTTCCAATAGCATTCCTCACTGGCCTTGCAATCAAAGCAATTCCTGCTAAGCTTATCTGCCTTGTAAAACAAATCTGTAAACGAAACTTCCTGATTATCTGTTGCACCTTCCGAATGCGCCTTACCAGTATGATGCCCTGCAATTGCCTCTGTAATCATTGCAATCTCATCTGCACTAAAATCACAATCTTTCAAAATATCTTTAGAAAGTCTAGCACCTATTTCGTGATGAGGCACATTTTCTTCCAACTGCAAACCTCTTCCGATATCATGAAGAAGTGCTGTGGCATAAATGATATCCTTCTCATAAAATAGCCCTTGCTCTAACACTAAGATATACAAGATGCGCGCCACATCCAAGGAATGATTCACACTGTGACAACAAAATATTCTATTCACTTCCATGTCATCAATCCGCTGCTGATTTCGAATATACAGTGGATGATTCCGAATCTTCTCTATACGTTCCATCATAAACCTACATACTTTTTATTTTTTCATTACACATTAACAATCTGCCCAATATAGGACAAAGATCCCCAAGCCACAATGACCGCTTGTTCGCCTTGTTTCTTGTACTTTGCATAAGATTGTCTTGCTTTTTGTATTGCCTGCTGAACATCTCTGCACGCCTGTGCATTTACGCAATACTGTTCAACACACTCACATAAGATTTCACCAGAAAGTCCTCGTTCCACCGGTGGTGTAATGGTGAATATTTGCTTTGCCATAGGACAAAGAATCTGCATCATTCTCTCGTACTCTTTATCCCCTAATACTCCTATTATAAAGATTATGTTATGGTTTGTAAAATGCTTTTGCAAGCTCTCTTTTAATGCCATAACACCATCTACGTTATGTGCTCCATCTCGAATAAATAACGGCTCCTCGGAGATTTTTTCAAAACGTCCTTCCCAAGTAGCTTTTTTCAGTCCATCTATCATTAAACTACCATCTAGCATAAGTTTTGTTTCAATGGCTGTTACTGCATTGTAAATCTGATAACTTCCAGACATTCCAATTTCATATTCTTCTCCCTTGTACAGGAAACGACTACCCTCTAGGGTTTCAGATAGGATGAAAACATCATCCTTCATAACTCCAACAAACGGAACACTTAGTGTACCATTCTTACAGACTTTTTCATAGGTTTTCCGCAATACTCCCACCACTTCTAGTGAGTTCGGATAACTCACCGCAGGAGAACCTTCTTTCATGATTCCTGCTTTTTCATAGGTGATTTTCTCAATTGTATCACCAAGAAATTGCATATGGTCCATACCAATGGACGCAAACACCGTACATAATGGCTGCTTTACCACATTGGTTGCATCCAATCTGCCACCCATACCAGTTTCCAGAATAACAATATCCACTTTTTCTTGCAGGAAATATAAAAATGCAATCGCTGTCTCAATCTCAAACGCAGTTGGAAGTGGTTGTCTTTCTTCTTCCATTACATTCAAAATCTTGACAACTTCTTCTAGTAGCTTCGCAAAAACATCCTCTTCCATATACATTCCATTAATCTGAAACCGTTCCAAATAACAATGAATTGTGGGAGAAATATATCTGCCAACCCGTTTTTCTTCTGCCACATACAGACTTTCCAAAAAAGTACAGATACTGCCCTTTCCGTTGGTTCCAGCCACATGGATTACAGACAATTGATCCTGTGGATTCCCCAATCGTTCTAGTAACATCTTTACTGGACCCAATCCTAAAATGCTACCCTTTTTCTGCACCCGTTCCATGTATTGTATTGCTTCATTATATGTCATATTCCTTACCTAATTCCTATTGTAATTCTAATTATCATTCAAAATCCGTTTCAAATTCATCCTCAATTTACCTTTGTATATTGTAGCATGTTTGTATGTTTTTTTCTATAAATATAATAAAGGCCGCTTGAAAAACAAGCGACCTAAACATCTTTATCCTCTAATCTTCGGACTATTCTCACAATGTCTTTAAATCCACACAACAATTCCTACGATACATTCCAACAGTCGGTACTACCAAAATAACACAAATCACCAAACATACAATATTCACATATTGCACTGGCAAGAATAATACCGGTAGCGCGCTTACAATGACAACCAAAAAGCTACCTAATCCACCTATTGCCGTTGCAGCACTCTGTTTCACAACAGAAACCTCCGTTTCCCACGTAAGCTTTGGCAGTTTCAAATTCACCATAAGGCCAAACACGCAAGAAAATACAATTGCTATAACTGGCACCACAATTAACCACAGTGCCTCTAACAGTGAAGGTCTCAATGCAATCATAACAATAATTTCTGCCACAAACAAAAACGGAGCCATCAAAATGAATCCAAAGAGTAGCTTACTATCCAATATAGTTTTTACTGACAAAGGCAAGCTTTTTACAATCCACCATTCTTTTCCTTCCATGGATATGGATACACACACCGGATTCATCATAGAAAATATACCTGCCAGAACAAACGGAATCGCAGCGTTCACATTCATATCTATCAGCAAAATGGCCATCTCCGCTTCCAAATCCACAAAGAAAAGTGCAACACAAAACGCAATCCCCATAATTGGTCCAATAATCGTATTGGTTACATATACACTAGATGAAAAATATCGTTTTAGCTCTTTTCTCACTAGTGCTTGCATTACTGTTCCCCTTTGTAAATCCTGCATTTTATAATCATGGGTTGCAGTAGTTCCATATAAACTGCGACAAATAATATGGAAATTAGCAGCAACTATACTCACCACCAAGACGAACACGACTATTGATAACAAGAAAAAACCAAAAAGCTTTATTCCATCACCTTGCGTCACCGCCTCTCCTAACAATTTTGCAGGTGGATAAATCTTTCCCAACATATCGGAGGCACGACTCAACATGCTCGTTATCATTTCAGGGGACATTTTTTCCATAGACATGGAAAAGCTTGGGGCACCGAACATTACCACCAATACAAATAACACCATAAATGCAGTTTCCGCTAAAGCTTTGTGTTTCAAACGCGAAGCTATTCCTGTAATAAACGCCCCTATCCCAGCTGCAATCGCAACGGGTAACAATGGTATCACAGGGGCTCCAATGAATCCTATAAAAATAGACTTCATGCCAATCTTTCCTAAAACTGCATACACACTAAGACCTGGCAGCATAATAACGAGAGTAAGCACCAGACTTTCTACATATAATCGAACAAATCGACTCACTACCACCGCAAACATAGGTACTGGCAAAGCAGAGAGGATATCGTAACCATTTCTTCGAAACAAAATCCCACCAGCCTTAAACACGACCATAGCAAGCGTCAACACACTTGTTATCATCGCAAGATAAGTAGGAATGATGTCAGGAACTCCAAGTGTGATGAATCCATAGCTCATTCCACCTATATAAGACATTAACATCACTATACATAATCCAATAATGATTCCTAGCGCTATACTTTTTTTCTTCTCGCCTTTATCTCTTGTATGACGAAATACATTCCAACCATATAAATTGCAAAGCTCCATTCTTACAAATACACTAATTTGCCTCATCATCAAGCACCTCCAAAAAGATGTCCTCTAATGAGTCGCCATCATGCACAATTTCACTCATATTGCCACTGGCAATCACCTTACCATCTTTAATAATCGCCACTTTGTTACAAAGCTTTTCTGCTACATCTAGCACATGTGTGGAGAAAAATATTGCACCACCCTGGTCACAAATCTCTCGCATGATTCCCTTTAAAATAACAGCAGCCTTTGGATCTAAACCTACAAAAGGCTCATCCAAAATCCATAGCTTCGGTTCATGAAGTACTGCGGATATAATTGCAAGCTTTTGTTTCATACCGTGGGAATAACTAGAAATCAAATCACCCAAAGATTCTGTGATTTCAAATGCATCTGCATATTTTTTAATTTTCTCTTCCCTTTGATTTTCTGAAATCTCAAACACATCCGCAATAAAATTCAAATACTGTATCCCAGTAAGGTATTCATATAAATCAGGATTGTCAGGAATATATGCAAACTGTTGCTTACA
The DNA here is from genome assembly GCA_045537735.1 of Lachnospiraceae bacterium. GTDB lineage: Bacteria > Bacillota > Clostridia > Lachnospirales > Lachnospiraceae > CAG-590. Next base: position 73,112 of record JAZSPZ010000035.1, read on the forward strand.
GGCAATCTCATTATCCTTGATGTTAATACCGTTAATTATAATTTCACCCTCGTCAAAACCATGAATTCCAGTAATACATTTCAATGTGGTTGTCTTACCTGCACCATTATGCCCAATAAATGCAAATATGTCTCCTTTCTCAACATGAAGGTTAACATCCTGCACGCCTTTACTACTTCCCTTGTAACATTTGGTTAAATGGTTAATTACTAACATGTTTTTTCCCTCCTTTTGCTCATCACATTTTTCAAGTCCTATTCTCAAATTTGTATTCAAATATTCTTCATGCTGAAAAATCACTTCATAGGACTTTCCCTTAAAATACAATATAACGCAACGTCACAAGCAATACCTGACGTTGCGTTATTATTAAAAAATTTCACTATAAAATATTATCACTAAAATAATGCATGCTTTTGTACTTCCTCTGCCATCTTTTCTAGCATATATTGAAGAAGTGACGCATCTTCATGTGTATACTCACCTGCAATACAGAGCGTGCAATTTCCTCCAATACTCACTGCGGAAACCTGCATTCCTGGTTTCTTCTTGAGAGGCCCACCAAACAACCCCATATCAGGCTCCATATTGCCAAAAGTCAAATCTTTTGTTTCTATATTGCCAAGATTCGTAAGTTCTACTGTAAAACTACCATATAACTTATTGGCAATTGGCTGTAACATCTTCATGGGTAAGCTCTTTGTCGCCCCATGAAGCAAAGGCATACCCTCCAACCCTGCCAACGGATTATTTTTCATAGCTTTCGTCTGCTCCGCAATATGTATCAAGGTAGAAGAAAAACTTTCTTTCAAGCCAACTGGTAATACGGTAGGAAATGCTCCCGTCATATTACAAAGACCTGCGGAATCACCGCCTGCACAATGTCTGCGTAAATCTATCATGGACAAAACGCTCATTGGTTCTCTCTCATTCTTACCAGGTAAAGACGCATATGCATAATAACAAGAAGTGAGTAATACATCATTTAATGTAACACTATGTAGCTTTGCAAATCCATTCACCTTTTCCATAATCGATTTTGGAATACTCACTTGAACCATATTAGGATAACCTTTTATCTTTGACGGATATGGAAACACTGACTTAACCTTGGATATAGGATTCTTTAATAAAGAACGATAATCTTTCTTGCTGACATTACTATACACCTGCTCAGCGGCACGACTACCATTCTTAATTGTCATATTAACAACTGAACCTTTATCAAGTATTTCATTATACGCTTCCGCTAATTTTTCTAGTAAATACCTGCCGTCACTTCCATCCACACAAAGATGGCTAACCAACAATACTATGACACTTTCCGTCATTCTGCGTACCAAATAACACCGAAGCTGTGTCTTATCCCTTAAACCAATCGAAGTGAGCGAAAGTTCACAAGCCGTTTCGTAAGGATTATCTTTCGTATCTACAAGTCGAAAATAATCGTCCACGTCATAATCATCGTGAACCAACCAATAATCTCGCGAATCGCTACTATAAAAAGAAGCATGTAACACATCCACACTCTCTACTAATTGCTTTGTAGCTTGACACAAAACTTCCGAGTGTATTCTGCCAGAATAGCGCAAAATAAAACGAATGGTATTATCGTTAAAATCCCGAACCAAGTATTGTATTTTTTCACCAACTCCGGCCATCACTTTTTTTGTGTTTCCCATCAGCAGATACTCCTTTTGTCATACTGTCTCTATTATAACGAGAGATAGAATAAATCGCAATGAAAATTCATGTATATTTCCAAAATTATCATTATTTTTGTCCTGCTTTTACATTCCCACATTTAACTACTCTCGCCGACAACCAATCAACCATAAAGTTGTTGTTGCACTATGCCCATTTTCATATTCTTTTCTAACAGTCAAGGAATACTCTCCGCTTTTTTTTGATACCTGTTCTTCCATCATTATCACCTCTCTTATTCTCTACATCGTCACCAATTGTTACCCCTGTTTCTTCCCAGTCAAATAATATACCGCCAGCGCAGTTCTATGAGACAAATCCTCCTTCGCCAGTATGGAGGTAATATAATTCTTCACCGTTCCTTCTGAAATAAAAAATCGATTTGCTATCTCCTTGTTGGATAACCCTTCTGCAACTGCTTTGATGATATCCAATTCTCTTGCAGTATACCCTTCCTCATTAAATCCAGATGTTTTCACCTCGGTATTCTTTGCAAGGTTTTCTAATATCGTTTCCTCCATCACACCAGTTCCGTGATACACGGATTTAATCATTTGCTTCAGATGCTCTGGTGTATGATTTTTAATCAGATATCCTTTTGCTCCGTTCTTCAGAGCACTCTGTACCAATTCATCATCATCGAAGGTGGTAAGAATTAAAACCTTTCCCAAATTGTTCTCCACAATATACTTCGTGGCCTCAATTCCGTCCATCTCTGGCATTTGAATATCCATTAAAAATATATCCGGTGCATTTTTCTTTGCAAGCTCTATGGCATCCCGTCCATTTGCTGCACAGCCAAGCACTTCAAACTCATCATCTACATCTAAGATAATTCGCATTCCATCCCTTACAAAATCACTGTCATCTGCGATAATCACTTTAATCTTCTCCATACATTACACCTTTCTTTATTCTACCTTTCCCTTAGATAATTGCAAAAATTTCAAGAAACTATATTGAGTTATGCAAAAGAAACAAATACCAATACATTTGTTTCTTCTGTATAACTCTCATATGATACTATATTTTTGCAATTATCTTCTCACTCCTACAACGGCAACAACATGTTAATGGTAAATCCAGCCTCTGATTCAAAATCAAGAATCCCATTCACCTCTCGAATTCTGCGACGCATACCCGAAATTCCCATTCCATCCACAATGTCTGTACAGCCAACACCATTGTCTGATATGCTACAACGAATCATCTTATTTAACACATGCACCTTCATTACAATTTTTGTACACTTCGCATACTTCAAAGAGTTGGAAACTGCCTCATAAGCATTATCTAAAATGATTTCTAAATACTTATCTGGAACCTCAGACAATTCTCCTTCGGTTATTAACTCTGCCTCTACGCCCTTTTGCTTACAATCCTCACAAAGCTTTTCTAATTGTAGCATAGCAAGCTTATATTTCTTTGGACGCTCTTTTCTTAAAATCGCCCGGATCTCATCCATACCACCACGCAGCTGATCAATCACTGCCTGTATCATTTTCTTCGATTTCTCCGGTTCTTTCTCCATCAACACCTTTACTGCTTCAAGCTGATATACAGAACCGTTAATGTTATGCCCTAGCTTGTCGTGTAGTGTCTGGGAAAGCTGTTCTCTCTCTTCCAATAACTGATTTTCCGCCTGTAACAGATTCTTCCGAATCTCCTCCTGCATTTGGTGTTCGCGCAAATACATATCCCGCTTCAAATGTTGTTCTACAATGTTATCCTCTTTAGTCTGTTGACGATAGGACTCCACCACAAAATCGTGTTGGATATAAATGATAGCCATTAACAAACCAACAATTATCTGTATATATACATATTCCTCATTGGGAACACAAGCAAGTAATATTGGTGCAAAATACCACATTAATTGTGGTCGAATTACAGTCAATATCTCATAGCACAGGAAAATTCCTAATAGTAAAAAAGCTTTTCCTAAATAAACGACCATTACAACCATCACAATGATGGCAGCTATAAAAAAGAACATTCTATATTTTTTAGGTGCTAATTCTTTTCCAGCCATAATTCCAATAAATAACGCAAGAAGCAGGAGCACCCCTACAGATGCCCCTGTCAACACAGACTGTGATAAAACGATATATATTTCTAATGCTAATAGCAATCCAATCCGAACTGCCAAAAAATAGTGATTTCTAAGCTGTTCTCCCATAGCCTGTTTCCTTTCTTCTATATCTCTCCGTAACGATTCAGTACTTTATAATTACGTAACTCAGCTCCATGAACAGTAGCTACGTTGATGGGCTTCTTGCATCTTACACCTCTTGACGTTTCATTTTTAATCCGACACTACCCACACTGATAACAACAATCAAATATGCTACTGTAACACATAATAACATAGAATAGGCTGTGTTGTCCCCTATCAATAATAATTCTGAGATATCCATAAACCATCTCTGCGGCATAAGGTAAGAAAGAGTCTTTAACGCCGCCGTCGTGTCATCTAATGGGAAGTATAGACCAGCAAGCAAAGCAGAAATACTCCAGATTGCAAATACTGCATAGTTCGAACTCATTACATCTCCAATTAATACACCTAATACAAGACTTACCGTATTGAATATTAAGCCTAATAAAAAGATTACTAAGAGTAAGCTTAAAATGCTCATTCCAACATCAAGTCTCTGAACTAGTGACAAACATCCCGCTAACACCAAGGTCTGTAAAATACAGATTGCAAGAGATACCACAAACTTTGATAAGAAATAATCTCTACTACTTGTCTTTGATAGCATCACGCGTGTAAACACCTTATTATTCTGCTCCTCAATAACGGTATGGGCTACAAAAACTCCGCAAAACAAAAATCCCAAGGTAATAAATGCGAAAGCGTATCCAATCTGGCTTTTCTGATTTATTTGTCGTTCTGTTAGATGAATCCTATCTTTTCCTGCCAGACTCACAATTTTTTTCTCTGGCATTTTTTCTGTAATAGAATCAAGCATTTCAATAATAGCACCTGTATCCTCTCCAACTAACAATTTTACATTAGCAATCTTGTTTAACAAATCCTTTAATTCTGTTTCAAACAGCTCTTGTCGCTCGTCTTCCGACACAATATATAACTGTAATGCCTGTTCATAATTGTCTGCTAAAACGGATTGTTCAAAATCCTCTTTTATGTAAAATAAGATTCCAGCACGGTCGTTAAATGCATCTGCTTTTGCTAGTTCCAAAACCTCTTTTTCTGTCATATTGCTTACATCGCATCGACATACAGAAAACATACCGTTTGCAGCCATGGTTTCTAGAACATATTCTGACAAGTCCGATTTCGAAGCATCATACACCTTAACTATAAAGGCAGATGTATCACCCAAGTAAACCGCATTCCTTGTAGCATCCTCTAATTCAACAATTGCTGGGATGCTTTCATCTCCCTGCTTTCCCAAATTTTCCTGTTCCAATTGAATACTTAGAATAAATGCAGATAACGCTGGTGTTACCAAAAGGAAAAATAAGAATCCTTTATTTCTAAGCAACACTCTCAAACTCATTTTAATTAACGAAATCATACTCTCCCTCTCTTTCTAATACTGCTTGCTAAGACTGCAATCACAGAACAAACCATTGTAACAACCAACGAATATATTACCGAACTTCCCACATAATCACTCTCTCCCATACAGGATAATTCAACCAAGGCTCTATTTCCATGATAAATCGGTGACATCTGTTTCATTGCGTCTGGTAAGCCTGAAAACATATAAGTTTCAAAGCTTCCACCAAAGAATCCCATAAACCATACAATTGTAAATAGCGCAATAATCGTAATAGCCAGATTATTGGAAATGTTGTATAGCATCATGCCAAGAGAAGATGCCGCTAATATCATTAAGAAAACAACCAATGCTGACAATAACGGTTTTCCCCAATGAATATCGTATAACAAAATCGTGGCAGCCGTAGCAATTCCCATACCTGCTGTTACCGTTAAAACCACTGGTACCAGCTTACCGATATATATCTGAACACTAGACAAATTGGAAACCTGAAACTTACGCTCAATTCCATATTTCTTCTCATTGCTCAGTACTCCAGTGGCGCACATCATGCCACACCAGCAAAAGTACACAATATAAATGATTCCATAATAATCTGTAGAATCCACCGCCGGCATGAATTCCAATTCTTGCGAAGGTAATGTTATGTCAACCTTTTGCTTTGTTTGACTCATCATCTGCAATGCTACATTTGTACTCTCACTCATAACTCGGCTTAGAAAATACTCCAATGTAATTCCTTCTACCTCATAGTCTTCACTCTTATATATCACATACTCGTCTTCTGTAAACTCCACAAAGCCTGCCAATTCATTGTTTGCAACAATATCCTCTGGTTTACCTTGCGGATATTCATAAAAGGTAATTCCTGCGTCCTCTCCTGCATCTTGAATCATTTCCACATAATCCTCAATAGAGCTATCTTGTTCCATCCGATAACCGACTGTAAAGTCATCTACACCTTCATAGGATTTCATTATCTCAGAAAATGCACTGGCTAGCACTACGATAACCAGAATCGGTCCCAAAATCATCGTGACAATGCTCCATGTATTTCGAAACATGAGCTTAAAATTATTCTTTATCAAATATCGTATCATGTCTGTTCTCCTTCATTCTACTCGGTATAATCTCTCAGCTTCTTGCCTGTCAAAGTAAGGAATACTTCCTCTAATGTAATGTCCTCACCACCATTGCTCACAAGCTTCTTTAACTCCTCACTTGTTCCACATGCAATAATCTTACCCTTGTCCATAATAGCAATTCGTGTGCAAATTGCTTCTACCTCTTCCATATAATGGCTAGTATAAATGACTGTGGCACCCTTCTTATTCGATTCTTTAATCTTATCTAAAATAAAATTTCTCGACTGTGGATCAATACCAACTGTCGGTTCATCAAAAATCAACAACTCCGGATTATGTCCGATTGCACAGGCAATATTCAATCTTCTCTTCATACCGCCAGAGAAGTTCTTGGCAAACTCCTGTCTCTTTTCTAAAAGTCCCACATACTCTAGAGACTCATCCACAGCTGTCTTTAACTTATCTCTCTTAATTCCATATAAGGAGGTGAACAGCTCTACATTTTCCCAAGCCTTAAGGCTACCATGAATTGCAAGCTCCTGTGGAATGTATCCGATTTTGTGAATGACTTCTTTCTTTTGTTTCCATGGATTCTTTCCAAGTAGTTCAATCTCACCTGCTGTTGGTCTAACAATAGAGCAAATCATATTCATTGTGGTACTTTTTCCTGCCCCATTTGGTCCCAAAAGACCGAAAATCTCTCCTCTTCGAATTTCAATATTCAAGTTGTCTACAACTGCCTTATTGTTGTATTTCTTTGTTAAATCCGTGGTTTTTAAAATGATATCTTCCATCCTATTCTCCTTTTTGAATTATCTTTTTATAATTTTCACAAACTTGCATTATGTAAACCTTTGTCATTTTATCAGTTGTTGTAATTCTTCAAAGTTTCCTTCGAAAAAGCTTAGTTTTGAACAATTGCAAGTTATTGCTTACTACACTGCTATCTTATCAAGTCAAGTAAATGTGTGGTAGTGAAAAAAGATATATTTTGAATATGACTTTAGTCATGTTTTTGGTTAACTCCCTTCTATTCCATAAAAAAAGACCATCACACTCTTCCCTAGTGTGACAGTCCTTTTTATCAGCTTTTATTTCTTCACTTTAGCCTTAGAAGACAATCCCGCCTTCTTAAGCAGCGCCTTATAACTCTTTAATTTCTTAGCCGGCACCTTCACAACCAGCTTGCTGTAATATTTGCTTCCAGCACCTTTAAATGCACTCTTACCAACCTTCTTGGAGGTCAGTTTTGTTGTTTTGATTGTAATGCCCTTAAGCTTCTTACAATTCTGGAAGGCGCTCTTACCAATCTTACTTATCTTGCCCGGAATGGTAATCTTCGTCAATGCACCACACTTATAAAATGCTTTATCCCCGATAGTTGTCGTATTCTTTCCCATAGTAACATTACTAAGTTTTACACATCCAGAAAATGCTTCTTTTCCTATGGTTTTCACCTTAGTTCCCATCTTCACAGTAGTCAGTTTCTTAAAATTTTTAAACATCTTGGCTGGAATGCTAGTGACACCGTTTCCGAGCTTTACTGTTTTTAGATTGGTACACCCTTTAAATGTCTTGGCGGTTACCTTAGTAACATTATCACCCACTGTGACAGATGTGATATTCTTATTGTCTGCAAATGCAGAATCACCAATAGAACCAACTTTGTATGTAATACCATTGATTGTAACAGTATTGGGAACATTTACAGTCTTATCTTTCTTGTCTGTAACCTCCACAAAACTTACAACACCACCAGTCTTGCTCGATTGATTCGGTGCAACAGTTACCTTATAGTTCGCATCCGTTCCCTTTAATATACTTCCCTTATCTGGCACCATTTCCTCTATATAAAGTGAATAATATCCACCTCCTGCCATATCATTAATTTCCAAAAAGCCAGGTGTCCAACTATCCAATACATAGAATTTTACTTCCTTATTGTCATTTTGCACATTGGTGGTCAAAACCTTTCTTTTATCATCATAATAAGTTAAGGTATAACCTTCATCAGCATTTTTCTTGTAGCTTTTAAAATGAATCCTACAAGGCTTATCAATATATATCCATGAAACTGTCGACTCGCTTCTATCAAATGTACCATAATGCATTGTATTATATTGTAACACTTCCATAGCAGAACGAGCTTCGTCTTCCGTTGGCTTTCCTAATACATCCCCTTCCACAAAATCAACCACCTTAAAAGAAGCGTTCACATAACCATCGAGAGAGGAAGCGTATACAAGAAAGGAATACGTTTCTCCTTTTCTCACAAAGAAGCTTGCTTTCGAAAGTTCCGTGATGTCAGGGGATACAGGAACAGCCCTTCTATATACCATAAATGTATTCTCTTCATTCTTTTGTGAAATTTCCACTCGTCCAGAACTCTTGGATACACCTGCTAATTGAACAATACCAGTCTTATCAGCAGTATACTTCATGCTTACTAAGGATATTTTATCTCCAATATATATTGGAACCGAATTCGTTGCAGATAATTCTAATTTTTCCGGTGGACAATAGTAATACGTAAAAGTAAACGGTACACCCTTTTTCGAAGTCATACTTAAACTATACTTACCCTTATTACGCATCTGTATCATAACCTTGCGATCTGTCCGTTTTACAATGGGCATATCATCTGCAGGAACAATTGAATTATCTCCATACACCGACATCCAAAGCGTTATATCCTGATCCGATTCAAAGATATAATATCCTGGAGTTGTAATCTCTAAGTACGCACTGTTATCACTTTCACTATCCTTTGCATAATTTTTGTATACAACGTTTTCCTTCATTTCATAGCTATCTTCATAATAAAGTCCCATTTGAAATTGAATACTTGTGGTTACATCATTGTTACCATAAGAATCCGTGTAAAAGACCAAGTATCTAGTTCCCGTTTCCCCGTAGCCTTCGTATAATTGTACAAATTCTCCGCTTGCTTTCGTAAATTCCTCCATAGAAAAATTCATATCCTCAAACAAAGCACAATACACTTCACCAGCACTGGTAGTTACACTTTTACCTCCATCGGCATAAATGTATAATCCCCCAGCATAATCCTGCTCAATAGGAATCACGATTCCCGTATATTCTGTTCCTTCTATCGTTACTTTGTCTTCCTCTGTATACGTGTATGAATAATAATCCGTGTCTCTAATATTTGTTTGCGAATCTCTTTCCACTGCCTTCAATGTTTCTTCAGCGTAAACAACCTGAGCGCCTACTGGCATAAACACAACTAAAACAAACGCTACAATCCATTTTATAAAACGTATTTTCATTGATAACGCCCCCCTACAATTCAAATCTTCGCGCAATCTTATATCATTCTCCCATCACAACCCGATTCTTTCCTAAGTGTTTCGCTTGATACAATGCCTCATCCGCCTTGGCATATAATTCATCTACAGTCATACCATGCTTCGGATACATACTGATACCAATACTTCCTGACAAGTCCACTACAGGGTACTTTTTACATACGCTACGGATCGTCTGAATCAGTTCTTCTGCTTTCTTTTCCACAACTACCATATCTGGTGTTTTGCTCATAAATGCAAAAAACTCATCTCCACCAATTCTTCCAACCACATCGCTTTCACGAAAGATGCCTCGGATTTCCTTTGCTAAATCAATTAAGAATTCATCTCCCACTTGGTGTCCTAAGGTATCATTCAAACACTTAAAATTATCCACATCAATCATAAACAACGCATGCATCACCTCTGGATATTCACATAAAGTCTGTGAAATACACTCCATCGTAGTCTCTCGATTATACAACATGGTCATCTGATCTCGCTTCGCAGCCTCAATCAACTTCTGCTCTGCCTTCTTTTCTGCATCAATGTCCTTTGCAGAAAGCATAACACATAAATGACCGCTATCCACATCTGTAAGAAATTTGACTTCATTGTGAACCCAATGTAAGGAACCATCTACCAATCTTCGCTGATAATTAAAGGACAATCCCGTTCTTCCACTAGCATATATCTCCTGTAAATGCCCTGGATGAAATCCTCGATAAAACTCTGCTGCTTTACAATTCTCATCCACTATGGATTCCAGCGCAGCTTCACAAAGTTCCTCTACCGACACACATGCTTGCAAGGTACTTCCACTAATCATCTGGCGACGCTGGGTAATAATACGCCAATCATCCACGTCAATATAAGATACCGCATACGTGTCCTCTGGCAATTCAAACAAATATTGAAGTTCCGTCTGATAACGCTGTCGTGCCATGTAATCTCTTGTAATATCTCTCGTAACACCAAGTACCCCAATACTATTACCATCACCATCACGCAAAATATACTTGGAGGTAGAACCATATCTTGCCCGTCCATCCTCATCTGGAAGTGGTTCAATATAATCTATCAAATCTTTTCCGCGAGTAAACAACTTATAATCATCTAACACATACTTCTTAGCCAGCATTGGATTATCAAAAATATCTGCATCTTTCTTGCCAATAACCTCATCTAAGCTATTCTTTCCCGTCACCTTAACAAAAGGTGCGGAGGCCGCAACATACACCAAATTCATGTCCTTCACAAACACAAAATCCTTAGTAGCTGCCAACATTGCCTGAAAGGCAGCCGAAATCAGTATATTGTTGCCATCATGTTCAAAAATATGGTTCATATTACTAGCTCCTTTCAACTTTACAATCTAATGTAATTTTATCATTTTCGCTTTTTTTTGACAACAAATGTTACAAAAAAAGACGTCGTTTTTGACGTCTTTTCACAAAAATTCATATAATTTTAAGATTTGTATTCAAATTCATTTCTATTTATCTGTGCATAACATTATCGGTTGCTTTGGGGCAAAATTTGTTTCCATCGTCCATGTCACAGCCTCGCAATTTCTCATCCGAAAAATCTGTAACAAATGATCAATTCCATTCTCCTTCCATGCCTGTAAAAACTTTCTAGATGGATGATTGAATATCTCTTCCTTCAACTCATCATCAAACACCTGCTCTAAGACACCGGTTACTCGAATCTGCGTACCTTCACCGAAGAAGCACATTTCTACCTTTGGATTTTTCTGTATCTGTGCGTATACATCCTTCGTGGATGCTGTATGGAAAATGATTCCATTTTCATCTGCACGAAACAGAAACATTCCACGCACTCTTGGCTGGTCACCGTCCATAGTTGCCAAATGAAATCCTGGGTTCGCATTCATTAATGCATACATCTCTTTTTCTGTCATAAAAAACACTCCTTTGCATAAATTTTCATCATTATACAAGGAGTGTTTATTTCATTCTTTTAAAATAATATCATTTTCTTTCAAAATAATGCTAATCAGCGTATTTATCCCGATACTCAGAAGGTGAAATCCCTACATGCTTTTGGAAACAAGAGGAAAAATGTGCGCTACTTCCAAATCCACATCGCATCGCAATATCCGTCATAG
>JAZSPZ010000033.1:0-51193 GCA_045537735.1 Lachnospiraceae bacterium
CACATGATACAGCTTCGTACACTTAGACAAATCAGCTGTCTTTCCACTATAACGGCAAAGGTTAACAGACATGAGATTTGTAAGATACTCAACCCCTTTAAAGCTAGAAACATTCGGTCCTTTCACTACTTTATATACTCCATTGACTTTCTTACTTTTATTCACCGTATTAAACATAGTGAGTTCATTGATATCTTGTGGGTCCAACCATCCATCTCCGTTTTTATCAAATGTCAAATCTTTTAATCCATCCGAAAAAGAGTATTGACTTCCATTCTTCAAAACCTTGTACATACCCGGAAAGTTCGTCTTATTAATTGCAACATACACCAATTCTTTCGTTTCGCTCCACATACTATTGAGAGATACCGGAGTGTCACCCTGTACTGTAACAAGCGTTCTAACACGACAATAAAATTTGCCACCGTTCGCACCAAATACTGCCTTATCCAAAACCAAATTCTGGCTAGTGGCTGAATACGTTTGCGGATTTGTAAATGCATCATCTGTTGCCAATTGTACTTCATGAACCACGGACACATTGTCCTCTGAACTATATACTGGCGAAGTCCAGTTGAGTGTCGTTTTCCCCTCGACATCTAACACCGGTATATTGTAAAGCATAGGTGATTCTTTCGTCACGTAAGAATAATCCTCTGCAAAAACTTTCTGCGAAACGCCACATAACCCCAAGCAACAAAGCAACAATAAAACCATCGTCTTAATATTTCTTTTCATCATCACAACTCCTCCTCACAGTAAACTTCTATTCTAGGTATTTGCGAAACTGCAGAAACCTTTTATAACGTTATACAAAGTAAACAAATCAACGCAGGCACGCTTGCGCTGCCCTTGGCTCGTAGCGGTACTAAACTCGAGGCAAAGCCTCTCATTAAGTACCGACGGCCGCGCAGCACCTGCTTGTTGGTATTTGTTTACTTTGCATAACATTCAAGCAAGTAAAGTAGTTTCGCAATCACCTTTACTTCTACTCTTTTCGAATCAACACAAACCAGTAAATTGGAAAGATTAACATATTGAGAGCATAAAGACCGATTGACCACAGCACCTTTGCAGCAGTATCCAATGTTGCATTCTTAACTGTTTTAATAATTAACCAAATCATAACGCCATATACTGCGACAACAGATAAAATCACACCAAACAATATGAATATCATCAAAAGCCCCAGTGTACTATCTTCCACAATACCCATTTCTCCCATGATAGAAACGATTATTAATGGTATATAACTACAACAAAATAAAACGAGTGGCAACCAACACAACAGACACGATAAACCTTTCTTCATCTTTACTTTTTCTCCCTTCATTTTTCTAGTAATGCGGTGATTGCAAAACTCTTATTTACGTAATACTTGTTGTATAGATTTAACAAACCAACGCAGGCACGCTTGCGCTGCCCTTGGCTCGTAGCGGTACTAAATTCGAGGCGAAGCCTCTCATTAAGTACCGACGGCCGCGCAGCACCTGCTTGTTGGTATTTGTTAAATCGATACAACTAAATTAAGGTTTCTAAGAGTTTTGCAATTACCTATTCCATTCATAACATCAAGTATATCAAATAGATATGTTATACACAAGTAACAATCCCATTGGCAAAATAGTTGCAAGCAAAAAGGCTTTCCAAGGTTATAAACCATGAAAAGCCTATTAAAATCAATATTATTCTACATATTCACTGAATCGTAAATTCTTAGAACTTACCAGCTGTAGCAGCTTCCTCAATCGATACTGCAACTGCAACTGTCATACCAACCATTGGGTTGTTACCAGCACCGATAAGACCCATCATCTCTACGTGTGCAGGAACTGATGAAGATCCAGCGAACTGTGCATCTGAATGCATACGTCCCAATGTATCTGTCATACCATATGAAGCAGGACCTGCAGCCATGTTATCTGGGTGAAGTGTACGTCCTGTACCACCACCTGATGCTACTGAGAAGTACTTCTTACCCTGCTCTAAACATTCCTTCTTATAAGTACCAGCTACTGGATGCTGGAAACGAGTTGGGTTCGTCGAGTTACCTGTGATAGAAACGTCAACACCTTCCTTGTGCATGATTGCAACGCCTTCACAAACATCGTTCGCACCATAGCAGTTAACCTTCGCACGAAGACCATCTGAGTATGACTTACGGAATACTTCCTTTACAGTGTTTGTATATGGATCATACTCTGTCTCAACAAATGTAAATCCATTGATACGAGCGATGATCTGCGCAGCATCCTTACCCAAACCGTTAAGGATAACTCTTAATGGCTCTTTACGTACCTTGTTAGCCTTCTCTGCGATACCGATAGCACCTTCAGCAGCAGCGAACGACTCATGTCCAGCTAAGAAAGCGAAACACTTTGTCTCTTCCTCTAACAACATCTTACCTAGGTTACCATGTCCCAAACCAACCTTACGTGTGTCAGCTACAGAACCTGGAATACAGAATGACTGAAGACCCTCACCGATTGCTGCAGCAGCATCAGCAGCTTTTCTACAGTTCTTCTTAATTGCGATAGCAGCACCTACTGTGTAAGCCCACTTTGCATTCTCAAAACAGATTGGCTGAATACCTTCAACCTGCTTGTATACATCAAGACCAGCATCCTTAGTAATCTTCTCAGCTTCCTCAATAGAAGCGATTCCATACTCGTTAAGCTTAGCGTTAATCTGGTCAATTCTTCTTTCATATGATTCAAATAATGCCATCTTTGTCTACCTCCTATTCTGCTCTTGGGTCAATAATCTTAACAGCGTCAGCTACACGACCATATTCACCCTTAGCCTTTTCCCAAGCTGTGTTAGGATCATCACCCTTCTTGATGAAGTCTGTCATCTTACCAAGACTTACGAACTGGTAACCGATGATTAAGTCATCTGCATCAAGAGCGATACCTGTAACATATCCTTCAGCCATCTCAAGGTAACGTGGACCCTTCTTAAGTGTACCATACATTGTACCAACCTGTGAACGAAGACCCTTACCCAAGTCCTCAAGACCTGCACCGATTGGAAGTCCGTCCTCAGAGAAAGCAGACTGTGTACGTCCGTAAACGATCTGTAAGAATAACTCTCTCATAGCTGTATTGATAGCATCACAAACTAAGTCTGTGTTAAGTGCTTCCATAACTGTTCTACCTGGAAGAATCTCAGATGCCATAGCAGCTGAGTGTGTCATACCAGAACAACCAATTGTCTCAACTAATGCTTCCTGAATGATACCTTCCTTAACATTCAATGTAAGCTTACAAGCACCCTGCTGTGGTGCACACCAGCCAACACCGTGTGTTAAACCAGAAATGTCTTTTACGTCTTTTGCCTTTACCCATTTTGCTTCCTCAGGAATTGGTGCGCAACCATGGTTAACACCCTGAGCAACTGGGCACATGTTTTCTACTTCATGTGAATAAATCATGTTGAAACTCCTTTCAAAATGTAAAAAATATTAGCGGTTCCATCGCTGAGTTTCCGATGGCCGTACCTAGCAATTATTTTCGCATATCTTGACAAAAAAATCAACTCTTCTTTTCGTCAACAACAAATTCCAAAAGCAAATCTGTGAGTTCTCTCATCGCAATTGGTTTTGACAAAAACCCATCAAATCCTTCCTTGAGATATTCTTCTTTTGCGCCCACGATTGCATTGGCAGTCAGGGCAATAATCGGTGTGTGCGCAGAAGGGTAATTCTCCATCGCCTTCAATTTGTTCAACGTTTCCACACCATCCATTTCTGGCATCATATGATCTAAGAACACAATGTCATAACGTTTTTCTTGCATTTTTTCAATACATGCATAACCACTTTCCGCATCATCTACCTGCGCTTTTGTATTTTTCAACAAATGCAACATAACTTTTCTATTCATCTCATTGTCATCCACCACCAAAATATGTGTTCCTGGTATAACCAGATCCGTCTGATGCTTATTAATTTTTTTCTGTTCTTGTTTACGATAGCCACTGATTGGTTTGCAATCTACAACTTTTTGTTTCAAATCAAAATAAAACTCTGATCCCTTTCCATATTCACTGCTGACCTTTAGTTCACTTCCCATCATCTTAAGCAGTCGCATAACTATACTAATTCCCAGGCCAGTTCCTTCAATATATCGATTCGCACTTTCCTCTATACGTTCATATTCCTCAAATAATTTCTCTATATCTTCTTCCTTGATTCCAACACCTGTATCTTTTACTGAAAAATGCAACAATACGCTATCTCCAACAGTCTCTCCCGTCACATCCAATTTCACCATACCCGTCTTCGTGTATTTCACTGCATTGGATAACAAGTTAATCAGAATCTGTCGAATTCTAATATCATCTCCATAAAGAACAGACGGAAGTTCTGTATCCACATGAATTTTAAAGTCTAAATGCTTTGCTTCAGCCTTGACCATAACCATGGTTTCCAAATCATCAAACAGCGGACAAACGTCATATTCCGCCTCGATGATCTCCATTTTGCCCGATTCGATTTTTGATAAATCCAATATTTCATTCACAAGGGTAAGCAAAATATTACTTGCATTCTTGATATCATGCGCATACTCCTGAATATTATCTTCCTTACTCTCTCTGAGAATCATCTCATTCATTCCCAAAACAGCATTGATCGGCGTTCGAATCTCATGGGACATTCTGGCAAGAAATTTGTCCTTTGCCATATTAGCCATAACTGCTTCTTCCTTTGCCTGCTCTACCTTTTTCTTCTCGTCCTCCAACAATTCCACCAGTACACTATCCGGACTTTCTACTGTAAGATAAAATCCCAAACACACCAACGTCACACCGGCACTGGACAACAGACATTCCGGATTAAAAAACTGATAAACGCCTACACACAATTCACTCAAAAAGGAAATGATAATCGCCATTCTCTTTTTTCGATTAATCTGTCTTCTATATTTCACCAGTAACCCCGCTGCCAATACCGCATATAAGATTGCACTAAAATAAACCCCATTGATTGCTGGTCCATATGTATAATTATGTTCAGGGACATAATATATCGGTAGTGTCAAAACACCAATAACCGAAATGCACAATGGTATATAGATCCACCGATTTTTACGCAAAACCACCTTTACATCCTGTTCAATCAGCGCCACTACATATTGATACACCATTAAAAATATCAGCAAAAACAGCACTAGAAAGATATCATTGATCAATCGATTCAACCATAACGGAACCGTGTCCAAATGACTAATTACATAAAATGTACCAAGCTCTGCAATCAAATGTATCAAGGTGGCAATCAACTGAATCGAGAAAATTCTATGCGCCTTACTACTCTTTCTCTCAACCGAAAAGAACAAGACCGCAATCACCGTCACAACCATGATACAACCTATATCTAAACGATAAATTGATAAATCCATTATACTCTCTCCTGTTCATTTACTTGGCTAAGATTATAGAACATCCTGTCGAATTATGCAAATCAAGATATTTCACACTTTTTTCATAATTATATTGTATAACATCGAAAACAAAAACATATGCTTCGGAGCGTATTACAATGAACAGATTATTACCAAAACAAAAAATCGAAAATATCACTTTAAAATTAAAGAATGCACAAAAGGGCGTCGTATGGCTGCCATACTACAAATATCAAGACAAGCTAGCTCTTTACCTTCAAAGATACAAAAGCCAGTCCGCTATACAAATTTCATCTAACATCAAAACTACCTATGATTTGGCTTTAACCTCTCTTTGCATCGACAAAATCATTGACGAGTATCTTCACAGCAAAAAATACCATTTTGACAATATCGGTCTACTCCCAAGACCATTTAAACACGCACCAAAAACTGCCATTTTACTGATATATTCAGACACAGTCACCAGTATTGCCTATGAGATAGAAAAACACACAGACGGCACTTCTGTTTATAAGGATATTTCCTCAAACAAAAAATATCATCGTATCTCCATTACTGGATTGAATGACGGCAAAAATGATATCCATCTGAAAATGTATAACCAAAGCATGGAGGTCATAAAAGAACGAACCATTCACATTTGGTTGCAAAAAACCAATATGTCAGAACACCCTATTACCAAAACAGAGAATTTTGCCCCTAGCGCTTACTCAAACATCTTAATCACCGGTGGCGGACCCAATCCCTGTGTTTTTGATAACAACGGCAATATCTTTCACTTTTTAAACATGAGGACATCTTCCTACGGCATTTTGCCCTTGTCCAACGGAAAATTCTTATGGCCGTATCGATACACTGGTGTTCCTACATATGCCAATCCTCATACCTGTCTATTATATGAAATGGATTTTATGGGGCGTATTCATCGCACCTATCACGTAAAAAAAGGATTGCATCATTTTGCCTGCGAATTACCAAACGGCAACATCGTTTCTATCAGTAATTCCATCATGGGACATACAGAGGATGTCATTGTAGAGCTAGAGCGATCTACCGGAAAAATCACCAGAGAAATCTACGTCAAAGAATTGCTCGGTGAACATCTAATGGACCAGACCGATTGGGCACACCCTAATACATTGGAATATAACCCCAAAGAAGATAGTATGCTCGTTTGTTTCCGAAACGTCCACGCTATATTAAAATTCAACTGGTCCACCCTGGAAGTATATTGGCTGTTATCTCCACCGGAATTGTGGAAGAATACACCACTGGAGAAAAAACTCCTTACACCATTGGGCGATATACACTATAGTTATCAGGCCCATGCCGCACAAGAAATCATAGATTTCCAACAGGCAAATAGTAATTATCGTTTTTACATTGTATTCGACAATCACCGCCTGAATCGTCGTCCACTTCCTAACTGCAGTGAAGATGGATATTCTTACATTAACATCTATGGCATAAATGAAAAAACAAAAGAAGTGAAACAGATGAAACATTTGAAAATAGATGTATCCCTTGTGCGATCGAATGCCATTTATGACCTTGAGACCAATCACATCTTTAATATGTCTGGCTGTATGGCAAGAGATTTGGACATTGACTATCGTGGAAAAATTGAAGAGTATGACTATGATACACATCGTCTTCTCAACCGATGGTGTATTAAAAGAGACTTTTTCAGTGCATATCCATTCACTTGGAATAGCGATGATTACTGTGAACCTATTACCACAACTGCAGCCTTTCAGTACAATTGTGGCGAAGGCGACACATTGCTCCCAATTACGACTCCACTTCCTGCAGAACAGGACACTTTTGCCAGTGACGAATGGTTTTCCAAGCCTTACATTGAAGAGAACTACCTATACTTCTACACCACTGACCATGTTATTTCATCTTTGGTTTTCCAAGGCGAAAAAGCTAATTTCCAACGGGATTATAGTAACACTTGGCAAACTTATGAAATTCACAAAGGCCGAAAATATTATTGTGTTGTCTCCCTGGAAAATCTCCCTTCGGACTATTATTCCATCAAGGTGATAAAGGATGGTGCACTTTACAAAACAGGTAACTATATTCAAATCAAAAGAAAATAGACTACACATTTCAAAATAGTTATGTATAATGAATATGCATAACTATTTTTTGTTAGGAGGTTCACCATGAATTATATAGATTTACATGTCCACTCCTCTGCCTCAGATGGTTCATTTACTCCGGAAGAAGTTGTGGAATTGGCAAAAAATGCAGGCTTAGCCCAATTTGCATTGACAGACCACGACACCGTGGGTGGTTTAGAACAGGCGTTACATCATGCGAAACAAATTGGCGGTATTGAAGTGATACCCGGTACAGAGTTGTCTTGTTACTATGGTAAACGGGAAATTCATATTGTGGGACTATTTGTAAACCATCAAGATGAGCACTTTTTATCAGAATTACAGAAATTAAAAGATGCCAGAGAAGCGAGAAACGAACGCATGGTACAGAATTTTGTAGACGCTGGCATCCAACTAACTATAAAGGAATTGAAGCACGGTAATCCCAACAGTGTTATCACTAGGGCACACTTCGCAAGAGTGCTGGTGGAAAAGGGTTATTGCAAGGATAAAAATGAGGCATTCGAAAAATACCTCGGCATCGGTTGTCCCTTTTATCTTCCAAAACCAAAGGTGACACCAGAACATGTTTTAAAACTAATTACCGACGCTGGTGGAACAGCTATTCTCGCCCATCCGTATTCCTACAAATTATCCAAATCCGAAGTGGAAACCCTACTAGATTATCTAATCCCCTTAGGATTATCTGGAATGGAATGCTACTATTCCACCTACGACAACGGACAGATACAGGAACTTCGAAGCATGGCACTATCTAAAAACCTACTTGTATCTGGTGGTTCTGATTTTCACGGTGTTGTGAAACCAGACATTTCCATTGGAATCGGAAGAGGCAACTTAAAGGTGCCAGAGAAATTGTTAGATATTATTAAGACAGCTAGAGAAAGCAAATAACAAAAAACAGCCATAATCATATGGCTGTTTTTCATTCTCAGCGACTCGCTGTCTTTCTATTTTTCTTCTTCTACATCTTCGCCATCCTTTTGCACTTCTGCAATCGCGTTCTTATGCATTGGGATACGACAGTTCTTGTTGTTACCAAACTCAACAATTACAGTATCATCTACTACATCTAACACCACACCGTAGAAACCGCCTGTTGTCATGATATTGTCACCTGGTTCAATGGAATTCCGAAGCTCATCCATCTGCTTTTGCTGCTTCTTCTGTGGACGGATTAGCAAGAAATACATAATTGCCAACCAACCTACTAACATTAATACTGTCATCATAACTGAGCCACCTGCTGCAGCCTGCTCTGCAGACGCATTTAACAACATTGAAAACATAAATCTAATCTCCTTTTTCTATAATATATTAGTTTTTATAAATTGCGAAATCTCACATCCTTATTCGCATTTACTCTCCCTGCTCAAAGCCATCTAGGCGCATCTTTTTATATTCTCCATAGCGCTCTTCCTCAATAGCTTCTCGAATCTCACTCATCATATTATTATAAAAATGCAAATTATGCAAGACACAAAGACGCATTCCAAGCATTTCTTTTGCCTTTAATAAATGACGGATATATGCTCTAGAGTAATTGCGACATGCTGGGCAATGACACTCCTCTGAAATTGGACGGGCATCCAATTCATACTTTGCATTAAATAAATTTAATTTTCCATGGTTGGTATAGACATGTCCGTGTCTTCCATTACGACTCGGATATACACAATCAAAGAAATCCACACCTCGGTCTACTGCTTCTAAGATGTTCGCCGGTGTCCCTACACCCATGAGATAAGTCGGTTTATCTTCTGGTAAAAATGGTACCGTCGCTTCGATGATGCGATACATATCTTCATGGGACTCTCCTACTGCTAATCCGCCAATGGCATAACCATCTAAGTCCATCTCAGAAATCACCTTGGCATGCTGGATACGAATATCCTCGTGAATTCCACCCTGATTGATACCAAACAATAACTGGTTTTTATTGATGGTATCCTCCAAGCTATTCAGGCGTTTCATCTCTGTCTGACATCTGGCAAGCCATCTAGTGGTTCGCTCCACTGAGTTTTGAATATACTCTTTGGTTGCCAAGCTTGGTGCACACTCATCAAATGCCATGGCAATGGTAGATGCAAGATTGGATTGAATCTGCATACTCTCTTCCGGACCCATGAAAATCTTACGCCCATCTACGTGAGAGTTGAAATACACACCCTCTTCTTTAATCTTACGAAGTCCTGCAAGAGAAAACACCTGAAACCCTCCGGAATCCGTAAGGATTGGCTTGTCCCAATTCATAAACTTATGCAACCCGCCCATCTGTTTCACAATCTGGTCTCCTGGTCTTACATGTAAATGATAGGTATTGGATAACTCCACCTGAGTTCCTATCTCCTGCAAATCTGTGGTTGCCACTGCACCCTTAATGGCTGCCGCAGTTCCCACATTCATGAACACTGGAGTTTGTATGGTTCCATGCACCGTTTCCATAGTAGCACGCTTTGCATTTCCATCTTTCTTTATTACTTTATACATCTTTGTTCCTCCAAGAACACATCTACTCTCAAACTAAATCAACATTGTACCGAACTCTTTCAATATTTTCAAGTATATTCACAGGGTATTTTCATATCTGCAATTCCATTCCTTAACAGATTTGACCACTCATCTCCCCGTTGCAGTTTTCGATACACGCCTTTAACATCCTTCTTTTAGACCTCTATATATTTCATCTAGGTTTCATGAAAAAATGAATAGATTTCTTCAGCCACCTTAAGTGTAATGCCTTCCACTTCCTGCAGCTCTTCCACCGTCGCATTTTTAATCTTGTCAATCTCCTTAAAATGCTGCATTAATGCTTTTCTTCTGGCAGGTCCCACACCATGAATATCATCCAATATACTTCGGACTTGCTCTTTGCCGCGAAGCAGCTTGTGATAGGTGATGGCAAACCGATGCGCCTCATCCTGCAGCCTGGTAATCATGCCAAAGACTTCGCTATTCTTTGGAAAGCTAATCTCTTCGTTGTTATAGTAAAGACCCCTTGTTCTATGATTGTCATCCTTTACCATACCACAAACAGGAATATGCAGATTCAAATCCTCCAACACCCGGAGTGCCACATTAACCTGTCCCTTACCACCATCCATCATAATCACATCTGGATAGACATCAAAACGCTCGTCAGTAAATCTCCTTGTCAGCACCTCTTCCATACTCTTGTAATCGTCTGGTCCACTGACTGTGCGAAGCTTGAACTTACGGTATGCATTCTTCCTCGCACGGCCTTTTTCAAAAACGACCATGGATGCCACGGACTGATACCCACTGGTATTGGATATATCAAATGCTTCCAGACGGTCAGCTTTAGAAAGACCTAACATCTGGGCTAATTCATTCGCAGCACCTACCGTTCTTGCATCTTCTCGTTTTATCTTCTCCAAGTCTCTGGATAATACCACCGCTGCATTTTCTCTTGCCAAATCAATCATCTTGGACTTCTCACCCTTTTGCGGCGTAATAATGTGCACACGGCCGCCTCGGCGCTCGCCCAACCACTGCTCTAACAGTGCAAAGTCTTCGACTTCAAACTCGGTAAGCAGTTCATTTGGAATAAATGGTGTCCCTGCATAATATTGCTTAATAAATGCTTCCATAATCTGAGCACCTGTTTCCTTCCCAGTCTGTTCCATATGAAAATGTTCTCTTCCAAGAAGCTTGCCGTCTCGTACAAAGAAAACTGAAACCACAGTTTCCTCTTCTTTTCTAGCCATGGCAACGACGTCTCTGTCGATACCACCATTTTTTACCACACGTTGGGAACCAGTAACATGCTTCACGCTTTCAATCAAATCTCTATATTCTGCTGCTTCTTCAAATTCATACTCTGCAGCCTTTTCCTTCATTTTCGTTTCAAGATCTTTGATTACCTTTTTGTAATCACCATTCAAAAATGCTAATAACTGGCTGATTCGTTCTCCATACTCCTCCTTAGAAATGTATCCTTGGCATGGTGCAGCACATTGCTTCATCTGGTAGTATAGACAAGGTCTTCCTACACCGATCTCCTTTGGAAGAGATTTATTGCAGGTGCGAATTCCATATAATTTCTTTACCAACTCGATGGTATCCTTCACTGCCGTAGCACTGGTATAGGGGCCGAAATATTTTGCTCCATCTCGTTTCATCTGCCTTGCAAACAACACTCTTGGAAAATCCTCCTGTACAGTCACCTTCATAAAGGGATAGCTCTTGTCATCCTTCAACATAGTATTGTACTTTGGATGATGCTCCTTGATAAGATTATTCTCCAACACCAAAGCTTCCAACTCAGAATCTGTCACAATGTATTCGAAATAATGGATAAGCGTAATCATTTTTTCAATCTTCGGACCGCGATTATTCACCTTACGAAAATAGGAGCTGACACGGCGTTTCAGATTAATGGCTTTCCCCACATATATAATTTCGTCGTTTGCTCCGTGCATGAGATAAACCCCCGGCTGCTCTGGCAATTTTTTCAGTTCTTCTTTGATATCAAATCCGTCTTTCATATGGTTCCTCACCATTTCTTTCTATTTCTAATGCTCAATTTGTCAGTTTTGAAATAATATTCTTCTCATTTCGTCTTGCAAACTCACTCAATGAATACGAACGGATTCTCTGATTAACGATATTAGGAATCAAAAAACCATTGTTCGTAAGCTTGGCACAGCGATTAATAATCGTCTTATTCGTTACACCTAACATTTTGCTTACATCTATTGGTGTAAATTCCAACAGCCTCTTTTTCAAAAGGAAAAGCAAAAAATCCTTCTCTTTTGCATTCAAATACGACAAACTACCATCCAAATCATCTTCTTGCACACCTTTTGATATTTCGAAAACCTTTTTTGAATACAACTCCATCATGCGTAGAAAGTAATTAACCCAAATCTCAGGATGTGGAGGATTTTCTCTGCCTGAATAATATAACGCAGGCAATCCCATTTGAAGCGATTCATAATATTCATCAATATCATAAGCAAAATATTCTTCCAACGAACCAATTCCATTAAAACCATATCCATAATAATCTAATATATAACCAGACATTAATCTTGCAGTTCTTCCATTTCCATCTTCAAAGGGATGAATTGTAACCAATTGATAATGTACTACTGCTGCAATAATCAACGGATGATCATCTGTTGTGTTTACATATTCAATTAGCTCATCTAACAATTTCGGAATATCAATATGTTCTGGTGGGATATAATCCGGTGTTCCACTTACTGAATCATACACAGCAAATAATACCCCTGGTGGCATAGGACCTCTTAAGCCTATCTTTTCTTTTGACGCACCCTTTTCCACCATTGCCTGCACTTCAAGAATCATGTTCTTTGAAAACATTTCTTTCTTCTTAAGTTTTTCTTCTAAAAGATTCAACGCCAAAAAATAATTCCGAATCTCTTGTTCTGGTTTCAAAAAATGCTTATGCTCATCTCTTTCAATCACTTCATCTGCTTGCTTTTCAGTAAGCGGATTACCCTCAATTTTGTTAGATGCATAAGAGCTTTTTTTCTTGGAATTTCTTCTTAATCTATTTTTTGTCATCAGAGGCAACTCTATATTACTTAACGAAAAACGTTTCTCGTCAATAGAAGATATTTTTTTCAATATATCATTCGTCAAAGTAACCTTTATCATGACCATCACCCTTTCGTTCCAATTTCAGCATATATATTATATAACATAAACAGAAAATATTCCATTATTTTTTCACTATTTTTTCACTAATTTTCACTATTTTTACACTATCAAATGAAATATCTTCATACAAAACCGACGAATCGCCCCCTGATTAACCAGAACTCTTCCAATACATGTAAAACATTCATCATAAAACAAAAAGAGAACAGATAATTCCAATATTTCAATCATCTGTTCTTCATACACTTTATCTTATTTTGCCTCAATCACATCTGCCATGTCATACATTCCAGCCGGCTTACCTGCCAAAAACTTACCTGCCTCAATGGCACCCTTTGCAAATACAGACTTAGAATACGCGGTATGATTAAATGTAATCACTTCATCCGTTCCTGCAAAAATCACATCATGTACACCTACAATGGTTCCACCGCGTACTGCAGAAAGACCAATCTCCTTGTCTGGACGCTGTTCGCTTCTCTGGGAACGGTCATATACATATTCGTACTCGTTACCTAATGCTTCATTTACGGAATCCGCCAAAGCAAGGGCTGTTCCACTTGGAGCATCCTTCTTCAATCTGTGATGCTGCTCTACCACTTCAATGTCGTATCCTGCCGGACCAAATACCTTTGCTGCATCCTTCAAAAGCTTTAACAAAGTATTGATACCAAGAGACATATTAGCTGATTTCAAAATCGCTACATCTTTGCTGGTTTCCTTCACCTTGTTAATCTGCTCCTCTGTAAGACCAGTGGTACAAAGCACAATCGGAATCTGCTTATCTTTTCCATATGTAAGTAGATTATCCACTGCTACGGCAGCTGCAAAATCCACAATCACATCTGCTTCCACATCACAATCAAAGATGTTGGTAAACACTGGATAACCATTGTCCTTGTTATCCGCAATATCAATTCCTGCAACAATCTCTATATCTGAATCTTTGGCAACCAACTCTGTGATTACCTGACCCATATGACCGTTACAGCCATGCATAATCATTTTAACCATTATTACGCATCCTCCTTTTCTATCTTCCCGACTTTCTATTGCGAAATCAGGACGATAAAACTTACAATACATGTGTAGCGTCTGTATGCTATGACATAATAACCGTGCTCAGTTTGTGCTACCCGTTCCGATGAGCCTCAAACCTTGTGGACCCTTTTCGGCAAAAGCCTCAAGGGTACAATGAGTCTCATCTCCACAGCACAAAAGGTCGCACTTATTATCACGTCATAGCACACAGACAATCTACATTCAGACTATTTATAAGTTTCATCTGCTCATTTCCAAACAGAAAGTCTCGCCACACCCGATGCCATACTCCATAGTCGGATGCTACATTTTATCATCTATGCCAACTTAATTCCGTACTCAACCATAGCCTTCTTAATCTTTTCAACGCTAGCAGGCTCAGCCTCTGTCATAGGCATTCTCACATATCCATTGCAAAGACCAGCAAGTTCTACTGCCTTCTTAACAGGGATTGGGTTCACCTCACAGAACATTGCGTCGCAAAGGTCGATTGCCTTAAGCTGTAACGCCAATGAACCAGCCACATCACCATCTAAGTACTTCTGTACCATATCATGTGTATCTTCTGGGATAATGTTTGCTGTTACAGAGATAACACCCTTTCCACCTAAGGACAATAATGGTACTACCTGATCGTCATTACCTGAATAAATGTCAATGCTGTCTCCAGCCAACTGTGCAAGCTTCGCAACCTGCGAAATGTTGCCTGAAGCTTCCTTAATTGCCACAATATTCTTCACTTCCTTAGCAAGCTTTGCTGCTGTTGCAGGTGCAATGTTACAACCAGTTCTTCCAGGCACGTTGTACATAATAATTGGAATATTCACTGCCTCAGCAATCATGGTGTAATGCTTGATTAAACCATTCTGTGTTGCCTTGTTGTAATATGGAGTTACCACTAAAAGTGCGTCTGCCCCATGCTCCTCTGCTTCCTTAGAAAGCTTGATTGCTGTCTCTGTACAGTTAGAGCCTGTTCCTGCAATCACTGGAACTCTCTTGTCAACATACTCAATACACTTCTGAATTACTTCTGAATGTTCTTCCTCTGTCAAAGTGGAAGACTCACCTGTTGTACCACAGATTACGATTGCATCTGTCTTGTGGGAAATGTGATACTCCACCAAAGACTTTAACTGCTCGTAATTCACTGAACCATCCTCATTAAATGGTGTCACAATTGCTACTGCTGAACCTGTAAAAATTGCCATAATACTTCTCTCCTTTTTAGATAAATGTGAAATATTCAAATAAGAATTCGCTTGCGAATTCTTCGCGCGCGAGTGGGGTTCAAAGAACACACTCACTTTATGAAGTCCAATTGCTACGCGCTTCGCGCTCTTGCAATTGTCTGCAACATTCGCATTTCGACCTATCGGTCTACATGCTCATGATGCTTAGTCTGTCAAATGTCAGTGTCTCTCTGCAAGCAAGCTTGCACGAGCCACTGCCGCTTGACAGGACTTCATAACACAAAACGGAAGACGCTCCGTCAGCAGTGCCAACGAAGCGTCATTAAACTCTCTTCATATCGTAGCACTCCACCTGACTCAAACTCGTATTCTGTGAGCTCATCATCCTGGTGACAAACGTACAGCTCTTAACTGCACATCCAGACAAGATACCCAAAAGGTGATATCTCTCTTCGGCACGGGCCCCTTTCCCAGTTCTTCATCCAGCCTAATCTGTCCAAACTGTTACTCTTGACACATGCGCCTCTACACATCGACGAAAACGTCTTATATTAATATATGTATGGGATACCAATATATCCACATCACTGCATTGATGATAACACTGAAAGTGATTTGTGTCAACTAATATGCGAGGATACTTTTTGACCGCAGTCCAATTTTGGTCGATGCTTGTTGTGCCACTGGGTCGCTTTTCTTTGGATTACGTACATATCCGTGGAAACAAGTCGTTCTTAACGACCTAAACCCACTAAGAACCAACTTTTTGAATGTGATTAAAAGCGATCCACTTAGACTAATTAAAAAAATTTTAGAAACTGAACTCACATCCTTTGAACAGTCATCAGAGAAAATAAATAATCTCAGAATATTCAGAGATAGTACCGACAAATATGTTACAACTCGGCGAAATTATCATAAGGTGGATTGTAATATTGATATAGCTTATGAGATGTTTCTGTTGCAATGTCTTAGCAAAAAATACCCAGATAATTTTGATAAGATACTGAACAGAGTTTTTCGTTTCTTACCTGCCCACCTAAAGTTACAAAATGCAATTATTACACAGCAAGACTGTCTTGAATATCTCAAGAACAATGATACTTACAAGTTCGTACTGTTAGACGTTCCTTACATCGGTTCTGAGCACACTTGTGCTATAAAGGAATACAAGTACAAGCCCTTCCACGAAAAGGTAGCTGAGTGCTTACAGAATGCACAATACCCATTCTTGTACTATTGCCGTAGTACTCCACCAAAATCTGATAATACTTTTACTAAAGAACAAGGAGAACGCATTATGAAGATGAAACTGGCTGTGCATTTTATGGATAAAGGCTTCTATTTTCAAAAAGTTCATCTTGATAAAGATACTGAACTGATGATTAGCAACCAACTATATGATGAGGTGGCTCAGTTTCAATGGACATCACTTGACCAAACAATCACCTAGTCTATCATTTTTATTCAATAAAAAATCTATCCCTTGCATTGCATCCACATTCGCGGGCAATGCAAGAAATAGATTTTTTGTAGTAAGGGATTTAGGATTGTGGAAGTCCTAAAGTTTATCCCTAATTAAAATTATATTTGAGCATATCGTTTTATTTTTTTCAAGAAATACTCACATGCTTCTTCTTCATTTTGAAATTCTTTCAATCCTGATTTGCGTCCTCTCTCACTATAGTATACCTGCCACGTTTTATCTTTTATTATACATAATGTTTCATTAGGTAAACCTCCCTGCATTATAGAATATGAACCTTTTGGAATTTTCAATTCGCTTAAGATATTTTGTAATTCTAAAATCGTCATTCTATCCTACTCTCCTTACAATTCTAGCTTCTAGCAAATCTTCTACCGAGTCCTAAAGTTTAGCTCTGATTGAAATAATTACATCCTGATCTCCATATTATTGATAAGTTCTTTTAAAGAACCTGCAATTGGTTTATCTTCTACTTCACCATCAATATCTATATTCTCTAAAAAAACATTATTGCTATCGACTTCATAAAGAACATATCCACCAGAATAGCCAAGCCATCCTATAGGAATAAATTTTTGAATATCCCCAATTGCTTCCCATTCCTTAGCCATTGTAATCAAACTATTTTTATAAAATAGTATATCTTCACTTGAATCTCCATCTTTTTTCAACACCGAAAACAACACAATTGATTCTTCAGTATTAAAATATCCACTAACACATGGATGCCAAAACAGATTGATATATCTTTCTATCTCCATTGGTAATTGATATCCGAATTCCTTTTCAAATATAGATATATCTGTTTTCTCCATGCGTTCAAGAAGAAAAACTCCATCTTCTAATTCTCTTTTTATCTCATTACAAATTTTACTAAAATCTTCATTCGCATAATAATTGGGATATAATTTTAATTTTCGAAAATAAGCTTCAATTGCAGTTTTCATCTCACATCACCTCACTCTAGCAATTTTTGCAATATTTCTTGTAAAGTATTTCTTGCATTCAAACCGTCTTCCTGAGTTACCCCATAATCTACAGCATATGTAACTTTTGCATTTGGCGTATACTCTATAATAAGATTCGTACAATTATGCCCTACATTGGTTGCTGTTTCCACACAAGGTTCTCTTTCTGAAAATATTCTTATGACATTATCACCCGATACATTATTTTCTCTTAAAAATTCTATCATAAGCTCTTCAGAGTGATTACTTGCGTTACTAGCAAATACTTGTTTTAAAATTGTTCCATCAGCATTTTTATACTCCACCACACAGATATTTCTTCGTGCACTTGTTATACTATTTGCTTTTCTATATTCGATAGCAACATTTGATAATTCATCCGAACCGTATTCAATCTTACTAATGTTTTTAATTAAATCCTTACCAGACTTACTACCACTCTCACAAGCAGCCCTTATCTCAGCCGGCGTCTTTCCATTCTTAAAGCCTTCTATTGCTTCATCGCCATAATCTACTATAACCTCTATCGCTTCATCACCATAGTCGATAATCGCCTTTGCTGCTGTGTTGCCATGCTTACTAATGAGAGCTGCTGCTTCATCTCCATGTTCAATAAGAATACGAACTGCATCATCTCCATATTCTGCAATGGCATCTGCTATATTCTTACCATATTTCTCGAGCAAGCCAATGATGTCGTCTACGTATTCTGGATATTGCGACAATGCCCGCAACACCTCGTCGGTATAGTTATCTAGGTTACTAGTCTTGACAATCTTTGCCAGCACCTCGTCTGTTAATCCAAAGTTCTTTCCCTTCAGCAGACGTTCCAGTCCTTCTTTACCGAACTTGTCGGCATATTCCCTCATCAATGCATCATCGACGCCTGCCTTTTCTAATTGTTTCAGAAGCTTTCCAAGCTCTGTAATATCATCAAACTGCAACATCAGCTTTTGGAACAACGATTCTCCTAGTTGACGAACAAGCTTGTTTTTCATTACAATCGCAATAAGAGGCTCAGCAACCAGATTGAGTACACCTAGAAAAAGCATTAATAACGCATCGAACTTCGCATTGCTCACCAGTTGGTTTCCTGCTTCCTGATCTCCATTCATATATGCACTGTACAACGCAAAACACTCAAGATACATATAGAAAGCCACTGCAAAAGTTACTCCACCAATAACCAAAAACAGACCTGCTAAAACTCCTCCACCAGCTGCCAATAATAGTAGTGCCGAATACATCAGGGCAATCGCTTCTGCCATGTCTAACACTGAAAAGAGTATATCTGCCATGTAAGCAGCATCTACCTGTTTCGAGGTGCTTCCACCATTCAATCCACCACTAATCATATAAGCACCTGCACCGGTCTCTGGATTGGTGATGATATATCCCGTTCCATGCCAGTCGCCCATGGTGATATCCTCTGTTGGAATCGTTACAATTTTACCACTGTTTACTGCGTTGATGACGGTCTGCTTGGTTACTTCATCTGTATTCAATTTTTCAATTTCTGTATCTAAGTTATTCTTAGAT
The DNA here is from genome assembly GCA_045537735.1 of Lachnospiraceae bacterium. Lineage (GTDB taxonomy): Bacteria > Bacillota > Clostridia > Lachnospirales > Lachnospiraceae > CAG-590. The sequence goes on from JAZSPZ010000033.1 coordinate 19,411, forward strand.
ATCAGAAGAATGTCTATATTCTCTTCCTGTGCCTTTGCAAGAATAGAAATCGTAGATACACTTTCGATACCAGTTAATTCTTCCCATACCACACTCTCGTAAAGGGAACTCATCATACCGGTAGCAAACATATACTCCTTTGGTGTATCTTCTTCTCCATCTAAACTTACCACACTGTGACTGTCTGTGTCCACATCTATATACAAGCTTCCTTCGCTAATTCCAGTAGTGACACCATAGAGACTGGTGGTTTGCACTTCATAGCCTGTAATACCTTCGCTAAGACTTCTTGTTTGTGTCACATCATAGATTTCTGCTGCTATGATATCTGCGATATCCACCTGTGCAAAATAGAGTTTTCCTGCAAGAGCAAGAAGCTTACCTAGATAGGCTTCGCTGTAGACATTATCTTCTGTAACGGTATCCTTCAATGCTGCCGTCTCATCATAGACTCTCTGTAATTCTTCTCCCGTAATGCTCTGGTTATCCAGTGTCACTGCATACATAGAACCAGTAGTAACTACATTATCCACTACGGTATCTTTTCCACCAGAGTGTAATGTCATGGTAAAGGTCTGGGAAGTTCCTAATGTTGTTCCAACATCTTCCCCTTCCGATACTACTTCTCCGTTGATAAGAAGGACTGGTTTTAAATAAACCGAATGAGCAGGTACGTCAAAAATAGAATCATAGCTGTTAAATATCTCTACATCTTCCTCACTCACTGGACGGAAGGATAGTAAGATATCCTTACCTGCAAGCTCCGATGAAGTATAGATACCAAGTGTTTCTCCGCCAACCGAAAAGCTTACAGAATCTTTGTCCTTATGCTCTACATGGGAAAAGGTTTCTAATTCTTCCGCTACCGTGTATTGCAAAGATAACGGAAGATAGGATAACTCCTCCTGCTTAATGATACGTTTTCTTGCATAGACGTTATCAAGGTTTTTATCAGAAAGCTCGATCTCCCATTCCTCTAATAGAGTTTCCATAGCAGCGATATCACCAGCTTCCACTACCTGCTTTGCTTCTTTGGGAAATCCTTCTTCATCTAGGATATCATAGAGGTTATCTACCTCTTCATATGCCTTAATGCTGGTATCCAAGTCAATCCATACTCTCTCACCAGCAGCCTTACTTGCACCACGGTAGTCGGTGTAAGGAACATAGGCTCTTACCCACACATGCTCCATGGCGATAGCAACTGTTTGCCCATCCATTACTAACTCGGTTACTGGTGTTTCTGCCGCTGCTAACACATCTGCTGCATGGGATATAGTATCCGCTCCTGTAAGAGCGATTGCTTGTTCCGTGTTGAGACGGATTGTGCCTCGAACATACGAAAATGATTATTTTACCTTGTTTAGTATAAATGAGATAGCAAGTCTGATATATTAAAAACACCCTACCAAATTAGATACTGGCTGATTATAGCCATCAAACTTGATAGAGTATTTCTATGCAGAAATGATTTTACAAATTATATTTTCATTGCCGTTTACATTCAGACATTATTGTATCATGAACTCATTTTAAACATTGGATTTGATTTCATTAAGAACGTATTTTTCAATATATATATAAAATAATTTCTTCATTAGTAAACATTTGTGGTATTTCTTTTTTCAAATTGTCTATTCGTTCAAGCATATATTTCAAATCATTTCCATATAAATTTTTTTCAGCCCATACTCTGTATAAATCTAATTCTTGCATAACAATATTTAATTGCGATAAATCAAAATATCCATCTTCTTGAAATATTTTTATTCCCATTTCTATTCGAGCTCTTTCCCAATTTTTCAAATAAAATGATGTTGTTGAAATAGGAACATTATACTCAATAAATCCATCTTCCCCTTCTCTTATTAAATCAATCGCCAATATCAATCACCTCCGTATGTAGCACTAAAACTGTATTCCGGATACAATTCTTTCAATTTATTTAATTGTAACTGCACTGCCTCCCTTAACTCTGGTGTATCTTCACTAATCCTAAAAACAAAATTTCTTATTTCTTTAAGTTTCTCAACTGCAGGCAATCTTGTAGAAATCGTACTTGATACAGTAAAATTTTCTTGCATCAACGCTTCAATTCTATTACTACCCTTCTTTAAAATCTGTTTTTCAGCCCATTGCATTTCTGTTTGTGGAAAATCAGGATTTTCCATATACAATCTAGAAGCATCTTTATCCTCGTAAATTATTTTTTTATTCAAATCTACTTCATCCAACTCAGTATTTATTTTTCCATGAATATTTATCTCTTTATATATATCAGAAGCGTAACCCGGATCTAATTTAGGTATACCAAAGTATTTCAACATATATACTTCGAAGCCTGCCATGACAATTATTGATATCGATTGAGCTAAAGAGTTCAATCCTAAATCCATATTGCCCGTTAGCATATAACTATACCACAATTCATACGACATATGCCATGCATAAAATTCCATCACAACAATAGCAATCAAAAAAAACAATCTAGCAAGTAATAACGCCGTACTCACACCTGCTAATAAAGGTATAAAATATAGTATTGCTAAACCTGCACTAATTTGGAGTGCGGTGCTTTTTTGATACTCACCACAATGAACCATATGCATTTATTTTTCTTTGTTTTACGCTACTTCGTTTCTGTCATATTTAATTCTATATGCAACAGGACTCATATATCCTAATACTGAATGCATACGTTTTCGGTTATAAAATAACTCTATGTATTGAAACAAATCCTTTTTCACGTCTTCTATTGTATCATAGTTCCTTCGATATATTCTTTCTTTTTTGATTGTGGCAAAAAAGCTTTCTGCACAAGAATTATCATACGGACATCCTGGTCTACTCATGCTACTGATGATTCCGTTTTCTTCTAGCATTTCTCTATATCCTTTACTAGAATATTGACATCCTCTGTCACTATGACATATTAGTCCTTCCTTTGTGTTTCTGGATAAAATCCATTTTCTCTCATGATTCTGCGAATCCGATATTCACTAATCTTGTATCCGTCTTTCTCCAGTTGCTTTTGAATCATACGGTATCCGTAAATCCGATCACTATCTAAAAATACTTTTTCTATTCTTTGAATATCTTCTAATTCCTTTCTTCGCTTTGACTCATTTCGAATTCTTTGTTTTTTCCAACGATAATAGTTCTGTGATTTCAGCCCTAATACTTGGCACATCTTCCTCACTTCGAATATAGAGCTGTACTTTTCAATTGCTTCGTATTTCATTCTCGTGGTTGCATAAAGATGTGCAGGGATTTTTTTAATATCTCAACATTTGTCCTTTCTTCTTCTATTTTCTTTTTATGTCTTTCAATCTCTTTATCTTTTTCTTTCAACTGTCGTTCTAGCTCTTTGATTCTTTGTTTTAATTCCATACTATCTTTCGCGGGTTTTACCTGAATTCCTTTTTCTTCCGCATAAGTTGGCATTCCGTGTTTTCGACGATAGGCTCTCACCCATCGACAAACAGTATTTGTGTCTATTCCCATTTCCTCTGCCACACTTGTTGCCGACTTTCCGCTCTCAATCACATAAGCTGCTGTCCGTTCTCTCATTTCTTCTGAATACTTTGAATTATTACTTGGCATACTTTTCTCTCCTTTTAGTATGCATATGATATCATATTTTATATTTTTTCGTGTATCACATTTTCACCGCAGTCCACAATACGTTCATAATTCCTCCTGTTTAATAATTGTATTCTTAGTTCGTCGTATATAATACAACAGCATGTTTTACAAATTATATATGTAATTACAACAATGTTTTTTGTTAATCTTCCACAATTCTACGCTTTCTCCAATTTTTGTATATATAATTCTAACAATATGCAACACTTTCTAAAGCACCGTTTTTGGCACATTACATACCAATACCTAATTGCATTCGCAACAAAAAAACACCTCAATGAATAAGTGCAACACACTTACCCATTGCGATGTTTCTTTTTCATAAAAAAATTTTACACATTTCTTATCATATTCAATTAGTTCGCCTCAATATGAGACAACACAGTCGCCTTACGTTTCACGATATCCGGACAACAACGGCCTGTCAATATCACCTTGATATCACTATTCGCACAGAGCAATTCCTCAATGTCTTCTGCAGACAAAATATTGTAATCCAAAAGACCCAATACCTCATCTAACACAATCACATCTGAACCTTCTGTATCGATTACTTTCTTTGCATAATGAAAACTATTCTTCGCCTTAGCTCGCTGCTCTTCTCTCTCTTCGTAAGTCAACTCACCATATGGCTTTTCGCTATTTTCAAATGTAAAAAAATTGATTTCATCAATCTGATCTAATACGCTATAATCTGCATCCGTTCCTTTTAGAAACTGCACAACTGTAACCGTCTCGCCAGCTCCTGCTGCCTTAACTGCCAAACCCATTGCTGCTGCTGTCTTACCATATCCAGCACCATAAATGATATGTACATCTTTCATTTCCTATACCTCTCTTAATTCGTCTCACGAATACGATATATCCTAGCATATCCCTATGAAAAAAGCAATCTTTTTATATACCTTTATTCCTGTTCCAAGCACTCCATCTTGCTGACAGAAACCTCGTAGGCAATACGGTTAATCACCTCGTCATTCTCCAACTTTTTCTGGTATTCACGGCTTTGAATTCTACCCCATACAGCCACATGCTCACCAACTTCTAGCTTTCCTGCAAATCTTGCATTTCTACCCCAGCAGATACAAGGGATATAATCCGACTTGCCATAGGCGCGATTCACTGCCAACAACACATCAGCAATCTCTCTGCCCAAAGGTGTCATACGATAAATCGGAGCCTTACAAATATATCCATCCAAATAAATCTGGTTTGGATGCTGCATTTCCTCATCATCTTCTAAAATATTCAACTCTCTTACAAAAAGAGATAACACCAAACGATTCTTTGCTTCCTCATGTTTATTATAAGAACGGAACTGTCCCTTTGCCTCAATACGTGCCCCAATGTGCGACTCATTTACATCGATCAATCGGTCAGAAACCATAAGGGGAATCACATCTGTGGCATCACTCAAACGATTTACCAACAAATCCACCATATAAAATCCTTCACCAAAAATCTCGTGGCTAAATACAAACTCTGAAATAATTTCACCGGCTACCACCGCCTGATTGTTTGTCAATGCTTTTTCTGTCATACTATTTTCTCCTTTCATGTACCTCAAAAAGCTGATAGTCACGATAAATGCGTAATCCTGATGTCAGAACCATCGCTTTCATTTATCATGTATTATAGTTTAGTACAGAAAGTCGTATTTCAGAACGGGGATTTTTGTTCTAAAAAGGACTACTTTTGTCGGAATCAGATTCCACGTTGTCGCATCGCCTCATACATTAACACCGTCGACGCAGTTGCTGCATTTAATGACTCCACCTGTCCCATCATAGGAATCTTGATTTTGCTTTTTGTGGTATCAGAAAGCTCCTCTGTCAGCCCATTGCCTTCATTGCCAATGCAGAAAATAGTCGAATCCCTGTAATCATAGTCGTAAAATGTCTTTCCTTGCAAATGGGCACTGTAGGTAGAATAACCCTTTTCATTCAACTCTGCAATACAGGTCGTCAGGTTTTCCACATAACAAAATGGAATGCGAAAAATAGAGCCCATGGTAGAACGTACTACCTTTGGATTATAAATGTCGACCGTATCCCTGCTCATCAAAATGCCAGTCACGCCTGCCCCTTCTGCTGTTCGCAAAATGGTTCCGAGATTACCTGGGTCTTGGATATTTTCCAAAGCCATAACCAATGGATTTTCCACACCAATCGCGCTCATGTACGGAGAGTTTCCGCACACATCCTCCACAGAATAATGCTTTCTTTTCACAATACTCACCACACCCTGTGGTGTCTTTGTATCGGACACAGATTCCATAATATGATCTGCCACCAATTCATAGGAAAGACCCTGAAACAACTCTTGATTTTTTTCATAGAAGCTTTCGGTGGCAAAAGTTTTCACATGAAGTTCCTGTGGAATTTCAACAAACATGCGAACACCTTCCACCACGAAGACATCCTGTTTTTTGCGCTCCTTCGCCATTTTTACCAATTTGGATAAATTCTTAATCGTTTGATTGGATGTACTTGTAATCATATCCTATCTCCTATAAATTCTATATCCTTATTTCATAGAAAGTTTTGCTTCCTTTACAATAACCTTTCCTTCGCCCATGAGTGTTTTCAAATCCTTCAACATGTCCTCTGACAATTCCACACCAAACTGTGTACCCAAAGGCTTCATTTGCTTTTCTTCCTTCAGTACCACAACAATGGCAGAATCTCCAGGATACACATCCACAATGTCGTAAAGTGCATCTTCTTTATTCTTGTAATCTTCTTTGTTCTCACACTGGACATAAATCTGCTTTGGAACCTCAGAAAATGGTACCACCTTCTCCAACAACATTTTTCCTTCATCCTCGCTGATAGAGGCTCTACCGTAGACAAAGATTTTGGAATCCTGTTCCAAATACTGTCTATATTGCTCATATTTTTTAGGAAATACCACCACCTCAATGGTTCCCAACAAATCTTCTAAAGTAATAAATGCCATATTCTGGTTGTTCTTGGTCATTTTCACCGTTTTAGCAGAAATCATTCCACCGATAGTGTACATAATTTGATCCTTGGCTATCGTCTCACCAGTCTCTGCATCTGGAAGGAAATCATGGGTTGTCACATCTATATTTTTCAGCATCAAATCCTGATAATCTTCTAATGGATGACCACTGACATACACACCTAACACTTCTTTTTCATAGGCTAGCTTCTCTTCTTTTTCGTACTCCAAAACCTTTGGATATTCCACATCGAAATCCTTCTTTTCTTCTTCCCCAAGAAAATCCAGTAAGGACATCTGTCCTGACATGGCACTCTTCTTTTCCTGATTTACCTGGTCTAACACTTGAAGATATACCATCATCATTTGTCTGCGGTTCACACCAAAGCTATCCAACGCACCAGATTTGATGAAGCTTTCTATGGTTCGCTTATTTACCTCTTTATTGGATAGACGGCTGACAAAATCCTTTAAATCCTTGTACTTACCATGTAGATTACGTTCTTCCACAATCGCATCAATCACTGGTCTTCCCACACTCTTTAATGCAGACAACCCGTATCGGATTGCACCATTCGACACAGAAAATTCACTGTATCCCTCGTTGATATCCGGAGGCAAAATCTGAATGCCCAATCTTCGACAATGAGAGATATACTCTGACACCTTGTCTGTTCTATCCAACACTGATGTAATTAACGCCGCCATGAATTCTTCCGGATAATGGCATTTCAAATATGCTGTCTGATATGCCACCACAGCATAGGCTGCCGCATGAGATTTGTTAAATGCATACTTAGCAAAGTCTATCATTTCGTCAAATATCTTATTGGCTGTCTTTTCGTCAATACCACGATTGATACATCCTGGAACCCCCTCTTCTTCATTACCATAGACGAAGTTCTGACGCTCACGTTGCATCACGTCACCCTTTTTCTTGGACATGGCACGACGCACCAAATCACTTCGCCCTAGCGTATATCCGGCAAGCTCCATTACAATCTGCATAACCTGTTCCTGGTATACGATACATCCATAGGTTGGGGCCAGTATCTTCTCTAACTGTGGACAATCGTAGGTAATATCCTCTGGATGTTCTTTGCCCTTAATATAAAGCGGAATGAAATCCATGGGACCTGGTCGATACAGAGAAATACCCGCAATCACATCCTCAATATTCCTTGGCTTTAACTCCTTCATGAAGCTCTTCATGCCGTTACTTTCCAACTGGAACACACCATCTGTCTGTCCAGTGCAGAGAAGGTCGTAAACTGCCTTGTCCTCTATATCCAAATGATCGATATCAATATCAATGCCGCGACTTCTTTTAATATTCTTCACTGCATCCTGAATCACAGTCAATGTACGAAGGCCTAAGAAATCCATCTTCAACAATCCAAGTTCTTCAATGGTTGTCATATTGAACTGGGTTGTAATAGCATCTTCTGAACCTCTTGAAAGCGGTACAAATTCATCGATGGATTTTTGACCAATTACCACCCCTGCTGCATGCATAGAGGCATGTCTTGGTAATCCCTCTAACTTCTGAGACATGTCAATCAAATATCGCACATCATCCTCTTCATTGTATGCCTTTTTCAAATCTGCAGAAATCTCCACAGCTTCTTTGATGGTGATGTTGTGCCCCTGTCCACCCATTGGAATCATTTTGGCCACACGGTCCACCGCTGCATATGGCATATCCAAAGCACGTCCCACATCTCGAAGCACCATGCGCGCCGCCATGGTTCCAAATGTTACAATCTGAACAACCTTTTCCTTACCGTACTTACGCACCACATAGTCAATCACTTCTTGTCTTCTCTCATAACAGAAATCCACGTCAATATCAGGCATGGATACACGTTCCGGATTCAAGAAACGCTCAAAGAGTAAGCTATATCGGATTGGGTCAATATCTGTAATCCCAAGACAATAACTTACCAAGGACCCTGCCGCCGAACCACGTCCCGGTCCCACTGCAATTCCGTTATCTTTTCCATATTTAATAAAATCCCACACAATGAGGAAATAATCTACATAGCCCATTTTCTCAATGGTAGTGAGCTCATAATCCAATCTTTCCTGTAAATCCGCTGTAACATCAGCGTATCTTCTCTGCAACCCTTCCTCGCATAACGCCTGAAGATAAGTATATGCAGTAAAACCTTCTGGCACATCGAACTTTGGCACCTTTTGCTCACCGAATACAATCTCCACGTTACAACGGTCTGCAATTTTCCCAGTATTCTCTATCGCCTGCTTCGCATATGGGAACAATTCCGCCATCTCCTCCGGCGACTTTAGGTAATACTGTCCTCCATCATAGCGCATACGGTCTTCATCCGACACCTTCTTTGCTGTCTGGATACAGAGCAAAATATCATGTGCTTCCGCGTCACTTTCCTTTACATAGTGAATATCATTGGTGGCAACCAACTCAATTCCCGTCTCTTGGGACATGCGCATCAGTCCTTGATTTACCATCTTCTGTTCTGCAATTCCATGGTCTTGTAACTCCAAGAAATAATTGCCTTTTCCAAAAATTTCTTGATGTTCCAACGCTGCTTGTTTTGCTTCCTCATAGAACCCTTGACGAAGCTTTGTGGCAACCTCACCAGCCAGACAAGCCGAAAGTGCAATAACACCCTCGTGAAACTCCTGCAAGGTCTCTCGATCTACTCTTGGCTTATAATAGTAACCTTCCGTGAAACCACGGGATACAATCTTGGTTAGGTTGTGGTACCCAATATCATTTTCCGCCAAAAGCACCAAATGGTAATAGCGGTTATCACCCTTTCCAAGCTCTCTATCAAAACGGGAACCCGGTGCCACATACACCTCACAACCGATAATTGGTTTAATCCCTTCCGCTCTCGCTGCCTTATAAAAATCAATAACACCATACATAACACCATGGTCGGTAATGGCAATGCTGTCCATTCCAAGCTCCTTGGTGTGGTGCACCAACTCCTTAATTTTTGAGGCTCCGTCTAACAAACTATATTCCGTATGCACATGTAAATGTGTAAAACTCATTGTACCCCAACCTTTCTCTTTTGCTTCAACACTATATCTTTTCTCTTCTTACTTCTTTTGTCAGAATCTCTTGCTTAATATACGAAAAGGTTTCATCTTCTCCTTTTTCTGCCAACAGTGTTAGCAACTGTTCTAACAGCATAGCAGACTCTGGATGTAACAGCTCCCTAGCATGGCCTTTGTAGTAATACTGCAAGGGCAAGGAATCCACATAATTATCACGGTTGTAATTCTTACTGGCCGCCACTCTATCACAAAACATTTCCACCACATATTTCACCGGCATTTTCATTCCCGCAATATGTCCTTGATGCGCAAGACTGTAATCCAGCCAGTATTCCAGATGGTGTTTGTTGCGTCCTTTGTGGTGCAACCAAGCGGATGTATAGCCTTTGTCCTCGCGCTCTGCATTATTGGGACTTCTGTCACCTTGATAATACTTTACCCCCACCATGAATTCCACAGGACTATATTTGGACAAGTCGTGGAGCAATCCCTGTTTATACATTCCCAAGCGGAAGCAAGACTTCATGACAAGCCATTTATGATGATTAATTGTCTTTAAATGTTTCCACCAATTCATATAATTTCCTTTCTAACAGTGACTACAAAAGTTTCGCAATCGCCTAAATGACTACGCATAACCATATATTAGAAGCACGTGTCTAACACGTCCTGGTCAAGACCATTTTTACAAGTCAGATGACCAATTACAAAATATGCGATTCCACTCAATAATAGTCCCCAGACAACTGCATTGATATTCCAAACTGTAATCTTGAACTGATAGCTAATCACATACACCAACACACCAATGACAGAAGACGCAATGGCAGCCTGCTTGTTTCCTTTCTTGTAAAAGATTCCACCTACAATCGGCCAGAAAAAGGATGCTTCCAAACCACCCATGGCAAACAACTGTACCCAGAAAATAATTTCCGGTGGGGTAAGTGTCAGCATAAAAACAATCATACCAATCAACAAGGTTGCAAAAAAGCTAGAGTACGATAAATTCTTGTTAAATTTCTCTACCTTCTCTGGATCATCCTTTACGATATACGTTTTCCATAAATCCTTCACGATGGATGCTGATGCCAAAATCAAAAGGGATGACACTGTGGACATCACTGCTGCCATAGGTGCCGCCAAAAACAGCCCTGCCATTCCTGTAGGCATAATCTGTTGAACAATGGTCGGAATAAAATAATCCGTAGAAGCAAAAGTCTGACCTTCTGCCAGAGCACCTGCCCATACACCGCCGACATGCATACCAATCATCAAAACACCAGCCACAATGGTTCCCACAAACATAGCATTGTGGCAACTCTTTGTGTCTTTAAATCCCATACCACGTACTGCAGTCTGGGGAAGTCCTAACACACCTACACCAACCAATACCCAGAAGGATAACAAAGAACCTGAGGTGTACCCAGTTCCAGTCAGGGTGTCCCATCCTGGCAATGTAGCATCTAAGGTTGCACCCATGGTCTCGAAACTTCCGAGGTTTGACACCACATAAAATAAGAACAAAAATGTACCAATCAGCATAATCACGCCCTGAATGGTGTCTGTAATAACAACGGCTGTAAATCCGCCAAATGCTGTATATAAAACAACTGCGACTGCAAAGATGGCAAGGGATACCCAATAAGGAAGACCTGTTACCGTCTCGATCAGAGTCGCCCCACCCATAAACTGACCAATCATCTGTGCCACAAAAAACACCAACATCAACAAGGTTGTAATGATTACCAACGCATCTGATTTGTATCGCGCCTTCAAATACCCTGCTATGGTAACCGCGCCTGTTTTTCTAGAAACCACCGCAAACTTTTTACCCAAAACACCCAAGGTCAGAAACGCAGCACCAACCTGCACACCAGCCACCCACGCCTGGCTAAAACCATAGGTAAGTCCCGCTGCACCAGGTCCACTGACAAAGGAGCTGACACTGGTATACGTCGCAACTGTTGTCATAGCAAGCACAAAGCCATTCATCCCGCGGGAACCGATAAAATATTTCTTTTCAAAACCCATGGAGCTTTCCTTGTCTTGCTTCTTACTAAAGAACATACCAATGGCAAAATTGATAACCAAATATATAACTAAAATGGCGAGAATCACAATTTGATTGTTGGTCATACTGCATCACCGCCTTCCGTATTATGCACTTGTTCAAACTCTTCCTGGACTTCCTCTCCCAGTTCGAAGTTTACAAATACTTTTTTCAGAAGAATTGCAACACCAACAACCGATATTACAAAAGCACCAATGGTGCTGACAAAAAACCACAAGGGCATACCGAACACCATTACATCTATTCCATCTAGTAAAAATGCAAATCCCACATGCCATACTGCTACAATGGCAATCAGGATAAATGTTGCCTTAATCTCTTTCATCAGTTGTTCATGTATTTCGTTATCATTTAGCTTCTTCATACTTTCCTCCACAATTTTACCCTATCTTTTAATATACCACATTCCCTTCAACATTGATATAAAAAGAGACATAAAAAAGGAGAGAAATTATCGCTAATCTCTCTCCAAATACATACAGATTACACTGACTTCGTATTATCAATCACACGATTGATGTTACCTTTATAAATATCTAATGCTTCCATGATTCCCTGTACTGCATGCTGATTTTCTGCAGAATAGTGATGCATCTCATCGACTCTTCCTTTCAAATCACCAAAAATAGCATCCACCTCATGCACATTGTAATTCTGTTCTTCAATATTCGTATACAAGGCATCAAACTGTTTCGTCAACTTACCAAAACTATCCTGTAATTCCTGCATAGCCGCTTCCGATTTCATAATAGCCGTCTTACTATCCTCAAACTGTTTCGCCGTTGTGTCTACACGTTCTAACATCTCTGTTACCACATCCGAAACCTGTTTTGAAAACATATCACTACTAGAAGACAGTTCTCTCATCTCAGAGGCTACAACGTCAAAGCCTGCACCTGCTTCCCCTGCATGGGCAGATTCAATAGACGCATTCAAAGAAAGTAATGTCACCTTAAATGATATGGTACTCAATTCATCTGCAACCTTGGCAATATTAGCCATCTGTTCCTTCATTTCCTGGAACACAGCATTGGCTTCATATATTGTATGGCTAACGGATTGTAATTGCTCATTCATCAGCGTAATGTTATCCCGATTCTCCGTCAATGCCGATTCAAACGCCCTCACTTCTTTATTCAACTCTTCAATCTGCTGCTCCGTCACTGCAATCTTATCATGCACTTCATTACAGCTATCTGACATTTCTCGTGCACCATGGGCAATGGATGTAGAGCCTTTTTCCAATCCCATTGTACTTCCTTCAATCTGCACCGATGAAGACTCAAAATCCTGTTCCAAGTCCACCCCCATCTGTCGCATAGAGGCAAGCAGTTCTTCCGACTGTGCAGCACGTTCCTGACTTACTTCAATAAATGCACGTCCACGTTTGATTGCTTGATAGAACAATACCCCCGCCAAAGTGAAAACCACTTGACAAAGAATAAATTGTCCCGTTGCACCAGCTTTTTCCGGATGAACAAAATACATAATAATCAACAAAATATTACTTTCCACAATCTGGATTTTCGTAAATTTCGGTTCCAAATAAAGGCCAGTCATACCGATGACTGCAAGAAATAACGAAAAGTCATCACTATAGGATTCTCCGCTAAATAGAGAAATCACAAATACTAAAACACATAAACTGACTGATAATGCAAACTCTCTTCGCAGTGCAGGCACATTCTTTTTCTGCATAATCACATGGGAACCCACGAACACCACTAGGCAGGCACCAATTACTGCAACCGCTGGCATATTTGCTTTGATAACATTAATAATCAAAAATGCTACCGATACAACTATGGTAACCCCTAGCATCATCTTGTATATCTTATCATGTGATATCGGCTCTTTCGCCTTTTTTGCTTCTGCTATGTTCTCCATTATAACCCCTCCTTAGTAATCCCCAATTACATACCATCATCATATAAACGAACTTATAGAAATTGTAACATAGCATATTGCTCTAGGCAATTTAATTATTTCTTAAATCATTGCCTACATACTGGTCACGCCTGCACGTGCCTTATCAAACAGTTCTCTAAACTTCGCAGACAAACCGCAAAGCTTATCATATAAATCAAACGATATTACAGTTGATGGAGCCACTTCCATGTAACTTACCATCATTTTCACCATAACATAAGTATCAATAAATGCGGACTTCAATGTCACTGCAATAAAAATACAAATGAATGCAGCAATCGTGATGTTCCACTTAAACACACTGAAGATTGGCATCATAATAATAAATGGTACAAACCAAGAAACAAAAGTTGCCACCGTCACAATCAATGTTGTAATCGCTGCATCCTTCAACAATTTTTTTGCATTTTGGAAGTAGATTACTACACCATCACAGGACGCTTCAAATGCACTCTTTTCTTGATTTACAAAACAATATCCCAAACAACACTCATCTACATATCCAAGTGCAATACGGATAAATGTCTGAACCAAATCAGTAAATTTCTCCATACCAGGAATAAAATCCAAAGCCGCTCCAACTTTTCCAACAGCATTTTGCAACTGACGAACAGCTCCACTCACTAATCGATCTACTACCAAGTATGCGTTGGTGGTCACAAATCGGTCTGTTACCATTTGCTTGCCAAACTCAAATTGATTCTCTGGAACCTCTCCTGTTGTCACCGCATGAGCAACCACTGCGATGTGTCCAGCCTTTAGCATATAGCCAACATAATTCATTGCAAAGTTAAATACTCCTGCAAAAACAATAATACCGATACACAACAAAATTGCAAATACACCAGAGCTCTTTGTCAAAGCACCGATTCCAGCTGCAAGTCCGATTATCACAATCATGATACCAGTCATAGCTGCACCGAACCCTAACTTCAACCATACAAATTTCATTGTTTTCTTCATAACATCTAATGCGTTCATTCTCATTTCCTCCCTTGTAAGAACTTCTCTCGCATTGTAGCACACCAGTCGTATATGATACAAGAAACTTGTCATAACGAATTTCCGCAACTACGGGTAGCAACCACTTCCTATAATCTACGCAAAATACTCCTAAAACATTTTATTAGTATTCGATGATATAGCCCGCCCCTGCATCCTCGGTAACAGAAATAGTTACTGGAAGCGCTACGGATTATCTGCGCAATCTACAGATGAACCTCCTTTCCGCTTCGCTCCAAGTCGGTCATCTATAGATTCCTATGGAATTGCAAATATACAAAAAGAGCCAGATACGAGTAAACTTCGGGATTTCTCATGTTATATCTGCGATGGCTGAGCGGAATCTCGCCAATCCTTCGGATTGACTCGCCCATCTCAGCAGCGCTACGGATTATCTGCGCAATCTACAGATGAACCTCCTTTCCGCTTCGCTCCAAGTCGGTCATCTATAGATTCCTATGGAATTGCAAATATACAAAAAGAGCCAGATACGAGTAAACTCGTTCTGACTCTTCTTGTATATCCGCATTCCGCAGATAATCCTATCTCTTTGAAAACTGCGGAGCACGTCTCGCTGCCTTCAAACCTGGTTTCTTTCTTTCCTTCATACGTGAATCACGAGTAAGGAAACCAGCCTTCTTTAATGCTGCACGATTATCAGCATCTGCTTCTAATAATGCTCTTGAAATACCATGACGGATTGCACCAGCCTGACCTGTAAAACCACCACCACGAACGTTAACAAGTACATCGAACTTACCTACGTTGTCTGTAGCTACGAATGGCTGATTAACGATTAACTTCAATGTATCTAATCCGAAGTAATCATCCATGTCTTTCTTGTTAATAGTAACTTTACCTGTACCAGGCATCAAATATACTCTAGCAACACTGCTTTTTCTTCTACCAGTTCCGTAAAATTTTGTTGTCTTAGCCACTGCTTTGTCCTCCTTAATTAATACTTAATCTCTAACTCTTTAGGCTGCTGTGCCTGATGATTGTGTTCTGGACCAGCATATACATGAAGCTTTGTCATCATCTCACGTCCCAAAGGTCCCTTTGGAAGCATTCCCTTAACGGCTTTCTCGATAACTAACTCTGGCTTCTTAGCTAACATTTCCTTCAAAGTGGTCTCTTTCATACCACCTACCCAGCCTGAGTGCTGGTAATAAACTTTCTGATCCAACTTCTTACCTGTTACAGCAATCTTGTCAGCGTTAACGATGATTACATAATCACCTGTATCAATATGTGGAGTGAAGATTGGTTTCTTCTTTCCTCACAAAATACTTGCAACTTCTGATGCTAAACGTCCTAATGTATGTCCTGTAGCGTCAACTACATACCACTCTCTGTTGATTGTTGATGGGCTTGCCATATAACTCTTCATGGTATTCCTCCTTAAAATATTCCAAAATAATTTCTGTCTTATGTACGCTTTCTATCCAGTGTCGAAATGTCCGAAACAACACATTCTATTCACGTACTCATTGACGTATCTATCTCGCCTCCTCAGCCAAGTGGAAAGTGCTGATTTTCTAGCGATTGCTTAACTCGCGACACCGGGGCTAATGGCATCAGCGCAGTCTTCACCTATCGTCACAATTAGGTATTATATTATAAATGAACCCTTGTGTCAACGCATTTTTCTTGAAAAACTTGACATTTTTCCGAACTTATCAACAAGCCACAATATGTCCCGAATTGTAATCAACATATTGTGGCCTGTCTATCATATTCTCTATTGAATTACACTACTTTTATAGAATCATTTTTTAACAATCTTAAAGGTTTTTTTCAACGTACCCTTTACCTTGCCTTTTCCCTTAATGGTAATGGTTGCCGTACCCACCTTTTTGTTGTTCTTATAGCTCACTTTATAATACTTCTTTTTGAGGTTCTTGATTTTAACCTTCGGCTTAATTTTCTTTCCTGTGTATTTGTACTCTTTCTTGATATTGATGTAATATGCACGAATATCATCAGAGGACTTTACCGTCGCATCCTTATAGGTATCGTACAATCCTTTCTTGTTTTTGGAAAAAGTATTCTTGGCTAATGTAATGATGGAACCCTGGGTTCGAATACCATACAGCTTATTATTTTTAATCTTGTTATTTTTAATAACCGCCTTACTTCCATTCCATACTGTGATACCATTAGACGTGGCTTTTTCAATTTTATTTTTGGTAACGGTGAAATCACTCTGATTTGACACTGTGATACCGTTAGCAGCTCGTAATCCGCTAGTTGTCTTTTTTTCAAAGCTTTTATTCTGAATGGTATTATTCTGAATAGTCCCCTGAGAACCACTGGCATATAAGAATGTAGTAAAGCCAGAAGCTTTGTTATTACTTACTGTTGTGTTTTTATAATTCATCAGTGTCACACAGGAGTTGGTTATATTCTTAAACTGATTATTTTCAATGCGAATGTTCTTTAAATATACATCATTCAATCTTCCGTGACTTCCAATACCAGACATGTAATCATGAATGTTACACTTACGGATTGTTACATTCTCACAAGGTGTCAAATCATGAGGTTTCATGGCCGGCGTGCTACTGCTAGAGCAATAGTCTAATTGAATTGCCTCCTTATCCGCCTGGGACGCCGTATACCCTTTTTCCTTACATTTTTTGTATCCATAAAGCTCCACATTCTCGATAATGGCATTTTTAACACCTGCCAATTCAATCAAATGTGCACCACTGTTATTTTTCACTGTGGTATCAGTGATGACCACATTTTGTGCATGTCCAATGTAAATGCAGTTCGCATCCTTACTTCCATTGGCATTGCCATCCCAGACACCTCCTGTGATGGTAATATTTTTGCACTGGTCATATCCGCCAATTTTACTATTAATACTACTTCGGAGCATTGCTTTGCCACCGGCACTGGCCTTACGTTTTATCACCGCTTTCTTTTCGAGACATAAACTGGTATCAGAATAAATGGTCAAAATTTTGTCGATATAATAGGTTCCATTCGGAACCACTACTACAATAGGCTCGTCTATCAAATCCGCATAAGCAAGCACCTTGTTGATAGCAGTTGCGTCCGACTTTGTATCCGTACCCTTTGCTCCTAACTCTGCCACATTGAAAACAGTCTGATATACCTTTACCTTAAATGTAGCGCATATAGCCGAATTTTCCTTGGCAGCCACTGTAATCACTGTTTCACCTATGCTCTTTGCCGTAATCACACCTTTACTACTCACCGATGCAACACTGCTTTGGGAGCTTTTAAATGTCAATTCCTGATTGGTTGCATTGGAAGGCAAAACCTTTGGAAGCAATGTATAGGTATCATTTATTTCCAGTGTGACAGCTGTTTCCTTATTTGACAATTGAATTGACTCCACCGGAATGGAAGTGACCGTAACTAGACAGTTTCCAGTCAACTGTTTGGAAACCACTTCACCGTCTATTTCATAATGAAAAACATAGCTTACTTGAATTGTTGCCGTCTGCGGATAAACGGTCTGTTCCAATGCAGTGACCCTTCCCTGTGCATCAACCGTGGCAACGGTTCCGTTGCTAGATACATAGGATAATTGAGTGGCATCAACCTTCTCTGTTTTCCCTGACTCATACACTAATTGCGCACCCAAAAGAAAGCTATCTGTGGCTTTCAACGAATGTGCTGTTTTATCTAACTGCAATGCAATCGGAATATCAATCACGCGGATTTTCACTGTAGCCTTTTGGGTTTCATCCACCTTCGAAATTACAGAAATGGTAGCTTCTCCTTCCTGCAGTGCCGTTACCACACCCGTTTCACTAACTGTAGCAATCTGTTCATCACTACTCTCAAATATTACCTCCTGAGATGCTTCCGCCGGCAACACTGTGGCCGAAATGGCATATGTGTCATTTACAACAACTGTTTTCGCATCCCTATCCACTGTAACTGACGTCACCGCCACCGGGTTTACAATGACAGAAAATGTTCCCTGCACAACTTCCTCCCCATCATCCGGATGAGTGCATGTAATGGTAATATCTGCTCTCCCTTGCTCTGCTAAAGCCTTCGCCTCTAACAAGCCATCTTGCGAAACAGATACTACATCTTCATTGGAGGAAGCAAACGAAAACTCCACATCATCCATATATTCCTGTTCGTCACTTTTCAATCGAGGATGCAACTGATAACTTTCCCCTTGATTCAAAGCTGGCACAGATGCAATCTCTACCTCGTCTTCCAAAAGAACAATCGTATACTGCACTGCCTCTGTTGTATCTTCCTCGTCATGATTCTGCAACACACCCTCATCGATTTCCGTAGCCATAACCTGTGTTATTCCCACTGGGCTCCACAGACCGATGCATAAAGTCATCACCATTATGAGGCTAACATATTTCATCCAAACTTTTTTCATGCTATCATCAAACCCTTCTTTATAAATAATCATCTTGTCATATACTATGACAGACCTACGCACATTTGTACGAGCACTTATTATAAAATGCTTTTATGAAAAATATGAGAAAACAGAATCATTTATAAATATTCAACTTCTACTAAGGTTAGACCACAGGCTGCTGCTTTGTGTCCTGCCCGGGTCCGATCCTTTGCTTCCAAAATGTTCTTTACTTCCTCTGGCGGGATCATCCCCATACCAACCTTCAACAGGGAACCTACAATAATACGCACCATGTTATAAAGGAAACCATTTCCATTAATACGAATACGCACCATATTCCCCTCACGGATTATCTTAATATAATAAACAGTCCTCACCGTATTTTCTACGTCATCCTTAGGCGTGCAAAAACTTTTGAAATCATGCTCACCCACCAAATAGTTGGCTGCCTGCTGCATTTTCTCCTCATCTAAATGAAAGTACACAAAATGAGAATATAAGCGAACCAATGGGTCTGGAAACTGCGAATTGCAAATGCGATACTCGTAAGTCTTTCTTGTATCGCAATACCGCGGATGAAAATCTGCGGCAACCTCCTCCGATTTCTGGATTCTGATATCCTCCGGAAGTAGATTGTTAATGGCATAGCTAATTTTATCCGGCGGCATGGTCACATTGGCATCAAAAACCGCCACGTTGCCCAACGCATGCACACCCGAATCGGTTCTACTGGCTCCAATCACGGTAATATCTTCATGAAAGAATTTGCTAAGGGTTTTATTCAAAACCTCTTCCACCGTTATTCCATTTTTTTGAATTTGCCACCCACAATAATTCGTACCATCATATGCAACTGTTAACTTAATTCGCTTCATCCTTCTTTACCTCTCACCTTTTGCACCATGAAGATTCCCACAGAAATCAACAATAACGCCAACACTTCTTTGAAACCAAAACTTTGTCCTGCTTCCTTCAACAATATCGCTGATAATACAGCACCAAAAACCGGATTAAAGAATCCATATATCGTAACTTGAGATACATCATTATAACGCAACAGCAACGCCCACAGTGTGTAAGCTATAGCCGACACAAAGGATAGATACAGTAAAATGGCCACACCCTTTTCATTCCACTCCACCAGTCTTCCTCCTAACACAAATCCCACTACAATCATGACCAGTCCACCAAGGGCAAACTGATATCCACTGAGCATCACAGAATTTTCATTTTTTCCATATACACGAATTAACGCAGAAGACATGCCATAGCAACAGGTAGACAACAAAATCATCCCCTCACCCTCCAAATGAAAATCAAAATCCAAACCATTTCCATTCAAATTAATTAGCACAATCCCTGCAAAACCAACCAAACTCGCCAACAGTTTCACCGCAGTCAGTCTTTCTTGTTTAAACAGCAATGCAGCTATCATAATCGCTACAAATACATTCATACCATTCAATATAGATGATTTTACTCCAGTTGTGTGCGCCAACCCAATATAAAAACATACATAATGCAAACTCGTTTGAAAAAAGCTCAAAACGATAATCTTTTTCCACGAGGTTTTCTTTGGCTTCAAGAAACTTTTCGATAGCACACTTCCTATCACAATGGTTAATATTCCCGCTAATAAAAAACGACATCCTGCAAATAATATCTGTGTCCCATAGGCATCTGCCGATATTTCAAACCATTGATAGCCCATTTTTATTGCCGGAAACGCACTGCCCCACAAAGCGCAGCACAAAATTGCCACCAGCATAACTGCCACAGGTTGCTTCCATATATAATTATTAAAATAATTTTCAAATTTCTTCATGTTGTCCTTTACATAGATAGTATTTTGTTATTTTACCGGTTCCATGCCTTCCATTAAAATACAATCGCAAAAACGATCATCCCTACAAAGTATATACAAATTAATAAATACGCAACATAATCTCTGCGTTGATATTGGAGTGGTTTCATTTTTGTTCTCCCCTCTCCACCATGGTAACATCTAGCATCCATTGCCATAGCCAACTCTTCGCTCCGCTTAATTGCAGAAACCAATAGGGGTATCAAAATCGGCACCAATTTCCTCAAACGCTGATATAGTTTTCCTTCATTAAAATCAATTCCCCTTGCCATCTGTGCCTTCATAATTTTATCCAGCTCATCCACCAACACCGGTACAAACCGCAGTGCAATCGACATAATCATGGCAAATTGGTGTACTGGCACACCACATTTATTCAACCACCTAAGCATTTGTTCCAATCCATCTGTCAAACTGTTAGGCGTCGTGGTATAGGTCATCATACTGGAACCTATCATCATAAGTATCAATCGCAAACTAGTATATACCGCCGCATGAATTCCCGTTTCTGTAATTTTAATGAATTCCCACTGAAATACTATACTGGTTCCCTTCACTGTAAACAAGTTCATCAATCCCGTGAGTAAAATAAAAACACCCAATGTCTTTGTTCCACGAAAGATGAACTTTAACGGCACACGGGATAATCTGATATACACAACCAACACAATGCATGCTGCCACAAACATTATCGGCTTCTGACCCACAAACAACGATATCACAAATAACAATGCAAAAAGAATCTTCACCCTTGGATCCAATCTGTGTATCATAGAATCCACATTATAAAATTGTCCAATTGTTATATTTCTCATGCCGATCACCCATTTAGCGATAATCCTTTAACTTCATTAATTCACTACAGATATCGATTTTCTTTGTTTTACGCATATCCATCGGTACACCTGCTTTGCTTAGGTTATACATCATTTTTATCCCCACTGGCATCAGCAGACCTGCCTGTTCCAACATTCCAACCTGCTGTAGCACATCTCCAATAGCACCATCTAAAATTTTTCTACCTTCACGCATCACAACAACACGATCCGCATATTCTGCCACTTCATCTAAATTGTGAGAAACCATCACCACTGTAATTCCTGTTTCCTCCTGCAGTTTTTTTAACAACTCCAATATTTCCTTTGCAGCGCAAGGGTCCAAACCTGCAGTAGGTTCATCCATCACCAAGTAATCCGGTCGCATCGCTAGAACGCCTGCAATCGCAACGCGACGTTTTTGTCCTCCAGACAACTGCAACGGTGAAAGATCATAAATGGTATCCGGTAATCCCACCAGCTCAATTGCCTCATAAGCCCTTTTCTGCGCCTCCACCCGAGAAATATTCATATTCTCAGGTCCAAAACATACATCCTTTTCCACCGTCTCAGCAAACAATTGATGATCTGCATTTTGGAATATCAATCCCACCTTCTGGCGCAATTCCTTCATCGAAAAATCCTTGTCAGTAATATCGTTTCCCTCGAAATACACATTACCCGCTGTAGGAAGATGTAATCCATTAAACATCTGCATCAACGTAGACTTTCCAGAGCCAGTTTCACCAATCACTGCAACAAATTCCCCTTTATGAATCTGCAACGTCACATCCCGGACACCAACGGTTTCACCTGCAAATCCTTTGTTATATATATAATCAACATGATTTAGCAAAAGCCCATCTGCCACGAACCTTATATCGCTATCATTCTCTTTCTCAGCATTTAACATTTTCTGTGGTTCATCATTGTCTATGATGTGATTTGTAGATAACTTCACCTTAGAACATAACAATGTAATTAAATCCTCTTCACCATATACGTCATTCAATTCCTCTTTTGATAAAATCCCTTGTCCTACCAAAAAATGAATATATTGATACAGCGTTGGTATCTCTAATCCACATTGTTCCAACAATTCCTTCTGTTCAAAAATCTGTTTCGGCGTCCCCTGGGCCACCATAACACCTTGATCCATCACAAAAACACGATCTGCCCAAATCACTTCGTCCATATGGTGCGTGATAAACAAAATCGTGATTCCCTTTTCCTTCTGCAATTGTCTTGCAGCAAATATAATCTGTTCTCTTCCCTGCGGGTCTAGCATGGACGTTGCCTCATCAAATATAATGCATTTGGGCTCCATCGCCAACACGCCAGCAATGGCCACACGCTGTTTCTGCCCACCTGATAGATGATTCGGTGAGCTGTGACGGTACTGCTCCATTTCCACAGTTTCCAAGGATTCCTCTACACGATTCCATATGTCTGCAGTTGGCACGCCCATGTTTTCAGGGCCAAATGCCACATCCTCTTCCACCAAATTACCTACAATCTGATTATCAGGATTCTGAAAGACCATTCCTGCACTCTTGCGGATAGACAAACGCAGTTCCTCCTCTGCTGTATCTAGTCCATCTACCACAATTTCACCTTCACTCGGTAACAATAATGCATTGATATGCTTTGCAAGGGTCGATTTACCAGAACCATTGCGTCCAACAATAGCAATGAACTCTCCTTGGTTCACGTCAAAAGAAACATCTTTTAATGCTTCTATCATTTCTTCTAGGTTACCCTCATCATCTCGTCTAAAATATTCAAATGTAAGATTCTTGATATCAATTAACTTCTTCATCTTATCCTCTTGCTATGTTTCCCAACTCGCCAAGCAGCGTATGCCCACATCGCAAGCACAGCTTGCTCTGTGTTGGGCAACGTCTTAACTCACCTTAAAACTCGCCAAGCAGCGTATGCCCACATCGCAAGCACAGCTTGCTCTGTGTTGGGCAATGTCTTAACTCACCTTAAAACTCGCCAAGCAGCGTATGCCCACATCGCAAGCACAGCTTGCTCTGTGTTGGGCATTCGCCAAATACTTTCATAAAAACACACATTGGCTTGCAAGCAATCCATGTGTGTTTTTTACGAAAGTGCTTGGCTCGTTGCTGACACAAAAAGGGGACTGTAATACAGTCCCCTATTAGATCAATCATATTATGTCTTATACTAACTCGATGATAACTTCCATAGCAGCATCACCCTTACGTGGTCCAATCTTAACAATTCTTGTGTAACCACCATTACGGCCTGCATACTTAGGACCATACTCGTTGAATAATTTCTCTGTCAAATCAACTTTCTTAGTTCCTCTCTTTTTACCAGCAGCATCCGTTGGAACTTCAACTACAGGATAAAGAACCTTTAACATCTGTCTTCTTGCATGTAACTTAGATGGCTGATCCTTCTTAACAGTCTTCTCAACTTCATCATAAACAGTAACTTTCTTACCATCTACAACTTCTTTGATTCTCTTGCCATCTTTGTCTTTCTTTGCAACCTTAGCAGTTACAGTAACCTCATCGAAGTTATCCTTCTCTTTTACTGCCATTGTGATTAAGTGCTCAGCAATCTTGCGAATTTCCTTTGCTCTTGCTTCAGTTGTCTTAATCTTTCCATTGTATAATAACTGTGTTACTTGATTGCGAAGTAACGCCTTTCTAGCTGCCTGTTTCTTTCCAAGCTTTCTATACATTGCCATGATGTATTTCCTCCTTCACTTTGCTTACTAATCCTTCGGCTTAAGTGTTTCCTTAATTATTTTACTTAATTATTCTTCTCCGTTATTCAATGACAATCCTAATTCTTTTAACTTGTTCAATACTTCTTCTAAAGACTTACGTCCCAAGTTACGAACCTTCATCATATCCTCCGGAGTCTTGCTTGTTAATTCTTCTACTGTATTGATTCCCGCTCTCTTCAAGCAGTTAAATGAACGAACAGATAATTCTAATTCATCGATGTTCATCTCCAATACTTTTTCTTTCTCGTTATCTTCCTTCTCTACCATAACTTCTGCAGATTTTGCGTTTTCTGATAGATCGATAAACAAGCTTAAATGCTCACTCAATACCTTAGCTGCCAAGCTTACAGCCTCGTCTGGAGCTAATGTACCATTGGTATATACATCCAATGTAAGCTTATCATAGTCAGTAATCTGACCAACACGTGTATTCTCAACTGTAAGATTTACACGCTCTACTGGTGTATAGATAGAATCTACTGCAATTACATCGATTGAAGTATCTTCTTTCTTGTTCTTATCAGAACCTACATAACCTCTACCCTTAGTGATAGTAAGCTCCATATCAAATCTAGCTTCAGAACCACTTAAAGTAGCGATTACTAAATCCGGATTCAAAATCTCGATATCACTATCTACATGAATATCTGCTGCGGTAACTACACCCTCACCAACGTACTCAATATAAGCCTGCTTTGGTTCATTGGAACTGCTATTATTCTTAATAGCCAATTCCTTGATGTTCATGATAATCTCAGTCACATCTTCCTTTACACCTGGTATAGAACTAAACTCATGTAAAACACCTTTGATTTTTACATAGCTTACGGCTGAACCTGGTAATGATGATAACATAATTCTTCTTAAAGAGTTACCAAGTGTTGTACCATAGCCTCTCTCTAAAGGTTCTACTACAAATCTACCGTATCTGTTGTCTTCTGAAATCTCTGCGATTTCAATTCTTGGTTTTTCGAATTCAAACACGTTACGAACCTCCCTTTTTTAGGTTTTCACCTATGCCTACTTAGAATATAACTCGACGATAAGTGTCTCGTTTACAGGAACATCAATCTGCTCTCTTAAAGGTAACTCAGTAACTGTACCACAAAGGTTCTCCTGATCTGCCTCTAACCAAGCTGGAACTAATCTTCCACCTGTAACCTCTAAAATATCTTTATATCTCTGAAGAGACTTACTCTTCTCTCTGATTTCAATCTTGTCGCCAGCCTTAATTCTGTATGAAGGAATGTTCACACACTTGCCATTAACCAATACATGCTTGTGGTCAACGATCTGTCTAGCTTCTCTACGTGTTCTCGCAAATCCCATACGGAATACAACGTTATCCAATCTTGACTCTAATAAAATCATTAAGTTTGGACCTGTCAAACCTTTCATTCTCTCAGCTGTTGCATAAAGATTACGGAAAGGCTTTTCTAATACACCATAGATGAACTTAGCTTTCTGCTTCTCACGAAGCTGTAAACCATACTCGCTCATCTTTCTGTTTGCTCTGTTTAATTTTCTATTTGATTTCTTGTCAATTCCGAGATACATTGGCTCCATGCCTAAAGATCTGCATCTCTTAAGAACTGGGGTTCTATCTACTGCCATCTAACTGTACCTCCTATTACACTCTTCTACGTTTTGGTGGACGACAACCATTATGTGGAACTGGTGTTACGTCGCGAATACTAAGTACCTCAAGTCCTGCTGCCTGAAGCGCACGAATAGCTGCCTCACGACCTGAACCTGGTCCCTTAACCATAACGTCAACCTTCTTTAAACCGTGAATAAGAGCTGCCTTAGTTGCAGTCTCAGCTGCCATCTGTGCAGCATAAGGAGTAGACTTCTTAGAGCCCTTGAATCCCAATTCACCAGCACTTGCCCATGAAAGCGCATTACCTTCATTGTCAGTTAATGTAACAATTGTATTATTAAAAGATGACTGAATGTGTGCCTGTCCGTGTTCAACGTTCTTCTTAACACGCTTCTTAGTCACTTTCTTTGTAACTTTAGCCATTAAACTTAACCTCCTGATTAAATATAAATGAATCCTATTTTATAAATTATTTCTTCTTGTTTGCTACTGTTCTCTTTGGACCCTTACGAGTTCTTGCATTTGTCTTAGTCTTCTGACCACGAACTGGCAATCCCTTTCTATGACGGATTCCACGATAACAACCAATTTCCTGTAAACGCTTAATATTCAAAGCGATTTCTCTACGTAAATCACCCTCTACTACCTGTGTCTCGTTAATAACTTCGCTAAGTCTCTTAACCTCATCGTCTGTCAAATCGCGAACACGAGTATTAGGATCAACATTTGCTTCTTTCAAAATACGCTGAGATGATGGAAGGCCAATACCATAAATATAAGTAAGACCGATCTCAATACGTTTTTCTCTTGGTAAATCTACACCTGAAATACGAGCCATTGTGACTGTGCACCTCCATAAAATAATTCTTTTTCTTAAATGTTCGGACATACTCACGTATCCGCATGGATTTATCCACACGGGTGAAATGCATACGCTTTCATTCCATTCTATTCATATGTTGCGTAGGCTAATGACAACCTACACTACAGCCGCTTTCTAAAATCATCTTCTATACTTAATAATGATCATATAGAAGGAACTTCACACTGGGAATACAGTGCTACTTTGATTAACAAACTACGCAAGGACTAAAGATGGGCTATCATCTAACCTTGTCTCTGTTTGTGCTTAGGGTTCTCACAGATAACTCTGATACTACCTTTTCTTTTAATGATTTTGCACTTATCGCAAATTGGTTTTACTGATGCTCTAACCTTCATTAAAATCTCTCCTTTCAAAACGGTCACTAACTTTTCTGTAAAAAGTCCGCTACGAAATAATATTCTAACACCGTTGCGTTTCTAATGCAAGCAAAAATTTCTATATTTTACAATATTTTTTTACTTTTCTCTCCATTTAATTCTTCCCTTAGTCAAATCATATGGAGATAATTCCAATGTAACCTTGTCACCAGGCAAAATTTTAATATAGTTCATTCTCAATTTTCCACTGATATGTGCCAACACTTCGTGGCCATTTTCTAACTCTACCTTAAACATTGCATTTGGTAATTTTTCAATTACTGTTCCTTCAATTTCGATAACATCTGCTTTAGCCATATATAAATCCTCCTGTTTCTTAATTCCTTAGACTCTGCATCATACACTGTTTTTCATGAATCACTTTCTTACGGATAGTTGTGTTTCTTCTATATATATTATAGTGCTATGCCGGGAGCCTGTGAAAGAATTTCTGGTTCTCCCTCTGTAATCAATATTGTGTTTTCATAGTGGGCCGATGGTAAACCATCCTCCGTGACAACTGTCCAGTCATCATCTTCCCAATATACATCATACTCACCCAAATTAATCATTGGTTCCACTGCGATTGTCATACCCGGACGAAGTTTTGCTCCACGCTTCTTTCCAACAAAATTAGGAACCTCCGGATCTTCATGAAGCTTTGAACCTACTCCATGACCAATCAAATCTCTTACCACAGAATAACCAAATGATTCCACATATTCCTGAATTGCTCTTGCAATATCAACCACATGATTACCTGGGACCGCCTGTTTCATCCCCTCAAAAAATGACTGTTTTGTAACTTCCACTAGCTTTCTTACTTCTTCCGATGCCGCTGGCATAATCAATGTTCTTGCTGCATCCGAATGGTATCCTTTATAAATCACACCAGCATCCAAGCTTACAATATCATCTTCCTGAATAATTCGATTCTTGTTTGGAATACCATGCACTACCTCTTCATTGATAGACACACAAATTGATGCAGGATATCCATTGTAATTAAGAAAAGACGGGATACATCCATAGCTTCTGATAATCTCTTCACCTATACGGTCTACTTCTAATGTTGTCATACCTGGCTTTACTTGTTTTGCCAGTTCATCATGTGTGATGGCGAGAATTCTTCCCGCCTCACGCATGAGTTCAATTTCTGCTTTTGATTTATAAGAAATTGCCATTTTTATTCACCTAAAATATTAACAATTGCGTTAAACACATCGTTCATATCAACAGTTCCATCCACTTCAGCGATGATACCCTTGTTTGTGTAATAATCAATCAATGGCTGTGTCTGCTCATGATATACAGAAAGTCTATTCTGTACTGTTTCTGGCTTATCATCTTCACGGATAATTAACTCGCCACCGCAAGTATCACATTTGCCCTCTTCCTTAGTTGGGCTATATACAATATGATATGTTGCTCCACAGCCTACACATGCACGTCTACCACCCATTCTGTTCACGATATTCTCATCTGGAACTTCAACGTTAATTGCGTAGTCAACATTTTCACCGATTGCTGTCAAAGCCTTATCCAAAGCTTCTGCCTGAGGGATTGTTCTTGGGAAACCATCTAACACATACCCCTTTTCACAATCTGCCTCTTTAAAACGGTCAATCACTAAATCTACAACCAACTCATCCGGAACAAGTAATCCTTTGTCCATATATTCCTTTGCCTTAGCACCAAGCTCTGTTCCATTCTTGATATTAGCACGGAAAATATCTCCTGTAGAGATATGTGGAATACCATACTTAGCCGCAATCATCTTTGCTTGTGTACCTTTTCCTGCTCCAGGAGCACCTAACATAATAATCTTCATAATTGCTTCCTCCTTTTATCTTCTATTTAACCACTGAAACCGTAGAGAATAGACACCTATTCCCTACGGTTCTATACACTTACGTGTTAATCATTCAAAAATCCAGAGTAGTTACGTACTAACATCTGTGATTCCATCTGCTTCATTGTTTCAAGAATTACACCAACGATAATAATCAAAGATGTTCCACCGAAGGATACATCTGCCTTGAACATTCCACTAAAGAAAATAGGAACAAGGGCAACGATTACCAATCCTGTTACACCAATTAAAACAATGTAGTTAAGAATTTTATTTAAGTAATCCTGAGTTGGCTTTCCTGGACGAATACCTGGAATAAAACCACCATTCTTCTTCATGTTGTTTGCAACTTCCATCGGATTAAATGTAACAGAAGTATAGAAATAAGCAAACACTACATTCAAAAGAACATATACTATAATTCCAACTGACGCATATGGATACTCTGGGTTAAACCAGAACTGCTGGTTCATACCTTGCAAAATCTTCTGCCATGTTGTTCCTGGTGTCAAATTAAATAAATTAATTATAATAGAAGGAACTGACAAAAGTGAAGAAGCAAAGATTACAGGAATAACACCTGCAGTATTCACCTTCAAAGGAATGTAGCTTGACTGTCCACCAGTCATTCTTCTTCCCTGAACCTTTTTTGAATACTGAACTGGGATTCTTCTCTCTGCGTCCTGTAAAATAATAACAAATATTGTAGTAGCGATAACAACAACAAGAATGATTACCACTGCAATAATCGCCTGTACCATTGCTTTGTTCTTTACAAACATTTCATAAAGATTTGCAAAGTCTGCTGGCATCTTAGATACAATATTTACTAACAAAATAATGGAAATACCACTACCAATTCCCTTATCGGAAATTCTTTCACCAAGCCACATAATAATACAGCTACCTGCTGTTAATGTAGCAATAATTGTTAAAACGGTAAATGCATTTGACTCGCCTAAAGCTCCCTGTCTATGGAAGCCGACAGCCAAGCCTGCACTTTCAATGATAGCAAGAGCTACAGTAACATAACGTGTAATCTTCTGCATTTTCTTCTTGCCATCTTCACCATCACGATGCATTTCCTCTAAAGCAGGAATTGCAATTGTTAAAAGCTGCATAATGATTGACGCTGTGATGTAAGGTGTTACACTCAACGCAAATACTGACATAGATAAAAATGACCCGCCAGTAAATGAATCGATGAAACTGAAAGAATCACCTACAACACTCTCTAAGAAAGCCTGTACCTGGGCAACGTCAATACCAGGAATTGGTAATTGACTACCCAAACGTACAACGATTACAATCCAAAATGTGTAAAATATTCTCTTTCTCAGCTGTTCAATCTTGAACGCGTTTACTAAGGTTTTGAACATATTACATCACCTCTGCTTTTCCACCAAGAGCCTCGATCTTCTCTACAGCTGAAGCACTGAAAGCGTTAGCCTTAACAGTAAGCTTCTTTGTCAACTCGCCATTTCCTAAGATTTTAACTCCATCCTTAGGATTGCTAACGATACCTGCACCGATCAAAGAATCAACTGTTACTTCTGTGCCATCCTCAAATGCATTAAGGGCAGCTACGTTGATAGCAATGATTTCCTTTGAGCTAGGACAAGTAAATCCTCTCTTTGGAAGTCTTCTGTATAATGGCATCTGACCACCTTCGAAACCAGGTCTAGTTGCTCCTGAACGAGCCTTCTGTCCCTTATGACCTTTACCTGCAGTCTTACCATTTCCTGAACCATGGCCACGACCTTTTCTGAAATTATCGCTCTGCTTAGAACCATCTGCTGGCTTTAATGTAGATAAATTCATTAACGCGCACCTCCTTATCTCAAATATTGATTAAATCTCTTCTACCTTTACTAAATGCTTAACCTGGAATACCATTCCCTGAGTTGCAGCATTGTTAGGAAGTTCAACTGTCTTATTTAACTTTCTAAGACCTAATGCTTCTAATGTCTTTTTATGCTTTGGTACTGCACCAATAGGGGACTTTACCAAAGTAACTTTTACCTTATCTGCCATTTTTAAATCCTCCTTAACCTAGAATCTCTTCAACAGATTTTCCGCGAAGCTTTGCAACTTCTTCAGGAGTCTTTAAGTTAGTAAGTCCATTGATTGTAGCTAAAACTACGTTCTGCTTATTGTTTGAACCTAAAGACTTAGTACGGATATTCTTGTATCCAGCTAACTCAAGTACGGAACGTGCTGGACCACCAGCGATGATACCAGTACCTTCTGGAGATGCTTTTAAAAGAACAGATGCACTACCGAATTTTCCTGTCCAGTCATGTGGAATACTACCAACTTCATTAATTGGAACATTTACCATATTCTTGATTGCATCTTCTTTACCTTTACGAATTGCTTCTGGTACTTCGGCAGCCTTACCTGTTCCAGCGCCTACATGACCATTCTTGTCACCTACTACTACAAGAGCAGCAAATCTCATGTTACGTCCACCTTTTACAACCTTGGTTACACGTTTGATGGCAACAACTTTTTCTTCTAATTCTAATTGACTAGCATCAATAATTGTATGCTTCATAAAATGTTTTCCTCCTTATTAGAATTCGAGACCAGCTTCTCTTGCTGCATCTGCTAACGCT
>JAZSPZ010000045.1:0-35640 GCA_045537735.1 Lachnospiraceae bacterium
CCGAACACACAGGTTAACACATCAATCAGGATAATTGTGATAACTCTAGCTTTGAGCGTCCATTTATTCTCCCATACTATTAATGCCACAAGACCAAAAAACAACGTGAAAATGACATTTGTATTCAAGAATAATTCCTTCGTCACAAGTGTTCCGTTACATACAAGACAATATGGAATCTGTGTAATGCATGCAAACAACAATAATCGAATGGCATATTTCTTTTTTGAATGTGTATATTTAAATCCTTCTGTAACGAAGAAGAAAAACACAATCGGGGCAAATAGTGAACTGAATGCGAGAATATTCATCCACCAGGACATCTCTGTTATAATCCCTGCTTCATTCATATAACTTACAAAATGACCTATCGCCATAGGAATAATAGCAATGTATTTCATCATATCGCTATTGATAACTTTTAAGCGTTCTTTATCCACCTTCTCATCCTCCTCATTTATTACAAATACATCAATTTCATGTTATAGCATATTGTTGCTATTACTCAATTCACTCCTTAATCTCTACAATATACCCTGCAGTCATGTTACCGTAGCTTGCATGGTATAGCGCTTCATAGTCCTCAAAGGATATGTCACAGTTATATCCTAACAATTCCATATCTACAGTATAGACATTGGCTTTTACACCGATTTCAGACATTCCATTGCGAAGATAAAATGCTTTTCTGCGCACTCGTTCTGCCGCGTTTTCAGCACTGTCATCCTCGCATTCAATCTCTAGGAAAAAGCGTTTATCCGCATACTTCTCCTGCAGTAGTTGTAACGCTTCACCACCCAAACCACTATTTCTCTTATCTTCACTGATTGCAAAATAATCCAGCAACACCATGTCTAGTTCATTTACCGTAATTGCAAATCCGGCAAACACGCCATCCTGGTCAATCACCCAGATATCCGCTTCGCCCTTGCGATGCTTCATCCTTACAATCCAGAGTGGCTTTCGCTCGTACCGCGGAAATGCTACTTTATATAGTTGTTTTATCTTCTTCCAGTCCTTACGAAAATCTACTTCTTTTAACTGCATAACTTCTCACAATCTGCTGTCTATCTTGCTGTTTTATCTATTTTTCAATCTTCTGCCTACTTCTCTATTGCCTTCAAGATTGCCTGTGCTGCCACTTTCGCACCACCACTCTTACGAAAGCTTTCTGCTATGGTTGCTGCATTTTTTCTATACTTGTCATCGGCTAAAACGGCATCTATGCTACTTCGAATACATGCGCTATCATTCTTCTCCAAATGAATTCCTGCTTCTAACTCTGCAATACGAAATGCCACACCGCCCTGCTCCTGGGTCTGTGGAAACATAACTAACGGAACACTGTGATACAAGCTTTCGTTAGCACTATTCATACCACAATGAGACAAGAATACATCCGCCTGCTGAAGAACTCCAATCTGGTCCACTGAATGGTATACACGGATATGCTCCGGTAATTCACCCAAACTTTCAATGTCTGTGTTATTACCAACAGACATAATTACCTCATAGTCCGAATCCATAAATGCTTTCACGCAGTTTTGGTAAAAATCTGCCATCGCATTATTCACAGTTCCCAAGGAAATATATACTCTCTTATCTCTTGTCTTCTCAAGTACTTCTTTTGCCTCCCTGATACAAGGTCCTACAAAGGAATACTTATCCGAGAAGGTATCAGAACAAGGTTGAAATTCAGGAGAAGTATATACCACTGTGTTGGTATCATTATCATTTTGTACAATGGACAAAATGTTCTCTGCCGGATATCCCTTATCCCTCAATGGCTTTAGAATCTTCTTTGTCTTTGGCATCTGGAATAGCATTTTGAACAAATCACCTAATGATTGCTTCATAATGCGTGATGAATACTGGTTAAATGCGAATGTCGTTGTCGAAGATACAAATGGTATCCCAAGCTTCATTGCAGTAAGCTTGCCCCAATAAGCAACGGAATCTCCTACGATTACATCCGGATTTAACTTCTTCATTTCTTCCATTGCAAACTCATCAAAGGCAAGCGTAGACTTCACGATTAACTCTGTGGAAAATACAATATCTTTTCCCACGCGGTCTGCTGCATCGTCCGTTTCTTCCATGCCTAGGTCTAAATCATCACAGCTAATAAAATGTGCTCCGACTCCTTCTAGTTTTTCCTTAAACTCATTGAAGCTGTAGTAATACACTTCATGTCCTAATTCCACTAATTCCTTTACCACCGGCAACGTTGGATTCGTGTGTCCGTGTGCCGGAATGCAAAAAAATACAATCTTACTCACCTTGATTTCCTCCTAGTGTATGTCTTCTATAAATCATCTACGCTTCCTTCACCTGTTTCCCAGTCATATGCTCTGGTGTTAACCGAAGCAACAATGTCTCTTTCGCATAGTTCTCAATTTCTGCTTGTATGTATGCTTCATCCTGCGTAAATTTGTGACTAAGCTTTGTGCTAATATCAATAATCGTTTGCATATCATCTATAACATCCATTTTCCCAAATACAATTACACTTTTGATATTCAGCGCCCAATCACCATCATCGCGGTATCCACTGTCATATACACAAAACGAAACCTTACTATGGTTGCACAATGCATCCAGACGATGTCCCTTTTTACCACAATGGAAATAGATGTTCCCATCTTCTTCATTGTACCAATGGTTCATTGGCATAGCATAAGGGTAATCGTCATCGCCCAGTACGGATAACACACCGCGTTTTTCTGTTTTTAATATGCGAATGCAATCTTCCGTTGTAATCGCTTTCTTCTTTCGTGCTACTTCTCTGAACATAGGTACCTCCATAATATTATTTAAAACATCTTCTTCAAATTCAATTGCATCTTATCACCACAATAACCACAGCTTCGATAAAATGAATGTGCCTCTACTCTAGTAGAGCCTGAAACTAGTCTAACTCCTTCTGCACCGGTTTCTCTTGCCCACTCTTCTACTTTTTCAAGTAATCGTCTTCCAATACCCTGACGCTTGTGAGAAGCATCGACTGCAATACCCATAATATTTTTCATATGTGGCATGTAAATGGTATCATAATCATTAGTATGGACATAACCAACTATACTTTCACCACATACTGCAACATAAATCTTATCCTGATTGCTAGATATAAGTTTATTCAGTTTTTCTCTCGTGTTCTCCATAGAATAATCATAACCCATTTCCTCACAGTTTAATTGATATATTGCGATGTAATCATCTAACTGCACTTCTCTTATTGTTATCTCCATCCTTTATCCCCTCTTAACACTATCAAAACAGCTTGCCTAAGTTCAAAGTCATACACTCATCCGACGCTTTAAATCCACACTTCTCATACAGTGGTCTTCCAGACTCTGTCGCATCCAAACTAATCTCCGTCACACCTCTATCTCTCGCCTCAATATTCAACAGTTCCATCATCCTCATCGCAATCCCTTTTCTACGATATTCTTGATTTGTATACACATTCATTAAATGTGCTCTTTTTCCAGTTGGATGTGAAAATGTCGGCATCATCTCTATATAACAAAGAGTAGCACAACCAATGACACTGTCAATTTCCTCATCTATTGCTAGGATAGTGGTCTGATTACCCTTTTCAAAATACTCTTTGCTATAGGTAACTAACTCTTCTGAAAATATATAATCCGCTGGTAGATTATTCACCACCTTAAGCATTTCTAATCTGCTAGACATTAGTAACTCCATATCATCATTGGTTGCTGTAATGTATTGTATCATCATTTACTCACTTCCCTTTCCGTCATATGCAAATTGCTTCACAAATATTATTTGCGCCCAATAAAATGAACGATTATTGCAACATCAACTCATAACGCATATCTACTTTTGACGTTCCTTCGATTAAGCAAGTTTCACCGTTTGCTTGAAACCCCTTCGCTTCATAGAATCGTCTTGCGGGCAAATTGTCCTTAATGACCCATAAAAAGATTCTCTGCTTATTCGCCATTTTTGCTTCTTGGATCAGATATTGCATAAGCTCTCTTCCAATACCATTTCCTTTAAAAAAGGGCTCTACATAAAGTTCGCAAAGTTCAACGTTGTTATCTTCAAATTTTCTATTAAGAATACCCTTCAAGATTCCATCGTCGTAGACAATCACATTGTCAATCAGGGACGGATTGTTGCGATATTCTTCAATGATATCTATTACTTGCAACTCATTAAATGATACAAAATCATTGTTAAATATAGGTCTATATGCAACTCTTTTTGCAAATACAATTATTTCCGCTATTCGTGATGTATCCTGCAATGTAGCTTTTCTTATCATAATTTTTGTTCTCCATAAAGGTAATAATTACTTCTTCATTATACGACAAAAGGACTGCCTCAACAAGCAATCCCTTCATTTCCTTTTACCAAATCAATCATATAATAATTTTAAACACTTAACCTATTAACTCGATACTATATTAAATTCTTGTACTCTCTTCTACCATCCACAACGGCATAAATTATTACACTTTTTTCTTCTTCATTTATCTTATAAAATACTAAATGTCGTTCTACAATAAGAACTCTAAATCCCTGTCTGCGTAAAGTTGAATATCTTGGACGACTACCAGAAAAAGGAAATTCACGTAACTGATTAATTGCAGCTTCTATCTTATCCAAATACTTTAATGCAATATCAACACTACCAGAATCATCTGCAATATAAAAAACAATCTCCCGTAACTGTTCCTCAGCCTTATCGGTTCTGATTATCTTATACTGCATCCGCTACTCCCCTTTCCTTTAGCGCCTTTCGAATATCATCAAATGTATTCTGCATCGGCGCTACTCTGCCATTTACAACATCTTCTTCTGCTTCTGCTAATGTTCTTAGCAATTCAAGTTCTGCTTTCATTTGATAATAGTCCTGCAATCCTAATACCGCTGTATCCCCACGTCCATTTACAGTAATAATAACAGGAGTTTTTTCTTCTCTGCACTGTTTTGATATATCATTATAATGATTTCTTAAATCTGATGATGGTCTAATTACCTCCATGATTCGCACCTCCTTATATAGTCATATAATATCATAATTTGCATATATTTTCAATCAGTTTAACCAAACGTTCTGATTATTATTCTCACACCCAATTAATCCGATTCTCATACTCTACTTTATTATCACCACATTCAATCTTACCAATTTCATAGCAATCATAAAACTGCTGGATGTGTTTCATCACCTTCTCTTTCTGTTCTTCTGGCACTACCAGATTAAATCCAACACCCATATTAAATGTGTGAAGCATTTCTGAATCTGAAATATTCCCATTATTCCGAATATATTTGAATATATTAAGCACACGAAGCTTTGACAAATCAATCTTTGCGCATAACCCATCCGGAATCACACGACACAAATTTCCCTCAATTCCACCACCTGTTATATGTGCCATCCCATGTATCATTTCACCCTGAAACAATCCTTTGATTGCTTTGTAATATGGTGTATGTGGTTTCATAATCTGTTCGATAAATGTAAGTCCGTCTATTTTGTCTAATTTGATGTGTGGCATTTGATCCATCAGCATTCGCACCAAAGAATAACCATTGGTATGCAGTCCATTTGAAGCAATCGCTAATACCACATCTCCTTCTTGAATTGTCGAACCATCTATTACCTTTGACTTTTCAACTATTCCTGCAATACTTGATGTCAGCACATAAACGCCTGAATCCACCACCAAAGGCTGAATAGAGGTTTCCCCACCTACCAGTGAGCATTCATTTTCTCTGCAGGCATCGGACACCCCTTTCACCAAACTCTTAATGGTATCCTTTTCCGCATTGCCACATACAATAGTGTCCAACACTGCCAAAGGTCTTGCCCCCATAACCACAATATCATTAACCAGATGATTAATCATGTCATGACAAATAGACTCTGTATATCCATATTCCATGGCAAGCTTCTGCTTCGAGCCCGGTTCCTCTGATTTCAGTACCAACACCGGTTCCTTTATCTCAGGAAAATGTATATCATACAGGGATGCAAATGGTCCCAAACCATTTAACACCCTCTTATCTTCCGTTTCCAAATGCTTGGCCATTTCCTTTTTGATTGTATCTGTATATGTAATATCAACTCCTGCTTTACTATAAGACAAACCGTCTGCTGACTTTTCACTTCCAAGTAACAACTCATCCACCGTTGTATTCAACGCAGTCGCTAAGTCATACAACAATTCCACATTCGGATAGGTGGTGCCATTTTCCCATTTTGACACTGCTTGAAATGATATGTTTAGCTTGTCCGCTAACTGTTGTTGTGTCATCCCCAATTCCTTACGTTTATTCATTATAAAATTGCCAACTTTTGTACTGTTAACCATATTTGCAACCTCCGTTTTTATTTTATAATAACGCTAGGATCTCTTGTGGAACAATAACCGCTCAAGGGAATGTCGATGTGAATATCAACTGGCGGTTGAGCCAAACTTCTCTCGAAACACCTTGATATTCTTCCCATCCGTTTTCCCATAGATAGCAAAACAAACCTCATCAAAGCACTTACCATATTCCTCGTCTATTAACACCTTCTTGAAATAACTCGACACATCCTCCGGTTTATTACCAAAAGCACCGCATCCCCATGCACCAAGCACTAGATTCTTGTGCCCATTTTTTGCAGCAATCCGAAGCATAATTCTGATTCTACGTGTCATCGTTTCCGCAACATTTTCATTCGTTGCAAACATAGCCGCACCATGTCGGTTCGGAGCAGGCAAAGTAACAACAGACACCATAAATGTTTCCTCTAACAATTCACACTTTTCATCGCGAAATACGCAAACATTCGGTGAATATAGCATGTAATCGGACTCCACACTGCACAAATGCGTATTATTATACAGATACATCTTTGATGCTTCCTTTGATGTTATGGATGCGTATAAGGTACTACATCTGCACAATGCCTCTTCCTGTGCATTCGCACCTAATTTGAAACCTCCACCCGGATTATGAGCGTTAGCGAAATTCATCACAAATGGTTTATCATATTTCCTTGCTGCCTGAAAGGAATCCGCATTCACGACATGAATCTTGCACATCTGTTCTTGAAATACTTCGGAGATATCCCATTGCAACAACTGTTCTCCATCTTCTGGTGTGTATGCAACTACCGTTTTATAATCATACTCCGGTAAATGAATCACATCTCCTGAAACTGTATATTGCTTTTGATTGGTAATTGTAATGGTTTGATTTGCAATGCTTACGTTGTTCATATGTACACCTACTTTCTAACTCGATTCTTATTAAATCTGGTTACAAAAATCTACAATCTCAGTTCTTCTTTGTTCTACATCTTTCTTATATTCCACCGAACATAAACCCAATCCACCACAACACGCAATCTCTAAATGTCCATAAAAATGCTCAATACTTCCAATAATTCTCTCACATTCTCGCATGGTTGGCCCAGTTCGTAATGCAATCGCATATCCTTTCTTTCCACGACAGATTGTAGCATGTGGTTCATGTGTATTACACCAAGGTGTACATCGGTCAATAAATACCTTAAACTGTCCAGGAATATCTGCCCAATACGAAGGAGCTACCGACACAATAACATCTGCCCATTCATATAATTCCATCACCTT
Organism: Lachnospiraceae bacterium; assembly: GCA_045537735.1. GTDB lineage: Bacteria > Bacillota > Clostridia > Lachnospirales > Lachnospiraceae > CAG-590. The sequence continues at coordinate 7,626 of JAZSPZ010000045.1, forward strand.
ATTCACATCATCATGCTGAACACATTGTGCAGTAGCATGACAGCTTCTACACCCTTTGCAAAAGCCAATTTCAAAATCATCTATGCATACACTTCTTACATCATATTTTTCTTGCAAACATTCAGAAACGATATGCACAATTTCTGCCGTTGCACCATTCTTCACCGGACTACAGTTCATTACTAATGCATTCATGCTACAAACCTCCCAAGTTCTAACCTTTTTTTAGTATCATTCAAAAGATTAATCTATATATTTTTTCAATTTTAAGCTATAAGATAGTTAACGATTTCTACCACATTTTCACCTATATAAATGTTATCATACGCCTCAAACTCTTCCTTCGTGGTTGTTCCTGTCAATACTGCTACAAAATCAACATCTGCATTTTGGGCAGTCTTAGCATCCACAAGACTGTCTCCCACATAGACCACATTTTCCGTTTCTATTCCTAAATGTTCAATCGCCCAAAGCAGTCCTTCTGGGTTTGGTTTCTCTATTTTTACATCTTCCGCTCCAACTATAATATCAACCAATTCATTTACTTCAAACTTACTTAATATTTGCTCAATTCTATAATGAAATTTGGTTGTGACGATACCGATTCTATATCCCTTATTCTTTAGTTGTCGCAAAACCCCTTTTACTCCAGCATACAATTCTGTATTCGCCACCATTACATCATCTGCTTTTTCCTTGAACAGTTGTGCAAACCATTCTGATTCTTTGGGGTTGTTATTTGAAGTCAGTACCTCGTATGCATCTTTCAGAGATAATCCAATTGTCTTTTTGATGTCATCAATATCTCTAGTTGAATACCCCAATTGTTCCAATGCATAATTGATACTTAATGCAATACCATTGGTGGAATCTCCCAATGTATAATCAAAATCAAATATAATTGCTATATACATGCTCTTCTCCTTATTTATTTCATTCTTCTCGCAACTATCTTATTTGATGCATGCAAGTGCTTTGGCACATTTGAATGCTCATCTTCAAATACATAAGATTTAAACTGTAGAATTTCCCAATCACTATATAACTCCTTGATTTCTTCGTCTTTAGCCAGTCCAATGGCAAATGATGCAATATCCTCTGACGCTGGTACAGTGTCTGTAAATATTTGCATGATATGTATTCCGCCTACAGTAGTATGTTCTTTTGCTTTTATAATAAAATTCTTCCAATCATTTTTACTCACGAAATGTAATGTTCCGAAACATATAACCATATCGTATTTTTTTCCAAATCGATAGGTCGTCAAATCATCCACAAATGCGTTCAACTGTATATCTAATAGTTCACATCTTCTCTTTACCTTAGCTATTCCATTCTCTGATAAATCAAACGCAGATACATTACAATAACCCTGTTGTGCTAAATATATCGCGTTTTGACCCTCGCCACATCCAATCTCTAGTATATTTGATTCCTTTTGCAAAAGATGTTCAAACTCTTTTATAGTTGGATTTGGGTTAATCGAAAATGTCACTCCATCTTTATCTTGATATGCTTCCTCCCAAAATGGAATTTGTTCTTTATTCATAAAACACCCTCACTTTTCAAATCATCCCTAGACATCAATATCTTTTCCATCCCACTCAACTTTAGCTGCAGTTAAATTTCCCATTGCCCAAGAAATGATAGTAGCAACAATTTGGGGAGTGATCACATCCGGAATATCAAACGGAAGTAAATACCTATTCCAACAACCATTTGTTTTCTGGCCTTGAAAGATATTCCCTTTACTAATCACATATGGTGTAGTAACTTGCAAGGGTACAGAAAGAATCAATTGTTTGTCCTCTGAAATAATATTCAAAATGTAGTAAACACTCTCATCATCTTGAGATACGTACCACACATATTCTTGATTGTCACATGTAATTTTCCTTCTTCCCTTTTTTGCAACACTCATGGTTTCAGCTCTCCCCAAATTCACTTATCACTCTAATTCCACCTATAATGTGCTGATTAAATTCCTCTAATTCTTCTGCTGGCACCCACAATTCCTGATGATAACTATTTCCAACCGTCTGTACTTCAAACTGTTTACAGTATTCATCATCCACTTCAAATTGCGTTACATATCCTCTATGGTCATCATTATATTTCACATTCCACTGTGAAGCAATTTCTGTTGCATATTTTTCATTCAGTACTGGGTAAAATATTGGTTGGTCTGGTAGTCTTGGCGGAAACTTTGCATAACCACTATCTTTTATCAATTCTAATTCTTTTGTCCCAACTGGTCTGTATAAAATCATATTATTTTCTCCTTTCACATCTCTTCATTTTTCTTTTTACATCACACCCACGGTACATCACTATTCTTATATCCGCCACCTTTATGCAATTCATCTTCATAATCACATGTAGCCACAGCAGGTATACGATTCGACCACAAAACATCTAAAATATCATTTGTTAGCTTTACTCTATTACCTCGAAAACATAATTCCATGGAATAGTTAAAATACAAAAAACCATCTGGAAAGTCTGCTGCTCTTACTTTATCCGCCTCATCATTTTTATCAATCACTACCCCTATCTCATTCGTTTAAAAAGAAAGCTCCCACCAAAGTGAGAGCCTGCCGATAAATCGCCAAATCTATCATAACTGAATCATTTTTACCGGTCAATCGCCAAACTGACCACATTTTTAATTAAAATACTACACTGTATCATATGAAAAGTCAATCAAAATGCATTAATCTCTATTCACACTTTTAACTAACCAACCAAGAAACTCTTCCATATACCTCTTATGTGGTGTAATCACATTGATATCCACCTCTGGAAATGCCTTTGCATACTCTTCTAGCATATCCTTCAAGTTCTCCTTCGACTCCATATAATCCTTGATAATATAATCATCATCCATTCCTAACTCACGAAGAAGAATCGCTGATACAACACCAGTTCTATCTTTGCCGGCATTGCAGAAAAACAACACATTGGTATTTGCATTCATAATCGTATCAATAATTTTATCCATACGTTCGTCAACCATTTTGATATATGATTTTGATACATCATCAACAGATTTCGGAATTGCATTACCTTCTGTTACAGGCATACATAAATATTGAAAACGTTGGTCATCTATTAATGGACTTTTCTTCCGCTCTCGCTCTGTGTCTTCCCTTAGATCAATTATGGTAACAATATTGTTTTCTACCAGCCACTGCACCTCTTGTTCTGTTATACAATTCGGAACATCACTGCGAATATATTGCAACGAATCCGATAATATTGCTCTTGTATTCTGTGTACTTTTCAAAAGACTTTTCATTGTTTCTCACCTCGACTATTTTTCCGAATCTATCCTACCTGCCAGGCGCAGTTAAAAACTCAACTACATTCCATCCACACATTGCTATACACAGGACACATAACAACAGTCCAATCACAATCAAAGCTCCTAGACTTTTCCTATTCACTGCAAACATTTTCTGAATAAAAGCAATGTTTGGCAACAATGCAAATACTAGCCAAAGCATCAGAAATATGATTCCTATTATAAATGCTGTCCCCTCATCCATAGAGTAATCATATTGATATATAAGCCCTGTCAGATTAAGAAATATCATGGTCAACCATACCGGACTGATAAACCACATAATTGCACACCATATTCCCCATATGATATATAGTATCTTTTTCATAGTAACACCTCAAGCATGTATAATATATCCAAACACAAGCATTCTGTTCATCCATCAAGTTTTAACCACAACTATATATTCATCCCACGAATCACTTCAAAAAACTCCTTCGGTTGTTCCTTCACAGCCCAGTGCTTGCAATTTTTCAAAATAACAACTTTCCCATTTGGTAAAATATCTTCTAAACCTTCTAAATCCTTAATTGGCACTAGTAGATCCTTCTCACCATTTACAAAGACCACGGGCATCGTTAACTGATGCAACATATCCTTGTAATATGGAATTGCACCATCCTTATTGCAGGAGCTTCGTTGGTAATCTAACATGGATTTTCCCGAGCCATCTTCTTTGCAAGCTCTCCATACCTCATCTACAATCTCGTCTGTTATCTTGTTTTTATCACCTATCAAGGAATAGGAAATCGCCCATTTAGCAAGCCGCCTGCTCTTTGCCATCCAATTGTACTGTGTAATCGTAAAATTAGTTTTATGAATATACCAGTTACACAAACTATGAAATAGCATTTTTTTAGAAATCCCCCACGAATCTACTGGTACTAACGCTTGTACAGTCTCTGGATATTTCAAAGCATATCCAATGGATATGGCTCCACCCATAGACAATCCTGCTAAAATGAATTTATCTAATCCTAATGTTTCTACCACTTCTCGTACTGCTTGTATATGCGTATCATAAAAGTGAGAGCCACACAATCCTTCCGGCTTATCACTTTTTCCATATCCCAACAAATCTAATGCATATACGGTATATTCTTCAGTAAACTCCTCAATCACCTCTGTCCACGAAAGCATTGCATTGTCGCAACCTCCACCATGAATTAGAACGACTGGTTGTGCACCTGTTCCCTTCTTATATACACAAACATTTCCATACGTTGTATTAATTATCTGCTGTTTCATATATCCTCCTTCGTCACACGTTCCTTCGACCCACACAACATCCTCGCCACCATATAACTACTTAGCGGTATCACAATCAAACACCCACTTGCTCCAATCAGCAATCCCGACACTTCTTGGAACAATGCTTTGGAATTCAATATGTAAGCTATATTATCCTCATTCTTCATAAACAACACTGCCAACATAATACACTCTCCAAGTCCTGCAAAGAACAGGGTGTTAATGGTAGTTCCTAATATATCTTTTCCAATGCGCAATCCTGCGTAGAACAACTCTTTCTGTGTAAGCTCCGGCTTATTCACGTACACCTCGTGCACCGCTGTTGTGATAGCAACTGCGGTATCCATCACTGCTCCCAAAAGACCAAACACCACCGCTGACATCATAATTGCCGACATAGAAATATCAAGGTCTGCTGACAAATACATACTAATTTCTTCATACTGCTCAATCTCGTTGTAACCACTCATTCCGGCAGACCAAAGCACCGGTCCCGCTGTCACCATCACAAACAAAATGGTAAGACACACGGAAATGACTGCCGCATGCATTTTCACATTAACACCATTCTGGACGTAAAGAACAACTAACACAATGCTGATGCTAACCAACAAGGTCAATGGTATAACAGGCAATCCCCATGCGATGAGATAGACTTCCATAAGCAACGCAAAACCAGTTCCAACCAACGCAAAAAAGGAGTCCACGCCACGATTGCCCCCCACAAGCATCATAAGAAAAAATAGCAAAACCAAAAGGGTAAGTATCATTCTGTAGCACCTCCTTTATCAGGTGCCCATTTATGTAACAATAACACAGAGAAAAGTCCAGAAACCGGAATCGCCAACACAATTCCAATGGCGCCTACTAGAAATCTTATAATCTCAAACGCCAACTGAAAATGCACCAAATGATACAACGTATAGCCATTCATAATCTTGATAATCACAATCGGAATGGAACCACTGATATAGGTAAAAAACAATACATTAATCATGGTTCCCATAATGTCATAACCCATTTCCCGTACAGACTGAACCAATTCCTTTGTTGAAATATGTGGTGTCTGTTGCTTAATCTCTGCCACTCCCGCTGCAATACTGATGGTGACATCCATCACTGCACCAAGACTTCCCATCAATACACCGGTCAGAAATAGCTCTGGTAGGTCAGTAGGATTTACTACATAATCCATCATTTCGTAGGACAGACGATCATTGCAGTTCAACACAATTTCATAGATTCCAAAACACAAAAATGTAGTAAGCAAAGTAGCAAGAATCGCCACCACGGTTTTCTTCTGAAAACCACCTGCAAACAATAGGGTAAGTACACTGAAAAATAACATCAAAGCAAACGCTGTGGCTACTAAGTCCGCACCCTTACCATAATGCTGCAATGCCACAACAAACACAGCAATATTGATAAGCAATGTAACCGCAATCAAACTGCCTTGCTTTTTGTTCATAAACAATAACAATGCCACAAAAAGACATATCAAAAAAGCAAGATACCAATCTCGTTTCTTTCCTAGAATCTGCCCTTTTTCTGATTCTCCGGAAACCGTGGCAAATAGTTGGTTTCCCTTCCGGTAACGCTCATCATTAATCCCAGACGAGGAATAGGTGTTGGATAAAGATATTTCATCCCCTTTGCGAATACCATTCAGAATCACCGCTTTCATTTGCTGCTCATAGTATTTCTCTATCTCCTCATTAGGACCATATTCCTCATAATCGAAAGTATTCTCTACTTTGGTAACACGAACAATGGTATCCTTGTATAGAAAAGCATTACAGGACATGAAAATAAGGAATGCTACAAGCAGTAGCACTCCTAGTATTTGTATTCGATTCAGTTTCAGAAAGAGATTCTGTAGGCTTTTCCCAAACTCACCCACATGAAACATGACACCTTTCATATTCGTTACCTATCCTTATTCTCCTCCAAACTCATTAAACCATGCCCTCTGTTCAAAAGGTAATTTGTCCACTCTGACACACTTATCCCCTGCCACACCAACTGGCAAAAACGCAACTAGTTCGTATTCATCAGGAACATTCAATATCTGTGCCATCTGATATCCAATCCGGTCTTCATCTGTGATATGACCCTCAATCCAACAACTCTGATATCCTAATTCCACAATTGCTAGTAACATATTCTGAATTGCTGCCGCATAATCCTGTGTTGCATAGCACTTATCTCTATAAGCATTGATTCTTCTTGTCAATACACAAATCATCGCCGGTGCTGTATCTCCAATAGGCGGTTGAATAACTGCATGCAATTTCTTCAAAACATCTGCATCATCTACTGCAATCAAACTTGTAGTCTGCTTGTTACAACCAGAAGGTGCAGAAAGCCCTGCCTCCATAATCTTTGTCAAATGTTCCCGTGGAACTACAGTGTCCTTATATTTACCACGATAACTACAACGGTTATGCATTGTTTCTATTGTATTCACAATCGTCACCTACCTTGCCTACATATCAATCCACTGAATAAATGCTGTCTTATCCGAACTGTTATATCCAGCATTCTTATAAAAGTCCAACGTCTTCTGCTCCTTGGAACCAGTTAATAGCATCATTTTATAACAATTATTATCTTCCGCTATCTTCTTGGCATAATTCAAACAAACTGTCGCATAACCCTTACCACGATAGTCCCCATGTGTAACCACATTTTCTACGAAAGCGTAAGGTCTAACATTCCTAGTAAGATTCGGTATGATAACGCACACACAGGATGACACAATTTTCCCACCCTTCTCACACACTATAAGATGGTGATCGTTGTCATTCATTATGGTAGCCCATGTTTGCTTTAGGTGTTCTGAATTCTCCGGCACTTCTTTTTCATGAAGATACAGATACAATTGCAATATTTCATTCAAATCATTGATACATGCTTCCCTGACGATCTCAATATCATTCATGATTATCCTCCTGAACATTATAATATTTAGGAATTCAATTCCGTAAAATTATAAAACAATATCCTACTCTTTCCCAAACAGTGTATGAAAAATCACTTCTTTCCCCTTTGACTTTGCATACTCAATTTCTTCCTTTACCGATTCTCCAATGTATCCATCAATATCTAACACATAGATTGCGTCAGACAAATCTATTTTCTTCAGATGTGCTGATACTATCGCATCCCTCTCTATATCAGAAATACTTATTGCCTGCAGATTATATGTACATTGCAACACGCTAAAACCATGATGTATTTCTAATTCTAATGCAATCTTTTTCATTTCTTCGGAAAATCTCATGCTTCCACACATTGTTACAGTTTTCATGCTCATTCCTCTCCGAGTTCTATCCTTCTAGTAAACTCCTGAATTAACAAAGGTTGTATCAATGGATACGTCCAGTCCTCTGGCAGTTCATCAAACAATTCCACCCTTTCCATTTCGCTATGTAAATTCTGTTCAAATCGCTTAACATCTGCGTAGTAGAGCATTCCAAAGGTTTCTTCACCGGTTTCATTTACTCTGTTCTTACCTGTGACAGAATACACACAAACTGGTGTAATTTCATATTCAACCGCACCAGTTTCCTCATAGAGTTCTCTTTGGGCAGTTTCAAGTATAGACTCGTCTTCTTCTCTGTGACCACCTGGAACCTCATATGTATTTCGTTCTTTATGCTTGCAAAACACCCATTTATCACGAGATTTTGAAATAATAACCGCAAATTTTAACAAGCTATCATCTATTGTTTCATAGAATTTGACTTCCATAATCTACTCCCATCTCTCCATGCTCTCACATCACAAGCATAGCTCATTTACCCCTCGAAGTACTCCGCCACATCCTTCAAATACTTCACAATTGGCAAATGCTGCGGACAAACCTTCTCACACTGACCACATCCTACGCAGGCACTAGCTTTGCCAAAATCATTCGTGAGACGCTCGTAATATACTTTCTGTGGTGTCCATCCCTTTTCCTTGATCTCTTGTTTATCTGCATTATACAAAGAAAAATACTTCGGAATTGCTATCTTCATTGGGCAACCATCCACACAATAAGCACAGCCTGTACATGGAATTTCAATATTGCTATTCAACAATTCCACAGCCTTCCAAATGACATCCTTGTCTTCCTCTGTAAGTGGCTTCACGTCCATCATGTAACCTGTGTTATCCAACATTTGCTCCATATTACTCATGCCGCTCAGAATCATCTTGACATTGTCAAGTCCCGCACAGAATCGAATCGCCCATGAAGATACGGACATCTCTGCATCATGGCTCTTAAACAAACGCTCCACATACTCTGGTACCTGTGCCAAGGTTCCACCCTTTACTGGCTCCATAACAATTACTGGAACACCGTGCTTGGTTGCTACCTCATAACACAATCTAGACTGCACACCTTCACTTTCCCAATCAAGATAATTAATCTGCAATTGCACAAACTCCATCTCTGGATGCGCAGTTAACACCTTATCAAGAAACTGGGCATTATCATGGAAAGAAAAACCAATATGCTTTACCAACCCTTGTTTCTTCTTCTCTACAATCCAATTAAAGCAATCTAATTCTTCATAGATTTCATAGTGATTCTGTCCCATATCATGCAACAGATAGTAATCGAAAAACTCCACACCTGTTTTCGCTCTTTGCTCATTAAAAATGCGGTCTCTATCTTCCTTCGTTTTCAAGAAATTGCAATGTAACTTTGTTGCAAGAGTAAACGCATCCCTTGGATATCTGTCCACTAAAATATCCTTCGTCGCATTCTCGCTCTTGAAACCACAATACATCCATGCCGTGTCAAAATAGGTAAATCCTCTCTCGATAAATGTATCTACCATTTTCTTCGATAATTCAATGTCAATCTTTGACGGATCATTGGCATCCAAGGATGGTAATCTCATTAATCCAAATCCTAACTTCTTTTCTCCAAAACTAATCATGTGTGTGTCCTCCTAATTCTCTTTTTATCAAGCCTTGTTACCATTAAAATCATATGTTATATTGTACCGAATTGTATACTTTTTCGCAATGAAATATAGCGCAATTTTTGCAATAATTTAGCAATCTTGTGTTCCAAATATACCTACTTACTCCACAACCTCCATCCGAATCCGGAAACTAATATTTCTTGCAGTTGCCACGTTATCAAACTTCACCACATAGTAGCTTTCCGCCTCATTCACTTCCTGAATCACTCCCGTACCAAAGAGACTATGTTTTACCTTTGTTCCAGTTTCTAACTGTTTCGGCTTCTCACCACTAATCTTCTCCTCATTGCGTTTGACAAACTGTGCCGCAGAATCCACCAACCGCTGTTCTAACTCCACCGTATATTCCAGATACATCTTATCCGTATTGAAAATGAATCTGGATGGATAACGATAGGAACCATCGAAATTAGTTCCTTCTGCATCACTTAAAAACAATGCATTTTCAGCCCTTGTGTAAGCCACATACGCAAGTCTTCGTTCTTCCTCTAACATCTCCTTAGATTCTACATGCTTGCTAGGGAAAATGCCCTCATTCATACCACATAAAAATACATATGGAAATTCCAATCCCTTGGCAGTATGTATCGTCATAAGCTTCACAGCATCCTTCTTCTCTTCCTGATCAAGGTTTGTAAGCAGCGATACATTCTGTAAATAGTCTGCCAAAGTTGTCTCTTCTCCTGCATCATTTTCAAAATTAAATAGGGACTGCTTCAATTCTGCCAGATTCTCCAATCTTCCATCCTCGCCGGACACCCGAAGCATTGCTTCATAACCACTATCATTCATCAACCCGCTCATCAAATCAGTCAAACGAAACAGTTTAAATGACTGCTGATAGGAGTCAATCAAATTCACAAACTCTGCCGCTTTGCTACTGGTAACTAGTGGATGCTCCAGATTCTCTTTCAAAGCCTCGTACAACTTACATTCATGCTCCTCCGCATAGCTTTCTAATAACTCCATTCGTTTCTTTCCAAAATTTCTCCGAGGAACATTGATAATTCTTCGGAAAGACATATCATCCTCAAATACCAGCATACGCAAATAACTAATTGCATCCTTAATTTCCTTACGACTATAAAATGCCGTACCACTATATATCACATAGGGAATCTTTGCCTTCAATAATTCCTCTTCTATACTTCTAGACACATGATGTGCACGATAAAGGATCGTCACATCATTGTAGTTCCTTCCACTTTCCTTCAGCGCCTGAATCTGACGAATGATCCACTGTGCCTCCTCCGCTGTGGTCTTTGCATGGTTGTACACAACTGGAACATTTGCCCCTTTCACTGGTTGCAAATCCTTCTTAATTCTCTGTTCATTCTTTGCAATCAGGGAATTAGAAGCATTCAGGATATCCGCCGATGAACGGTAATTCTTATCCATAATAATATCTGTACATCCTCTATGTACCTTGTCAAAATTCAAGATAAACTCGATTCGTGCCCCACGCCATGTATAGATGGTCTGGTCTGGATCCCCTACAATGAATAGATTCTTGTGATAACCACTTAACAATTCTGCCATCTCATACTGCATGGCGGACACATCCTGAAACTCATCCACCATAACATACTGTAATCGTTGTTGCCATTTTTGTAATTTCTCTGGGAAATTCTGTAATATGTAAAATGCATAGGTCATCAAATCTTCATAATCCAGTCCAAAACACTTTTTCTGTTCATAGAGATATCCAAAGAAAATACGGTCTTCCACCTTAACCGCGGTCAAAAACTCTTCTCTCAGCTTCTGCAGATTCAGATTCAAAACATACGGAATATGTTCCATCTTCGACTTTCTGCCACCAATCATCTCTGCTGCCATGGAATAAGTATACTGTCTTGAATCAATCTTAGCCTGCTCATATACATTTCTTAAAATATCATCTGCGTCTTCCTCATCCAACACCAGAAAATTATCTGGATAATTCATGGTGTGAATATCCTCTCGGAGCAACTGCACGCAAAATCCATGAAACGTACAGACCATTCCGGTATCCTGGTCACCAATCATATTGCGGATACGCTTGCGCATCTCATTGGCTGCCTTATTGGTAAATGTAACACACAAAATGTTCGCTGTTGCAATTCCCACGTCGTTCACCAAATACACATAACGGTGAGTCAACGCCTTCGTCTTACCACTACCTGCACCTGCCACTACGCGTACATATCCTTCTGTTGTGGTAACTGCTTTCACTTGTTCTTCATTCAAACCTTCTAACGTATCAAACATTCTCTTCCATTCTCACATGCCGAGACGACACGCTTAACCCCTTTCCAAAATCATTCAAAAACAGCACAGAACATCTGTTCTTAATCATATCATAATACTATCAAATACGCAATAAATACACAATAAAAACCATCAGAACATCATAGCTACTACACGCACTAAACAAAACTGATATTTTCTCTTTCATCTCACAAATATTCATCCTAAAAATGCAGAAACGGCCTGGCACACACGCAACAAAATGTATACCAGACCGTTTCCTTTATTTAATCTCAATTCTTGTAAACTTATATTATCGCAATTCAAAATTGCTAATCAAATCACGAAGACTTGTTGCCTGCGCTGCCAATTCTTCACTTGTGGCAGATGTCTCTTCTGCCGCTGCTGAGTTCGACTGAACAACACCGGAAATCTGTTCAACTGCCAACTCAACCTCTCGCAAGCTTATTACCTGGGATGCAGAACTCTCACTTGCATGCTTCGACGCATTGGATAAGAATTCAATTCCTTCTACTACTTCTTCTAGCGCACGCTTTGTATTCTGCGTAATTTCATTACCATTCTCCACCTCAAGCAATGCACGCTGAATCAATTCCTTGGTACGAACTGCTGACTGTGCACTGTCTGTTGCAAGCTTTCCAATCTGATCTGCAACCACAGCGAATCCCTTACCAGCCTCGCCTGCTCTGGCAGCCTCAATGGACGCATTCAATGACAACAGATTTGTTTGTGCTGCAATATCTTCGATTTCCCCGATAATATTACGAATCTGCTCCGACGCGTCACTAATTCGTTCCATAGCACTTGCAAGATTATCCATCTCTTCGTTACTACGCTCTGCCTGTTCGCGATATTTCAATCCATTCTGGTATGCTTCACCAACCTCATCGGCTGTTTCCTGTGCATTATCAGCAATATGTGTAATCGTCGCTGTAATCTCCTGAATTGCACCGGCCTGGTCTGTTGCACCTTCAGCCAATTCAATTGCACTCTCTGCCAATTGGCAAGAACCAGCATCTACCTGTTCTGCTGCATCATCAATCTTGAGCAATGTGTCTCGCATGTCAGCAATAAATGATTCCAATGCAATTCGCATCTTCTCAAAGTCACCCACATATAATTCAGGCACCTGACTGCTTGCAAGGAAGTTACCGGCAGCAATTGCTTGCAATCCCATATTCAAATCTTCCATAATCACATGAAGATTATCTGCCATGGAACTTGCAGACATCGCCATGTCATTGATTTCATCTTGAATGTCAAACTGCGGAAATCCAGAAGACAAATCTCCTTCTGAAAAACCCTGCAAACGATACGCCACTGAAGCCAAAGATGCTGAAATCTGCTGTGCTGTTGCTTTACCTATCTTAATTGCTAAGAATACAGCCCCAGCAATAATGAGTACAATCACAAAAATCATAACAACAGACATTGTATGCAATATACCATCTAGCTTATCGCCTTCTTCCACATTCGACTTCATTAAAGTTTCCAAATCTTCATAAATCACATCATACAATGGATCCAACTCATCAAACTCTCTGTGTTGCGCTGCAGTCATAACTGCAAAATCAGGACTCGCACCATCTTTTACAATCTCATCATTCAACGCCCAATATTCATCTAATTCCGTTTGCACTTGGTTATATAAATCCTTATCATAATCAGACACCAAATGTTCATCCAAAGTACTCCAATATGTAGAGAACCTATTCTTCAAGTCATTGTACTGAACTACCGCTTCATCAATTGCTCCCTGTTCTGTATAACCGATTACACCTCGTGTTGCACTTCTGGCATCTGCAAAAGATACCATAACATGTCCAATATCACCCTGAGCAAAACCATAATGCGTCAAAGCAAAGCTATAACGATTCACTGCCACACCTAACGCAATTAGTGCTACTACTGCTGCAACTGCTGCAATAATCACCACTCTAACAAATGTTTTTGTCAATCTCTCTTCCATTCTCGCATTATTTCCCATACACGTTCCCCCTTGTGTCAAACCTTCAAATCCACGCACAAATCTTACTACTTATTTTCTGCGGAATCATAAAGTTACTATTATAAGCCGATATTTTATTATAATACAAATCATCATCTAATACAATGAATTTTTACACAATTTCGACAATTTTCAAACAAAAAACTGTCTATTGCGCTCTAGCCAAGCACATAGACAGTCTTATTTCAAAAACAGTATTGATTATCCTTATAAAATCTCCTCAATAAATATCGTTCGTTCCTTACCCAAATCCACAATCTTATCTTCTGTAATGGGACGGTTCACACGATTGTAATAAATCTTCACAATCGGACGTGGTCCCTCATTCGCACGGACATTGGATACAATCCCCACTTCCTGGGTAGACAACCGAACCATAACTCCCAAGGGATAGATCGGAATATTATTGACAAACGCCTTTACCACTTCTGGATCATAATAGATTCCACTGGTTCCGTACAATTCTTCGATTGCCATATAAGGCGGCACATTCAAGTAAGTAACAGATGAAGAATACTGTGCACATACATTGACAATTCTTGCAATTAATGGAATCTCTTCTCCTGCTATTCCTTTCGGATAACCTGAACCATCCCATCTTTCATGATGATACAAAATACATTCTGCAACCACGCGCGGAATATTTTTCTGGAGTGCAAAATAATATCCATAAGTAGGATGCTCTCTCCAAAGTTTCTCTTGTTGTTCATTGAACTTGTCTTCGTACGTCAAAGTCGGCATTTCTGCCACACCAATATTATGTAGCAATCCACCTATTACCGCAATCATAATCTGTTCAGCTGGAAGCTTCATGCATCCTGCAACTAAGCCACTTAAAACAGCGGTATATACACTGTGATCATATAATTTGCGCTTATTAATAATTCTTAATTCCACCATAAATGATAGCACTTCGTCACTTTGTGCTACCTTCTTAATGATGTGTTCCAAAAGCTGTGCTACTTTCACAACTTCATCATTCTTATTGGCTTCTGGTCTCTTCGGAGATGTATTGCGCAACATATGAATAAAATCTTCCACCAAATCTTCCGCCATCTTATCACTAGGTGAAACAAATAGGGTGTTAGGATCTGCCACTTCTACTTCTTCAATTTGCAACTCCATCAGTTTCCTAATATTACGAATACTTAACGCGGTTCCCGCTTTTAACAAACAGTTTTCTCCGTGATATACTGCTTGTTCCAAAACCATACCCGGTTTTAATCTCACGACACCTATTGCACTCATTTTTATTCTTCCTTCCCCATATCAAATAGGTTGTATAACCCTAATGAAATTATATCACAAACGTAATTACATTTCATCTGTAAATAATGACATATTTTCCCCAAAAATATGTGCAATTATCATCTAGTTCTGCGTATTAACAATATTATTTAACCACACATTACTTCTCACCATGAAGAAACCAATGGTCACTTTAATAATCTCCGTAAACTGCACCAAAAATACCACTAAGGTTACTGGTAACATCGTATAGTTTGCCAGATAAAAAGCAAATGGTACCACAAGCACCCATGTATAGACACTGTCAAACAGAAAGGTAACTCCGGTCTTGCCACCTGAGCGCAAAGTAAAATACGCACTATGGGAAAAGGCACACAGTGGCATTACGGCCGCTGCAATTAATATAAACTGACTTGCCAAATCCTTAATGCTCTGTTCTGTTTTATAAATCTCCGGGAATAAACCACCCACTAATGCCATCACTGCAGCCACTACTGTACAACAGGCCACACTGAAAAACATCATCTTGTTATCTGCATCCTTTGCTTTTTCCAACTCACCAGCACCTAAGTATTGTCCAACTACAATGGAGATACAAGCACCCAATTGAATAAATACTATATTAAATAGGTTGGTGATGGTGGAAGATATATTCTGTGCTGCAACCACCTCTAAGCCTCTTACGGAATAGCACTGCACAATCACCGTCATACCAGATGCCCATAACATCTCATTTAACATCAATGGCGTTCCTTTTATTATAATATCCCTACAGATATTGGCCGGAATCCAAAAACTCTTATATGCGCCAACGATATATCGATTCCTATGGGAATTACAATGTGTCCATATCACTACAATTAGGCACTCTATGATACGTGCAATAACTGTGGCAATGGCTGCACCCTGTACACCCATCGTTGGCAAAAAACCAATTCCAAAAATAAGCAAATAATCCAGCACCAAATTTGTCGACACAGCAACCATACTAGCAACCATTGGAACAAAGGTCTGTCCCGTTTCACGAATGGTACTGACATAGGCCTGACACAATGCAAACGGAATTAAGGAAATCATCATTATGGCTAAATATTGCTCGCCATAGCCCAATGCTAACGAGACATCTCCCACATCTCCACTATCATGCAGATACAAAGAAATTAATTCTGTATTAAGAAAACCAAATAGCAACAATGCAATTCCAGCAATTGCCAATGTTATGTATATTTTGAAACGGAATGTATACTTATGACCTTCATGGTCACCCTTTCCGAAAAACTGAGTACCAAAAATACCTGCTCCCGACACACCACCAAACACGCAAATATTGAATACAAATAGCAACTGATTGACAATCGCCACACCGGACATGGGTTCTGTCCCCAATCGTCCTACCATAATATTATCTGCGAAGCTTACAAAGCTTGTAATGGCATTCTGTGCAATCATGGGAAGTGCCAATAACATAATTCGTCTATAGAACGCTGCATCACCTATAAATGTTGTTTTAAACTTATTCCACATACCTTTATCCTTCTTGTCTTTTTCTAACTTGTTTTGCAATCGTTATTAATCTGAATACTAGAATACTCCTGCCTTCAAAATATTGCAATTATATTACTAGTATAACGAATCAATTCTGTCAAGATTATATTCTCACACACCAAGGACAGACCATTAAACAACTTACTTACAATAATAAAAAAATGGCCGAAAAACATGCAATACATCTTTTTCGGTCACTTTCTTGTTTCTTTCAATCCCTATAAAATTTTTATATGTATTTTAGATATGTTTTCCTCATCACCACATAAGAGACAATCTGTGCCACAACACCAACTCCAACAAATCCATAACAGATTTTCCATACTTCTTTCTCATGGGTTGCTATCCACATCATAATTTTCTCCATCAGGTTTTCCTGTTGGAAGAAAGAGATATCTCCTAATGCCATATATGCAGCCAAAACATAGACAACAATTACATAACAAACCAGAAAGAGAATTTCAAGCCAGCTCTCTTTGCTTTTGCATATCAACGGAAGAATAATGGAATTGCCTAAAAGACTCACTCCTACTGACAACAACATTAGTACAACAAATACATCCGTACCTACATCTTCAATCAGAACACCATCTACTTCCACCTCAAAGGAATGCTTAACGACTACTACTGTGGCAAGGCTTGCTATTACCGCAATCACATCCCCGATCAAAGCGATAATATATTTTTCCGTAACCACAGCCCTATATCCCCCTGGCATCGCCAGCGCATAATGGGTCCATTTGGTTTTATTATCCAAAGTACAAATTGCTGTTGCGATAGCTGTCGGAATCAGACAAGACACAACAATGCAGGATAAGAGCATCATGAAATCTTCTGATAATACAGTAAGTTTGTCTTCAAGACCTACTGCATTGCTGAAATCCAACGCAACCGTTTCTACCATGATAAAAATATAAAACAGATAAAATACTGCAACAACTATGTAGCCCTTGCCATTTACAAAATCCTTATATAGTAATCCCTTCATTATGCCCACCTCCTATTTCTCTTACCAAAATATGAGAAAGCAAAGGATGTCACAACCACCGTTATCACAATCATCACTCCGCGGTCATAAATCCAGTTCATCCAACCGATTACTGTTGCAAACAGCTGCTCTATATCTTGCGCACCATTCAACCAAAACATAAATGCAACTAGAAATGCTCCCAATAAAGAACAAGATATCACAACACTGGTTTTGGCAGAAAACACAATGTCAATGGGAAGTCTGACTAATATAACAAGTATACCGCCTAACCAGCAATATATAACTGTCTTAAATTCAGCAAATCCAAAAACTTCATTTCCAGCCATATGTACCAATGGAAGTAAAACGCCTGCCCAAACACACATGATGGTATTCACCAAAAATGCCAGTATGTATCTGGAAAATATCTCCTGCCACAGGTTAATCGGTGATGCGTAAAGCACTTTGTACCACTCCGCCTTATGGTCCTGTTCTATAGAGGAAGCGCTGGTTAGAGCTACAGTAACTCCGCCCATACAAACCATGAAAATAGAGCCTTTAAAAAAGAAGTTGTAAACATCCGGCAGTTCTTTAAATTCTTGCAAATTTCCGATATTCATACCAAGGATAAAAATAATTGCAAAAAGCACATAACCTACTATGTACAATAAACCCAGTATTATATTTTTCCGAACCAGAAGGAAGTCCTTATAAAGTAATCCTGACATAAACTCCACCTCCTAGCTTTCGGTGTTGTTTACATAGAACAACATAATCTCTTCAAGGGATGTCTTTTCGCAAAACATTCCCTTATACTTTGTCTGACACTTTTCCAGATCACCTACTAATGCTTCAATCCCAAAGGAAGACTTTCTGTATCCGATTACATCCTCTTTATCAACTGTATCAAACTGCTCCGCAGAGCACTTAAGAATACCATGACGCTCTGCAATCGTATCCTTGTCCTCTGCAAGAAGAATCTTACCCCTATGGATAAATACAATATTATCTGCGATTCGCTCAAGGTCCGTGATAATGTGAGACGAAAGAAATACGGTATGTTCACTGTCTTGGATAAACTCCATAAATATATCAAGGATTTCATTGCGAACAATCGGATCAAGACCACCTGTTGGTTCATCCATAACAAGAAGCTTCGCATGATGGGAAAGAGCAGTTGCAATCTGAAGCTTCATCTGCATACCTCGGGAATAATCTTTTACTTTCTTATTCCGTGGAAGGTCCAACTTGTCTAAATACCCAAAGAACACTTCAGAATCCCAGTTTTTGTACATACCCTTTAATATCTTATTGATATGCTTTGGTTTGAGATTTGGGTGAAAACCGATATCGTCAAAAACAACTCCCACATTTTCCTTAATATCAAATTCTTCTTCTAAATTGTCTGCGCCAAAGACCGATATCTTTCCACTGTCCGTCTTAAGCATATTCAAAATTGCTCTAATCGTGGTTGACTTACCGGCACCATTCTGCCCGATAAAACCTGTCACCTGTCCACTTGGTACATGAAATGTTACATCTTTTAATGCAAAGTCTTTGTAACCTTTGTTAAGATTCGTAATTTCTATCGCATTCTCTACTGAATAATCTAACGCCATATTCTTTCCTCCGTATATGTAACTCTCTACTTTTTATTCGGCGTGGTCCTCATATATAATGGACAGAATCTCAACAAGCTCCTGTAAAGGAATATCACATACCTTGGCTCTAGTCACAGCATTTTCAAAATGGTCCTCTATCTCGCACATAACCTTCTCCTTGATAAAGCTTTGGTTCTTTGCCTTAACAAAACAACCAACACCAACACGGGTTTCAATAAACCCATCACGCTCCAATTCCTCGTAGGCACGTTTCGTGGTTATAAGGCTGATGCGAAGCTCCTTCGCCAAAAAACGCATGGACGGCAACATTTCTCCTTCAGCAAGAACACCGGACACAATCATATCCTTAATCTGCTGTTCAATCTGTTCATAAATGGGAACACTACTTGTGTTACTGATAATAATATTCATAGGTATACCTTTCTTCATTTTAAACTCTCGAGTGTGTATAGTGTATATATACACCTAATCACACTGATTGTCAATAATTATTTTTAAATCCGTAAAGTGAATTTTTAAATTCCACGATTTCATCTTCAAGAAACCTAACTAGCTAAATCACTTTACTTTGGGTTCTTATAAAATAAATACACTTCAACTTTTGAAAAAATTATTATCAAATAAAAAATGGTTTGAAATCATACTCATTGATTTCAAACCATTCTTTATAAAAGCTTATATCTCTGTATTGTTCAATTCATTCCGTTTAACTATTATTCTGCCACACTCAACTTCTGAGCCAACTGATTCAATCCCTCAACAATACCTCCGACCTCGTTTGTAATCTGATTGTTCTCTTCTGTTGCTTCTAACGTCTCATTGGAATGCGCTGTAACCTCTTCTGTTACGGCAGAAATGGTCTCGATTCCTCTCATAATTAACTCGTTTGCCTCTTGCAATTCCACTATAAGCTGCCCCATCTCTTCTGCTTCCTCTGCAACCTGACGGTTCTTAACAGAAATCTTACCAAAACTATCTGCTGTGCTATTGGCAACCACATTCTGCTCTTCCGCATTGCGAATCATCTGCTCAATTACTCGAACCACACCTGCAAGTTCTCTAGAGATATTCTCAATCAAATTCGTAATATCCACTGTTGCTTGTTGTGTCTGTGTTGCCAAACTAGAGATTTCCGATGCTACTACTGCAAATCCACGACCAGCTTCACCAGCTCTGGCTGCTTCAATACTTGCATTCAACGATAACAAACTAGTCTGCTCTGTTACCTCATTAATCATCTGTACAATGGACTGCATCTGATTGGTATATACATATAGCTCATCCAACTCTTTTGAAACATTCTCATTCGCCTCATTAGATAATTGAACGTGATGAATCAAATTGTCAATATTTCTCTGTGCTGCTTCTAACTCCATGCTAGTAGCTTCCACATTCTCTGTAATGGTCTCTGATGCATGGGTAACCCGCATCACAGTCTGCTGAATCTCTTCCGTTTTCTCTAACTGCACCTGAATGGTATCCACCGCTTCGCTGGTACCCTGTGCAACTTCTTCCATAGAATTCTTGGTCTTGTCCGCAGACACACCTAAAATTTCCATCTTCTCAGACACAACCTGAATATCATCTGTCAAACGCTCTGACACTTCCATAATCTGCTGCATCAGCGCCTCTGTTCTCTCTTTTTCTTCCTCAATCTCATTCATCTTCGCCATATTATTCTGGTTCATAACCTTGGTAGCCAAGTAAATAAATACAGCATATAATATAAGGAAAATCACACGAATCTCAATATTGGGAAGATCTTCTGATGTCAACTGTCCCTGAATAGCCAACCACGCAACATATGCAATGTTACCTACACACACACAGATCATATAACCCACTGTCATTTTCATCTCATTGTAACAAAGCAACACAACTGCGATTAACAGTGCATAGGTAAATGCAACTGGGGATGTAGTCGTAAAAATAATAAATAAATAGAAAACACCAAATCCAATAGACAATATGTACTTCACATATTCACTTTCGTCATCTCGCTTGTATGCCATTAAGCAAGTGGCATATGGCAACAACGCAAGCAAACAAAATACAATGTAATAGCCGATTGTTCTGCTTCCTTTTATTACTTCTATCAAATATGCTGCTATTAATGCTATTACTATAACCGTATATGCAATGAGTGCCATTTTATTACAGCGTTGCATATCGGAACCTCTTCCGTTCTTCATGTGTTATCCTCCTTCTCATAGTAACACTTCTACTAAAGAATATTTTAACATATTCACACAATAATTAGCAACTCTTATCACCTATCTAATGAAACTCCACCATGTAATCCCGATACCGCAAGGAACACAAATTTCGCTGACACTTGTAGTTTCTTCTTTCTTCAATAGCAATCGTGCGAAAAAAGGTCTTCCACAAACGCTCATACTCGGTAGCACCTCTGTGATGCCAAATCGTTTCTAAAATCTCCCGTTCTAATGGCGCCAAATACCACTGTTTTCCTTTCTCATGAAACAATCCCATCTCATGTACTTCATCCAAAATCACAAAATGTTCCTCTGGAAAACGATCCGAAAAATGTTCTGCAATTAATGACAACACTTGATTCTTTGGATGAATCTTAGCAATTAGAATCCGTTCCTCTGAATCATGGAAACGTAATATCTCTCGAAACATATGAGATTCATTCCCTACATTTCTCTTGAGCTCAAACATTCGACACACCACGTTCTCCCCATGCATCTGTACCACATCTGCACCATATCGAAATCCCATTTTCAAAAAATGATAAATGCAATCAATCTTATCTTCTTCATAAGACAATGCCGCGTTATATATCATATAATAGGCTTCTTGGCAAATCTTACTCTTCACCGAACGTGCAACCTTCACCGCTTTCTCCATATCTGTCTGTACATACCGACACTGTGCAAACAATTCCAGTTCATAATTTCGCTCTACTCTCAGTGACAACATATCATCTGGTAGCTTTGCAGCCCATGCATCGTATATAGCAGTAAAAATTCCGTCTGGCGTATCCTCACACAAATAAACAATCTTATTCAACTACACCACCTCCAATAAATGATTCTGCTCATGGGCATCTAATATCGTGATATCTTGGTTCTGTTCCGCAAAAACCTTATCATCAAACAAAGACAACTGTCGAAAGGTCATACTATATTCCAGCTCCCAATTCTTCTTGTTCTCTAATTGTAAAATCTGTCTTGTAATATAATCCTCATCTATCTTTGTCTGATGCATCATGCGACCCTTACAGGTAATAAAATAATGCGCCCGCTTCAACACCACACCTATCCGCTTCAAATTATCAAAATCAAGCATTGTACTTTTTCTTGCCATTACAATTCGCCTGGCTGACTTTACTCCAATACCTGGTATTCGTAGTAACATTGCGTACGTAGCTGTGTTGATTTCTACCGGAAAATATTCCAAATGCCGCAACGCCCACTCGCACTTTGGGTCTAGAAACATATTGAAATTCGGCTTCTCCTCAGAAAGTAATTCATTGGCTTCAAAACCATAGAAACGCAACAACCAATCCGCCTGATACAGGCGATGTTCCCGTAACAAAGGTGGTTTTGTGTTCAATGCCGGCAGTTTCGAGTCCTCATTCAAAGCAACATAAGCAGAATAAAATACACGTTTCAAATCAAAGCGATTATATAA
Source organism: Lachnospiraceae bacterium (assembly GCA_045537735.1). Classification (GTDB taxonomy): domain Bacteria; phylum Bacillota; class Clostridia; order Lachnospirales; family Lachnospiraceae; genus CAG-590. The sequence goes on from JAZSPZ010000045.1 coordinate 30,502, forward strand.
TGCTTCTGCCACAGATAATATCTGATAATCATTCTCTGGTGTCGCACCAATAATCATCTGTGTACTCTGTCCTGCTGGCACAAACTTACTATCTGCTTGATATGTCGAAATACGTGAATATCCTGTCTTTGACTGCTGCAATTGATTCTGCACTTTGTCACAATCTGTATTCACACTATATAACAAATAATCTTTTCTTTCCGAAGTATTCTCTAGTTGCAAAGTGGATAATCCCCAGCCATCCTGTGTCGTCATCTGAATCTCTGGCGAAGGCAATCTCCTATTATCTCCTACACATCGAACATTCTCCCGCTCCACATTCTGGTTTGTGCTCTCTAACAAAATCTTGTTGCCATCATTCTCTTTACGAATTCCATGCGTACTTCTTCCACCATGAATTCGATGTATTCCCCCTCGTCCATCCACGATTCCATTTTGAATCTGACGCATTGGGGTAAGTATAGTCTTTCTTGTCTTATTAGGCGCAAGTTCCCGTAAACCTTCTGCGGTGGGGAGTTCCAAATTCGTACTCATTCTGTCGGAAAGAAATCCTACTTGTTCAATAATCTGTGGATCAGCTCCCGGAATTGCTTTTACATGAATATATCCATTAAACCGATATACATTGCGAAGCAAATGCAACGCAATATAAATTTCCTCCATAGTTTCCGTGGGGTTACCCTTGACACCCGAACTCAAAAACAATCCTTCTATGTAATTATGTCGATAAAACTGCATCGTCAGTTCACATACTTCTTCTGGAGTAAAACTAGTTCTCACCACATCATTAGACTTTCGATTGATACAATACTTACAATCATAAATACATTCGTTGGTATAGAGAATCTTTAATAACGACACACATCTTCCATCCGCTGCAAAACTATGACAAATACCACAAGCTGCAGCATTACCTGTCATACCGGCTTTCCCCTTTCGTTCCACTCCACTAGATGTACATGCAACATCGTATTTTGCTGCATCAGACAAGATTGTTAGTTTCTCTTCTAATGATAAGTTCTCTATAAATTTCATAATTCCTCACTCCAAGCTTCTACTTGCAATATTTTCTCAATCAAAAAAGCTATAACAGAATATGTACAGAACGTATGTTCCGAACATATATTCTATTATAGCATTTTTGTGCAATCTTGCAAGTTCTTTTATGTGTATTTCCGTATCAAAAATATCAATCACTCATTATACGTTTGAAAAAATCCGTTTGATTTTGATTCGCTATAGTACAGTATTCATTTCGCATATCCACATGAAAAACATGCCCTGTCTGCTCATTTCCATAAATCTTATATTCACACCAAACACCTTTACTTTCCAATAGTTCTGCCATAGGTTGACATTCCTCCATCAAAAAATCACCTTTTGCACTAAACAAAAACACCGGTGGGAAGTTTCCAGTAATATGTTCAATAATATCTAATTTTTCTCCAAACCGTTCTGGATTCGCAGTTAAATAATCCCTTATTACCCCAGTTTTACCTTCTGTTGCCATTCTTTTTTTTAGGTCATACATTCCACAAGCCAAGCTTAATGCTTTTATTGTAACCTTTGGTTTCGCAATCTCCATTATCTTTTCATATTGGCTATTTGAATATATACATCCATACTGGCATGCAATCTGTGCACCTGCAGAATCTCCAATCAAGAATACATTTTCCATATCAATAGGATAATCATCCTGATTCTCCAAACACCACTTAATCACTTCATTTAAATCCTCAAGAGGAGATGGAAACTTGTATCTTGGTGCAAGTCTATAATTATAATTAATCACTGCAAAACCTTTTTGTGCCAGATTAGCAGCATAAAACTGATACACTTCTTTGTTACCATACACATAACCGCCACCATGTACATTTATGATGACTGGAAGCTTATCCTTTTTACAATCAATCACTTGCTCATCAATGCATTTGGGCCAGCAAATGTCCAAAACATGATACTTTTTATTCTTTCCATACCTAATATTTCTTATATATTCAATATCACTGGGAATTGTTAATCCGCTATCTCTTTTTCGATCCGACTTCTGACACATTTTACAAAACACATAACCTTGTAGTGACATATCACACTCCCCCTATCACAAATATATTTTTTTCACCAATCTCATAGAGATTCCTTAGTCTCTTTCATTTGCTCGTAAGTAATCCCATACTTCTCCGCGATATTTTTTGCATAAGATTTCAGCTCCGGCTCACTTCTTTTCACGCGAAATGTATTCACATTATTCTTTATTTCCATAACAATACTTACAATGTCACTTTCACCTTCCCATCCATTCATCTCTTCTATAGACTTCGCCAGTTCATGAATGTGTGTGTTAAAGATAACTGCACTTCCTAATTCCTTTAATACATGAAGCAAATCCATAGAAAGATAAAGGCCATCGCTAGCACTAGTCGTGGAATACGTCTCGTTAAAAAGAATCAGTGTTTTATCATCCGCCGCATCCACAATTTCCTTTATTCTGATTGCTTCTTCACCCAATCTTCCATAATTAATAGTCAAATTCTCGTCTATTGGAAAATGTGTCAAAATATTACAAAATGGAACTCCTACACATGAAGATGCTGTAACAAAAGATCCTATAGATGTCATAACCGATATGATTCCTAGCGCCTGCTCAATAATCGTCTTTCCACCACGATTCGGTCCCGTCAATATATACATATTTTCCTTTGGAGTAAATGAAAAATCATTCTTCACAACATTTTTTTCATGTGCAAAAAACAGTCTTACATTGTATAAACCTTTTATTTGAAACGTATCCTTTTCCTCTGTTACCTCTGGCATACAGATTTCATAACCTTCCTCTCGAAGACGTCTTGCAAACTTCGCCAGTGTCAGATAAAATGTAAACCCTTCATACATTTCTGTAATAAACGCCCCATCAAACTTCACGTACTGCATCATAATATGTTTTATTCTACTGAAATGTCTCTTTAAATGCTTTTCTATCTGCGGAGTCATTGTTACTAAAAGTGGGTCCAAAACCTTTGTATCAACAGGTGGACCTCCAACAGAATTGGACGCCATCCCTGCATTTATAATATTACTCATAGATGCTGCAATTTCTGCAAATGTATATTTCGATTTTATTTTATAAGGAACGAATTCCACAACGGATACTTGTTCAACATTTAAATCCGGTGTAAAATTCACACCAACAATTGCACCCTTCACGCTGGATATTTCTTCCAACATTTGATTAATGTCCTGTTTAGTCTTTTCAAAATGCTCATCATTTACTATCTGCTCCAATGATTCTAGGACACTACATAACCCTTTCGATTCTATCTGATTATTTCTTAGACACTTTACAATTGCTTCTGATACATTTACATAAACCGAAAGTTCTCGCAGCTTCTCCAACAACATATACAAAGAGTGATCTTGTTGCACTCTTGCGGGCCTCATATTTTCATAATCCTTTAGCGTTTTTATCATGCTAAGCGCTTCTGTAATTGCATCCGTAAGCATTTCATTTTCCAAAAAATCCTTCATGATTCCCTGTCTATATCTGATATCTTCCAAATCAACAGGAATTTTTCCAAAAATGTCTTTCAAAATCAATCGCTCACATTCATCCGTGGTAACATCATCGACAATTTCCCAAAGCGCCAGATCTTTTATCGTTTCCTTTCTTAACTGCGTCACATTCTTTTTGGAATTCTTGGCAAACAGTAAATCCATAATCTTATCTTTCCTTTCTTCCTCATAATAAACCAAAGAATCTACCTCAAATCATATATTGCACACAAGAATTGTATATCATTATCTTTTGTTTTGTGTTATATTTTTTATATCATTTGAAATAGAGGTGCGACATGCAAAAGACCGATGATAAAAGAATCATTAATTGGAACGAAATACGAAAACTTTTACACAATAACGCAGAGAGAGGATTTATTCACACAACATACCAGGAAGAATCTCAACGTTTTCATTACCTTATAAATGGTGACGAACGAGCAATCGAAGAATCTGTGCGACTCATAAATCCCGAACTTCAAGGTAAACTCTCTAGCGATCCTCTTCGCAATATAAGATACCTTTTTATTATCAATACAGGACTGGCAACTCGATATATGATTGAATCTGGCATTCCACAAGAAACGGTATATTCCACAAGTGATTTATATATTCAAAAAGCAGATATTGCGACATCCATTGATGAGATTATAGAGCTTACCCGCGAAGAATGGACTGTATTTGTGGAAACCGTCAATGCGTACAAAAAAGAAAGCCTATATTCCAAACCAATCCACTACTGTCTGAATTACATAGATTCACATTTTAACGAGAAAATAACACTTACAGATGTGGCTGCGCAAATCAACTTAACCCCCTGTTACCTCTCTACTCTTTTTAAAAAGGAAACAGGAAAAAGTTTTGCAACCTATCTGATGAATGTTCGTATCGAAACAGCTATCGCACTATTAACCAAAACTGACTATAGCTATTCACAGATTGCATATTCCCTTGCTTTTTGTTCGCAAAGCCATTTTACAAAGATTTTTCATCAATATACAGGATACACGCCAAAGCAATATCGGATGAAATATTATAATACAAACCTTCTTACTCCACCAAGTTATCTATCTTAGACAAATTAGCAAATTTCATGTTATAATAGGTGGTATATGCAAATAAGATAATTACATATGTCATACATTTTTCGCAATATATAAAAAATGATAGAAAGGTACTTGAACCATTGCACCAATCCCACCCAGCATTTTGATGACGTTTCTAGTAGGTGCAGGGACATACCGATTTGTTTCTCTCTTCCGGTTACAGATACAGCCGGACTACGATTGTTGGAGGATTAAGATATAGAATATGTCCGGATTCTATATGAGTATATTTCCTAAGGAATAACAATGACTTTTGAATCATTCAACTAATATAACCCTCACAAGCATACGCTTGTGAGGGTTTCTATATAACGATGTATCAACAAGACGAATGATAGTAAAACTGAAATTTTACGGTCTATTTCTTATAGGTGATTATCATTGTTTTAGACAACTTTTTCCCGACCAAGTAAATCACCCACCCTAGAAATCTCTTTAAAGGTGTCATAGGTATGCCTGGTGCATATCTCATACCTTTATA
>JAZSPZ010000011.1:0-206022 GCA_045537735.1 Lachnospiraceae bacterium
CTACTTCATCATTTGCTACTAATGGCTTTAACTCATTGATTAACGCAACTGCCTCACTTGGAGTCTTGTTCATCTTCCAGTTACCAGCAATAATTTTTCTTCTTGCCATGATTATATTCTCCTTATAGTTAAACTAGTTTATTTATCGTTAGCTGCTGCTACACCTGGTAATTCCTTACCCTCTAAGAACTCAAGGGAAGCACCACCACCTGTAGAGATATGTGTCATCTTGTCACCAAAACCTAACTGGTTACAAGCTGCTGCCGAATCACCACCACCGATGATTGTTGTAGCACCCTCTAACTTAGCCATTGCTTCAGCTACTGCGATAGTACCCTTTGCAAAGTTAGGCATTTCGAAACATCCCATTGGTCCGTTCCATACAACTGTCTTAGCACCTGCTACTGCATCTGCAAATAACTCTGCAGTCTTAGGTCCAATATCAAGACCTTCCATATCAGCAGGAATTTCACCACGACCTACTACCTTGAAGTTTGCATCATTAGAGAAATCATCAGCAACAACTGTATCGATAGGGATTAATAACTTAACACCCTTCTCTTCAGCCTTCTTCTCCATCTCTAATGCGTAATCCTTATAATCTTCCTCTAATAAAGACTTACCAACTTCCTCACCGTGTGCAGCCATAAATGTATAAGCCATACCACCACCGATGATTAATGTGTCAACCTTGTCAAGTAAGTTCTCAATAACAGAAATCTTAGAAGAAACCTTAGCACCACCAAGAATAGCCACGAATGGTCTCTCTGGATTGTTAACAGCATTACCTAAGAAGTCAATTTCCTTCTGCATTAAGTAACCAACGACTGCTGTATCAACATACTCAGTCACACCAACATTGGAACAGTGTGCTCTATGAGCTGTACCAAATGCATCATTAACGAATACATCACACAAAGAAGCTAAATCCTTAGAGAACGCCTCTCCATTCTTTGTCTCTTCTGCTCTAAAACGTGTATTCTCTAAAAGAACCACATCGCCATCGTTCATTGCTTCAACTGCAGCCTTAGCATTTGGACCAACAACCTCTAAATCTGCAGCGAACTTAACTTCCTGGCCCAACAACTCTGTCAAACGAGCTGCTACAGGTGCAAGAGTCTTTGTCTGCTTGTCTTCTTCTGTCTTAACCTTTCCTAAGTGAGAACAAAGAATAATCTTGCCACCATCTGCAATTAATTTCTTGATTGTTGGAAGCGCTGCAACCAAACGGTTCTCGTCTGTAATCTTACCGTCGATTAATGGTACGTTAAAGTCACAACGAACCAATACCTTTTTACCTTTTACGTTAATATCATCTACTGATTTCTTGTTAAGCATTGTAATATGCTCCTTTCATATTATATATTTTGTGAAACAACTTATCATCAGTTGTTTGAATTCTTTCATCAAAGATACTTATTCATGTAAAAAGAGTCCGGTCCATATAGACCGGACCCTTTAGGTCTTAATAATTCTACTTAAGTCGCTGGATTATGCTAACTCTGAGAAGTACTTAATTGTTCTAACCATCTGGCTAGTATAAGAATTCTCGTTATCATACCAAGAAACTACCTGTACCTCATAAGTATCATCAGCTACTTTGCAAACCATTGTCTGAGTAGCATCAAACAATGAACCAAATCTCATACCGATAACATCTGAAGATACGATTTCATCCTCATTGTAACCGAATGACTCGTTAGCTGCTGCCTTCATTGCTGCGTTGATACCATCAACAGTAACATCAGCACCCTTAACAACTGCTGTTAAGATTGTTGTAGAACCTGTTGGAGTAGGAACACGCTGAGCAGAACCGATTAACTTACCATTCAACTCAGGGATAACAAGACCGATAGCCTTAGCTGCACCTGTTGAGTTAGGAACGATATTAACTGCTGCTGCACGAGATCTTCTTAAGTCACCCTTTCTCTGAGGACCATCAAGAGTCATCTGATCACCTGTGTAAGCATGGATTGTTACCATGATACCTGACTGGATTGCTGCATACTTGTTAAGAGCATCAGCCATAGGTGCTAAACAGTTTGTTGTACAAGAAGCTGCAGAAATGATTGTATCTTCAGCCTTCAATGTCTCATGGTTTGTGTTGTAAACGATTGTAGGAAGATCGTTACCTGCTGGAGCAGAAATAACTACCTTACGAGCACCAGCATTGATATGAGCCTGAGCCTTATCCTTGCTGCAGTAGAAACCTGAACACTCTAAAACTACGTCTACATTTAATTCTCCCCATGGGCAATTGTTAGCATCTGGGAATGCGTAAATCTTGATTTCCTTACCATCAACTGTGATTGAATCATCACCAGCTGTAACTGTGTCAGCCTTCTCATACTTACCCTGTGAAGAGTCATACTTTAATAAGTGAGCTAACATTGCTGGGCTTGTTAAATCGTTGATAGCAACTACCTCATACCCTTCTGCTCCAAACATCTGTCTGAATGCAAGACGTCCAATACGTCCAAATCCATTGATCGCAACTTTTACTGCCATGAATAAATTCCTCCTAAAGTTATGAATTATTAATTACGGTCGCCTATTTCCGGCAGACCCATGTCCCTATAATACCTTTTTTAAAATAAAATTTCAAGTGGTAAATATCCAATTTATTGGGAATTTCGCTAAATCAGTAAAAACGTGGAAATTTTAATAAAAATCATGATTTTTACTGTATGTTTTTTATAGACGATAAAAAAATGCTATGCTACAATAAATTGAAATCAGACGAAAAAAAGGAGCTTAACAAATGATTATTACAGACATGCACGTGCATTCACAATTCTCATCAGATTCCACAGAACAACCTTTTGCAATTATCGAAACAGCAATTGCAAAAGGATTTTCCTATGTCTATTTCACAGATCATCACGACATGGACTTCCCTGTAAATCCACAGGAACCCACAATGAATTTTCAATTAGATTTCGAGACATATGTGAAAACCCTATGTGAATTACGCGATGAATATCACAGCAGAATTGATGTACGTCTTGGCGTGGAACAGGGAATCTGTCCAGAAACCGCATCACACATTGCGAAACTTTCTAATCAATATCCTTTCGATTTCATTATAGGATCCTCTCACCTGACATCTTTGACAAATGGAGATCCATATCATCCAGAATACTATGCCGGAAAAACCAATATTGCTGCGTATCGAGAATACTTTATGTCAGAGGTGGAAAATGTCAAACTCACCGATGGATTTGATGTCTATGGACATTTGGATTATGCAGTGCGCTACTGCCCCGACCCAACATTTATATATGAGTTCAAAGATTATCAGGATATCTTTGAAGTACTTCTAAAAAACCTGATTGAAAAAGGCAAAGGAATAGAGATCAACACTGCTGGTATTGCTAAAATCGGATACCCACATCCACACATTGAAGCTTTAAAGCTTTATAAGAAATTAGGTGGTGAAATCATTACAATTGGTAGCGATGCTCACAAAAAAGAAGATATGGGGTTCGGATTCGACATTGCACAGGCTTTATTAGAAACTGTTGGGTTTCAGTACTATACCATATTCAAAAAACGAAAACCTGAATTTATACGATTATAAACAAAAAACGGTGCGAGGGTACTCGCACCGTTTTCTTATCATATTTTAAACAAAGTATGCCTCTATCACTTCCAGCAATCCATCTTCATCATTGGTTCGTTTCGTCACAACGTCTGCAACTGCTTTTACTTCGTCTTTAGCATTAGCCATTGCCACACCAACTCCTGCATATTCAATCATGGACATATCGTTAAATCCATCTCCACAAGCGACGGTATTGACCTTATCAACACCTATAATATCAAATAAACGCTCTAGAGAAGCGGCTTTATCCACACCTAACGGCATTGCTTCCACAAAAAAGCTCTCTGAACGATACACGCTCAGTACACCTTTGTATTTTTCTGCCAACTCTTTTTCGTAGGATGGTGCCACGTCCTCCTTCGCCGTAAACAAACATTTGTTGATGTCAAAATCAACATAATCTACAAAGTCTTCCACCCTCTCTAACTCCATCAAATTAAGACGCGCTTCAAACTCCATATACTCGTCTATTCTTGTTCCTGTAATAACCTTATTATCCTGATATGTCACAAGCCCCATGTCGTGTGCCAATGCATACTCGTATAATGGCGCAATGCACTCCTTTGGGAAACATTGTTGGTATACCACTTCTTTTGTCTTCACATTCACAATTCTTGCTCCGTTAAAGCAAAGAATATACCCGCCGTATTTCTCTAACCTCAACAAATCAGAAACCTTCTTGACGCCATGGGTTGGTCTCCCTGATGCTAACACAATCGTGTGGCCATCTTCTTGAATCTTCAACAAGGCCTCTAATGTCTGTGGGGTAATCTCTTTTTGACTATTTGTTAATGTACCATCAATATCTAAAATTAATACTTTTCTTTTCATGCGATTACTCCTGTTTCAATCTTTATCATCTCATCTAAGATTGCCTTTGCCACATCATCTTTGGATAATAATGGCAACTCTTTCGTCTCATCTTTTTTAATTAGGGTTACCACATTGGTATCTGTGCCGAAACCAGCGCCTTCCACCTTCAAGTTATTAGCAACTATCATATCTGCATTTTTATTGGTTAATTTCTTTGTTGCATTTTCTAGCAAATCTTGTGTCTCCATTGCGAATCCACAAATAACCTGACCTATTCTCTTATGCTCGCCCAAATATTTCAAAATGTCTGTTGTGCGAACAAGAGAAATACTCATATCGTCATCTGATTTCTTTATCTTATCATTTGCTACATTGGCTGGTGTATAATCCGCAACCGCTGCAGCCTTAATAATATAATCTGCATCTGCTGCATGCTCCTTCACTGCCTCAAACATCTCTCCAGCACTCACCACGGAAACAATTTTAACAAATGGTGGTTTTTGCGTTGCTGTCTCTCCTGTTATCAGCACGACTTCCGCTCCACGCTCCATGGCACATTTCGCAATGGCATAGCCCATTTTGCCTGTGGAATGATTAGAGATATATCTAACTGGATCAATGGCTTCTCTCGTAGGTCCAGCGGTCACTAGCACCTTCTTATCAACCATATCCTTTTCATAATGTAATTCCTTCACAATATAGGACAACAATACTTCTTCTGACGGAAGCTTACCTGCACCTGTGTCACCACATGCAAGATAACCTGTTGCCGGTGAAATAATCTGATATCCATATTTTTCTAACTTATATAAATTGTCCTGCACAATGGGATTTTCAAACATGTTTGTATTCATAGCTGGTGCAATAAGCTTCGGTGCTTTACAAGCCATAATAGTGGTAGTTAGCATATCATCTGCTATTCCACCTGCTATTTTTCCAATCACATTAGCTGAAGCTGGTGCCACCATAAAAATATCAGCTCTCTGTGCCAAAGCAACATGTTCTACATTAAACTGAAAGTTTCGATCAAATGTGTCCACTAGACACTTATTGCTTGTCAATGTTTCAAATGTAATTGGGTTGATAAAATTGGTTGCATTTTTTGTCATAATCACATGCACATCTGCATGTAACTTCACTAACATACTTGCCAAATTAGCAATCTTATAGGCTGCAATTGATCCCGTCACACCTAACACCACTGTTTTCCCTTGTAGCATATCTCTCCCAAACCTTTCTATCCTATCTACATGTTATTATAGACCAACCATATTCAATAGATAAATGGCAATTACCAATGATGCAAATCCAAGAACAAGCATCACACCTGCTAGAACTGTTGTAAAAGTTCTGTCATCATTCTCAAGTTTTTTTGCAATAAAACCAAAATAAATAATACATAAAAGCAATGCAACTCCAACAAAAATCTGAAGTCCTCCCATTTTGTTTGCATTCAAATCAAGATAGTATGTCTGTTCCATCTTGAATCCTTCTGCAGCAAAAGCCGTTGCAATATCAGACATCAGCTCATTCTTCACTTTATAATCCATCTCGCGAACAATTGCTCTTTCCTGTAACGCAACTTCTAACCATTCCGTTCCAGCATACAATGTATCCCATTTCTTAGATGCACGGATTGGAATAATGGTAGTTCCATCCTCTGAAACCATAAGATAAAAATGCTCTGTACCTGCCGGAATAAAATTGATTGTATGCTTTAGTTCTCCAACCTCTGGGGAAATACAGGTAATAGTTCCCTCATATATATCACCCTCTACAAGATTGGTAAATGCTTCCTCCATTGGGTGTACTGGTGCCAAAAACAAAGCTTTCACACCAGAAATCAAGCACCAACCTGCAATACCAACAAAAATAATAAGACCTAAAGCCGTCAACAAAATGTCCTTCAAACTCTTTTTCTCCGGTTCGTTTTCAGGTATATTCGTCTGGGTAACATACGGCGTATCTTCGAATTGATTCATCATGTCATCACGACTCAAATCACCATACATTCCAAATTCATTCTCTACATTGACATTCTCCATCGCATTGTTATCTGTGTAAGTATTCATGTTTTTCTCTCCTTTGTTTTCTGTATTTCTATTATATACTATTAATACCTAGGACTCAACTCTCCATATTTCTCATAGCGGGAAACCTCACGAATCTGGTTTTCATCATCTACAAACACCACATGGGGTTTGTGCTCCTTAGCCTCTTCCGGTGTCATCTGGGCATATGCCATAATAATCACATGGTCACCCACTGCAACTTGACGGGCAGCGGCACCATTTAGACAAATCATACCACTATTCGGCTCTCCGGCAATGGTATAGGTTTCGAAACGATTGCCATTTTCCACATCTACAATCTGCACATATTCGTACTCCAAAATGCCAGCAGCTTCCATTAAAACCGGATCCACTGTAATGCTCCCCACATAATGAAGCTCTGCTTGCTTCACTGTTGCACGATGAATTTTACCTTTTAACATATTAACTAACATCTATTTCTCCTTCCAACTAGCTCTTAACAACTATAAAATGATGCGATTATCAATCAAACGTGTTGTTCCAATATATACAGCAATTGCAATCAACACTGCGCCTTCTATTTTCTGAATTGGCTGAATCGTGTCAAAGCTTGTAACTTCTACATAATCAATCTTTGCAAGAGGACAGGTGTTAAGCTGATCTGTGATAATCTGTTTGATTTTCATTGCATCCGATTCTCCTGCATCAATAGCATCCATTGCTGCATTTAATGACTGATTAAGAATCACTGCCTGTGCCCTTTCGTCATCTGACAAATATGTATTTCTGGAACTCTTTGCAAGACCATCATCCTCACGAATAATCGGACATCCAATGATCTCGATATCAAAATCCAAATCTATTACCATGCGTCGAATAATCGCAAGCTGCTGTGCATCCTTCTGGCCAAAATATGCCTTTTGAGCCGGAATGATATGAAATAGTTTTGTAACCACAGTCTGCACACCTCTAAAATGTACCGGACGACTTGCACCGCATAGTTTTTCCGGCAATGTATGCATATCCACGTATCCGCAGAAATCCGGGCCGTACATCTCCTCTACTTCAGGATGAAAAATGAGGTCCACGCCACCATCTTCACAAATCTTTGCATCTCTATCCAAATCTCTCGGATATGCATCTAAATCTTCATTTGGACCGAACTGCATGGGATTGACAAAAATGCTGACAACTACCTTGTCGTTTTCCTTTCTTGCACGATCAATCAAACTTCTATGTCCCTCATGCAAATATCCCATAGTAGGAACCAATGCAACAGATAACCCTGCAGCCTTCCATTCCTTCACCTGATTTCTTGTATCCTTTATTGAACCTGAAATTATCATTTTTTCTATCTCCTTATATCTCTCTAATACAACTTTTCTATAATATCATCATCTATTGCATATGTATGTTCATGACTTGGAAAACTACCTGCTTTTACTTCTGCATCATACATCCGAAATGCATCCTTCATAACAGAACCAATATCAGCAAAGCGTTTTACAAACTTTGGTGTAAAATCGCTGAACATTCCTAGCATATCCTGATACACTAAAACCTGACCATCACATACATTTCCTGCACCAATTCCAATGGTAGGAATACGAACCTTCTTTGTTACTAACTCTGCCAACGCAGCTGGAACACACTCTAACACCACAGCAAAAGCACCTGCTTCCTCTACGGCCTTGGCATCTTCTATCAATTTTTTTGCTGCCGCTTCCGTTTTACCCTGTACCTTAAATCCACCAAACGCATTGATGGATTGTGGTGTAAGTCCCAGATGAGCACATACAGGAATTCCCGCATCTACAATTGCCTTAATCTGTGGGCAAACCTCTTTGCCGCCTTCTAGTTTCACAGCACCTGCTCTACCTTCCTTCATCAAGCGTCCAGCATTTACCACCGCGTCATATACGGATGTCTGATAACTCATAAATGGCATATCACAAATCACAAGTGCATTTTTTGCACCTCTCGCAACTGCCGCCGAGTGATGAATCATATCTTCCATTGTTACTGAAATGGTATCCTCATATCCTAGGATTACATTGCCAAGAGAATCTCCAACTAAAATAGAATTAATTCCCGACTCATCAATGAGTTTCGCCATAGAATAATCATAGGCGGTAAGCATTGTCAGTTTTTCTCCATTTTCCTTCGCCTGTTTAAATGTTAATACTGTGTTTTTCATTTTATCTCCTTACCTTTCCGTTCAACACTCGAACCATGTCCGTATAATCTCTATCTTGATTTTTGACTCTCGCAAGTTCAAGCAACTCATTTCCACAAACTCGATATAACGATTCTATATCTGGACCGATAACCTTCAAATGTTTCTCCACTGTTTCCACATCTCCGCGCTCAATTGGTCCTGTTAAAGCACTCACACTTCCAGCTTCTATAACATGTTCCACATTATTCTTCACAAGTACTTTGCTAAAGCGTCTTGCCTCTTCCTCAGAAAAACCACACTCCTGTAGTAAATGATACCCAGCATTTAAAACTGCAATCACATGATTGCTTAATACGCTTGCCGCAGCGTGATATAACGGCTTTACCTCTTTAGAGACTTCTATTGCTTCATTTTCCAATTTCGACAATATCTGTTTCCACATAGCAATGGCCTGAGGGTGTCCTTCTAATGTAAAACAAGCTTCATTCAATTGTTGATATACGGATTCTTTGTCGCTGAACGCAAACATTGGATGAATAGATATGGGGTATGCACCATAATTTTCTATTCCTGAAAATACATCGGATGATAAGGAGCCACTTAAATGACAAAAGACTTTGCCTTTAATAGAATCTTTCTCAATGGATTCCCATACTTTCAAAACCGCTCCGTCAGGAGTGGATAGAATAATGGTATCATTTGCTGCAACCAAATCTTCTACCGTTTCAAACAACGTAGAATGGGTAAATGCAGCTGCCCACCTGGCTTCTTCTCTAATTAAACTATAATATCCTGTCACCAGTATGTTTGCCTGTTGTGCTTTGCCGGAAAAATACTTTCCTAGACTACACCCTGCTTTACCGGCGCCAATAAAACCTATTTTCATGTTATCACCTACCAATCACTTGTGACAACACTTATCAAACGATGCAGTTTCTCTCGAATACCGCTCGAAAAGTAATGTAACAGAAAAAAGCAAGAACGTCAACGACATTCTTGCTTCTTCTCAAAAGATAACTCATCATTCATCATCCAACAAATTCTTACAAACCTTCAAAATAACGACAGAAGCTAAGGCTGTAGCTGTCAAAATGATATATACCATCAATAACGCTGTAGAACGATGGAACACCTCCAAATACTCAGGAAGCGAAAATGCAATAAAGAACCCCGGAAGAAATGCCACCATTGTGTAACAGAATACTGCAATCAACATTCCCCTAACAGGCATACGACGCTGAATAAAGTATACCAACACCACAATGATTGCCATTTCAATCACAAATAACAATCCTCGTTCATAACATGACAAGAACAACTCAGACACGGCAACATCCAATTCCAATTCCGATTTTTTTGCAATCTCAATGACTGTGTTGATACTTCTCGCTCCAACCAACCAAATCGCTTCTACCATAATATATCCGCAAGCAAATGCTGTTGCCTTTGAAATTGTCAGTTTTCTTTTAAATGGAACCCATACGACAAATGACTGCCCTAACACAACCAATACTGCACCAACAAACGCAACAAGCAACAAATATGGAATATAGTGTTGCTGCATAAACTTGTAAAAATCTGTATTATTAAACAACCATGTCAAACCGTGTTCTTTCACTCCCCATTGCATTGCAACATACACAAGTCCACCCGAAAGAAAAACAGCAATTATGCCTTTCCACTGTTCTTTGTTCTTCTTTATCTTTATTCCCAAAACCACTAACGGAAGCAAAATGCTTACGATTGCACATGCTACCAGGGCAATGATTTCCATTGTCATACTCCTACTCCTTTATTGTAACGCTTTTTTCAACACTTCCAAATTCTGTTGCATCAAATCAATATAATCTAAGCCTTGCGCTTCTTGCTCTGCGGTCAAACCTTCAATAGGATTCAACACCATGGTCTTTGCTCCAATCTCTGAAGCAACTGTTTCTGCAACCTTTGGACTTACTAATTCTTCAAAAAAGATAACCTGAATCTCATTCTCTTTACAAAAATCAATAATCTCTTTCATCCTTGCAGAATCCGGCTCCGAATCAGCAGTTAAACCTTCTATTCCCTCTTGATGTAAATCATATTCTTCACAGAGATAACCAAAAGCTTCGTGTGCAACTACAATGGTATTGCTAGACAAATTTGATAACTCAGTCTGATACATTTCATGGAGTTTTGTCAGTTCCTCTTTGTATGCAGTAAAATTATCTTCATAATACTTTGCATTCTCTGGGTCTATATCAACCAATGTATCCTTAATTGCTTCTGCCTCCAATATGGCATTGGTTACACTGAGCCAAGTATGCGGATCAGAATGCGCCGCATCCTCGTGTTCCGCACCATGTTCATGGGAATGACTTGCTTCTAATAAAGTAATGTCTTTGGCACATTCTACCACAAACAGTCCCTTATTCGAAACGGAGTCCAATGTCTTGTCTACAAAATGTTCCATACCTGCACCATTGTAGATAAAAACATCTGCCTGTTCAATTAACTGCATGTCTCCAGTAGACAGCTCGAAATCATGAGGTTCCACACCTGCCGGGACCAAATTAACAATCTCTGCTTTATCCCCTGCAATATTGCAAGCAAAATCATAAACAGGATAAATTGTAGTCACAATGGATATCTTGCCGTCCTCTTGAAAACCAACATTCGTTCCTCTTCCGGAACAACCTGTCAAAATAAAAGAAAAAGCTGCTAATATCACAATGTTTCTAATCATTCTAGTCTTCACAATTAACTCCTTATTAGTGATGATAATCTGCCATTTTGGTAGAATATTCATCTGCTATTTTCTTATATTTGTTGTAATCCTTTTCCTTCATCATGCCATTTGCCTTGTATTCTTCTATTGTAGCATGTAATTTTTTCAAAGCATCATGTGCCAAATCCTTATAGTTATTGGCCAAGTTCATTTTTAAATCATTCAGTATTCCATCTAATTCTAAACGAACACTTCTCTTTAGCATAATTCCACCCCATTTCATTACAAAATATACTCTACTAATATAATCTTAAAATGAAGTTTTGTAAAGAGTCCCCCTTATTCATTTGCACATAATTCCTGCAAAAATCTCGATGGTTCCAACTCTTTGTTGTAATACTCCTTCACTTCATAAATATGTAAATGATTTCTAGCTCTCGTCATAGCGACATAAAACATGCGTCGTTCCTCTTCGATTTCCTCTGGCCGAGTTGCTTTTTTGTATGGTGCTAGTCCTTCATTTGCCTCTAGTATAAATACAGCATCAAATTCCAATCCTTTTGCACTGTGCATAGTAGTCACCACAACACCTTGCTTGTTTTCTTTTGTATCACGTTTCATATGCTCTTCGAATGCATATCGATATTCCTCAATGCCATCAAACCAATCTCTAAAAGATTTGTATTGTTTTGCCATTTCCTGCAATTCATCCAAGATTGTATAAAAATCATCTACATTGAGATGTCGATATTCTGCGTATTCCGCAAGATATGCATCATACCCAATTGCTTTTCGAATGAAGTTTACTGCTGCATAAGGTCTTAATCCGGCAAGAATTTTCAGTTCGTACTCCATCTGGTCGATCTGATCCAAAGCCCACTCCTTTCCTTCAACTAAAGTTCGCAATTGTTCAAAATCCACGATAGGTTCTGTCAATAGTTCTCTAGATAAATATCGATTGGGACGGTTCAAAATTTTCAAAAACAAAGCACGATCACGAATCCCCATAGCTGCTTTTATATAATCTAATATGTTTTTCACCGCAAAGTGATCGTAAATGCATGGTACTTTATCTCTGATTTGAAAGGGAATATTGTACTCCATTAATTTGTGCACAATGTTTCTTGCCTGTACATTGGTACGCATTATGATCGCCATTTCTGAATATGGAATTCCCTCTTTATTAAACTTTCGAATATGCTCTAAAACATGTTGATTTTCCTCTTGTCTAGTTTTCATATGATGTATGCGAATGGGTTCCGCAAAATCTTTGTCACTTACAATCTTTTTGTTGAATCGAACCGTATTGTGTGAAATTACCCGCACTGCACCTTCTGTGATATTGCGACTACACCGGTAGTTAACATCCAATAACGTAGCCACCGCATCTGGATAGTCCTCTTTAAAATGTAACATAATGTCCGGCCGTGCTCCACGAAATCCATAGATACTCTGATCATCATCTCCAACAATAAACAAATTGTTCTGCGGTGCTGCTAACATTTTTGTAATTTCGTATTGAATTTTATTAATATCCTGAAACTCATCCACCAATATATGTGTGTATCTTCGCTGTAAACTTTGTAAAATATCAGGTCTTTCCTTTAATAATTCATAACAGTAGACCATCATATCATCAAAATCCAGTTTTCCCATAGAATGTACTTTGGTTTCGTATTCCTCAATAATCTGGCGAAAAATCTCCTCACCCACACAGGTAGAATAAAAATGCTCCAAAGCAATCATATCACCCTTCATCATTCCCATTTCATGAATAATATCTGCTATCACTTCTTCTTCATCATCATATTCTAATTGTCTGTTACGGATAATATCCCGAATAATAGAGTATTTCTCTTCCTCTAACAGAATATTGTTAGAACGATAGCCATAAGCCATCTTTAAGATATAAAAGAATATAGAATGAAAGGTTCCAAATGTGCATTGACATTTAGAACCTTTCATTAATTTGTAAAACCGTTCTTCCATTTCTCTCGCACTGGCCCTTGTAAAAGTAATCACAAGAATTCCTGCCGGAGAAACATTTGCTTCTTCTATGAGATATTTGATACGATGTACCATGGCTGTGGTTTTCCCACTGCCTGGTCCAGCCAGGGCTATCATAGCCCCTTTTACATGTTGAATGGCCTTCAGTTGTCCTTCATTAAACTTCGGCATTCTATCTCCTTCTAAGCATTCTGTAATTTCTCGATTCCTATTTCCATTCTGCGTAAAGATTCCTCTTTACCTAGAATATCTAAAATCTCAAACGCTCCACCAGGAGTCATCTGCTTTCCAGAAATCGCTGTACGAACCGGCCACAAGCCTGTTCCGTTCTTAATCTCCTTCTTAGCAATATACTCCATCAATGTATCATGAAGATTGTCAAATGTCCAATCCTCTACCTCTTTCAACACCTCATACTCCTCGCGAAGAATCTCTAATGAATTCTCGGTGTTGGTCTTCATCTTCTTGTGTGTATACATTGCAATGTCATAATCTGGCAATTCCTCAAAGAAATCAATGTGGTCCTTAATATCAGGAAATACCTCTATACGAGTCTTTACAAGCTCTAAGATTGCATCCGTCTTGACATCTCTTGTAATCACTTCTTTGACATATGGAAGTGCCATCTCTTTGAAACGATCAAATTCCATATTCTTGATATACTCGCCATTCATCCAACGAAGCTTCACCATGTCAAATACCGCTGGCGACTTAGAGATATGCTTATAATCGAAAGCCTGTATCAACTCTTCTAATGTGAAAATCTCTTGATTATCTTCTGGACTCCAACCTAGCAATGCAACGAAATTGACAATTGCCTCGGTAACAAAACCCTGTTCTAATAAATCCTCATAAGAAGAGTGACCACTTCTCTTTGAAAGCTTTTGATGCTCTTCATTGGTAATCGTCGGACAATGAATATATGCTGGCACATCCCAACCAAACGCTTGATACAATCGATTATATTTTGGTGATGATGATAAATACTCCTGTCCTCTTACCACATGCGTGATTCCCATCAAATGATCATCCACAACATTTGCAAAATTATACGTAGGATATCCATCTGACTTCATCAAAATCATATCGTCTAACTCAGAGTTTGGAACAGTGATTGTACCATATAATTCATCCTCAAAACTTGTTTCTCCTTCTTCCGGAACATTCTGACGAATTACAAATGGAACACCTGCTGCAAGCTTTGCTTCTACCTCTTCCTTAGACAAATGTAGACAATGCTTGTCATACTTGCGAACACTCTTTCCATCCACAACTTCTTCCATTAAGTTGTCTAAGCGCTCTTTATCACAGAAACAATAGTATGCCTCACCTTTTTCAACCAACTGCTTTGCATACTCCATATAGATTCCTTCTGCCTGACGTTCACTTTGAACATATGGACCAACACCACCATCTTTATCTGGTCCTTCATCATGAAGCAAGCCGGTACCCTGCATCGTGCGATATATGATATCCACTGCACCCTCCTGCAGACGTTCCTGATCAGTATCCTCTATTCTAAGTATAAAATCTCCATCCTGATGTTTTGCAACCAAATATGCGTAAAGCGCAGTTCTCAAATTACCTACATGCATTCTTCCTGTAGGACTTGGTGCAAATCTAGTTCTAATCTTACTCATAATAACCTCTGTTCCTTACTTATTCATACAGCACTGTTTGTACTTTCTACCACTTCCGCATGGACATGGATCATTACGACCAACTTTTGCAGGTTTTACAACCGTTCTGGAACTTTTCTCTGTCTTGTAAAGCTCTTTTCTTCTTTCTGCGGAAATCAAATCATCCCACTCTTCTAGTTCATATAGCCAATCTGCATTGCAACCAACCATATTCATATACAACTTCTCAATATCGATATCAATAGAAACTTTTGTATCTTCTTCCATTTCTTCGATATTATTAGGTGTCTTAAGACTGTCATTAATACCATCCAAAAATCCTGTCATCAACTGAACTGTTGTATCGTACTTCTCTGCCAATTCCTTTACTGTTCCTGTAACGACCTCATCTGGATTCTTTAACAACTGCTTATAAATACCCTGCTCAACTCCAAAATAATTTAACCAAAATTGCTTTCCTTCTGGTGTTCTGTCATCCAAACCATATGCGTATTCACGCCAATCCTTTAATAAAGCCATAATTGTACCTTCCTTTTGTATAGAAATATAATACTGTTATACCTAAAATGCATACAACAGCTAGATTATAGCAAACCAAAAATTTTTTTTCAACCTAGTGTATAAAAAAATAATGGGTGGATATAATGATAATATCACTTGATAAACAAGTGCTACTGATTCTCTGATGACAGAGAATCCAATAATACTTTATCCTCCCCTATTACGGAGTCGGCATTGCCGGCTCCGTTCCCTATTATAAGCACATGTTTCATTCCAAATAACGATGTACTTTATTCTTTTGCGTTATCTGAATTCATGTCTTCAGATATTACTTCAGATTTTCCATGAATCAATCTAGTAAACCACATAAAAACCCATAACACAACAGGTACCAAAATGGTTAGTGCCAAAAATCCAAAGAAATATTCGCTACCTGTTACAGCGCAAACCACCGTTCCAACAAGTAATCCAATAATTACAACTATGGTAATCCATGCTGAAATTCTTCTTATTCTATCCACACGCTATTCCTCCTCATTTAAACTCTTTAATCTGTCATATACCACTTTTTCATAACCGTTTTCCGATGGGTAATAAAATTTCATGTCTTTAATTTCATCTGGTAAATACTGTTGTTTCACAAAATGATTTGGATAATCATGTGGATAAAGATATCCAACATGTCCTAATTCTACAGATCCTTTGTAATGTGCATCTCGTAAATGTGGTGGAACTGCTCCAATTTTACAATTTTTCACTGTCTCCGTTGCACTGTTGATGGCATTTACCACTGCATTGGACTTTGGTGCACCTGCAACATAAATTGCCGCATTTGCTAAAATAATCTGTGCTTCCGGCATTCCAACACGTTCTACTGCTTGAGCACAAGCAACCGCCACCTGTATCGCCTGGGGATCTGCAATTCCTACATCCTCACAGGCATGTATCATAATTCTTCTAGCAATAAATGTAACGCTTTCCCCTGCTTGAAGCATCTTTGCCAAATAGTACACAGCTGCGTCTGGATCTGAACCACGCATGCTTTTTATAAACGCTGAAATTGTATCATAATGGTTATCACCGTCTTTATCATATCGAATTGCCCTTCTTTGAATACATTCCTCTGCTACAGCTAATGTAATATGAATTTTTCCATCCTCAGAAGGTTCAGTTGTCAAGACACCTAATTCAATGGCATTCAGTGCATTTCTCGCATCACCTTCACTGACATCTGCTAAAAATTCTAATGCATCCTCTTCAATGGTGGCATTGTATGCGCCCATTCCTTTTTCTACGTCATATACCGCACGTTTTAACAATTCCTTAATATCTTCTTTGGCCAATGGTTCTAGCCGGAAAATATGTGAACGAGAAATCAGCGCTCCATTCACCTCAAAATATGGATTCTCAGTCGTTGCTCCAATTAATACAATGGTACCATCCTCCACAAATGGTAATAGATAATCCTGTTGCGCTTTATTAAAGCGATGAATCTCATCTACAAAGAGGATGGTTTTCTTCTGATACATCCCATAATTATCCTTAGCTTGTCTAACCACCTCTTCCATATCTTTCTTACCAGCCGTAGTGGCATTCAAAGACGTAAAAATAGAACTGGTCGTATTGGCAATTACCATTGCTAATGTTGTTTTACCAGTTCCTGGTGGTCCATAGAAAATAACAGAACTCACCTTATCTGCCTGTATTGCACGATAAAGTAATTTGTCTTTCCCTATAATATGTTTTTGACCAACAACCTCATCAATGGTTGTTGGTCTTAATCTCTTCGCTAACGGGGATTCCTTTTCCATATTCGCTTCTCTCATAAAGTCAAATAAATCCATGAATACTACCCTCTATCATTTATTTATCAAAGCCCATCTTAGCCATTAACGCTTCGAACTTATCCATAACAATTGGTTTGCAGATATATGCATCATAGTCATCACATACCTGAATACTATCCAACGCAACCTCATCCAAAGCGCTGATCATAATCACTTTGGAGCATTCCTGCTTAGATATCTCATACTTGCACTCTGCATCACGAATCGCTTCTAGTGTCTTATAGCCATCCAATCTTGTCATCATAATATCTAAGCATATAACATCAAAATAGTTACGTTCTTCCAGTGCCTTAACAGCTTCTTCTACTGCTGACATTCCATTATCAACTGCAACCACTTCGCCATATTCACTCAATGTCTTCTCTAAAATCTTTCTGTTGACGAAATCGTCATCTGCAATCAAAACTCTCATATGAATCCTCCACTGTCCATACATGTACTCTTAGTCAATCCACGTCATCTGTTAACCTGTTATTCCTTGTTGCGCAACGAAACTGCAAGCTTATCTAAGATAGATGTCGCAACTTGATCATGACTTCGATTCTCATTCTCAATTCGTCGGTTTAACAAATCTCTTTCCATTGTTCCAAAGAAAACACACGCCAGTTCCTCTGCTGTAAAAGTATCTATGATTTCCTTTTCGTCAATGGCTGCTTGGAGCTCTTGTCTAACAAAACTTGTTCGTATCTCAATACATTTTGCAATTGTCTCCCTTGTATTCACATTATGTAGTAACTCTTCATAATTCAATACAATGGCTGCCATATCCGCATAACCAGAATAATAAGTAGAAAGCGTACGAAACATCTCAAGCACTTTGTCAAAATGTGAAATTGGTTTTGCATTTATCGTGGCAAGCATAGCCTTGTCAAACTTGGTATAAGTATCAACCACTTCCACCAACACTTCATCGATACCCCCAAAGTAACGATACAACAGCGACTCAGACATATTCTCTTTCATCGCCAACGTCTTGGTTGTAAGTGAGGCTAAACCTGCTTCATTGATAATTTCAATGGCTGAAGCAATAATTCGGTCTTTTCTGTTGATAAAACTATTACTCATATGTACCCCCACACACATTGTGAATTAAGATTCACTCATATAGATATTTTATGTGATACAGGTAGCTTTGTCAACTAATTTCCCAGTAGAGTCGTATCTGTTCCAACTCCCTATCATAATAATAAATCTCGTCTGACAACAAATCTATTAAACCTACTGCACTCTGATTAGCTTCCATTACCAGTTCCCTCAAAAATTCCGCTTCTGTGTCTGCATTTTCCGGTACAAGCATGACTTCATGTACACTGGATGGAAGAATAAAGATATTGCAATCTTGCACATTTGCAAAATTCTTTATCACATTGTCATACAAGATACTTGTGGCACCATTTAATCCCACATCATTGGTTAGTACATACATATTCACACGGCTTTCCACCTGTTCTAAACTGCGAACATCATTCTTAAATTGCTCGCGCAATTCATCTGGTAATCGTTCACCAAAACATTCCGATACTACTTTCACCAACGAATCCATCTGCCATGGAAATTCACGCATTGTATTAAATAACGCTAGCTGATATAAATCCTCCAAATCAACATTCCACTGTTCAAATTCTTTATTAAAAATGAGGGAACTCGCCAACCCCATTGCATCTTTACTGGCCAAATACCGAAAAGTAATTGCCAAATCAAGAAATCTCTTATGGGGACAATCTGCCAGTTGTTCCTGATTCTTTTCATAATTTACCAATCTTACAACAATTTTATCTTTGACGAGATTAAAATCTAATATATCCACCACTTCTATTGTTGTTTCTTCCTTTGCTCGGTTATGACATTCTATGATTTCATCTAGAATAGAATTTAATGGTTTTCCCATTTGGTAGCTTTCAAAGAATGTGTTCAAATATACGTTGGGGCCTGCATTTTCTCCTTTGTTAAGCAAAGTAATGCCATCTAACACAATACCGTTGTTCTTTGTAATAGTGTGCAAATGCGCTTCATAGCAAATCTCTTCTTCACACTCTTCCTTTTCACCATCTCTTTGTTTTCTATACTTTTCCATCTCGCGCTGGTTCATAAGTTCCGGAAGATTTTGTACAACATATTCTAAAAATTCTTGATAATTCATATATATTTCTCCTTTAATATTGATTATTTACGTAAATGTAGACATATACCATCAACACAAAATGAGAAATCCAGATTGTATACTATGACATTTTTCCATATTCAGTTGTTCACTCATAAAATGAAAACAGACACGACATGTGTCATGATAAACGAAAAGCCTAATTCAATATGCAAGTTAATCATATCGAATTAGGCTCATATAGTCAAGAATATTTTCATTTGTAGACTAAGAATTCAAAAATTTTTCAAGAAATTCCACCAATGCTTTCATCTCCTCATCCGTACCAATGGAAATACGAAGATAATTGTCAATTCTAGGCTTGTTAAAGTAACGAACAAAAATCTTTGCCTCTCTCGCCGCCTCAAAAATCTCCTTTGCAGGAACACTCTTATGGCTGGCAAACACGAAGTTCGCACTAGACTTTGGATATGTAAAGCCAAGTCTTGTAAGTTCTTTTTCAAACCACTCTCTTGTAGTAATTACTTTTGCAACCATTTCCTTGAAATATGCATCATCGTCAATACTAGCTGTACCCATAACAATAGATGGATAATTCATCGTATAAGAATTAAAGCTGTACTTCACATCATTGATTGCCTTAATCAACGCCGGATTACCCATAGCATAACCGATACGCATACCTGCCATAGAACGAGACTTAGAATAGGTACGAACCACTAATAAATTCTCATATTCGTTGATAAGTGATAATGCTGACTCGCCGCCAAAGTCAATATAAGCCTCGTCTACAATGACGATGACATCCTGATTATGCTCTAACACATCTTTTACAAAAGAAAGGTCTGCCGCCAAGCCTGTTGGAGCGTTTGGATTTGGGAAAATAACACCACCATTAGCAGCATAATAGTCGCTGGCAACCAATTTGAATTCGTCATCTAATGCCTTTGTCTCGTATGGAATACGGTAAAGGTCTGCCCACACATCATAAAAACTATATGTAATATCCGGGAAAAAGATTGGCTTGTCCGAATTAAAAAATGTTAGGAATGACATCGCCAACACATCATCAGAACCTACACCTACAAACACCTGGTCACTGGATAATCCATGATAAATAGCAATCGCATCCACCAAATCCTTTGCAACCGGATCCGGATAAAAACGAAGTCTCTCTAACTCCTGCTTTACCCCCATTACCTTTGGTGAAGGTGGGTATGGATTCTCATTTGTATTTAACTTAATAATGTCCTTATCCTTTGGCTGTTCACCCGGAACATAAGGAACGACTTTTCGTATATTATTCTCCCATGGTTTCATATCGTTGTCCTCTTTTCTTGCTAGTATTGTATTCAAAACTACCATAATATGTATGAATCAATTCATGTTCATATATCTGTATTAACAACTCGGATTATACAACAATTATTTTTTTCTTTCAACTAACCATCAATATAATTTATCTTACAATATCCTTTGATTTTTTCTTTATGAATCTTTATATAAAAATAATGAACATTTATCGATGTTATGATAAAATATAAATTGATTTACAAATCTCATTGTTGCGATTTGCATAATCTTATAATCTATACAACAGATAAGGGGATGTAAAATGTTAAAGCAAGCTTTCTATTTATTACTCATTTTTATTATATTTGCAATCATCATGATAAGCATGATTCAAGACAAAAAAATAAAATACAGTCGGATAATATTGAGTGTATCCATACCAGTTATCCTATATATTCTATGCGAATTATTAGACATCGTTGCACAGGTCTTATTTAACAACAATATCATGCTTACAAGCTTATGGTATGCAATGAAATGGATCATATGCGCATTGTCTTATACCATTGCCGGAATCACGATATTTAAAACTGTGACGAAAAGTGAGCAAACGGTTTGGCAACTATTTAAGCATACATACAAAAAATGGAATGTCATGATTGTCGTATGTATTCTATTCGCAACATTTATTACCATTCTGAACGGAATCGACTTGACAATTCATCAACAAGAGTATGTTCAGACAATGTATGATATGATAAAAAATGGTAATTTTCTTGATATTGCATCCGGTAACTTTATGGCACGGAATACAAGAATATTCTCTGCATTGATAACCGCATCCAAAGCGGCAACATTGATATGTATCTTCTTACCTTCTGTACTGATGGCCCGAGAGACTAAATAAGATAACAAAAACCGCCCATTCAAATTGAATGAGCGGTTTCATTTCATTACTCTTCTACTTCGTTCTCATATGTCACAGCATCCGCTGTTTCTCCATCCTCAACCTCAAGGGTTACGCTTTTTTCCACTTCCATTCCGTTTTCATCAACGCCATCACCTGTGTCAATCAAGATATCTGTGTCAAATTCAGCATCGTCTTCAACATCAATCACAATCTTAGTTTCAGAACCATTCTCTTCAGGAATCGTCACCTCACCATGACGACCGTTTTCATCTTTTGACCAATGCATATCGTATTCTTTTTCTTCACCATTAATTATTAACTTGATTTTTTCCACCCAAGTTTCACCAGTTGCTGCATAGCAGATACCATTGGATGCAACAAATGTCATAGCCATAATTGCTAATGTACATACTGCATATTTTACTACATTTCTTGTGTTAAATTTCTTTGTCTTCATTTCCTTACTCATATCCATCACCTTCCATACTAACGCTTCCGGTGCATGAATTTCGCTATATACTCTCTCCACTTTTTCTCTATTCTTCATAGTCCCACGCCTCCTTCAGCTCTTCCTTTAACAGTTTTCTAGCTCGAACAAGTCTGGTGCGCACTGTCGCTTCTCTAACCTTGATAATGTCAGCAATTTCCTTTGTAGAATATCCCTCATAATAAAACAGATATATTACAATTCTACATTTTGCTGGTAGCATTTTCACCGCTTCGTATAGGTCACTATCCTCCTGCTGTGTAAATGAAGGCTCATAGTCTTTCATTGTCTCATTTCCCTCCTGTGAATTGTTATCAAACAGATTCACATTCTTTCTCCAAAAAGAAGAAAACAAGCTATTGCATTCATTGATACATACCCGGATTAACCAACGTTTCAAATGCTCCTCATCTGTAAAGTTCACATGCTTTGTAAGTAGCTTTACAAAGGTTTGCTGTACCACATCATCTGCATCCTGTGCATCCTTGGTATGACTTATGGCAATTCTGTATACGGTATCCATATATTTTGTTACTATTTTTTCGTATTCTCTTGTATCCACAAGCTTACCATCCTAACTGTTCGTATTTGCTTGATCTTAGATGTCAGACGTCTCTGCCATGTAAGATAAGCTTCAAAGGCCTTTCACTATATAAACGATTGAAGTTCTTAAAATGTGCGATTGGATTGAAAAAAAATTTATAAATGTTATAATACCATAGTTGTGAAGTTTCGAAAATGTAAATTCACGAACATAGAAAGAGAAAGAAGATACAAAACATGAACAAGCATGAATATTCGATACATTCAAAAGAAAATCAATCAGCATTTCGAATCGGATTGAAGAATGGTATTCCCATCGGACTTGGATATCTTGCAGTTTCCTTTTCCTTGGGAATTGCGGCAAAGACTGCAGGACTTACTCCCCTTCAAGGCTTTGTGGTAAGTCTACTTTGTATGGCATCAGCCGGGGAATATGTGGGATTCTTATCCATTGCAGCGGGAGCAGCTTATATTGAGATTGCCATTGCCACATTGGTTGCCAATGCACGTTACTTATTAATGAGTACTGCCATGAGCCAGCGAATGAAACCAGAATTGTCTGTAAAACACAGATTACTGATGGCATTCGGTATCACAGATGAATTATTTGGAATTGCCATTGCAAGACCTGGATATCTGAATCCATATTACAGCTATGGTGCATTTATCACTTCATCTATTCCGTGGGCACTCGGAACATCCCTTGGCATTATCGCCGGTAATATGTTACCGCTACGGTTGGTCAGCGCGTTTAGTGTGGCGTTATATGGAATGTTTCTTGCGGTTATCATCCCACCTGCAAGAAAGGACAAAATCATTGCAGGATTGGTAGTCATTTCCTTTGCGGCAAGCTATGCAAGTACTTATCTTCCATTTTTGAAGGATATGACAGATGGAACAAGAACCATTATTCTAACAGTTGTGATTTCAGCCATTGCGGCGATTGCTTTTCCGAAGAAGATGGATGAGGATGTTAAGAAGGAGGTAGAACCATGACACAGAATGTCTATATATACATATTCATTATGGCAGCAGTAACCTATGCCATTCGTGTTCTGCCACTTACTTTAATTCGAAAACCGATTAACAACCAATTCATAAAGTCATTCCTTTATTATGTACCGTATGTTACTTTGGCGGTAATGACTTTTCCAGCCATCATTCACGCAACCCAGAGTCCTATTTCAGGTGCGATCGCACTTATTATCGGAATTCTTGTTGCATGGTTTGGATTTGATTTATTCAAGGTTGCCATTACTTGTTGTGGTACGGTGTTATTAATTGAATTATTTATGTAACATCAAAAGACCATCCTACTAAAGGATGGTCTTTTCAAAACATTCAAATATAAAAACTGCAACACTACTCATCCCAGTGATCTACCGATTCCTGAGTTATGGTAGTAATACCAAATAGTTTGTACATAAAGTCCTCTCTTTCATCAAACATCTCCACAATAATTATTTTGTCTTTTTCAATTCTATAAAATAGATAATTATGTCCGGCATAAATGTATCTGTAATCACATTCTATGCCATACATGGACGAAACCGAGATTCCTTTTTCCTCAAAGTCCTCTAATCCTCTTGTAGCATCTATTATCTGCTTTACGGATTTCTTCGAAACTTCTGCACCAAATTCTCTTTTAAGACGTGCCCTCAAAATTTTTAACTTACGCCTTACAATCTGGGAATACTCCACTTTCTTCAATCACTATACCTCCAATTCTGCTTCTAAATCATCTGCCGATATAGTTCCTTCCTCACGAATAGATATTTCCGCCTCACTCAACTTATTCATAAGCTGATAAAGTGCCTTTTGTTTGTCTAATTCATCAAGCTCTTTCATATCAATAATGGCACATTGACCATGTCCGTTTCTTGTCAGATACACGCGATTCCCATATGCCACCTCATTTATAACTGCTGTATAGTTTCTTAAATCCGAAATAGGTTTAATATTAGGCATATCAATTCCTCCAATCATATATTTAAAATAATCTGCAAACATTTCTTATATGTTATATTATACACATGCGTCACATATTATTCAATAAATTTGCATGTTAATTTACAGCAAACTTTTGTATTCGTTCATAACTTCCCATAATGTGATGTAATGTGAACCTCATAGTTTCCTTTGGCTTAATATAATAGTCATACACATTATTGATTCTATGTAATTTTAGTTTTTGTTAAATTTCTTAATTGATGAATAAACCAAAAAAGGAAGTGCAACTAAACCTATAGCACCTACTATTCGTGCCATAACATCAGGCAACTCAATCCCTATAACATTGGAACCATTTAAAATAATCGCAGTGATTCCCATCACCAATAAACTAATACTCCACATCAAATCAATTTTGTTTTTCATATAAACCTCCATATTTTGAAATATTCATTTAATAGTTATATTTTTATCCAATAAATCCAAACAAAATTTTCTTCATTGTATCACAAAGAACAATGTCTTTCATCAAACAAATAATATATTACTTCCAAGGTCTTCCACTACTTAGCCACCCCTGTTCATCCCAGTACCTTGTTTCCATTTCACTAGAACCCATACCTGCTTTTTGCATCATCCGCATCATAGCAAACAACACTTTTGTTTTCATACCTACTCTTGGTTTATGTCCATTCGATAGTTGTCTTGCTAGTTTGTTCGTTTGCTTTTCAATTGCTTCCTTCTTCTTATCCGCAACCGAATCCCAGTTCATTGCCTGCACAGCAACTCCATAAGTCTTCACATAAGGAACACCCCAGTAAAGTAATGTATTGCTAATATCCTTTATTGCAGATTTCATTCCATTTCCGGCAGCTGTGGAAACCACCAACGCTTTCTTTTCAAACATACATTTTCTTGGTTTATGTACCATCCAATAAGTAAATGTTAAATCAATAAAACTCTTCATCGGTGCTGATGTGCGCATACAATAAGTTGGTGTAGTATACACGAGTAAATCTGCTGTTTCTACTGCATCCATAATCTTTTTCTTTTCCTCATAAAAAGGACAAGTACTTTCATCTTCTATACAATTATAACAACCAACACAGAAATGGTTCAAATCCCGTGGCAAGAAAAACTCTGTAACGTCTTTCTCTGCTTGAATTTTGTCAACTACCATTCTTCCTATATTGTAGGAACTTCCTTTGTGATTTTGTCCATGAATCATTACTATCTTCATATCGTTTTCTCCAATCTTGTATTTTATAATATAGCTATCTTACCAAATGGCAAAAATGTGGTAATTACTGATTCACATTATATTCTAATTATCTTGCACACCATACATACGATTAAACTGCTGCACATGTTCTTCTAGATATTGATACGCTTCTGTTTCTCGCTCTGGCTGTCTGTCACATAACGCAATCAGACTTAATATCGGTGTAAAAAATTGAAATGCTACCGTTCTTGCGTTTCCGTTTTTGATAAGCCCATGCTGCATAAGATTAGAAAATAACACTTCCTGATAACTGATTACATCATCAAAATATTGCTTGGAATATAATGTTGCAATGTCCGAATTCTTATATTGCTCTATTGTCATCATCTTACGGAACCGTGCTGTATACTCATCATGAAGAAAAAATGCAAAAAGTCCTTTTACCATGTCTGCTAACATATCCGATGAAATATTCATGTAATTTGTTGCATCTTTATTCGCATCCGTGCCACCAATATTCAACATACTAGCCTGCATGGCATATCTTGACTGCAATTCCACTAAAATAGATTCAAAGATATCCTGTTTGCTTCTGAAATGCTTGTACAAGGACGGTGCTTTGATTCCCACTGCCTCTGCAATATTAGCAACTGTGACCGCTTCATATCCTTTTTCTGAAAATAAAATCAAGGCATTCTCTATAATTTTCTGCTTTGTATTCAAAGTGCACCTCCTCGGCTAATAATTATTAGCCAAATTATAAGCTAATAAACGTTAGCTGTCAAGATGAATTTCTTCAACGACAAATAAAAAGTGGAAAGCCTTATTGACTCTCCACCTTCTATTACAATATAACCTATCTACAAGCAAAATGCTTATAATTGATTTTTCTCTAAATACTGTCGATACAGTGCATACATCGTATTCCCTGGTCGTTCTGGGAATATCTTGTCTACAATTTCCAACGCCGGTACCCACATTGCATCATCCACCTCACTGGATAACACAAAATCTTTCTTTTTCGCATATCCAATAAATCCATGCATTAGCAAGTCCTTCTTTGCAAACCAATGGGTTCCTGCATACTCTAATATGTCAAGTTTTATTCCGATTTCTTCTTCCACTTCACGCATCGCAGTTTCTTCCGCATTTTCACCTGGAGTGATATAACCGGACACAAACGTCATATGTTCTGTTGACATATAGTTTTGCTGTAACAACGCAATCTCATTGTATTCATTGGCAACTAATACAATGACGCAGCTACCAAAGGAATCAAACCAGAACTGTTCACACTTCTCACAGTACGGAACATTACCGTCATCTCCAGCTTGCTTCTCGCTTAACTTACTTCCACATTCAGGACAATATTTGTAGTGCATGTCTTTCTCCTCTTCTATAACGCATCCACGTGACGATATCCTACCACAACCCAGTCATAAGTTGCATAATTCATCTCGTTGCCGCAGTACTTACATTTACCACCTTCCACTAAAGAAATGGTTGCTCCACATCCACCACAGCGATACATACTAATATCATTTTTTAACTTGTGAGAAACCTTCTTGGCAAGGGTCATACCTACAACACCACCTGCTGGTTGCAAACGGTCTCCCATGTCTTGTAACACTTCAATCTCACGATGTATATCAAGGTATTGATAATCGCCTTCTACTCGGTAATCCTTATATGAAATCTTTCCAATTTCACAGTTGACAATGTTCTGATAACCCTTTATAAATGGTGCAATATCGCACTTCACGAAAGCGGACAACTCTTCCGGTGTGGTTGCATAATGAATAGATTTTAATTTGCAATCCAAAGAGCCGATAAATTGTTCCTCAGAAAAATCAGGATTATGATCTTGTAATTTCCATTTCCAATCTGTATTCTTATGAATATCTTTGTTCGCATCGTTCATTTTTTTCATAGAAAAGAACATCAAGCCTGCACCCAGTACCGTAAAAATCAAAGAAAGTCCAAGCGTAAACAACGCAAACAAAAAACCACCCAAAGCACAAGCAAATCCCAAGAGAGCCATTCCTAGCCACAACATAGTTTCTGAGCTATTACCTTCTCTGTTATCATTCTGGCTTTTCATCTTCATTACCGACATCACTTTATCATCATATGCAGAAATATCAAATTTGGTTTTACAATAATCACAACCATCTAACAACTCATCTAAAGTTTGTTCTGCACCACAATTCGGACAAATATACTGACCATTTTTATTCTGCGCGCGCAGAATATAATATGAAATGTCTCTTTTTTGTTGATCATATCGCAGCGTAACACCATCACGGATATAACTTTTCTCAATATTGGTCATCTGGCTTGCTTTACAGGACAAATATTTTCCATCTGTTTGATAAATACATATTGTTTCCGGCGTTGAATCAATTGCACGGGCCGGTATATGACTATAATCCTCGTATTCCACACGACATCTATGATTTTCTAATCGTTTTTTCTCAAGATATAAGCTATACCAAAGTTCCTGGGTTGCACGTTTCATTGGATTTTCTTGTTCTGCCGATCCTTTGGTATACCAGTCTAACATTTCCTTCTTATACTCTTCTATCACTTGCTCCATTTCATATTCCGAATGTCGTCCCGTAAAGTTATTTGCCAAAATATCCATTGCATCATTTAACCCACGTTTGATTTCCTCTTCTGTCATAGTAGTCCTCTCACTTTCCTTTTGATTGTGTTTTTTTATATGTCCCTTACCTTCAAAATAATTCACATATTACCATACCCTATCTTTACACAATTCGTTCCAACAATAAGTTGCTTTATCTGTACTCATTTTCAATTCCCATTCTTTTCGTCTGGTATGTTTTTCCTAAATACTAATTAAAATACTCCGATGCATAATACTCCGAAACAAATTCTATGTAATAATGAATACCTTTCATTTCATGTTCCATACCTTCTGCTAGCATTTGTTCAAATGTTCTTTCCACAAGACAAAAAGGTGCACCCGTATATACCGTAATAGATTCCATAAACGCTTGATGTTCAACTGCCGTTAATTTTGCCGGAACACAAATTGCAACTTTTGTTTTTCTTGCAAATGGTTTCGGAAGTTGTCTGATATAATGCTCCATTATTTTTCTAAAAATCGTAAAATCACCTACAACTCCCCATTTCATTGGATTAACCACAACAATATTATTATCTTGCAGATATTCTCTACCAGCTTTTCCTATTGCATAGATTTTACCGGAAACCGTATCAAAGGCACACAAAACCTCATCCTCTAAAATCAATTGTTTATCTTTGGAATAGATACGAATTGTTACTGGTTTATATCCTTTCTTATCAATGTTATTCATTCCGTTCTCCTCTATCAAAAAACAACAAACACCTAATCTACAGAATCCGAATTCCAATCTTTAACAGACTTTATAACTAATTGAAGACTTGATAGATGAAGTGCATGTGCTCCCTTTAGCACCTTTACAGCACTTTTTTCATTAACAGTCATATTTTCATGAATACTTTTCCACTGACTCGTTCTACTTTGACTGTCATTTGCCAACAAATATAAAACCGGTATACTCTCAGGAAATGTGTCATCGTAATATTCTTTCATATTTCCAGACCAATTTTTCAATTCATTCAACTGTGTATCATTTATCATATTATGACCATAAAGCGTTTGCATAATCTTTTTATCTTCTTCAGATAAAGTAGGAATATGCTCAGAAGCAGAACGAAAGTTACTATTAACAAAAAATCTATACATACCTGTATTAATAAATATTGGCTTAACCCATCTCATCATTTTATATTGGTTATCAGGCAATTCCTTAGAATCGACATATTCTATTTGCTTTGGTACAGTAGCATCAATACCAATAAATGCTTCTACTTCATCTTCATAGGTATTGCAATAAACCAGCGAATATAATCCTGAAATAGAATGTCCAATTATGGTATACCTATCATAGCCAAGTTTTGAGATCAATTCGTGTAATTCTGTACAATAGTTCTCACAAGTTCTTTCTCTATCTGTCCCATCGCTTAGGCCGTAACCCAGTGGTTCAACAATAATAATTTTGTATTCATCATTTAGTCCTTTTGCAAGAGCATCAAAATCATAATGAACCGTTGAACATCCAAAACCTGGTAAAATTACTGCTACCTTGTCCGATTCACTATCATAAAATGTATAATTCATTTTTTCACCTGTAGATAATGTGTAAAATTCGCCATATGCATTTTGAATAATTGTAGATTCCTTCTTGTTTTTAATTTGATGATTAACTACCGAAAATATAACAAAAATCAAAACAAGCAAAACAATAACACAAAAAATCTTACTAATTTTTTTAATTACTTCCATAATCGCGCCTCCTCTACCTATTATGGTATCCACCATTTCCATCTCTCAAAATAGTACACATAAATTATACTATTCATCTTTTTTAATTTCAACTTTCTAATTCTTATAACATTTTTACCATATGTCATATAACGCTATCATCAAAAATAAAAAGAGGCTATACAGCCTCTTTTTATAAAAACTATTTCTTAACTTTTGTACACTTAACCTGCTTACAAATCAATGCGAATCTTCCATTTTCCTTCTGATACTCACATGTTGAAAGCATCATTAACTTATCTGTACGTTTGTATTTTCCAGAACACTTATACTCGCGATTCTTAGCAACCTGCTTCTGCCATTTCTTGAATGTCTTCTTATTGTTAAGCTGTGCAAACTTTTCGTAAATCATACGATCCTTGCTTCCAGTCTTACAGCTTACACGAACTACTTCAACAACTTCATACACATAATTGTATCCCTGTGTGTATATCTTGATATATTTATGCTTCTTGTAGAAGGATTTGCTTGCATACTTTGTCAAATCTGTAAACATTGTGCCATCCTTCATGTTGTGACCATAAATAATGTTGTTATACGAAATCTTACGCTTTGGAGTAATGTAACTTGCAAACAACATACCATGGGAATCCTTCTGCCCCTTGATATTCTTCTTAAGATACTTCGTATTATTCTTAAGACCTGAGTACATTACTGGGTAGTCGATCTTTGTTCCAGCAATTGAAATCCATGCTGCAATTTCATTAGACTGCTTTTTGTACTTTTTCTTATAGTTCTTAAGTTTCTTATAATACTTCTTAGAAATCTTCTTGTTATTCTTAGCACCTAACTGGGTAACTGCTCTCTGTGATTTTACAAATGCTGACTGCGATGCGTCATCTCCAGTCTTAATATCTGCTGCGCTCTGCAATGCCTTATTAGCATTCTTAGCGTCTTTTTTGTTGGTTGTCTTTGTGTTACTCTTTGTAACTGTCTTCTTTGTTGTCTTTCCCTTTTTAACGTCAACCTTAACTTCTTTACCGGTTGTTACATCGTATCCATCAGGAACATCTGTAATGACAACAGTATATTCACCTTCTGGTACTTTCTCAATCTTAACTTCACCATCTTCATTGGTTACATGCTCTGTCTTCTCTCCATCTGGAGTAGTAACTTCAACTTTAGCACCTGGCACTGGCTCATCTGTTGTTTCATCTGTAACAGTTATAGTTATATCACCTTTATCCTTTGAATCACTAGCTTCTGTATTATTTTTGCCTGGTGTATTGTTACTTGGTGTATTGTTGCTAGGTGTGTTGTTACTTGGTGTGTTGTTACTTGGTGTATTGTTGCTTGGTGTATCGTTGCTTGGTGTATCCTTGCTTGGTGTATCGTTGCTTGGTGTGTTGTTACCTGGTGTACTTGGATTGCTACCAGTTGCAACATTCGGAATCGCTGTACCATTTACTCTATGGAACTGTCCACCAACTTCTACATTGTTAGCAACAACTGAACCATCCCAGTTCTGTGGCAATTCAACACTAGCACTAGGTGCAATAATTGTACCAAAGCCACGGCCACTAAATGTAATCTTACCCGTATACTGCTTATCAGCTTTCGAACTGTCATAGAAGTTAAAGTATACACGATTATATTTCTTACTAAAATTATCTTCTGTATTTGAGATACTAGTTCCATTTTGACGAAGAATCAATGCTGGAAGAGAAACACTTGTCTGATTCTTCAAGTCCACATTAACAACTAAAATATCATTATTTGTGTAGTTTGAAAAATCAAACGCGATTTCATTATCATATTTTGCTAAATCAGCGTATGCAATATTACGATAGTTCTCACCTGAACCCACCTTAATGTATCTCTTATTCATATCAGCAGTAATAGACACCTGCACGTTTCCCTTGTTCGCCTGTGCTGCAACTGCTTTATTATATGCAACAAACTTATTCTTTACGTCTGTCAAATTAACAAACTGTGCGTATGTACCTGCAGCTTTTACTTCTGCGTCACTAATTACAGTTGTTGGTCTGTCAATTTTGAAATAAGAACCATTTTTCAACTGTACCTTGTTTTCACCATTTGCTTTTGAAACTCTTGAACCTGTATATAACACATCTGAATTAGCACTTGCATACTCTGACATGTTAGCATTCAATCTATCTGCTGACTTGAAATAGAAAGTTTCCTTTGTATTGTAGGTTGTTCTCAAACCTGAATTCGCATCCATGCTAAGATTATTTACTAAAAAATTGCTATGGAAATGCACCTTAATAACACTATTATTAAATGCAATAACACCATATTCCTTCATCAAATCTTGAGCACTCTTGTTCTGAAGCACATAACCACTTGCTGCCGCTTCAGCTTTCATTCCAATTGCTCCAACAGAGGAAATTACCATTGCAGCTGTCATAATTACTACAAATGATTTTTTAATAAATTTTCTCATCTTTCTACTCCTTCGTTTTTTTCATATAATTTTTACATTGAGTTTCGCTTAACTTATCGTATTATTTTGTACCGAACTTAACATCTTGTATAAAATTTAAAAATAATACCATGGTGATAATACTCCCTTTCACCCTATTTGTAAACAATTTTTGAACAATTTTTTAACTCTTCTTAAATTTTTATTAAAAATGACATATTGCTTTGTGCAAAATGTACATGTGTCTATTAAAATTTCATCAATTATAATTTGACACTATTCTCATCCTTTCCTATAATTATTTTAAATATATAGTAAAAGAGGATTTACAATGTCAAATATTATAGAATTACATGATTTTCATGCTCTGGAATTGGATGTGTACGCACGTCTTACGGAAAATCAATTAATCAACCGTCACGAACCAGATAAAGGAATGTTTATTGCAGAGAGTCCCAAAGTAATCGAACGTGCACTAGATGCAGGATGTGTTCCTGTATCTTTATTATTAGAAAAAAAACATATAGACGGCCAAGCAAAGCATATTATTGAACGCTGCGGTGATATTCCTGTCTATACTGCGGAATTTGATGTTCTAACAAAGCTTACCGGTTTTGAATTAACCCGGGGCGCACTATGTGCTATGTATCGTCCGAAACTACCAGCCTTAGAAGATATTTGTAAAAATGCACGTCGCATTGCAATTTTAGAAAATGTTATGAATCCAACCAATATAGGCGCTATCTTCCGAAGTGCTGCCGCTCTTAATATGGATGCTGTTTTATTAACGCCGGCATGTAGCAATCCATTATATCGTCGTGCAATTCGGGTAAGTATGGGAACTGTATTCCAAATTCCATGGACATTTATTGGCGATAAATCTGAAGACTGGACAACACAGGGTATAAGTAAGCTTCGTAAACTCGGATTTAAAACCGCTGCTATGGCATTGTGTGAAGAATCAGTCAATATTGACGACGAAAAACTGATGTCTGAAGATAAGCTTGCCATCATTCTCGGAACAGAGGGCGACGGACTCGCTACTTCTACTATCACAGATAGTGATTATACAGTCTGCATTCCAATGTCCCATGGTGTAGATTCTTTAAATGTAGCAGCCGCCAGTGCGGTTGCATTCTGGCAATTAGGCAAGAAAGGAGAATCGTTATGAAATCAAAAAAATTTGCTATCGTCACATTACTGCTTGCATTTATCTGTTTTTTGGTATATTCCTTTCTACCAGACCGCTCCTATAAGCAAAAGAATGGTAACATCCAATTTCAAAATCCGGAAAGTTATACCACCTCTGAAAATGGTTGGAATGCAATTGTTGATAACCGGGACAGCATTTATTGTCTAGATACAAACGAATTATTAATCTATGCATTGGATCTTCATCAATTAGGCTTTGAAAATGCTGAAATTATAGATATTACATTTCATTCAAACAACCATCTCTATTGTCACGTTGCTGTGTACAATGAAGACGCATATCTCACTGATTCGGAAGTTGTTATAGAAATTGACACTACCGGAACACTTGTCCGTGAAATTCTTCATTATGATTACGCCAAAATTGATAGCCCTCCTATTCATCAGACACGTATTCTCGGACTCTACTGTAACAACAATATGCTTTTCTACTTATATAAAGAGCATAACGGATATAGCATCGTTGCTCTCAATCCGGACAATCCACAACAAACAGAAAGTGTAAGCATCGAACAAGAAGGATATGGTAAAATCATAAAGTGTCATAGCACATCAAATGGAGATTTTCTTGTTTTGAAAAACAATGGTGAAATCGGCACCATTTCCTTAGACGGAACATACCAACTTATAGATAAAGTTGTTTATGATGCTCGTACAGCTGAAGGCATCTTCCCTTATGATATATTTAAGATAAAAGACAAGCTTTATATGCTAGCCGGTCAGGACGAGCTCACCCTTTATAAATGGAACAATGAGAATTGGACTTCGCTTCTCCCAATCAAAAAGAGTATTCAAATGTCAGATGATACCGACTTACTTCTCTTTGGCTTAGGTGAATGCGAACAAAAACTCGCCCTTCACGTGAACGAATCCATTTACATATTGGAAAATGAGACCACACTGATTCCATATCCTACGAATGTTTCTCTTCCATTTGTAACAAATGTTTGTATATGGTTAAAAAATTGTTTGCCATTGATTGGTATACTTCTCTTGTTTTTTGGTATTATATCTGGAATCGGTAATTTGATGAAATGGCGTCTAACTATACTATCAAAGCAATTACTCTCTACCCTTCCACTGGTATTCATTATGTTGATAGCGGTGATTGGTTGTATGCTAAATGGCATGATTCATTTAAATACCGAAGACATCCTTCGGGAAACCATTGCGATCAACGAAATCGCAGCAGCGCAATTTGACGGTGAAGAATTAGCAAACATCACCAGCTTTGAAAATGTAGATAGCGGACAGGTAAATGCTTTAAATGACAAGCTTCGAAGCTTCATGAACAGCAACCAAAGTGGTTGGAGCCGTAACTACACTACTGCAATCTATGTAAGAACCATCGGTGAGAAGTTTGTTTGTGTTGCTAGTAGTGACGGTTCTAACCAGTATATGGTTAATAACTTCTCTACGGAGTATCCGATTGACCAGGATTTCTATGAAAATTCTCATACCTTTGCAATCAATTCTGGTTATGGTGACGATTATGAACAGCTTCAGCTGGTACTAATTACTCCAATTTATAAAGATGATGGTAGTTATGATGCCGTGATGCTACTAAATGCTTCCCAAAACCGACTCATTCAAGAAATTGTTTCCGTTGGAAAAGACGTATTAATCAATATCGGCATCTGGGTATCAATATTAATTTGTGTAATTATGTGGGTGTCTGTCTACAATGCAAAATCGTTAAAAAAAGCGAAAGATGTAATTACACAAATTTCCGGTGGAGACTTCTCCATGCGCGTAGATACCTATTCTAAGGATGAAGTAGGTGAAATATGTGCCGGCGTCAATGATATGGCAAGTCGGCTAGAAGAATATTTTAATGAGAAAAATAGAAACGAACAATTCTACTACAAATTTGTTCCGGAAAAGTTCCGTGAGCTGCTCCATAAAGAAAAATTTACAGACCTTGCCCTAGGAGATGCACAAAGCGAAGATTTATCCATTCTGTTTTGTGATATCCGTGCCTTTTCTATGAACTCGGAAATGATGACTGCAAAAGAAAGCTTTGAGTTTGTGAATCGCATTTATGGTGTTGCTGGTCCAATTATTC
Organism: Lachnospiraceae bacterium; assembly: GCA_045537735.1. Classification (GTDB taxonomy): domain Bacteria; phylum Bacillota; class Clostridia; order Lachnospirales; family Lachnospiraceae; genus CAG-590. The sequence continues at coordinate 35,891 of JAZSPZ010000011.1, forward strand.
GAAAACACAACGGATTCATAGATAAGTACATCGGCGATGCGATTATGGCATTATTTGAATCCGCAGACGACGCTGTACATGCCGGAATCGAGCTTTATCAAGCAATTGCATTGAATCCAAACGCAGAAACAGATTTCGGTATTCCATCTGTAAAGATTGGTATTGGTATTCAATCTGGCATGGCCCGAATTGGTATCGTTGGTGAAGAAGAACGAATGTCTGGAACTGTAATTGCCAATACGGTTAACTTAAGCTCCCGCATAGAATCCCTTACCAAGCGATATGGTGCAGGCATGATTATCTCCAAAGATACCTTAGATCGCATGGAGAATCCCGATGCATTATCCACCCGCTATCTTGGCATGGTACAGGTTGCTGGCGTCAACGAGGTCTCAGCTCTCTACGAAGTACTAGACTGCCTAGAGGATGAGCAACGTAAAAAACGAAACAAAAATAAGCTAATGTTCCGTGAAGCTGTCAGACTGTTCCACACTGGTTCTCTTGAACAATCATTGGAACTATTTCAACAATTGGAACAACAAGATATCGATGACAAAGCTGCTCATTTATACGTCCAGTATATCCAGGATAAGCTTCTACGTAAAGATATTGAGCATAATGTGTTTCACTTTGAAAACAAGTGATATTACCTTTTCTGAACAAACTAAAACAAGAGGACATTTGACTCACATCAAATGTCCTCCTATTTCATTCCCTTCTTCTAAATTATTTCATTAATACACTGGGTTAATAGAAAAACTAATCACTGTTTTATTCTGGCAATCAAGCATTACTTCGACTACATCACCATTTTCGGTTTTACAAAATGCAGTATAACTTGCACGTTCGTTGTTTTCGCCATATCTAAGACTACATATCTGATCATATGTTTCAACAATATTACCCAATTTCAAATCATCACGAACAAATGCTTCAATTGCTGCATCACAATCTTTCTGCTCTTCTTCTGACAATTCACATACATCACCTTCATTTTCCATCTTCCATCCATTTGAAAAACTATCCAAACTATTATCCGTATGATCAAAGCCTAACACTTCTCCTGTTACACTGTTCACGCAAATCAAGTATTCATGCTGTGGGATTCCAAACACGCACACCTCATAATACTTTGGTTCATAATTATATGCTTTTGACAAACCAAAGTCTTCATATTCATTTTCAAAATTATCAAACATTTCAATCTGTATCTGACATTTTTCCATGTCTACACCTGAATAATCCTTGATGGTATCTTCCACAATCGGTATTAATTTTCCTAATCCCAAGTCATCTTTGCTTTCTTTGACCATACCTTCTCCCTGGTAGAATACAATGTCAAAATCATTATATGCAATGGAATAGCTTCCGTCTTCATTGTGTTCTAAATCGGCTCCTTCCGGCAGATAGATACTTTCCTGCTCCTGCCAATTCTGATTCTTCGCTACTGCCAAATCATCACCTGTTTTTTCCGAAACAAAACTTGCCTTTTGTTCCATCTGCGTTGTCGTATCTGCCTGTCTGGTCTGGGCCATACTTACACATACCCCACTTGTTCCTCCAAAAATCATTACTCCTGTTAATGCTAATGCTAAAATTGTCCCTTTTTTCTTTGTCATAATATTACTTCCTTTCTTTTTCAAAATTTCTTTTTTGTTTTTTATTTACTTACCATGGTAGGTATAGAATACAACCCTTTTCTTACCATCCAATAAAGAAAAAGTAATCAAACAGTAAACTTTTTTGAAAAACACAAATACTGTTACTTTTTTACAAATCAGCACCACCAGCCTTGCCCTAACAAAAAAGAGGACATTTGACTCACATCAAATGTCCTCTTCGTTTTTCTCTTCTATACTTAATAATAAAATATCATGCGACCTTAATATTCATCTTCCTCTGCTTTTTCTTCGAGATTGGTGTCACTTTCTTCCAGTTCGTTCTCGGTGGTGTCGGAATCAAGTGCTTTTTCCTGTTCTTTCTCGGTAGTATCAGATTCATCTGTTTCTTCTGTGCTTTCCTTAGAATCAGAAGATTCTTCTTCCTCTTTTATAACGATACCGGATTTCTTTGCCTTTTCCATAACATACTCTTCTACCAAACCTCTAAGAATACTGAACTGACAAGGTCCTGCATCAAGAACCACCTTATGAAATTCAAGCTCATCAAAATGTTCTCCTAGCTGATCCTTCGTATATGTCTTTAGTTCATCAAACTCAAGCATACCCATCGCATAAGGCTGATAGTATCCCGGTTCTGATTTCAAAAAATTGTATGTCGAAGGAACTGACATACAAAAAACTTCATATTTGTCCACATATTCAATCGTTTCCTCTAAGGACCAACCTTCATAGTTGATTCCCCAATCAAGTCTTGCCAATTCCAAAAGTTCTTTTCTAGCCATATTCTTGCCGACAGGAGCATAATTATCATCAGCATATATATCATAATAGTCATAAGACATCATCTCTACATAAGTTGCCCAGCCTTCAACATACCCCATGTTTAAAAGCGCATATCGCATCGGATCAGGATCACTTGATAAGAAATAATTAAATTGGTACATATGTCCCGGAACCCCCTCATGTGCACACATACCCCACTCAATAGGCCAAGCATCAGGACCCATATCAGCATAGATCTTATTTTTCTGATAAGCATCCACAGACGGAGACATATAAAATGCAGGACTTACATTTTCCACTAGTGATTCATGGATAGGAGATACTGTAAAGTTCATTTCGGGTATATCAGGAAACTTATCATCACACATTTCTTCAAGTGTTTCAATCGTTTTTTTCGGATCAGACACACCTTTATGATACTCAGTTCCCAGATTAACCTCAAACTTTTCCTCACCCCCTATTGTCGTCTTCTCTACGCTAACACCTTCTATCTCACCGTTTAAGACCCGTCTATCCATTTCTCGTTCAACAGCCAGCTCAGATTCCAATCTTTCTATGATTTCCTCAGGTGTCTTATCTGTTCCAAGCTTGCTTTTCAGAATATATTCATAATATTCCTTGCCACCATCATACGAAGCAAGCCCGGCATCCTTCGTACACGTTCCTTTCAAACTCGCAACAGTATCGATAACATTTTGATACGCAGGAATTACTTTATTCATAACTGCATCATAATTTTGCTTCTTATAGTCTTCAATCATTTCTTGTGTCAGACCGGAAACAGCACCGATTCTATCATTAAAGGTCTGAATTAACATATTGTTCTCCGGGTCATTTATGTAGTCTTGGCATTGTTCAATTAGAGTATCAACGTTTTCATCACACATAAAATATCCCTTTTCGGATTTTGTCTTTTCAAAGTCAAGACACTTTGTAAAGCAATCCGGAACCTGATTCAAAAGCGCCAAATAATCTTTCACATCATCCTCATCATAAAACTCATAATTAGACATCAAAATCGGAAAATTATTCTGCAATCCTTTAGAGTATGAAAACGGCTCACGGAAATAAGGGTTCACAAAAGATAACAATTCTGTTTCTCCCCAATCTAACATAATATCATAAGTTAGTTGTTGTTCTTCTGTGAGAAGTTCATAATCAAATTCCTTCAATTCTTTTATGTCATCTTCAAGTTCCTTTTTATCTTCAGCAAACCCTTCTTCTGAAAAATCAAATTCTCCAAGTGTAACCTCCGGCATCGTAATACCGTACTTTTCAGGATTTGTCAACATACTATGGAATGTTATCGTGTCTACACAGACAGCTTCTTCAAACGCTTCTTCAAGATAGATATCAAATTCGTCCTGCTCCTTTTTTGCTTCTGCGGCTTTCGCAGCATCCTCTGTGCTTTCTTGAACCTTTGTATCATTCTTTCCCTGACTCGTTTTGGATGCATCAGTAATTTTACCTTTTTCACAGCCAGTCATAGAACATGTCATAGCAACCACAAGGACTATAGCTGTAATTTTTTTGAATCTTCTTTTCATCATATTATAGTCACGCTTCCTTTTCTTTGTTATTTAACCATGGTAAATAAACAATATGTTAATATTTTTATCATTCCATAACCAAAAAGTAATCAAACGATAAATTTTGCACTAATAACTTTCCTAAAACATCAAAAAAGGAGAACATCTGAATAAACTCAAATGTCCTCCCTTGTTACTAACTTCTGTTCATATTTTAATTAATCTTTTACAACCTTATTACATAGATTTTCTGATAAATAAGATTTTATAGTAGTATTGAATGAAACAATCTTCTTACTACCCATATCAACTACTACTTCTACCATAGAACCATCTTCTGTTTTACATATCGCTGCATAATGTGCACGCATATCATAATCAGTGTCTCCAACGAAATTCAGCTCCCAATTCTGTCCATATATTTTTTCTGCATTTCCTAATTTCAATTCATCAGAAACAAAGGACGCTATGATGGAATCAAATTCTTTTTGTTCACTTTCCGTAATCTTATACTCAGGTATATGATCCGCTTCTGTGATCTTTTCCCAACCTTTTGTGTAACTATCTAACGTTAAATCGTGATGAACAAATTCCAATACTTCTCCGGTCACACTGTCTACAGAGATATCATACCAGTGTTTGTCCTCATAAATCGATACCTGATATCGTTTTATCGTCTCATCGTATTCCCCCTCTGCATGATTTTTTGTTAACACGCCTTCACCGCACTCAATCACACAGTGTGTTCCATCTTCAGATTCTATAACATAACAATCATTTTCCGAATCATAAACTGCATCTTCAAGATTTAATGGTCCAATCAGGCTCACATAAATCTCACATTTATCAAAATCATTTCCGGAATATTTCTTCACAGTATTTTTAAGGATTGGCATAAGTTTTCCTAAACCCAAATCCTCTTTCGTTTCCTCATAATCCCCAGGAAAATCGCCAGAAAAAAATTTAATATCATAACCATCCCAGTCAATCCGACAATAATAATCATCCGAATCATTAATCTTTGCGCCTTCCGGTAAATAGATTTTTTCCTTTTCCTGCCAAACTTGATTCACAGCAGGTTCTTTCGTATCCTCTTCAGAAAGTGTTTCACTCTTTGCTTCTATCGTTGTTGTCACCTCTTCAATAAGCTTATCATCCTTTTGTTCTACCTGTGTTGTAGATTCTTCCTGCATCGTTTTTGCCATAGAAACATACAATCCACCTGCTCCGCTTAATGCAATTGTACCAGCTAACGCCAATGTTAATAGTGCTTTGTTTTTCTTCTTCATAATACTTCTTCCTTTCATTCTTTTTAATTAATCAACCATGGTATCGTTATAATACATATTCGTTATAACCATACTATAAAGAAAAAGTAATCAAACGGTAAAATCTTTCGAAAAAAGAATTGTAATAATCGTTCCTTTATCTATTTCTGATTGAATATCCATCTGTGCTTTGTGATATTCAACGATTTGACTACATATAGCAAGTCCAAGTCCGGTTCGCCCTGCTTCACGACTTCTTGCTTTATCTACGCGGTAAAATGGTTCTTTCACACGACTGACTTGTTCCTTTGTCATACCGCAACCGTTGTCTTCCACATAAATCCGAAGCTGTTCATCATCTTCTTCCACTCCCCATGAAACAATGTCTCCATCCTCACAAGCATAGATTGCATTTTGAATCAGGTTGCACAACAAACTATATAATAAGACTTCGTTGGCATGCATACTATCTACACTTCTATTACATTGCAGTGTAACTCCTCGTTCCTTACAGATTGCTTCCATGCGTTTAGAAATCTGTTCTTCCACATCACACAAAGAAATATTTTCCATATGTACTGCTTCATTTCTGATCTTTGCCATATCAAGCATTGTGTAAGACAACTGTAACAAACGCTTACTCTCGTCCATAATGTAACTCATGCATTGAATCTTTTCATCTTCTGATACATTTACCTTTTGAACATACTCCGCAAATCCATAGATACTTGTTAATGGACTTTTCAATTCGTGTGCAAAGTTATCTACAAACTCTTGCTTAGCATCTGCCTCTTGTTGAATCAATTCTATATTCTCTTGTATCTTCCCTGCCATTCGATTAAAATGTCGTCCAAGGGTTGCGACCTCGTCTTGTCCGTCTTCTTTGGCTTTGCTCTCCCAATTACCTTCTGCCATATCGTCAACCACCTTGGTAAGTTGCGCAATCGGCTTCATAGTCTTTCTTAAAACTATAAAAAGGAAAACAGCCAATACAACAGAAAACGAAAAACTAATCACAAGGTATTTTACCTGAAGCGTATCCCACACTTCGTCTAACTCAGTCAATTCTTTTTCATAACGCAGATAGAAGGTTTCTTCTCCTTCATATACCTTACCTTTGACTGTGATTATCTTTTTCCCATTTCCCGAAATGGTAATTACATTTTTCCCGTCTATCTCATTCCAATCTCTCAATTCATTTGAACCTTGAGGATATACACAGGTATCTCCCTTCCAAAACGTTAAGTATAATGTGTCATCATAGTAATTCTCATAATAAGACACCACTCTTCGCAGTTTCCCATCTGTAACATCTCCTTGTTGGTAAAGACTCTTCAGACTTCGTTTCAAACCACTTGTCAACATATTATATTCTGCTTCTGCCTGCTTTTGTTCCACTGCAATGTCCTTTTGGTAAGTCAGTTCAAAAACAACATACATTCCGACATTTAATAACATGACAAATATAATCATTGTTATCAAATATACCTTTTGCCATAATTTCAAGTCCAGTCCCTCCTACACTTCTAAGCGATAACCTAATTTTGTAATGGTTCTTATCTCATTATCCAGACCAAGCTTTTTACGTAACTTCTGAATGTGTACATCAACAGTCTTGGTATCTCCTAAGTAATCATATCCCCAGGCTAACTCTAGAAGCTTTTCTCTGGAGAGCGCGATATTCTTATTAATAATTAATACCTCTAATAGGGAAAACTCTTGTGGAGTTAAAATGACTTCTTCACCTTCCGATAAAACAACTCTCTTTTTCAAATCTACTTCCACCGGACCGATATGTAGCGTCTCATCCTTTTCATTCCGTCGTAAAACCACGTTGATTCGTGCAATCAGTTCAAGCATCTCAAACGGTTTCACAATATAATCCTCTGCACCTAATTCAAGTCCCTGTAAGCGATCCTGCAATTCTCCTTTGGCTGTTACGAATATAATCGGTGTGTCCGATACCTTTGTAATAAAATCAAATCCTGACACTCCAGGTAACATCACATCTAATAGAATCAAATCAAAGGTTTGCTCTTGCAACACTTCCAATCCACTTAAACCATCATAACAGCAGGTACATGTATGTCCAACTAAAGATAAATTGCGCTTTACAAGCTCACTAATGTGTTTATCATCTTCTACAACTAATATATTTGCCATTCCTATATTTCCTTCCTTTTAAAAACATATGTAACCATTGTAACATTAAAAAGTAATGAAATGGTAAAAATTTGAAAAGAGAGATTCCTCTTTATGAAGAAACCTCTCTTTAAGTCTGCCTAAATAAATGTATTATGATTGTAATTGTACTGATAGTTCCAAATCCAACAATAACGATAACACCCTGCTTGTAGCACTATCAATATGTGAATACACATCCTCATGATTGTTTACATATTGCTTTAGTGCATTTCCAACCTCTGCAAATGGCATCAAATCAAATATTTTCTTCAAACTGCTCCAAAATATTAGATTCGATCATATTCCTTAAGTCTTTCGGAATATGCATATTTTTGAAATTAATATTTTTTGATTAATATGTAAGATTATCGTATAACAATGTACCTATATTTTTAGATAAAATAGCAACAACCGGACTAGTTGCTTTTGTTGCTTTTCTAATATCTTCATCTAAAACACTCACAGGATATAACACTTCATTTTTATCTCTTCGAAACGCCATCGTGTAGTTAGTCGTACCACTTCCGATATCTGCTTGTATTTTAATTCCTGCATAATTGAAATCTCCAACCATTCGTGCCAAAAATGGTAACTTCACCGCATTCTGTAGCACGTTCATTTTTTTCTCTACCAAGAAAGCATCTTTAAACCAAAAATCTTTTATACTTAATTTTCTATTAATTGCCTTTTGATAAAATCGCTCAGCCGACAACTGAGTATCCACTCCGGTAAAATGTTTGAAATTTCTACTATGGAACTGCATTTCATAAAACACTATCTTTTTATCTTGTTTTGTTATAAACAATAATTCCTTGCCATTTAACGTATTGTCATATATCTTGGCTGCCGCAACGATTACATTTAATGCTTTTGCTTTATCGTAACCCATTCAATTCCTCCCTAATAAAACTAAAAGGAGTTAGCAACTCGTGAGTTACTATCCTCCTTCTAGGTTCTGTCTGATTTTTCTGTTGTCCGCCAACTGTCGGTCCCTTACGTACCGCACTGATTCGAGTTTTTCTGTTGCTCGCCAACTGTCAGTCCCTTACGTACTGCATTACGTTCGGATTATAGTGTCAGACCACTCGATAAGTCCCCCACTACGTGGCTTTCCTTATCTGTTACTATTATTATACAAAGTAGCTAAAAATATGTCAAACAATAGCGAAGAGATTTTTAATTTTCTTATTCGCCATCCATTCCTCCACATTCCTCATAGATTCTTCTGAAAACACAGAAACAGCGGATGTATGGTTTTAATGCCTCACAGGGTTCAAATTCCATATAATCTCCAGTACATTTAAATGGAGTTGCAGTTATGAGGTGATAAAGTTTGTGTTGGTGCATGTAACTTACCTCCTTGGGTGAAGTTTATCCTTACGAGCCAATCAATACTATTTCTTTATTCCTAACATATCTTAATTACATATTGTTAAAATCAAATTTAATCAAATCGGAAATACAGTTTATTGTATATTGGGCATCAATCACATCGCCAAATCCATATTGTGCAAATACAAATGGAATACCAGCGGCGAATGTAGCTTCCATATCAAGTTCTGTATCTCCTACATAAACTGCGCTTTCTAGATTATTTCTTTTTACAATCAATTTAATATTCTCTGACTTCGGCAAACCAGTATTACCATTGCATTCATAGTCAGTAAAATACTTTTTTAAGCCATGTGCAGTAAAAAATGCATTTAAATAGCCTGCTTGACAATTACTTACCACAAATAATTGGTAGTTTTCTGCTAACTTTTGCAAGGTCATTTCTAAATCTGGATACAAAATTCCTCCGTGTTTACTCAAATACACTTGTTCTTCAGCACAACATTCATAAAGAATATCCATGGCTTGTTTATGAGGTAAATCAGGCAACATTAATCCTGCAATAATGTCAAGAGTCTTTCCCATATATATAGCCATATCTTCAATCGAAATATTATCTCGGTTATACTTATCTAATACAGTATTCCAAGCCGGTAAAACTTGTTTAGATGTATTCCAAAGCGTTCCGTCTAAATCAAAAATTATTCCGTTCATTATACCCTAATCCCCTTTCACTTTATTGGTGCAAACCATCTAATTCTTCTCGTAATATACAATATCCATTTTCTCATTTACATTTTCGATTATTCCCGTTTTTTTATATCCCAATTTCTCATACAAATGGCAATTTCCTACTTCTTGAAGAATAGTAGCAAGTTCCCAATTATCCGTTCCATGTATCTTTTCAATTTCCTCAAAAGTCTTTTGTGCTAAACCTTTTTTACGAAATTCTTTCATAATAAATATTGGTGATACTCTCTTTCTACTGCCATCTTGTTTATCAACAACCCTAACAGCTCCAACTAAATCATTACCATCAAATATATAATAGAAATATGTAAAATCCTCTAATAACCTAGCTTCGACTCTTTCTTTGGTCTCGTTTCCAGGACTTGTTTCATAATCTTGATATTTCGCTAACAAATCTGCAAATGCTTCGATTTGCATACTCCATAGCTTATCACAATCCTTTGCATCCGCTTTGACTATTACAATATTTCCAATCATAGTGACACCTCCGAAAATGCAAGATTTATATCGCCTATTATATAGTGCTCCTTCTATTTCCACAAGAACATTTTCTGACACCTCCTCTTCTTCTCGGTGTCGTTTGTATCCTACTAAGTAGCGCGAACGTTCGCCTCCCCTTCACTTCGTTTCGGGTCGGTGTTCGTCTGACTCACATGCCAGATATAAAAAAAGACAGGATGTCGCAAATCATTGCACATCCTGTCTTCATATATCTGGCGCGTTCGCGCTACTCGTTCATCTTCGCCAATTTCGCAGCCTGATCTGCTGCTGTCAAGCTATCGATAATCTCGTCCAAATCACCATTCATAACCTGATCAAGCTTGTGAAGTGTCAACTTAATTCTGTGGTCTGTTACACGTCCCTGTGGGAAGTTATAGGTACGAATCTTCTCGGATCGGTCACCAGTACCAACCTGACTCTTACGAAGTTCTGCTTCTGCATCATGAGCTTTTTGTAACTCTAAGTCGTAAAGCTTTGCACGAAGTACCTTGATTGCCTTATCCTTATTCTTAAGCTGTGACTTCTCATCCTGACAAGAGATAACGATACCCGTTGGAATATGTGTCAAACGAACCGCAGAGTCTGTTGTATTAACGCACTGTCCACCGTTACCAGACGCACGGAACACATCAAATCTACAATCGTTCATATCTAACTCAAAATCCACTTCCTCTGCCTCAGGCATGATTGCTACTGTAATCGTCGAAGTATGGATACGTCCACCAGACTCTGTCTCTGGCACTCGCTGTACACGGTGTACACCACTCTCGTATTTCAAACGAGAAAATGCACCCTTACCATTAATCATAAAGGAACACTCTTTGAATCCACCGATTCCATTCTCGTTGACACTGATTAACTCTGTCTTCCAACGCATCTTATCTGCATACTTCTGAAACATACGAAATACTTCTGCCGCAAATAATGCTGATTCATCTCCACCAGCTCCTGCACGAAGCTCAACTACAACGTTCTTGTCATCGTTAGGGTCTTTTGGAAGTAAGAGAATCTTAAGTTCCTGTTCGATGCGTTCTACTGCTTCTTTAGATTCATTTAATTCCTCTTTGGCAAGCTCACGCATTTCTTCGTCTTTTTCTTCCTCTAACATTAACAAACTATCTTCAATGGCCTGCTTTGCAGCAGTATACTCTTTGTACTTATCAGCAAGTGGTGCAAGGTCGCTTTGCTCCTTCATCAATGCTGTGTATTTTGCCTGGTCATTTAATACGTCCGGGTCGCTTAACTGCTCTAATACCGACTCATAACGTGCCAATATATCTTCTAACTTATCAAACATACATAATTCCTCTCTTTTTTCATACTTTATTGAAAGCGATTTCCACCGCTACAAATGTCCATACACTACTCGATCTAGTCCTGCATAGTCCTTCTTCACTTGCACATCTTGAAAGCCTAGCTCTGTCATTTTCTTTGATACAGCTTCACCTTGGTTGTGCCCAATCTCGAATAACAACCAACCACCTGTATTCAAGTAACTTGGGGCTTCCTCAATAATCTGATTATAGAAATCAAGACCATCCTCTCCACCATCTAACGCAAGCATTGGTTCATATTCCTTTACTTCCGGCATAAGGGTATCAATCACTCTGCTTTCGATGTATGGTGGATTGCTGACAATCATATCCTGCTTGAGCGTAATGCCCTCAAACAAGCTGTCGCAGATAATCTTTGCTTCCACCTCATGGCGTTTCAAGTTCTGCTTTGTAACCTCTAACGCATTCTTCGACACATCAGATAATGTCAAATCGATATCCTTATGATATAGTTTCAGTGAAATTCCAATACAACCGGAACCACAACACAGGTCTAACACCTTATATGCTTTATCCGCATTGGCAACATCATATAACACGGACAAATCATCCTGCATAACTCCACCCAATATCTCGCTGGCTGTCTCCACCAAAATCTCGGTATCATTCCTTGGAATCAACACATTCTCATTAACAACAAAGGTATAATCCATAAAATGAGCATACCCCAGCAAATACTGCAACGGATAATGCTTACAGCGTTCTTCTATCAAGCGAAGGTATTCTGCTTCTTTTTCTGCTGCAACCTCCTCATCTGGATTCATCAGCATGAACATATAGTTGCAACCAAGAACCTCTTCTAACAACACCTTGCGCTCGTACTTTGCATATTCGTTTCCTGTGCTCTCTAATTTTTCTTTTCCGATATTCAGCAATTCCTGAATCGTTGCCATGGTTATATCCTCTACGAATCAAAAAAATCTATTTTTTACCTTTTTTAGAACGCTTTTTTTTCGCATTCTTTTCTTTAGGACGTTCATTCTGAATTTTCTTATTTGCTACCGTTTCTTCCACAGTTGTTTCTTCCACTGCTGTTTCTTCTGCTTCTGTCATAACCTTTCCAGTATCCTCAGTAGATTGCTCCTTTTCAACCGTATGTTCTACAACTTCTTGCGCACCCTTTTCAGAATTTTCTACAACTGTCTTATCCTCCTCATTTACAGTTTCTGAAACTGACTTTGTAACCTCAGTAAAATCTTCCACGACCTGAATCACTTCTTCATCTTCCAAAACCCGAACCACTTCTTCGTCTTTTACAACTTGAACCACTTCTTCATCTTCTACCAAGCTATCAACATTTGTAGCCACGTCAACTGTATCTTCGGAAGTATTCTCAGAAATCATTTCAATTGCCTCTTCTATTTCTTCCTGAATGTCTTCAGAAATCTCTTCCTGATAAATGATTTCCTCAATCACTTCTTCGTATTCTTCTTCGAAAACTTCTTCCTGCATCTCTATGTCTTCCATATCATCCACTGGCTCTGCAGCTTCCTGCTTTGCAGCCTTACCAAGCCCCTGTGCTTCATTTACAGCATTGACATAAGGTTTTCCGTACAAAACAGCCTCCACAGAAATAATCGCAACCTGAATCATTTCTTCATCTGGTTCCTTTGTGGTTAATCTCTGAATCCACATACCTGGCTTACTAAGAACATTCATCACTGCGTTATCTGTTTTACCTGCAAGCTTGATAAACTCATAAGAGATACCAGCAACCACTGGAATCAATAATAAACGTAACAAGAAACGCAACCACATCTGGTCAGCGGTAATAAACATAAAAATGATAATACTTACCACCATAACAATAAACAAAAAGCTTGTTCCGCAGCGCTTATGGTAACGGGTATGTTTTGCGACATTCTCTGGAGTCAATTCATCCCCGGATTCATAACAATTAATGGTTTTATGCTCTGCACCGTGATACATAAACACGCGGCGAATATCCTCCATCTGAGAAATTAAAACAACATAGATGATAAAGATAACGAGTCGAATAATACCTTCAATCAAAGAAAGTAACAAACGACTGTCCACCCATTTGCCAATAAACTCACCTATCGCAGCTGGTAACATCATAAATAAAGCAATGGCCAAAATCACAGAAAGAAATACTGTCAATCCCATAATGACACCTTCTGCTTTTTCCTTGAACACTTCCTTAATTAACTTATCCGCTTTGGTCTCTTCTTCCTCTTCCTCATAAAATGATGAAGAATAGCTCAAAGTTTTCATACCAATCACCATGGATTCTGTAAAATTCACTACACCACGTATAAATGGTACGCGTGCCCACACGTGTTTGTCACCGAATGATTTGTACTTTTGTAATTTTACCTCAATCTTCTGGTCAGGCTTTCGGATTGCTACAGAATAGCCATCCTTACCCTTCATCATGACACCTTCTATTACGGCCTGTCCGCCGAGGGTTCCCTTTGGTAATTTGTTTTCCATATTATCTACCTCTTATCTATATATAAACTATGTAACACTAGTAATATTCTACATTATGTATATCAAAATAATCCATTAAACTGAAATAGGGTTGAGACTTATTCAATCTCAACCCCATAATGTTCTTAATCAGCCTGATTAACGCCGTATTTACGATTGAACTTATCGATACGTCCACGAGCCTGTGCAGCCTTCTGCTGACCTGTATAGAAAGAATGACACTTAGAACAAATCTCTACGTGAATCTCTTCCTTTGTAGAACCAGTTACAAACTCGTTACCACAGTTACAAACAACCTTTGCCTGATAATAATTTGGATGAATTCCTTCTCTCATTGTTTTACACCTCTCTAAATATATTGGCAGATTCCAACCCGCCTAAACACGTAACTATTCAATATTCACCTAGTTACACAACTTCTACATAGTAACATAACACTTTTGTGTTTGCAAGCATTTTTTGCGATTTTCTTTGTAAATTAGTACTTTCTAAGCAACGACCTCTTAATCAAATCAATAAATTCCTTGTTATCCTTTGTCTTAACAAACAGTCTAAGTACTTCTGATATCGCCTCCTCTGGTTTGTTGCCAGCAATTTCTTTCGCCATGGCATCCACCACTTCTTTTTCCACTGGAGTGAGTAACAAGTCATCTCTACGAGTTCCTGACTTTGCAATATCAATAGCAGGGAAGATTCTCTTCTCCTGAAGCTTACGGTCTAACACAAGCTCCATGTTACCAGTTCCCTTAAACTCTTCAAACACCACATCGTCCATCTTAGAGCCTGTCTCAACCAATGCTGTGGCAAGGACTGTCAAAGAACCACCCTCACGCATATTACGGGCGGCACCAAAGAATTTCTTTGGCATATGAAGTGCTGCAGGGTCCAAACCACCAGTTAAAGTTCTACCACTTGGTGGAACTGTCAAGTTATATGCTCTGGCAAGTCTTGTAATAGAATCCAAAAGGATTACAACATCTTCCTTATGTTCTACAAGACGTTTTGCTCTCTCTAACACCATCTCTGACACACGCTTGTGATGTTCTGGTAACTCATCAAAAGTAGAATAAATCACTTCCACATTCGGTCCTTCAATAGACTCTCGAATGTCAGTAACTTCCTCCGGACGCTCATCAATCAACAACACAATCAAATGCATATCCTGATATGTTCTACTGATACTCTTGGCAATCTGCTTTAGCAATGTTGTCTTACCGGCTTTAGGTGGCGCAACAATCATACCACGCTGTCCTTTACCAATTGGTGCAAGCAAGTCCATAATACGCATGGAAACACCTGTTGAATGTTTATTCTCTAACTTAATTCTCTCATCAGGGAAAATCGGTGTAAGATCCTCAAAGTTCTTGCGTCTTACCGCCTCTTCAAGGGTATATCCGTTAACAGACTTCACATATAATAGTGCAGCAAACTTTTCTTTCTCTGTTTTCACCTTCTGATTACCGACAATAATATCCCCTGTCTTTAAGTTAAAACGCTTAATCTGCGCCGGTGACACATAAATGTCATTCTCCCCTGGAAGATAATTCTCACAACGGATAAAGCCATAACCATCTGACATGACCTCAAGAATACCATTGGCTTCCTTACCACTATCTAAACTATAATCTATAGAATCTGTTTTCTGTCTTGAATCAGCATTTCTTCTAGGTTCACCTTCTCTTGGGATTACCTTCTGTTCCTCCCTGATATCTTCTGTACTCTTCTGCTCCTGACTTTCAACCGCCTTAGAAGTCTCCTTCTCCACTTTTGCTGTCTTTACAGCCTCTTGGCGTCCTTTTACCGCAGTCAACAGTTCTGCAAGTTCACCTTTTTTCATCGTACTTACACCTTTGATTCCTAATTCCTTTGCAGCATCCTTTAATTCCTGCAAAGACATTTCTGCATAATTCATATAAGTTCCTCTCTTATATCATTCATATTCAATTCTTAATATTGGGTATCATTAAGAAAACGTATAGATAACTATTACGATTATAGCACAATTCCAAGGAAAGTAAACCCTTGCACAACATTTGTCCAAGTGGTAAGATAAAATCGATGTAAATGAGAAAGAAAGGATATAACACAAGCATTTGTTTGCGTATGGTAGGAATATGAACGTATATGAACAATCACTAAAATTACACGAAGAATGGGCAGGTAAAATGAGCACAGAACCAAAGTGTCCTGTACAAACCCGCGAAGATTTATCATTGGCTTACACTCCTGGTGTCGCTGAGCCATGTCGTAAGATTGCTGAAAATCCTGCCGATGTTTACAAATATACACAAAAGGGCAATACCGTGGCTGTTATTTCTGACGGAAGTGCCGTTTTAGGACTTGGCAATATCGGTGCTGCTGCTGCCATGCCTGTCATGGAGGGAAAAGCAGTGTTGTTTAAATCTTTTGGTAATGTCAATGCTGTCCCTATCTGCTTAGACACACAGGATACAGACGAGATTGTGGAAACAGTTATCCGCATCGCTCCTGCATTTGGTGGAATTAATTTGGAAGACATTTCCGCTCCCCGCTGTTTTGAGATTGAACAAAGATTAAATGATGCCTTAGATATTCCAGTTTTTCATGATGACCAACATGGTACTGCAATCGTTGTACTTTCTGGTATTATCAATGGACTTCGTATTACCGGCAAAGAGAAAGAAAACTGTAAAGTGGTGGTAAATGGTGCCGGTTCTGCTGGAATTGCCATTACAAAGCTTTTATTGACATATGGATTTAAAAATATAACTATGTGTGACCGCAATGGTATTCTACATAAGAATTATGAAGGCCTTAATTGGATGCAGAAAGAAATGGTGAAGGTCACGAACCTAGCCGATAAAACTGGTTCATTGGCGGATGCTTTGGCTGGTGCCGATATTTTCGTTGGTGTATCTGCACCAGGAATCGTTTCAGCCGATATGGTTCGTTCCATGAATAAGGATTCCATCCTATTTGCCATGGCAAATCCTACACCAGAGATTATGCCAGACGTTGCCAAGGAAGCAGGTGCTCGCATCGTTGGAACCGGACGCTCTGATTTTCCAAATCAGGTCAACAATGTCATCGCTTTCCCTGGTATTTTCAAGGGAGCATTAGAAGGCCATGCTTCTATTATTACAGAAGATATGAAATTGGCAGCTGCTGAGGCAATCGCCAACTTGGTTTCCGATGAAGACTTATGTGATGAATTTATCATGCCAGAAGCATTTGATCCAAGAGTTGCAGATGCTGTAAGTGCTGCTGTAAAAGCGCACATTTAAGGATAGACAACGAATTCGTTTCTACGATTTGTTTTGGGAGGGTTACATTTATGACAAGTGAAGGATTGGTTCTATACAAGTTAATGATTTTGTATATGTTGGACCGTGTAGATTTTCCATTGACTGGTTCACAGATATCGCAGTTCATATTAGACAAAGGCTACACTAACTACTTTAATTTACAGATTGCGCAGAATGAACTAATTGAACAGGACTTTATTAAGCCTACTGTAGAGCGCAACCACTCTCTTTTCGAAATCACTGAACAGGGAAAAGAGGCTGTGGAATTGTTTGAATTCAAGATTTCTGATGCTATCAAGATGGACATTTTAAACTATCTCAAAGAGCAGAAAATCGAGCTCCGCAACGAGTCAGCCATTTCATCAGATTATTATCCTTCCAACAACGAATACATTGCGCAATGCAGTATCAAGGAACGAAATCAAACTTTACTAGAAATCAAAATCACTGTCCCTACACAGGAACAGGCAATTCACATCTGCGATTCCTGGAGAGATAAAAATGAGGAAATCTATCAATATCTAATCACTCAGGTATGGCAAGATGATTAATGTTATAGTAAAACAAAGAGGAACAAGTTTCATCCAAGAAACCTGTTCCTCTTTTCTATTTTTGTACAGAAACATCCTATCAAATCAGGACTATTTGTCATCCTCTCCTGCTTCTGTCATCTCATCTTCTGTTGGATATAATAAGCTTTCTATATAATTCCAAATCTCGTCTTTACCCTGCTTTGACAATGCAGAAAATGGAAAAATCAAATCACCTTTTCCCATCTCAAGCTTTGTGCGAATAATCTTGAGATTTTTTTGTAACTGTGAACGCTTAATCTTGTCCGCTTTGGTTGCAATAATAACCGGTGTAAACCCACTGTGAATAATCCAATCATACATCATCTTGTCATTAGCAGATGGCTCATGCCGGATATCAATCAGTAAAAAAACCAAAACTAATTTGTCTGATGTATTGAGATAACGCTCTATCATCTTACCCCACTTTTCACGTTCTGAAGCAGATACTTTTGCGTATCCATATCCCGGAAGATCCACAAAATAAAATGCATCATTAATTTTATAAAAATTAATTGTTTGGGTCTTTCCTGGCTGGGAAGATGTTCTCGCTAATGCCTTGCGATTCAGCAGACCATTAATCAAAGATGATTTTCCCACATTAGACTTTCCAGCAAATGCAATTTCCAACTCCTGATTATCCGGTAATTTACTTGTAACACCACATACTGTTTCTAGCTCTGCACTTTTGATAACCATTTTGTCACCTCGTCTCTATCTTTTGACATTTCGTTCTACTTACTTTTCAAAGCAAAGGAGCGTTTGACAATCCCCTGTGTGATTACCTCATCCATATGTGATACATAACAGATATCCAACCCTTGCGTAATCTCTGACTCTAACTCCTCTACTTTTTTGCGATTATCTGCTGGCACAAACACCTTTGTCATACCAGCATTTTTTGCAGCAAGCAATTTCTCCTTTAAACCACCAATAGCAAGGACATTACCCTTTAGAGTGATTTCTCCTGTCATTGCTAATCTACCATCCACTGGACGATTCATCAATGCTGAATACATCGCCAATGCCATGGTAATACCTGCTGATGGACCATCCTTTGGTGTTGCACCCTCTGGCACATGTACATGTACAACATGCTTTTCGAAATATTCCTCCGGAAGCTTTCGGATATCCGGTAAGGTTCTAACAAAGGAAAGGGCAATTTGTGCAGACTCCTTCATCACATCTCCAAGATTACCTGTTAGAGTTAGTCCACCTTTTCCGTCTAATAGATTCACCTCTACTTTTAATGTATCTCCACCAACCTTTGTCCATGCAAGACCTGTCACTACACCGACCTTATCCTGAAAATTTTCGTTATCCAACGTATATTTTTCCACGCCTAATAATTCTGTCAATTTCGTTGGCGTTACACGTAATGATTTATATTCCTCTGTTAAAATTCCTCTTGCCGCTTTCTGCATCAATCTTCCGATGATTTGTTCTAATTTGCGGACACCTGCTTCTCTTGTATAATTGCGAATAATCTTGTAAATCGCATCATCTGTAATTTTAAATTGCCTTGCCAACAATCCATTTTTCTTTAATTGCTTAGATACAAGATACAGTTTTGCAATGTGAAACTTTTCGTTTTCCGTATAACTGTTAACCTCAATCATTTCCATACGATCTCTAAGGGGTGCCGGGATAGCTGTTGCGTCATTGGCTGTGGCTACAAATAACACCTTGCTCAAATCTACAGGAACCTCAAAATAATGGTCCACAAATTTTGCATTCTGTTCTCCATCTAATACTTCTAACAAAGCAGAGGAAACATCTCCCTTGTGATCACTGCTGGTTTTATCAATTTCATCTAATAAAATCAATGGATTATTGACTTTTGTCTTATTGATCGCATTGACAATACGTCCTGGCATAGCACCAATATAGGTTTTTCTATGACCTCTTATTTCTGCCTCATCACGGACACCACCCAAAGCAAGTCTTGCGTATTCTTTATTCAAAGCCCTTGCAATAGACATGGCGATGGACGTCTTTCCAGTTCCTGGTGGTCCAACTAGGCAAAGAATAGGCGCATCCTTCCTACCACTTAGATTACGCACTGCAAGATAATCAATAATGCGCTCTTTGATTTTATCCAGACCATAGTGGTCCTTTTCCAATATATCAATCGCTTTTTTCAAATCCTGATTATCCTGACTCTCTTGATTCCACGGATACTCCAGTAATGTCTCAATATAGTTGCGTAGCACTGCACTTTCAGATGAGGAATAGGACAAGCTGCGAAATCTCTTGATTTCCTTTTCCAGTTTCTGTCTGACCTCTTCTGGAGGATTCACACGATTCAACTCGTTTACATAATGCTCTCCCTCGTCCTCTGCATTTTCTTCGCCCAACTCTTTTTTTATTAACTTCATCTGTTCACGCAACACATACTCTCGTTGGTTTTGGCTGACGCAATCCTTTAGCTTTTCTCCAATTTCTTCTCTGATATTACTGATTTCAATCTCATTTAACAAAATAGAAATCAATACATCCACGCGGGCTTCCAAATTCTCCTCTTCTAATACCTGTTGACGAGAAGTAGTTGGCATAGGAACTGCTTCCGTTGTCAAATCAACCAATAGTTCCAAGTTACGAATTTTACTCAATGTTGTTAACAGCATATCATTGGATATCATTTGTTTTTTCTTACACTGTTTTAATAAATCTCGAATAATGCGAATACGTGCTGTCTGTTCTGTCTTATCCATTGTGACAGATTCCTCCATCATAGAAATCTGTGCATAATGGTACACTGCACCCTGTATTACATCTTCCACATAAGCTCTCTGTTTACCTGCTAACAAAATACGCATCTGTCCCTTTGGCAATTTCAAAACCTGACGTACTGTAGCTGTTGTTCCTACCGTACACAACTGCTCTGCTGTAAACTGATCACCTGTAAAGGAGGGTTTAGCTGTTACTACAAATAATTCCATATTCTTTTCCATTGCTGTATTCACTGCATGAATGGAAGCATTCTGTTGTATATCAAAATGAACAGTGGTTCCCGGCATAAGTACCATATCACGTAGCACCAATAACGGTAACGTTTTTCCTGTCTCATTCTTTTTTCCCATATATAATCCTCTTTTCCTAATTGAGAAATGGAACTTGTAAATCTACAAGTTCCATTCTAATTGTTATGTTTAATTCAGAATAAATGAAGAAACTTTCCTAGGCAATCTCCCCACTATTCTTCTTAGGATGACGCTTTACGAAAGACTTGCGTGGTCTTGGAGAATCGGAATATACGATTTCCGGTTCACCAGTTCCCTCGACAGTTTCCTTCGTGATCACGCACTTAGAAATCTCTTCATTGGAAGGAATCTCATACATCAAATCATTTACTGACTTCTCAATGATAGAGCGAAGTCCCCTGGCACCTGTCTTTCTATCCATTGTCTCTTTTGCAATGGCACGAAGTGCTTCATCTTCAAATTCAAGCTCGACACCATCTAACTCGAACAACTTCTTATACTGTTTGCAGATTGCACTCTTTGGTTCCGTTAAGATTCTCATAAGTGCATCTTCATCCAACAGATCAAGGGTAACAGTCACTGGTACACGACCGATAAATTCAGGAATTAACCCATATTTCACATAGTCCGCAGGAGAAACTTGCTTTAACAACTCTCCAATATTCTTATCATTCTTCTCAGCCAATTCCGCACCAAATCCAATGGACTTCTTACCGATACGATTCTCGATAATCTTCTCCATACCATCAAATGCACCACCACAAATAAACAAGATATTAGTGGTATCAATCTGAATAAATTCCTGATGTGGATGCTTTCTTCCACCCTGTGGTGGAACAGATGCAACAGTTCCCTCTATAATCTTAAGAAGTGCCTGCTGAACACCTTCACCAGATACGTCTCTTGTGATAGAAACATTCTCTGATTTCTTAGTAATCTTATCAATCTCGTCAATATAAATGATACCGTGCTCTGCACGTTCTATATCATAGTCAGCTGCCTGAATAATCTTTAACAGAATATTCTCAACATCTTCACCCACATAACCTGCCTCTGTCAAAGCTGTTGCATCCGCAATTGCAAATGGAACATTTAACAATTTTGCAAGTGTCTGTGCAAGATAAGTCTTACCCGAACCTGTTGGTCCTACCATAATGATATTGCTCTTCTGTAACTCAACATCAAAATCCTTATCTGCCAGGATACGTTTATAGTGGTTATACACCGCAACAGAAAGTACTTTTTTTGCATCTTCCTGTCCAATAACATATTGATCAAGAAACTCCTTAATCTCCTTTGGCTTTAACAAGTTGATGTCCGAAGACTCTTCATAATCCTCTAATTCATCTTCAATAATCTCTGAACAAACCTCAATACATTCATCACAAATGTACACATTGTGTCCAGCAATTAATTTTCTTACCTGATCCTGTGTCTTATTACAAAATGAACAACGTAACGGTTTTCTATCTTCTCCACGACCCGCCATTATCACACCTCACGATTCTCAACAACAACGTCAATTAAACCATATTCCTTCGCAGCCTGTGCACTCAACCAATTGTCACGATCTGTATCTTTCTCAATGATTTCAATTGGTTTTCCTGTCTTCTCTGCTAAAATGGTATTCAACTTACGTTTTGTATTCAAGATATGTCTTGTTGTAATTTCCATATCACTTGCCTGACTACCACCTGGCATACCACCCATTGGCTGGTGTATCATAATTTCTGCATTCGGAAGTGCCATACGCTTACCTGGTGCACCACCAGCAAGTAAAAATGCACCCATACTAGCTGCCATGCCAACACAGATGGTTGATACATCACACTTAATATAATTCATGGTATCATAAATACCAAAACCTGCTGATACAGAACCACCTGGACTGTTAATATACAAATGAATGTCCTTGTTTGGATCCTCTGACTCTAAGAAAAGAAGCTGTGCAATCACAAGACTTGCCGTTACATCATTTACTTCTTCTCCAAGGAAAATAATACGTTCCTTTAATAATCTGGAATAAATGTCATAAGAACGCTCACCACGACTGGTTTGCTCGATGACGTAAGGTACTAAACTCATATCATATCCTCCTTTAGAAAGATAGGGCTGTCTTTCTGACAGCCCTCATATGTTCTATTATTTCTCTACTGCTGCCTCTACAACAAGGTCAACTGCCTTTTGTACTGCAATATCCTTCTTGATAGCTTCCTTCTCAGAATCACCTACTAAGCCTGTTAACTGCTCTACGTCCATCTGATACATCTCTGCCATCTTCTTTAACTCTTCATCTAACTCCTCATCAGAAACCTGAATATCCTCAGTCTTAGCAATTGCTTCTAATACAAGACGAGACTTGATTCTTCTCTCTGCTTCAGGCGTAGCTGTCTCCATAAATTTCTCTTTTGTCATTCCTGTAAACTGGAAGTACTGCTCAATAGAAAGTCCTTGATAACTAATCTGCTGTGCAAACTCGTTCATCATCTGCTCCTTCGTTGTCTCGACCATTGGTGCAGGAATATCCATTGTAGCGTTCTCGATAATCTTATCAATCACAAGACCTTCCTTTGTATTCTTAGCTGCTTTCTCTTTCTTTACCTTAAGAGTAGCCTTAATATCTTCTTTATATTCATCTAATGTCTCAAATTCAGAAACCTCTGATGCGAACTCATCATCTAACTCTGGAAGCTCTGTCTCTTTGATACCATTCAACTTACACTTAAATACAGCTGGCTTACCTGCAAGATCCTCTGCCTGATAGTTCTCTGGGAATGTAACATTCACATCAAACTCTTCCCCGATATTCTTACCAACAATCTGATCTTCAAATGTATCAATAAATGAGTGAGAACCAAGTGTTAACTGATAGTTTTCACCCTTACCGCCTTCGAATGCTTCACCGTCGATAAATCCTTCAAAATCGATTGTTACTTCATCATCCATCTTTGCAGCTCTGTCTTCTACTGGAATGTTACGAGCATTCTGCTTCTGAACATTCAAAAGTTCAGCCTGAACATCTTCGTCAGATACTTCTACATCAACCTTCTCGATTTCAACACCCTTATAGTCACCCAATGTAACTTCTGGCTTTGTTGCAACAGTTGCTGTATAAATGAAGTCTTTTCCCTTCTCCATCTGTACAACATCAACCTCTGGACGGGAAACAACATCCAAACCACACTCATCCAAAGCACCTGGATAAGAATTCTCCATACAGATGTTAGCAGCATCCTCATAGAACATTTCCGGACCATATACTTTCTCGATATATGCCTGAGGCACTTTACCCTTACGGAACCCTGGAATAGAAATCTTATTCTTCTGCTTATTATAAGAATCCTTCATTGCCTCTGTAAACTCAGCTGCAGGCACTGTAATGGTAAGCTTTGCCATATTCTTTTCTAAATTTTCCACTGTTAAACTCATTTTTAACAATTCCTCCTTAAATATATATCATTTTATTCTTTTGCAGTTTTATCCTTTGCGCTCTGCTAAAATGCGGTCTCCACCGCACAAATCAATCAATTATACCACGCGAAACATAGGAATGTCTAGTGCTTTTTCATAATAAAGATTTCATGCAATGGCTTCACCCAAAGAAAGGTCGTCATATACCTTTTTGAAAAAAGTAAATGACGACCTTTCGGTTAATATGCT
This sequence comes from Lachnospiraceae bacterium, assembly GCA_045537735.1. Classification (GTDB taxonomy): domain Bacteria; phylum Bacillota; class Clostridia; order Lachnospirales; family Lachnospiraceae; genus CAG-590. The sequence continues at coordinate 60,145 of JAZSPZ010000011.1, forward strand.
TAATACTACATATTGTTTTTGTTAGCTTCGTAGCAATGACTACTTACCAGACATCTGGTTCATCTGTGCTTCTACTAACTTCTTTGTCATCTGACCACCAACAGAACCATTCTCTCTTGAAGTCAAGTCACCATTGTAACCGTTCTTTAAGTTAACACCTACTTCAGATGCACACTCCATTTTGAATCTGTTCATTGCTTCAGACTTCTTGCTTGAATTGTTTGAATTGTTAGACATAACAGTTCCCTCCAAATAATATTTTATTAAGACAATTTCATGTCTTGATTATATTATTTGCAGGGAACTATTTTTTATTAAGGTAAATATTAACTATTCGTTTTTATTAATCTTTAACCTTCTTGCGAAGAACAAAGAATCCTCCAATTGCTACTAACATCATTCCAAATACCAATGCAATTGGCGTTGCATCACCAGTTTCCGCTGAACCAGAACTCTTTAACGTTTCCACAGATGAATTACTCTCTGTAGATTTCTCATTATCTTTCTTGTCATCTTTTTTGTTATTTTCGTTATCTTTGTTGTTATCCTTTGGTGCATCTGTATCTGGCTCTTTGTCCTTTGTATCAAACGGCAAAAGAATATTTCCATCATCAGAAGGATCTATCTTACCATCTTTAATCTCTTCTGTTGATGCCGGTTTCTTCTCAGGATCATATAAAATTGCATATGTTGAGAACAACGTTGTTGTGACTGTATAGGTAGATGGATTATTATCCTGATCTACAAGATACGTACCAAAATATGTGTCACCAGTGTCATGTGTTCTCACTACTTCCAAACCTGATTTGTTAGCCAAATCTCCTAACGGAATGGTCACTGATATATTGGCACCACCACCAAGCTCTGTCACTCTCTTTTTGGTAACATTACCATCTGCATCAGTGATAATCTTATATAATGTAAAGTCAAGATATGCTCCAACTAACTTATTCTTATGGGACGCTGCCGAATACATAGCTGCGATCTCTTCTGCAGAAACATCTGAGACCTTCATGAGTGTTGCATAAAGTCTAAACTCAATAGTGCCACCATTTTCAATAATAGCTCGGTCTTCGTCTGTATAATTTGTCTCATCATCAAATAACGAATCCATATTATCTGCTGTCACATATGGTGTCTCAGCTGTAGTCAATTCCACCGCTGTATTCTTACCAGACAATACCAAATCAAGTGTTGCAGTCTCCGGATAAATAATTCTTCCAGAATGAATTAAAACTCTTGCATTCTTTGAGTAAACTCCATCTGTGGCAACTACACTGTAAGTTCCATCTGGAACATCTTTGAAGGTAAATGTATTATCCACACTAGTGTCTACCTCTACAGCTCTAATACATGATTGACCAGCAAATAATCCCACAGTAATGTATCCGTCTCTACCATCCGCATATCTTGCTGAACCCGAAACAGTGATACCGCTCTCTCCATCTGCCAAAGTTCTAAAGTAACCTACATATTCTAATACTTCACCACCATCTGACAAAGCTGTTACTTTATATACATAATTGGTTCCTTTTTCCAAATTATTCAAAAGTGCTGAAACCGCAACATTACCAGTTGTCTCATCTAATACTGGTAAAGCATCGGCCTCAGTATATGTCGCAGCATCAAATTTGCGATATGCAATGGTTGCAGACTGAATATCATATGTACCCTTAATCACACGAGCACCCACTGTAGCCGCCGTAGCTGAAATATTCTTTACAGCATTTACCTTCATACTCATTGGAGTAAATGCTGGTGCAGTAGCAACATTTCCAGCTATATCCTCTGCCATAATTGTATAGCTACCAACCTCTGTTATGTTAAATGTTCCTGTATATCCAGAACCATCTTCCATTTCAGTAATCTGTGCATCAATCAATCTTGAGCCATTGTACACCTGAATCTTTTCACTATTCACACCACTGATATCATCCTTCACTGTGAAATTCACAACCAAAGAATTATCGGCACCTTTTGCAAGGGTATATTCGATAACAGGCTCTACAGAATCCACTTGAATATCATATATATGTCCGTTCTCCTCAGAACCGTCACACTTGACACCGGTTAAGCTTTCGCTCCATACACGTAGCTGATATATACCATTTGGTAATGTAATCTCTTCCACATCTACGTCACTATCAAGTGTTGTGACATGCATAGAGGTTTCTCCATCCTTCCAAATCTGGTACTTTGTATCTACTAGCATCTTATCTTCTTCTGTCATCTTAACATTCGTAATAGATGCCTTTGCTTCATCTGCGGTAATCCAACCATTCTCATTCACTTCAGGATCAAATGTTACAGTTGGACACGCCGGAACTTCACTTGAAACATTCTTCAACTCAATGGTTTCTGTATATACATTACCTGCATTATCAGAAACTTCAATGGTATAACTTCCCTGCTTAGTAGTTGTAACATAACAGTAAGACGTCTTAAATCCTGCCTCGTTTTGTTCTACCTTTTCAACTACATGCTGAATCATTGTATCAGATTGCAAATCTTTTACATTGATGTATTTGATTCCACTCAGTTCATCATAAGCATCAAAAGTCAATTTTACTTCCTGCTGATAATCGTCATATCCGTCATCAATATTAACAACCGGCTTCACATCATCAATCTTAAACGTAACCTCATCGGTGGTAAGTGACTTATTACCTGCTTTATCAGTAACATAAGCACTTACTGTAAACACACCACCATCCAACGGCGTAAAGGATGTCGCATTAATCGGAAGTACTGTATTCACTTGCATTGGTTCATTATCAAGTGTTTGCACATGCTCTTCTCCATTAATTATCCAAGTAATACTTGTAATTGGAGATGTAGCATCTTGGGCCGACAAGTAAGCCTTTACATTGCCGAAATATGTTTCCTGATCCTCTCCTGTAATGGTAATACCATCTGTAGAACTTGTACCACCAGCTTTAATAATTACCTCAATATTTGGTGCAGTCTTTTCTACAATCCATTCATCACCAGCACTTACCAAATTCATAAGATCTGACTTATTGTTAGCAGCATCAATTGCATAGAACTGAATTCCACCCTTTTGATCAATCAAATCTCTGACAGGAATGGTAAATGTAAACGTTGAAATACCATCTATCTTACTAACAAAACTTACTTCCTGTCCTGCACTATCTGTTACATCTGTCAAATTACCTGACAAAGAATAAACCAACTTACTAGCACCAGATGCAGTATCCTTATAGGATACGCGGAATGTAATGGACTTATTATAATAATGTCCCAAACTTACCTGTCCACCTGCAGCTGGGAAATACAAGCCTGAACCTGTATCCAAACCATTCTCAACTACTTCACAACCTATATATTCTGGATTTGTCAAATCTACTTTCACTGGGAATGTAGTGAATGCTGTGTAAGCTTGTGTACCAGAATCATACAATTGGAATACAACCTTCTCATCCGCAGCAAGCTCTTCTGTCAGAAGAATCTGACTATCAGCTTCTCCGCCTTCTAAACGAATCTGATTATAACCACTATCCTCCTTTGGCACAATCTTTGAACCAGTTCCAAACCAACCGGAATCTGTTTTTCCAATTGCTTCAAATAACGTATCTGCTGATTCCAGTCTTACCTTAAATGTACCTAAGTCATTGTAGTTAAAGTTGAATTTGTAATTGGAATCTGCCGTATCAACCGGTACAACTCGATAAGTAACATCACGACTTGTTGTCATGGTAGAATCATCTCGTTCAGGATCAGCAGTTAATGTGATGAGTGTACTCAAACTATTCTTATCTTTTTCAAGCAATCCTTCATCCTCTTCATCACTGGCAATCTCTTCAGCCTTGAACACAGGGTTTGCTTCACCTGCACGAATATAATCTCTGTCACCTAGCACTGCATAAGTTCTAACATTCACTTCTCTTTGCTTAATTGTACCAGATACCACAAAGTTACCGTTTGCATTGCTTTGAATAGAATAATTATCAACAGAATCTGTGGCTCCACCGAAATCTAACCAATCCGTTGCAGGAGTAAGAATCACACTTCTCTCACCAACATTGGCATTATCAAACTGACTTGAAGCAATCCTTACTGTAACACCATCAATATTTGTCTCAATCGCTCCAGAGAAATCACATTCGTCTGTTCCATCATATACCTTTGTCAATGCTGGAACACTGGAAGTATCTAATGTCAACTGGCAAGGTGTCACTTTTATAGTCAATGTGTCTTTTGACGTGCTTTCATCTGGGTCTTGAACACGTGAATCGGTAATTAACACTTCTACATTCAATGTAATGACACCAGTAAGACCTGTGTCCCTGATTCCAACAGTAATTGCTTTTCCATCACCCTTGGAAACATTGATACCATAGTTTGCAGGATCTACTGCCTGACCACTGCCATCTGTAATCGTACCCAAATCATATGTAAATGTATCGCTACCCAAACCATTATCTTTGTACACCGCTGTAATTACCTTTGGCTCATTCTGTGTACTTCTGTATTCGTATGTAATCATATCCTGTAATAATTCCACACCCGCATAATCATAATATGGCGTTAACAATGCAGGTGAGCCTGCCTTCGCGCAACCATATGCATAAGACTGCAGCGCCGAATAGCTCGAAACGAAATCCACACCCGCTCTATCCTTCGGAATTCGAATTGCGCCGCCATTGGTTTCCCAACCAGCGAATACATATCCTTCTTTTTCTGCTACATCCACAGAGTTTTCAGAAAGAATTAAATCCGAACTTTCCTGGCCGTCATAAGTTACAGTCTGTGTCACGACACTATCAGCTGCTTGATATTGAATATCGTAATCCTCTGCAGTCCAGGCCAGTTGAACGTTCTGTGTATAATCACCACCAGACAAAGTAACATTCAAATCTTCTCCATTCACTGTGCCAGAAACACCTGCACCACTTAATTCTCTGTCAATACCAGACAACTCATAACCTGCTCGCTGTGGTTGTACGATTGTAAAAGAACCTGTATAACTATTACCACTTGGTGATGCTGGTACTGCATAAATACCATTCTCATTGGCATCTGCTGTTGCGCCTGAAACAGTAAAAGGACTTACCGTTCCTGCTGAACCAATGGAAACCTTATAGTTAGAAATAATCTCTTTTGCATATAACCAAATAATACCTGGTTCAGAAAGCGACAAATTGCTAGCTACTGTGGAATCAACCTTAACAGAATAATCTGTAGAGGTATACCAACCTGCGTATGTCAGATAATTGCCATCATTGTAGCTTGTAGCCAAGTTTCTGTTTGCATCTGCTTCCCATGATGCGCTTGTTATTTTATAGGTATCTCCACTCTCATTCTTTGTAGCAGTACAACGGAATACCTCAGGCTTGCTATCACTCTTAACAGCAACAAAAACAACGGTTGCTGTTTCCTCTGCTGCTGTTGTTTTCTCAGGTTCCTGAACATCCTCTGCATATGCTGGAACCTCTTCTGTATTCTCTGTCTCACCAGACTGTGTTGTATCATCTGTATAAGCTGTGTCTTCTGTACTAGACACATCCTCTGTGTTAGGTGTGTCATCTGTGTTCGCTTCTGTAGTTACAGTTTCATTGCTATCGCTCTCTGCAACAGTATCATCTGATGTATCATCCAAATCTCCTGCCGGATCTTCCGTGGTAACCTCTGTTGGGGTATCGGATTGTACAAGGTCTTCTCCTTCTGTTTCTCCATCATCAACAAGACCATCATCACTCTGCTCCTGCAATTCCTGTTGTTCCTGTACAGTTTCGTCTGTGTCAACCAAAGCTGACGCTGATGAGGTAAGGAAATATGACTGGGACACTAACATTACCAACACCATCACAACTGCAACGACACGCTTGCCTGCACCTGTACTCCAAGAAAAGAAATAATTGAACACACTAATAACCGCTACCAAAGCAAGCACCGGATATGTAAGTATCTTATGTTTCTTTGCCACCTTTAATAATTTGTCGATTAATCTGTTTTTTGCATTCATCCCAATCACCTCATACATAAAATATCTATATTGTAATTATATCGTCATTTTTCGCATTATATTGAACTCCTTTTCACCATAAAACATAGCTTTTTGGCAAAAAGGCACACAAATGCACACTATTTGACGTTAGTATAGCATATATGCTATGAAATGAAAAGTTTTTTTCACAATTTCTATTAATATTTTCCAATCAAAATACAAGATGTTGGGTTTTTACCATTTTATACCATTTTCTATTTCTTATAATAATAAAGTAGGTTTACCTTGACCAAAATGACTTCAAGTGCTAGTATAGTTTGTGGATTATTAATATAAGGAAATGATATATTTCCAAAAACAAAATTTTAATAAATGAGGTGTACGAACATGACAAAGACTTTTGACGATTTATTAGCAAAAGTTGCTGCTTGCAGCACTAAGAAGGTTGCTGTTGCTGTTGCTCAGGACGATGCGGTTTTAGAGGCAGTTGCAGAAGCTAAAAAGAGAGGCATTGCAGATGCTATTTTAGTTGGTGACGCTGACAAAATTCAGGCAGTTGCAGATTCTATGAACATGGATATTTCAGGATATGAGATCATTGATGTGAAAGATGATTATGAGGCTGCATTAACAGCTGTAAAGTTAGTACATGATGGCAAGGCAGACATGTACATGAAGGGCTTGATTGACACAAAGTCTTTCCTGAAGAGTGTATTAGATAAAGAGGTTGGTCTTCGCACAGAGAAAACGTTATCTCATGTATGTATTTTTGATATTGAAGGTCACGACGGATTATTATTCCTAAGCGATGTTGCATTTATTCCTTATCCGGATTTGGAAACAAAGGCAAACATCATCCGCAACACTGTAGAGATTGCACATGCTTGTGGTATTGAGTGTCCTAAGGTTGCACCTCTCGCTGCTGTTGAGGTTGTAAACCCTAAAATGCCTGTTACTGTAGAGGCTGCTGAACTTGCAAAGATGAACGAAGAAGGTCAGATTACTGGCTGTATTGTAGATGGTCCATTATCATATGACCTTGCAATCGACCCTGAGGCTGCTAGACACAAAGGAGCAACCGATCGTAAGATTGTTGGCGATGCAGACATCTTATTATTCCCAGACATTCACTCTGGTAACATTACATACAAGGCACTTGTTCACAACGCAAAGGTTGTGAATGGTAACATTTTAACCGGAACAAAAGCGCCTGTTATCTTAACATCTCGTTCTGACGATTTTGAGACAAAAGTGAACTCTATCGCCGTTGGTGCAGTTGTTGCTGAAGCAATGAACAAGTAAGGAGGATATTATAATGGCTTACACAATTTTAATTATCAATCCAGGTTCTACTTCTACTAAGATTGGTGTTTACGAGGATGAGAACCAGGTTTTCGAGGAAACTTTGAGACATCCAACTGAGGAAATTGCAAAGTACGCTTCTATCATTGATCAGAAGGATTTTCGTAAGGATGTTATTTTAGACGTATTAAAGGAAAAGAACTTTGATATTAAGACTTTAGATGTTGTCGTTGGACGTGGTGGTTTGTTAAAGCCAATTCCAGGTGGTACATACGCTGTAACAGAAGAATTGCTTAATGACCTTAAGATTGGAAAGCAGGGACAACACGCTTCCAACCTTGGTGGTATCTTAGCAAAGGAAATCGGTGATGAGGTTGGTGTTCCAGCTTATATCGTTGACCCTGTAGTTGTTGACGAGTTAGAGCCAGTTGCTAGATATTCTGGTATGCCAGAGCTTCCAAGAAGAAGTATTTTCCACGCCTTGAATCAGAAGGCTGTTGCAAAGCGCTACGCAAAAGAAATCGGTAAGTCATATGACGAGCTTAACTTAATCGTAATCCACATGGGTGGTGGTGTATCTGTTGGCGCACACAAGTGTGGTAAGATTGTAGATGTTAACAACATCCTTGATGGTGAAGGTGCATTTTCTCCAGAACGTGCAGGTACTGTTCCCGTTGGTGATTTGATTAAGCTTTGCTACTCTGGAAAATATACAGAGAAAGAGATTTATAAGAAGATTTGTGGTAATGGTGGTTTCAATGGTTACCTTGGAACAAACGATATGCGTGATGTAAAGAAGCTTGCGTTAGAAGATGGCGATGAGAAGGCTTTGGGTGTATACGAAGCATTCCACTACCAGCTTGCTAAGGATGCAGGTGCTATGGCTGCCGTATTAGGTGGTAAGGTTGACCAGATTATCTGTACTGGAGGTATCGCTTACAACGCTGAGACAATCGACAGATTAAAAGAAAAGCTTGGATTTATTGCACCATTTACTGTATATCCTGGTGAGGACGAGTTACTTGCTCTTGCACAGGGTGCAATCCGTGTATTGAATGGTGAAGAGAAGGCGATGGAGTACTAAGCGGACGCTTTCGCACTTGTTGTGTGCACAGCGGTACTAGATTCGTAAAATAAGAGAGACAGTTAAAACACACATTAAAGTGTTCTAACTGTCTCTTTCTTACTTTACTCATTAAGTACCGGTGGACACAAACTGTCTTTCGTTGAAAACAGCCTAACCAGAAGCCTATTCTCTTCCCATAATTGGCATCGAGCGTGGCGGGATATCTCTATAAACGTGAATTTATCAGATTCACATACATCCAGTTCTGGCGAAACTCGCGCATCAGATTCCAATAGCCACCGCCATGAAATCCGTACTCTTCTATCAAATCATATTTTGCAGCAATACTTCGCACATCCTCAAACCATACCACATGCTCTATTCCATCTAATGTGTAATTGAAAAATGGTGCCTGGGATTGCTCGTCATATTGAATTTGTGCACCGTATCGAAATGCCCTCCTTACCGCTTCTGTATTTCCAATGGTCTCTGCTTCTGTCACACCACGCTCGTAGGGTAACGGCCAGTCATAGGCATAATTGGGAATTCCCATATCAATTTTCTCTCTCGGTATGACCGATACTGCATAATCCAGCACTCTCCTGACACTTGGTATTGGTGCAACAGCCATAGGTGGTCCAAACTTATATCCCCATTCATAGGTCATCAAAAATACGCTATCCGCTACACTTCCGATTCCCGCATAATCAATCCCCTCATACAACAGACCTGGTTGGTCATCTGAAGTTTTGGGAGGTACTGCAACACTTACCAAATAACCTAACGGATTTAATCGACCACGCACTTCAGCAATAAATGCTACATAAGCGTCACGAAATTCCCCTGGAATAAATTCAAAGTCAATGTCTAGTGCCTGATATCCTTTGTCTGTCATTGTTTGTATGATATTGGTAATCAGCGTTTCTCTCATAGTGGCATTCGACAAAACCATCACTACCAACTGATTGTTAAATCTCTCATTTGCATCCAACGGTGTAATCACCATTCTTTTACGCAATCCAAACCGATTTGCTTCTGCCAACAACCTATCATCATTCATGGGAATCAAGGTTCCATCTACATTGTAACCATAAGAAAAGGGTAACAATTCCTGAATATAGAGACAACTCTCTTCTAATATATCATCTCTTATAAAACCATACGCATAGCCAAAGATTTCAATATCGACAATATTCCTTTGATTCATTCTATTGACTTCATTTGTTTCGTCATTTTGATTTACAGTTTGATACGAAATCACAATCTGCCTTCCCGGCAACAGAAAACTCTCATTTAGGAGATAGGAGTTGTTGCGTACAAGCTGTAACACTGTCGTTTCAAAAGCATCTCCTATGCTTTGCAAGGTGTCCCCATTTTGAATGGTATAAACCGTTTCAGGAATAGCAATGATCAAAGCCTGCCCCACTACCAGTTCCGCACCTGATATGTCATTATCATACGCTACTCGCTCCGCAGATACACCATATTGTGCTGCAATACTTTCCAGAGTGTCTCCTGTATTTACTACATATATTTCCATCCTTGACCTTCTCATTTCAAATCTATTTAGAGCCTTATTCTAAAATATGCAAAGAAAAAAGGTATGATGCCAAATAGCCAAAACTATCTGAAATCATACCCTCAAATTACATTGTAACAAAGATAAACTTGAATACAAACAATGCCGCGATAACAGTAACCACAACATCTTTCTTCTTATAATTACCTGTACACAATGTGATCAGTACATATGCGATAGAACCAATACCGATACCATTTGCAATGGAATAGGTAAGTGGCATCATGATTAGTGCCAGGAATGCTGGTACAGCGGAACACATATCACTCATATCCACATTTGCAAAGCTCTTCATCATCAATACGCCAACAAAAATCAACGCTGGTGCTGTTGCTGCACTCGGAATCACTGTTGCCAATGGGCTTAGGAATAAACAAAATGCAAAACAGATTGCTGTTACAACACTGGCAAGACCTGTTCTCGCACCTGCTGCTACACCAGAAGCCGACTCGACAAAAGTGGTACAGGTTGAAGTTCCCAGCATCGCACCTGTTACAGTTGAAATAGAGTCTGCAAGCATTGCCTGATTCACATTGATTGGATCTCCGTTTTCATCCAACATATTAGCCTGAGATGCTGTTCCATACAATGTTCCAATGGTGTCAAACATATTAACCAAACAGAAAGTGATAATCAGCATTACTGCATTAAATGCACCACCAAGAGGAGCACCTGTGAATGCACTCTTCCATGCATTTGCATCCAACAATCCAACGATACCAACTTCACCAAAATCTTTGAAGGTCTGTCCAATGGCACTAATATCAAAGCTTGGTACCTGTTGCATCAACACATAATAAATGATAGTAGAAATAAAAATTGAAATAATAACGCTACCCTTTACCTTCTTTTTCTCAAGAATACCAATGATAACCAAACCTAAAAATGCTGTAATTGCAGGGGCAACTGTCACCCACTCACCGTTATGAATATCTACAAACTGAACAAATGTATACTGATTTGCCTGAATTAAACCCGCATTCTTCATACCAATCATGGCAATGAACAAACCAATACCTGCTGGTATCGCTTTTTTCAAACAATCTGGCATGGATTTCGCAATATGTTCCCTCAAACCTGTAGCGGATAAAATCAAAAATATCACACCTGATATAAAAATAATTATCATACCTACATGATATCCTTCGATTACATCTGTTCCGCCCATAACCGCTGCTGCAATAAAGGATGTACAGAAAAAGGAATTTAAACCCATACCACATGCTTGTGCAAATGGCATTTTTGCCAACATACCCGACAATAAGGTACCTACAATTGCAGCCAACAACGATGCTATGAAAACTGAATTCCATATCTGTCCAAGCTGAACAGATACATCCATTCCTGCCTCTGCTGCTATAGCTGCCAACCAACCGTTAGAGCCTTCTGCTGCCACCTGATTTGGATTGACAAATACAATATAAGCCATAGCAAAAAATGTGGTCAAGCCGCCAATAATCTCTGCCTTCACTGTAGAACCACGTTCTGAAATTTTAAAAAACTTATCCATTGTTCGCCTCCTGATATCAAAATCCTTACAAGCCTACTATAAAAATCTCACTCATAAATAGAATGGTTTATTCTATTCATTTCTATCCATACATCAAAAGGGATTTGTAATACGAATATTGCAAATCCCTTTTATATTGCATTCTCTTATGACAAAAGTATAAGTATTCTGCTTATAATTAATTACTTATTCGCTAACTGAGCCTTAATTGCCTCTGTAAGCTGTGGAACAATCTTATTCAAATCGCCTACGATACCGTAATCAGCTACATCAAAGATTGGAGCATCCTCATCCTTGTTGATAGCGATGATGATATCAGACTCTTCCATACCAGCAACGTGCTGAATTGCACCAGAAATACCGATAGCAAAGTATACGTTAGGACGAACAGTCTTACCTGTCTGACCTACCTGTAAGTCTCTTGGTAACCAACCAGAGTCAGTTACAGCACGAGAACAGCTTACTGTTCCACCAAGAACAGCTGCCAAATCCTCAAGAAGCTTGAAGTTCTCTTTGCTTCCAACACCACGACCACCAGATACCAAAATCTTAGCGTCCATAATATCTACTGTATCAGATACAGCCTTAACAACCTCAAGAATCTCTACATACTTGTTGTCAGGAGTAAATCCTGGATTAAACTCTACAATGTTAGCCTTAGCACCAGCGATTGGCTCAATCTTCTGCATAACACCTGGACGAACTGTTGCCATCTGTGGACGGTTGTCAGGACATGCGATTGTAGCAATTGTGTTACCACCAAATGCAGGACGAGTCATCAATAACTGACCATGCTTCTGCTCCTGATTTGGAAGTGGATTCAATGGGAAATCACCAATCTCAAGTACTGTACAGTCAGCTGTAAGACCTGTAGCAACACGAGCAGACACACGAGGTCCCAAATCTCTACCGATTGCTGTCGCACCAACTAATACGATGTCTGGCTTAAACTCATTGATAACAGATGCCAATGCATGTGTATAAGGCTCTGTTCTATACTCTTTTAATTCTGGGTCATCTACTACGATAACCTTATCTGCACCGTACTCAGCCAACTCGTCAGCTAAGCCCTTAACGTCAGAACCGATAAGAACTGCTGTTACGTCTGTATCAAGATCCTTAGCAAGGTCTCTTGCTTTACCAAGTAACTCAAGTGCGATACCACTAATTTTGTTGTCTACCTGCTGTGCGTAGACATATACGCCCTTATATGCTTCTAAACTCATTTTATTCACCACTTTTACCTTTCTGAATTTTCAAAACACGAATATCAATTAGATGACATGCTTTGTAAGTAACTTATCCATAATGTAGCTTACAGCCTCGTCTGGAGAATCTGGTGTAACCTTCTCACCAGCACCCTTTCTTACCTTATCAGAAGCCTTAGCAATCTTTGTAGGAGAACCCTTCAAACCAAGGTTTGCATCATCTACATCAATAAGATCTGCTCTTCCCCAAACAGTAATCTCAGCATCATACGCATCAAAGATTCCACCTGGTGTCATGTAACGTGGCTCATTTAACTCAGCAAGAGCTGTAACAAGACATGGCATTTGAGCCTTAACCATGTGATATCTGTCTTCATACTGACGCTTAACAATCACACTGTTACCTTCGATCTTCAAATCCTCTGCATATGAGATTACAGGGATGTTAAGGTGCTCAGAAATCTGAGGACCTACCTGAGCAGTATCACCATCGATAGCCTGACGACCTGTGATGATTAAATCATATTCTAAGTTACGGATAGCACCAGCTAATGTTGTAGAAGTAGCCCAAGTATCAGCACCACCAAGAACTCTATCTGTTACAAGAATTCCCTTGTCAGCACCCATAGCCATAGCCTCACGAAGAACTTCCTCAGCCTTTGGAAGACCCATTGTTACAACCGTAACTTCTGCACCGTACTCATCTTTCAAACGAAGTGCTGCTTCCAAACCAGCCTTATCATCTGGATTCATGATTGTAAGCATTGCACCTCTATCTAATGTTCCATCTGGATTAAACTTTACTCCACCCTTTGTATCAGGTACCTGTTTCACACAAACAACTATCTTCACGTTAATTACCTCCTAGTTTAATAAATTTGCAGAGATAACCATACGCTGAACTTCTGAAGTTCCTTCGTAAATCTCTGTGATCTTCGCATCACGCATCATACGCTCAACGCCGTACTCTTTAATATATCCATAACCACCATGTAACTGAACAGCCTTAGTTGTCACTTCCATAGCAACCTCAGCAGCATATAACTTAGCCATAGCAGCCTCTACTGAATAAGAAACCTTAGCACCGTTCTGGTACTCACCCTTCTTCATAGCAGCCTTGTATACTAATAACTTAGCAGCCTCTACCTTAGTAGCCATATCAGCTAACTGGAACTGCGTATTCTGGAATGCAGAAATACTTCTACCGAACTGCTTTCTTTCCTTAACATAGTTAATTGTTGTCTCCAAAGCACCCTCAGCAATACCAAGAGCCTGAGCAGCGATACCGATACGACCACCATCTAATGTATGCATAGCGATACCAAATCCCTTACCCTTAGCACCTAATATGTTCTCCTTTGGAATACGGCAATCTGTGAAGATCAACTCATATGTAGAAGATGCGCAGATACCCATCTTATTTTCCTTTGTACCAAAGGTAAATCCTGGTGTACCCTTCTCTACGATAAATGCTGAGATTTCCTTCTGCATTCTACCGCGCTTCTCAACTTTACCTGTTACAGCAATAACGATATAAATGTCAGCTTCCTTACCATTGGTGATAAAGCACTTAGAACCATTTAATACCCACTCATCACCATCTAAAACAGCCTTTGTTTGCTGTCCCTGTGCATCTGTACCAGCACCTGGCTCAGTCAAACCGAAAGCACCTAACTTCTTACCAGAAGCTAAATCAGGAATATATTTCTCCTTCTGCTCTGGAGTTCCATATGTCTGAATTGGATCAACACAAAGAGATGTATGTGCAGATACGATAACACCTGTAGTACCACAAACCTTTGATAATTCTTCAACACACATAGCATATGTTAAAGGATCACAACCCTGACCACCTAGCTCCTTTGGAACAGGAATACCTAAAAATCCTGCTTTTGCCATCTTCTCAACTGTCTCTCTTGGGAATCTATGTTCTTCGTCGATTTCCTGAGCAAGTGGCTTTACTTCATTTTCAGCAAACTCTCTAAAAAGAGTCTGCGCCATTTCATGTTTCTTACTTAAAGTGAAATCCATTATTATTTCCTCCTATAAAATTGTTCTTATAGAACATTTATGTCTGTTATGCCTCAGTTTACTGAGCATCCATTGGTGTCTTTGTACGGTCAGCATTGTAGATATAGAATCCCTTACCACTCTTAACACCAAGATTACCACCACGAACCATCTTACGAAGCAATGGACATGCACGATACTTGCTGTCACCTGTTTCATTGTAAAGAACGTCCATAATAGCAAGACAAATATCCAAACCAATGAAATCACCTAACTCAAGAGGTCCCATTGGATGATTTGCACCAAGCTTCATAGCTGCATCAATACCAGCTACATCAGAAACACCTTCCATCTTAATGAATGCTGCTTCATTAATCATAGGAATCAAGATACGGTTAACAACGAAACCAGCTGCCTCGTTAACCTGTACTGGTGTCTTACCGATTTCTTCTGAAATCTTAACGATCTGATCAACAGTCTCCTGTGGTGTATTCACACCAGCAATTACCTCTACCAATTTCATACGATCAGCAGGATTGAAGAAATGCATACCAATCATAGGACGTGTAAGACCATTTCCAATCTCAGTAATTGAAAGACTTGATGTATTAGAAGCGAAGATACACTCTGGCTTAGCAATCTTATCTAACTCAGAGAATGTTGTCTTCTTAACGTTCATATCCTCAAATGCAGCTTCTACGATCAAATCGCAATCTGCACAAAGATCTTCCTTAAGACCTGGTGTGATGCTGTTAAGAATTGCATCAACCTTTGCCTGATCCATCTTTCCTTTTTCTACAAGTCTTGCATAACCTTTAGCAATCTTGTCCTTACCGCCTTCAGCCCACTCCTGCTTGATGTCACAAAGAGCTACTTCGTATCCATCAACCTGTGCGAATGCCTTAGCAATACCCTGACCCATGGTACCTGCACCAATAACGCCAACTTTCATTTTCATGTCCTCCTAAAATATAATATTGAATACACAATTTGAATTCATATACGTTTCGTTCAAACTGTTATCCTTATTTCACACGTATAGGATGGTCAAAATGGCCACCCTAATCGTGTTAAAATCATATAATTAAATTGAATTACTTATTCTGGAAAGGAACAACCTTTAACTTCTTTTCCTTATCCTTCTCTAAGAAATTGCCCATACCAGCTCTCTGGTCTTCTGTCTCGAAACAATCACCAAACAACTTCTCTTCGATTACGATTGCCTGATCCATATCAACATCTAAACCATCGTTAATTGCCTTCTTGCAGTTACGAACAGCGATTGGAGCCTGCATAGCAATACCTGCTGCCATCTTCTTTGCTGCATCCATCAACTCTTCCTGTGGATATACTGCATTTACAAGACCGATACGATAAGCCTCATCTGCCTTAATATTACGAGCTGTGTAGATCATCTGCTTAGCCATACCAGCACCAACCAAACGAGCCAATCTCTGTGTGCCACCAAAACCTGGTGTAATACCAAGACCAACCTCTGGCTGACCAAAGATTGCATTTTCAGAACAGATTCTGATATCACAACTCATAGAAATCTCACATCCACCACCTAATGCAAAGCCATTCACAGCTGCAATCACTGGAAGTGGGAATGTCTCTAACTTACGGAATACATCGTTACCCTTCTTACCGAAAGCTTCGCCTTCAGCCTTTGTAAGAGTAGACATTTCTCCGATATCAGCACCAGCAACAAATGACTTGTCTCCAGCACCTGTTAAAATTAAAGCTCTAGTAGTGTTAAGATCAACTGCATCTAATGTTGCATCTAACTCTTCTAACACCTGGCTGTTTAATGCGTTCAATGCCTTTGGACGATTGATTGTAATTACACCTACAAATCCGTCCTGTTCATATGTAATAAATTCCATATGTATTTCTCCTTTTATTCTTAGTACACTACATCGATTTTTCAACCGATGTAGTGATTTTAATTTTGTCTAGTTATGTCTTTTTGAATAGGATTAGTCACGCTCTACGATAGTAGCACAACCCATACCACCACCGATACAAAGTGTAGCAAGACCCTTCTTAGCATCCTTTGCTTCCATCTCATGAAGAAGTGTAACAAGAATACGGCATCCTGAAGCACCAACTGGGTGTCCAAGTGCGATTGCACCACCGTTAGGATTCAACTGCTTATCTACATCGATACCAAGATCTCTACCTACTGCGATTGACTGAGCAGCAAATGCCTCATTAGCCTCGATAATATCAAAGTCTTCAATCTTCATATCAGCCTTAGCCATAACCTTCTGTGTAGCTGGAACAGGACCGATACCCATAACTTCTGGTCTACAACCAGCTAAAGCACCTGCAACAAATGTAGCCATTGGCTTAACACCAAGCTCCTTAGCCTTCTCTTCACTCATTACTACGATTGCAGCAGCACCATCATTGATACCAGATGCATTACCTGCAGTAACAAAACCATCCTTGTTGATTGGACGAAGCTTTGCAAGACCTTCCATAGTAGAACCAGCTCTTGGTCCCTCGTCCTTAGCAAATACGATGTCGCCCTTTCTATTCTTAATTGTCACAGGAACGATTTCCTTATCGAAAGCGCCGCTAGCCTGAGCAGCCTCAGCCTTCTGCTGACTCTTTAATGCAAACTCATCAAGCTCTTCACGAGTGATACCCCACTCTTCACAGATATTGTCAGCTGTCTTAATCATATGATAATCGTTAAATGCATCCCAAAGTGCATCATTTACCATTGTATCCTTCATTGTTGCATTACCCATACGGTAACCAAAACGAGCCTTATCAAGTGCATATGGAGCCATTGACATATTCTCCATACCACCAGCAACAACGATATCAGCATCTCCTGCCTGAATCATCTGTGCTGCCATATTCACACAGTTCAAACCTGAACCACAAACAACGTTAACTGTAACTGCTGGAGTCTCGTTTGGCAAACCAGCCTTAATAGAAGCCTGACGTGCAACATTCTGACCAAGACCAGTCTGGATTACACAACCCATATATACATGGTCAACTTTCTCAGCTGGAACACCAGCTCTTTCCAAAGCTTCCTTAATTACGATAGCACCCAAATCTGCTGCTGGAGTAGTACCTAAAGTTCCACCCATAGTTCCGATTGCTGTACGACAAGCGCCAGCTAAAACAACTTTCTTTGACATATTGAAACATCCTCCGTTTATAATTTTTGCAGGTCAATATTAGCACTCTTGTTATCATCCCAAACAACAGCACTCTCATCACCACGCAATTTGCTAATATGATACCATAATTTCCATAGACATGCAACCAAATATCAAGTGCAGAACCACCATTTTATGCCCAATTATTGTTCTTTTTTTTGAACATTTTTATCTATCATTCAACAAGTGTTCCTACTTTTTCTTTTTATGGACCTGTCGAAGTGATTTACTAGACTTATTCTTGTTCTTTTTGTTTACTCCTTCATCTCGTCTCTTATTCGTTGATGGTTTTGACGATTTGTCATGCGCCAATTTTTTCTTCCCTTTGACTGGGTCCTCCCTTTTCATTTTTCTTGGTGGAATTAAACACAATTTGTCAAATCCAATTAAATCTTGACGACCAGTCTTTTGTAAAGCCTCTTTAACCAGATCATAGTTTTCAGGTCTCTTATATTGAATCAAAGCCCTTTGCATCGCTTTTTCATGAGGGTTTTTAGGAACATATACGCTTTCCATGGTTCTAGGATCCACCCCTGTATAATACATGCAGGTTGAGATAGTAGACGGTGTTGGATAAAAATCCTGTACTTGCTCTGGCATATAGCCCAAGTCTCTAATATGTTCTGCCAAAGTCACTGCTTCCTTTAGTCCCGAACCTGGATGGGAAGACATCAAATATGGAACCAGGTACTGTTCTTTTCCCAATCTTTGATTTGTAAGATGAAACTTTTCGACGAATCTTTGGTATACAGCATTTCCTGGTTTTCCCATTAAATGAAGGACCTGATCTGACACATGCTCTGGTGCTACTCTTAACTGCCCACTAATATGGTGTTCACAAAGTTCCTTCATAAAATCATCCTTAGAATCCGCCAATACATAATCAAACCGGATTCCAGAGCGGATAAATACCTTCTTTACACCTGGCAAATTTCTCAATTTGCGTAACAATGCAATGTAATCCGAATGATCCACCCTCATATTCTTACAAGGTAAAGGAAACAGGCACTGTTTGTTTTTGCAAACACCCATTTTCATCTGCTTTTCGCAGGATGGCGCTCTAAAATTCGCCGTCGGTCCACCCACATCGTGAATATATCCCTTAAAATCTTTGTCCTTGGTCATATTTTCTGCTTCTTTTAGTAAGGACTCATGACTTCTACATTGCAAGATTCTTCCCTGATGAAAGGTCAATGCACAAAAACTACAACCGCCAAAACAACCTCTGTTGCTCGTGAGAGAGAACTTAATTTCCGAAATTGCTGGAACTCCTCCTTCTTTCTCATAAGAAGGATGGTAGGTTCGCATATATGGCAGTTCATATACATCGTCCATCTCTTGCATTGTCAACGGTTTTGCAGGAGGATTTTGTACAATATATCTCTTCTCGCCATAGCACTCAATTAATGGTTTTGCAGAAAATGGATCTGTATTCTGATATTGAATCCGAAAGCTTTCTGCATAAGATAGTTTATCTTCCTTTACTTTTTCAAAATCAGGCAACTCAATCCCTTCATACACCCCATCAATCTCTCTTGTTTTATACACTGTTCCAGCAACAAACGTAATATCCTTTACATCCAATCCACTATTCAATGCATCCGCGATTTCCACTATAGCATGTTCCCCCATGCCATAGCTCAACAAATCCGCTCCCGAATCCACAAGTATAGACTTTTTCATCCGATCTGACCAATAATCGTAGTGCGCCATTCTTCGCAAGCTGGCCTCTATTCCTCCAATGATAATTGGAATATTTTTGTATGTTCTTTTAATCAAATTGCAGTATACAATTGTTGCATAATCAGGTCTTTTCCCTGCGACACCTCCTGGCGTATATGCATCCGTATTTCTTCGTTTCTTAGATACAGAATAGTGATTTACCATGGAATCCATATTACCTGCATTTACTAAAAATCCAAGCCTTGGTTCTCCAAAAATAGTAACACTGTCCGCATCTTTCCAATCTGGTTGTGGAATAATCGCCACCTTATAACCATGGGATTCCAGCACCCTGCTTATTATTGCAGTTCCAAAGGAGGGATGATCCACATAAGCATCCCCTGTCACAAAAACAAAATCCGGTCTATCCCAACCAAGTTTATTCATTTCTTCTCTGCTAATTGGCAAAAATCCCATATCTAATCCTCTCATCTAAACGAATAAAGCGCCAATTCTACCACCTAATAAATGGTCTCAATCAGCGCTCTATTACCATATCATAGCCAACTCGGCTCATTTCTTATCTTCCTATATAATTCACTGAACGACCTGCACCAAATACAACTGCCTCCAATGCAGTCGGAGCAACATACGCATGAATTCCTGTGCTTTCTTCTACAAGCTTGTCCATACCATGCATCAGACTTCCACCACCTGTCAACACAATACCATGCTCAGCAACGTCTGCAACCAGCTCTGGTGGGGAAATTTCTAGTACATTGTGAATTGTATCCAAAATCTGTGCCGTAACTTCTGCAAATGCCTCGATTGTTTCCTCCGATGACACAACGATACGTGCTGGGAAACCTGTAACCAAATCTCTACCTTTCACTTCCATAGTAATCGGTTCTTGCCTTGGAAATACCGTACCAATTGTCATCTTAATCTTCTCAGCTGTAGGTTCACCAATTAACAAATTGTAAGTTCTTCGAATATACTTAATAATTGCATCATTGTAATCATCACCAGCTAGTTTCAAAGAATTGCTGACAACGATACCTCCTAACGAAATCACAGCAACATCTGTCGTTCCACCACCAATATCAACAACCATATTACCTCTTGGCAGGGAAATATCAATATCTGCTCCAATGGCTGCTGCTATCGGCTCTTCCATAATCTCAACATTCTTGGCACCTGAATGATAAACCGCGTCCTCAACACCACGTTTTTCCAATTCAGTAACCCCACTTGGCACACAAACACAGATTCTCGGACGACTAAACATTCTCTTTTTCTGCATTGCAGTTTCAATAAATGTTTTCAGCATTCTTTCAGTTACCATGTAATCTGAAATAACTCCCTGCTTCAATGGGCGAATCACTTCGATATTATCAGGTTCTTTTCCCATCATTGCCTTAGCTTTGTTACCTATTGCGATGAGTTTCTTGGATCGCTTTTCAAATGCAACAACGGAAGGTTGATTGATTACAATCCCCTTTCCCTTCACATACACAAGAACATTCGCTGTTCCCAAATCAATTCCTATATCCATATCAAACATGATGTAGTATCCTCCACTTATTATCCTGTATCCTAAATTATCTAATTTCAACAAGTCAGTTATTTACATAATACCAAAAATAAATGAAAAAACAAACCCTTTTTTATCATTTCTAAATATTTCTTGCGAACACACAAACGAAATCAGAATATATCAGGACAATCATTCTATAAAAAAAGAGAAATAAAGAATATATGATTCTTTATTTCTCTTTGCACATCTCACTTTATTCAAAATCAGCTGGAACCAAGCGATGATCCTGGTCACCAGATGTCATTTCACGATTGTGTGCTTTTGAAACAGCATTATCAACAATCTTTAATACACGGTCAAGATTTCCACTTTCAACCTCTTGCATTCTTCTTCTAAGATTATTCTCTGCCGCCTGTTCACATGGATATCCCAACTGGATTGCATGATTCTTAGCAATTGTAAATACATCCATGTCTGTAATTCTGTGTACCTGGATTAAATGCTTAAACTGTGTTGAAATCACAACATTATCCTTGAAAATTCTAGATAATGTTTCAATCTGACCAGTCATGATAACTACAACATCATTATTAGAATCATTTACAATTTGATAAATTTCATCTAATTTTTCATTGGAAATCACACCTGCATTTTCTACTACTAAGCATCCACCCTGCAATTTGCTAATTGCATCACTAATGTTAGCTCTATTCAAAGCACCTGCTTTAATCTTTGCAATTGTTTTGGTTTTACACAATCCCATTGCATAAAAGCTTCTAGCAAAATCCTCTGCAATTGTTGTAGTTCCAAATCCATACTGTCCTAATATCACAATATTTCTTGGCTCATTTGGATTTTCACTAATATATTTCATTGTATTAGCAATCTGATCATTAATCGCTGTAACAGATAAATATTTACCAAGGAATTGTTCTGCACCAACTGGTAATGAAAAACCATTACTCATCGCCTGTGCAGCTGCTTTTGCTGCTTCTTCGGCTTTACGCTTTGCTTCTTCTTCGGCCTTACGTCTTGCTTCTTCCTCGGCTCTACGTCTTGCTTCTTCCTCCGCCTGACGTCTTGCTTCTTCCTCGGCTCTACGTCTTGCTTCTTCCTCTGCCTGACGTTTTGCTTCCTCTTCTGCTTTACGTCTTGCTTCTTCCTCTGCCTGACGTCTTGCTTCTTCCTCTGCTTTACGTCTTGCTTCTTCTTCAGCCTGACGTCTTGCTTCTTCTTCGGCCTTGCGTTTTGCTTCCTCTTCTGCTTTACGTCTTGCTTCTTCCTCTGCCTGACGTCTTGCTTCTTCCTCGGCTTTACGTCTTGCCTCTTCCTCTGCCTTGCGCTTTGCTTCCTCTTCCGCTTTACGTCTTGCTTCTTCCTCTGCCTTGCGCTTTGCTTCCTCTTCTGCTTTACGTCTTGCCTCTTCCTCTGCCTTACGCTTTGCTTCCTCTTCTGCTTTACGTCTTGCTTCTTCCTCTGCCTTACGCTTTGCTTCCTCTTCTGCTTTACGTCTTGCTTCTTCCTCTGCCTTACGCTTTGCTTCCTCTTCTGCTTTACGTCTTGCCTCTTCTTCAGCCTTACGCTTTGCTTCCTCTTCTGCTCTACGTCTTGCCTCTTCCTCGGCTTTACGTCTTGCTTCTTCCTCTGCCTGACGTCTTGCTTCTTCCTCGGCTTTACGTCTTGCCTCTTCCTCAGCTTTACGTCTTGCTTCTTCCTCTGCCTGACGTCTTGCTTCTTCCTCGGCTTTACGTCTTGCTTCTTCCTCAGCCTGACGTCTTGCCTCTTCCTCAGCCTGACGTTTTGCTTCCTCTTCCGCTTTACGTCTTGCTTCCTCCTCAGCCTGACGTTTTGCTTCTTCCTCAGCTTTACGTCTTGCCTCTTCTTCGGCCTGACGCTTTGCTTCCTCTTCCGCTTTACGTCTTGTTTCTTCCTCTGAAGAAACTCCAAATGACATTACATCATCATCATCGTCATCATCATCAAAATCAATATTATATGCACTTTGAACATCATTGGTTGTATTTGGTTTTTGTCTAACAGGAACAACACTAATAATATCACCATTCGCATCCACAAAAGAATCCTTTGGTTTTGTTTCCCTAACAGTATCCTGTGCATGAATCTGTGTCGGTGTAGTTCCAGAGTCAACCCAACTCACACTTGCAATTTCTTCTACTTCGTCTGTGTTGCTAGAACCACCCCAACCACTACCATCATCTACAATGATTGTGCTTGCACTGCCAACAACCTGAACTGGTTCTGGAACAGGGACATGCGGTTTAGCCGGAGTAGGAGGTACAACATTAATAGGCTCTGGCTGCACCGGAGTCTCCACTACTTTGGTTTCAGGTGACTCCATAGATTTTTCTACTGCCGCATTGATTTCTTCTATATTCAGTGCAACAGTACTTTCATCTGCCTTGGAGGTCTCACGACCTGTATCCAACGAAGCTGTAATATCAATACCAAGTCCTCCACCTTGTACTACGGAACCTGCTAAACTCTGTTGTCCTGCATTCAAATTAGATAACGTTGGGCCATCACCTGATGGATTAGATAAGCTAGGACCGTTACCCAATCCACCTAAACCTCCCGAAATGCCACTTGATACACTCTGGCTCTCTACTGGTTTGGATTCTACCACCTTTTCAGGTTCTGCTACCGGTTTAGGTTCTTCCACCTTTTCAGGTTCTACTGTTTTTTCAGGTTCCTTTGGCGTCTCTTCTATTGTTATGCCTGCCGCTTTCAAGCGTTTCTTTTCTTCTAATTTCGCCATTTCCTCTGGTGATATTGTTCTATATTGTGGTTTTGCATCACCTGAAGAAGCTGACTTGCCCGGTTTTGCAGTACTTGTATGCTTCAATGTTGCCGCTTCTTTTTCTGCTTTTTCCTTTTCCACTTGTGCACGGATTGCTGCGATCAATGCATCTGTTTGATTCATTTTCTTCTCTTGCACCCGCCTTTCTGCTTGAATTTTAGCTTCTTCTTCCGCTTTAAATCTAGCTCTCTGTTCCTCTGCCACCTTCTCAGCTGCCAATCGTCTTTCTCTCTCAGCTGCTAATGCCGGATTATTTCTAATTTCTTCCTCTTCTCTCATTCGCTCTTCACGTTCACGCTTAGCAGCCTCCATCTGTTCAAGAACCAATGCTTTCTGTCGCATTTCCTCTTGCTTTTGGGCAATCGCCTCTTTTGCTGCTACAGCATCTGCCTCACGTTTCATGCGAACTTCTCTCATTTCAGGAGTTTCTTGTATCTCCCCAGTGCCAAACGCCCCATTATTATTTTTCGACTGACGGTTATTAGAACCGCCCCCATTACCACCTTTTAGTTGAAGTGCCATCCTATCATCTACCTTCTTTTAATTTTTGTAATATATTCTCCATTGCATATGACAAAGCAATATCATCACGTATCTTTCTGCGACTTTCTATCGTTTCTGAAATGGCAGAAACAATTTCCTCTTCAAAGATACGGCTTTCATATGCTACTGGTTCCTCTACAACAGGTTCCTCGTATGTTACTGGTTCCTCTTCAGCAGGTTCCTTGTATGCAACCGGTTCCTCTACAGCAGGTTCCTCATATGTTACTGATTCCTCTACAGCAAGTTCCTCATATGTTACCGGCTCCTCTACAGTCAGCTCTTCGTATGCAACCGGTTCTTCTGCCACTGGTTCCTCTACATCTGATTCTTCATATGGCGTGTTTTCATCTTCATACACAACATCTTCAAATGCAACAACGCTTTCCTTCGTGAAAATTTCCTGCACCGAAGACTTTTCATCATGTACTTCTTCTTGTATTGCATCTTCAGATACATCTTCGGATGCATCTTCATGAACCTTTGCTTTCACAAATTTTTCTGTCTGCGCTCTATACACATCAAAATCATAATCTTCTACTTCAAAACCATGATTTTCATAGCTTGCTTTTGATTCAAATCCCAAAGAATTTTCACCAGAATAATATTCTTTGTTGTCAATCATCTGACGCAACATTCCTGCAGCATCTGGTACTGCATCTTCTATTGCTTCATCTACATCCGAATGCACAACTGTAATAAATCCTAACGAGTCTAACGGTTTTTCTTCTCCCGTTTCCATAAATCGACTCTTTAGTTCTGCATAAGAAATGCTTTCTGTCGTCTCGTCTGCATGCTCCGTCGAATCTTCCGATTTCGTATCAGTTGATAACTGCTGCGCTTCATCGTTTGTTTCTGTTTCCTGCTTGTCGCCCTCATCATTCTCCGATTCAGCAACATTTTCTTCCTCTGAAGTAGACTTACTCTTTGCTAACTTCTTAGCCCTTTTCTCTTCCTCTAGCTTCAGTGTAGCCTCCAAAGCTTCCAGTTCAAGACGTTCAAACTCTTCCTTCTTCGCTTCAATATCTGCAATTTCTTTTACTGACATTGCTTCTAGCGAATCTGGAATCAGTGCATCGAGCTCTTCGTTCATAACGACTTCACCAATTGCCTTTTTCGGTGGCTCTAATACACTTTCAATAATACCATCCATAATTTCATCATCATCTGATGGTGTAGCCTGTTCTGTAGCGCCTTTTAGCATGGTTGCCGCCTGCGTAGCTCCAACTGCTTCGCCAAAGACATCTGACGCCTTTTTCACATTGTCTTTCACAGTACCTGCAACAGATTTCACTTGTTTCTTTGCCTTATCTGTGTCAATTTCCTTCACAGCTTGTGCAACCTGCTTTGCAGATTCTTTTAATTTATCTTTATCAAATTTCTTGGATAAGATCTTCTCTAACGCTTCTTCTCGTTCTTTTTGAACGCTTTCATCTTCAATCAAAAGTGAGCCTTCGTCAGATGGACTTTCTTTTGCATCGTCCTTTACAGACTGTTTGTCTTCAGCATTCTCATCTAAAGGCTTCTCATCTAAAGGCTGTTCTACTGAAACCTCCACATCCGTGGACTGCTTCTTTTCGGCTTCCACATCCACAGACTGTTTCTCTGTAACATCCTGACTTTCCTGTGCATCGACCATTGCAGCAATTGATGTTTCGTCCTCTGTAGCGTTCTTTTTCTTGGCATTTTTACCGAACATCTTTTTCGGTTTCTTTTCTTTGGTCGGTGCCACTTCTGGCGCATCATTATCATCAGCTTCCACCATAATTCTTGCCTCTGGTGGATACATTTGTACATGATCCGCTTCCAAAATCTTCTCTTCTAGTTCTATCAAATCACCATACAGTTCTTCATCCTCCGGTTGCTCCTCCTTTGGATATTCATAGAACCATTCGTCCACATCCAATTTGTCATCGATATAATCGATAACTGGCTGTACATATGATGACTCCTTAAAGTTCTCTAAAATATACCGACTTTCCTCTAATGCCATGTCTTTTCGGCCCATCTTGTGATATAACAAAATCGCCTCAAAATTCCATTGATCCTCTGGCATTCGTTCTAGAATCGGAATCAATATTGCCGCTAATTCCTTAACATCAGCCCCTGTGGCCTTCTTCATTATGTACTCGACATAGTCTTTCTGTGTATCATCTGGCGTAGTATAAAACAGATACTGTTCATAATACTTCTGCGCCTTAGAAAAATAACCTAATTCCAAATACAACCGGATTAATTCATGCATAATCCTGATGCCCTGTGGCGCCATCTGATGTGCCTTCAACAGAATTCTACGACTATCATAGTATCGCTTATTCTCTCTAAATATCTCTCCACTAATCTTTAAGAACTGTGGATTGATAGACTTATCTAAATTCTGCGTATCTAGGATTTCTAATGCCTCTTTGAATTTCTTTTGTTCCGCTAATTCCTTTATGCGATTGATACTGGATATACTAATTCCCGTACTCACAAACTTCACCTCATAAAAATCACTTATTCTAGTTTACCATATTGAGAAATCTTTGACAATAAAAATCCACCTAGCAAACCTGCCAACAATCCGCCTATGTGTGCGGCATTGTCTACACCTGTACTTGTTATTCCATGATATATTGTAATACCTATCATAATGATTATTCGTCTAGGAGATAAGTTTGGTGTCTTTACATGGTTGATAACCAAAAGAACCAACAAGGCTCCAATCACACCATAAATTGCCCCTGATGCTCCTGCACTTACCACATAAGTGCCTTGTCCATGATAATATATTAGCGATAATATATTTCCAACAATTCCAGAGCTAAGATATAAAAATAAATATGGAATACTTCCCACTCTTTTTTCTAACTCATATCCTGTGTACGCCAACAACAACATGTTGTTTCCAAGATGGGTTAAGCCAAAATGCAAAAACATAGACGTAACAATCTGAAACCATGCTCCATTTGTAAAAGTCTCATAGCTCAAAGCTCCCATGGATAACATGATATCTGTATTATACACAGCCAATATATCCCGATGCAAAATTATAACAGCAATGTAATACAATATATTCAGTGCAATTATCGTTACATTCACAGGTGCCACACGAAACACTGCTGTCTTCTTGCGACCTTCAGCGAATTCCATGGTTGCACATTCCAAATCTGTCTTCAAACCATCAAATTCTGATATCTGCTTTTCAAAGATATATATTCTACCTGTATCTTCTGCAACCAACCAAACATTGGTCAATCTGTCCAACAACTTATGTTCTATATCCTCAAACATACCGTCCCTATTTAGAACAATATGTAGACATTTCACCTTTTTACAAAACTTTGTGGTTAAATGAAACTCCACACGTCTTTGAATCATCACATAAGCTTCTGAATCATCTTCCTCTGAAGTATAGCTTAATGTAATGACATAGATTTGCTTCTCGTCTTCCCTGAACAAAAGCCCATCTGTCTCATTATCAATCGGTGCGTATCCCCTTTGCAATAACCACTCTGCAATCTGCGCTAACAACTTGCATTCCTCCTATCCAGTATAGAAAGCAAATCCTCCGGCTTATCTATAATATATTCAGCCCCCACAGATAACAATAGTTCTCTATCACGAAATCCCCAGGTCACACCAACGCATTCTAAGCCTGCATTGTGCGCCGTCATCACATCCACATCCGAATCACCTACATAAATGGCATGTTCCGTGACAGACTCCAACTGTGCCAAAGCTTCATATACGGAATCCGGTGCAGGTTTTTTCGCAATCCGTTCCGATTCACCAATGGCAACCGGAAACAAACCTTCAAAATAGGAATCATTTAATTCCTTCACTGCTGCATCGAACTTGTTCGAAACAATGGCTAAATGATACCCCTTCTGCAATAACGTCCTAACCAAATCCAAAACGCCATCATAGGGACAAGTTTTGTTGTTCATATGATTGCGGTAATGTTCTTTGAAAGTGTGCAAGCACTCTGCTTCCTGTTCGTTTGACAATCTGCCAGCAACTGCTCTTTCAACCAATTTCTCCGCTCCATTGCCAACAAAGGTACGAATCTCCTCCAATTGACGCTGTGGTAATCCATATGCTGAAAGTGCATAATTCACACTATCCGCCAAATCCTCCAACGTATTCAGCAACGTACCATCCAAATCAAAAATAACTGTATCCGTCATTACAAGATCTCCTTCTACCCCTCCGGTAAAATCGTCTCGTCCAAATTAGTTACAAACCCCATTGACGTAAGGAAGGTGACCGAAACGAGTTCGGTCACCTTCACATCTATTCTCCCCTACGGAAACACCGTAATAGATGCATATAAAACAATGTATTAGTTCTCAAATACCTTCAATACCTTATCTAATACTGTTGCTGTCATATCTCCTCTAGTCTTCTCATACTGTAAACCAGATTCCATAATCTCCAACAATTCCATACGATACTTCGCATCAATTGCACCCTGCTTAATGTATACCATCAATACATCCTTCATTGCAGATACGTTAGGAAGACCTTTCATCTTGTTCGTCATCTCTTCGTAATTGAATCCGATATTAGACTTCATATCGTCTTCCTTACGACCACAGATTGCACACTCTTCATCGCCAGCAGCATTGATATAACCACAGTTACATAACCATGTTGTTCCATCTGACTTATAACGCTCAACAGCATCTTTACCACGCTTGTCTTTCAAGCCCTCAAATGATCTTGGTGACATCTCAATATCAATTGGATCAGAATCTGGTGCAAATACGCCCTTCGCTGTTACGTACTTCTGTACATAAACCTTAACATCCTTAATCAATGGAATATCCTTCATCGGAAGCTTACACTCAACGAACTCAGCCTGAAGCTTAGTAACGTTGTTCTTCTCGAATACGAAGTCAATACCCTGAATCAATAATTTCTCCCCATAGAAATTGGTAAGCTCAATATCACAACGAACTGCCTTAATCTCATCCTGATTGTAGTTGTAGAATAATGGAGCAATCTTAACCACATTATCCTCACCGGCCAATGTTACCTCTACTGGTCTAGGCATGAGCATGTTGTAATAATTGGTTACATAGATCTTAGATGTAATCACCTTGTGAATTGCTTCTTTCTTACGAATCACTACTGCTGTACCAGAAGCTACAGTACCTACAGCATTACTTGAGAATCCTGTGTAGTTCAACTCAACGCCAATGATTGCGTTAGCACCGCGCTTGCCTGCAACCTTAATCAAATTCTCAATCGCATTCTCACTTGCACTTTCCAACTTATTCGTAAATGCTGTACTTTCCTGTGCATTGAGTTCTGCTAAGTTGGAAGATAAATCCTTGAAGAAGTTAGAGCTTAATGCAATCTGTCCATTTACGAAACCAAGATATTCAACGATCTCGTATCCTTCAAAGCTACTTCCTGTTGTTAACATGATGTCAGCCATATCTTTAATCCTCCCAAAATAAAATCTGTCCATATTATAGCATAAACTCCATTATTAACAAAGCACATTTTATATATTTTGTAGTTTTCCCTAACATTTTTTGTCTATAATAACCAATCACTTATTTTTCATGTGTTTCTTTGTGATTTTTTGATATACTAATTAGGTATAAATGACAATACGACCTATCAGAAACAACAAGAAAAGGAGCTCATTATGATTATAGATTTTCATACACATATGTTTCCGGATGCAATTGCCGAAAAGACAATCACACACTTAGAAAATAGCGCAAAAGACGACGCCAGCGCACACACCAATGGTACCTTGCAGGGACTAAAGGATTCCATGACTGTGAACCATATCGATTACAGTGTTGTACTTCCAATCGTCACCAACCCAAAGCAGTTCGATTCCATCAATGAATTTGCAGCTAAGATTAATGGAACAGATGGTATCATTTCCTTCGGAAGTATTCACCCGGAAAATGAGAACATTCGAGAGAAATTAGAATACATCAAGTCGTTAGGCTTAAAGGGTGTAAAACTGCATCCGGACTATCAGGGGCATTTTATCGATGATGCCGAATACTTAGAGATTCTTCGCACATGCATCGACCTTGACCTCATTTGTTCCATTCACGCCGGATACGACATCGGAATACCTTATCCCATCCACTGTCCACCGGACCGTATGCGTATGGCATTACAGGAAGTGCTTAAGGATTGCAAAAAAGATTCTAAGATTGTCCTTGCCCACATGGGTGGTTACCTACAATGGGAGCTTGTTGAAAAATGCCTTACCGGAGAAAATGTGTACTTCGATATGGCATTTTGCAAGGACGTGATAGATGAGAACATGTTGGTTCGGATTATTAAAAAGCATGGTTCTAATCGAATCCTATACGCAACAGATTCTCCATGGACAGACCAGGGGGAAATGGTGGAATATGTGAAGACGCTGCAGATTAGTGAAGATGATAAGGAGAATATCTTTTATCGGAATGCAGTGCGGTTGTTGGGGTTGCGAAACTAATATTATATATCAGTTTTCGTATAGAAGGTGGACTTTCCCTGACCGTGCTTTGTAATCACGCCCTCTTCCACTAATTTCCTTAAGGAGTTCTCTACAGAAGCTCTTCCAACAGTAGGAACCAATTCCAATATTTCATTCTTGGTGAATTTTCCAATTCGTTCATTCACCGCATTTTTCACAAGGTCAGTAGCCGTCATCTTATCATCCAGCATACTGACGCGATTTTCAAAATCTCTATATGCAGCCAAAATAATTCCAAGCAAGTATTTTACAAATGGCATTGTATCCTCTTTGGATTCATGCCATCCTTCTCCACATTGGTTTAATACTTCATAATATCTTTCCTTCGTTTTTTCTATTTTACTTTCGATACTAATATATTTTCCTACCACATAACCTTGGCGATACAATAACAATGTTGTAAGCAAACGGGACATGCGACCATTTCCATCATTAAATGGATGAATACACAAAAAATCGTGTATAAAAACAGGTATTAATATTAATGAATCTACCACGCACGAATCAATCACCTGATTAAAGCTTTCACAGATTGCTTCTATAGCATCAGGTGTTTCATACGGTGCCATCGGTGTAAAGCGAACCTCTTGTGTTCCATCTTCCCTATTTTCCGCAATTACATTCTGCGTATTTTTATACCTTCCACCAATTGCCTTTTCAGAATACTGATACAAATCTCTGTGTAACTGCAATATATAAGACGAACGAATCGGAATATATTCGTAGCTTTCATGAATCGTGTTCAAAACATCACGATATCCCATAATCTCTTCTTCATCTCGATTTCTTGGTGTTGTTTTATCTGTACATAATTGCTGTATTCTAGTCGAAGTGGTCACAATCCCTTCAATCTTATTCGATGCTTCCGTGCTTTGTATTTTGGCTATTTCTACTAACTTATGAAGTGTTGCAGGCTTCTGCTTCAAATACATCTCCTGTCTTCCTTTGTATTCATGTATTTGCGCAACTAAACCTAGTATTTCCGAATCCCACTGATAATCTTTTAATTGGTTATAATCAAAACTTCTCATTCGCCTACCGCCCCTTTCTTTCTCCTAATTCTAGCATTGTTTTAGGCGTATTTCAACCTGTTAGGTGCATTTTCTCCTAATATCATAACATTTTTAGGCGTATTTTATTCATATTAGGAGCAAAATCATGATAAATATAAAACAGTACCCTTAAGATTATATCTAAAAGGTACTGTTGCATCCTATTTCATTCCATTATTCAGTTCTAAGCGCAAACCTTTATTCATCCATAGGCTTTGGACTTGCATTCTCATACTTGTAGAAATAATACTCCAAGTCAAAGTAAGTCTGCTCGTCACTCTCGCCGGTAACCTTCCAATTATCCTTCTGGTCAAGGTTTGGAAAATACTTATTTGCCTGATAGCTGTAATCAATCTTGGTTACATGGGCGGTGTCACAGTATTCATATAGCATCTCATACACGGTCTCGCCACCGATGACGAAAATATCATTGCTATCATATTGCTTCAACTCTTGGAATAACTCATCCTTAGAATGCACTACTACTGCATCCTTTACCGTGTAGTTCTCATCTCTTGATAAAATGATATTCTTTCTTCCCTTTAATGGCAATCCGTTGGGAAACTCTGCCAAGGTTTTTTTTCCAAGTACCACTACATGACCCATGGTAGTCTCTCTGAAAAATTTCTGGTCCTCTGGGATTCGCACGAGAAGCTTTGTTCCGTTGCCGATGGCCCAGTTCTTATCTACTGCTACGATTAGTTGCATTCGCTTTACCTTCTTTCTACTCTTCTAAGATTGCGAAACATATACTTCTTCATAACCGTTATATACATTTTGTATGTTTCGCAATCATCTACACTTTCATTAAATCTTACACCGCAATTGGTATATTTTTTATTTGTTCACCAGCTTGATAATCCTCAATCTTGATGTCATCTGTTGTGAACTGGTAGAAATCTTTGATTTCAGGATTCAAGCTAAACTTTGGTGCCGGATAAGTTGGACGCTTAATAAGCTCCTTCACAATGTCGATGTGTCTATCGTAAATATGGGCATCTGCAATGACATGTACCAACTCGCCCGGTTCCATATCGCAAACCTGGGCTAACATGTAGACTAACACTGCGTACTGTACCACATTCCAGTTGTTAGCTGCTAGGATGTCCTGAGAACGCTGATTCAAGATTGCATTCAGGGTTAACTTATCATGTCCCGGTTTCTTGGTCACATTAAATGTCACACTGTAAGCACAAGGATAGAGATTCATCTCATGCAAATCCTGATGCACATAAATGTTGGTCATAATGCGTCGGCTATATGGATTGTTCTTAAGGTCGAAAATCACTCTATCTACCTGGTCCATCATGCCTTCCTTATATTGGTGCTTCACACCCATCTGATAGCCGTAAGCTTTACCGATAGAACCGGTCTCATCTGCCCATTCGTCCCATACATGACTCTTCAAATCATTGATGTTGTTGGACTTCTTCTGCCAAATCCAAAGCATCTCATCCACTGCAGACTTAACATAGGTCTTTCTTAAGGTTAACGCTGGGAATTCCTTCGATAAATCA
Organism: Lachnospiraceae bacterium; assembly: GCA_045537735.1. Lineage (GTDB taxonomy): Bacteria > Bacillota > Clostridia > Lachnospirales > Lachnospiraceae > CAG-590. Next base: position 93,577 of record JAZSPZ010000011.1, read on the forward strand.
TAACGATTCACCACACCGAATTGCTTGATGGTGTAGGCAAAGGTTCCATCCTCCCATTTTGGTCTAACCTTTTCTCCCTCTGTACTGTATCCATTCTCAATAATATCGGTACACATTTTAATAAATAAATCGTCTGCGTAGCTCATTTTTACTCTCCAATCTTCATGTATTACGAAAGCCAGCAGGTAACCTGCCGGCTATATCAATTCATTATTATATATACTGTTAATTAATGCGTATTACGTGCATCACAAGGAAATCTGTATGCGCATTTTCTGTGACTGTCTTTACTATCGTCTCCAACTATGCAACATAATCCACATTGTTACCCTTGGTTGCTTCTGCTTCAAAGGCTTTCTGATTCTGACTAAATGGATCCTTACCGTAAGTCTTCATCATGGTTCTTGTCGTTCCACCTGCTACATAGGCTTTACCACACTCTGGACACATGGCTGTCTTCAAGGAAACATTGGCTGAAATCAATTCCTTGCCAGGCTTGCTTCCCTCTGCTACTGCATTGGTTACATGCTCCTGCTCATGGGCACTTACCTTTGCAAAAGACTCCTCTGGAGAAATCTTCCCCGGTGTCTTAAATGAAACCATCTCATCAGAACCATCCTGATAACGACGATTCTTACAGGTCTCACATTCTATCGGATTGACCTTGCCGGAGCTTGCTACGGTATTATCGGCATTCACTGGTGTTACTTGACTTACATTGGCAATCGGTATGATATATCGGTTGCTCATTCCAATTGGACTTAACATCGTACTCGCTCCTTTCCTCAGTGATAAAACAAATGATAGAACCTTTCATACATCTAGCGAAAACATATTCTAAAAAAGTTTTCGTATATATCTATATTGTAAACGATATGCAGATTAACTACAAGCTTTTTCGCGATTTTTCATAAATGTTAGATGCACTAATTAATAATCAACTTTAGATGATGTCTTTTTGTAAACATGCTGTTCCCCAGCTTTTACATATCTAAAGTTTGATTCAACCACTGTCAGTTCCACTTTATTATTTTCTATGAATTTCACATCTACTATTACAAGCATATTTCCCTGACTGTAATCAGTAAACCGTATTACATCGCCCTTCTTTTCACCAATCATACCATGCGGGTAGCCAAATGTGGTCTTTCGCCATGCACACCACTCTGCACGATAGTTCTTACCATCATGCTTGATGATCAAATAATCTGCATCGTATGCATCTGTATAATAACCCGTGTACTTTGAAGGATCTTCTGTTGTTTTTTTCTTCTTCACCGTAATCGTGCACTTATATGTCCTCTTTCCTACTTTCGCTTTCAAGGTTGCTTTACCAGCTTTTACTGCCTTGATTTTTGCATACTTATTGGTCTTCTTCACAATTTTGATTTTGCCATTGGATACCGACCATTTTACCTTCTTCTTATTGTTCTTCATAGAAATCTTCACTGTTTGTCCAACTGTAACAGACTTCTTACTAGCACTGAGTTTTGCTTTTGATGCTGCCTGTGCATCCATTGGCAATAACATGATCACCATTAACAAAATGATTAATCTTAGCGTCTTCATCATGTACCCTCCCACATTTGTAATATATTTCATTGTATCATCTAATTGTATCTGTAACAATAAAATGTTATCTTTGACAATCAAAACCGTCCAATCAATTCTATTCCTTTATTGGATTTCACCATTTTCTTTCAAATAGTTCAAAAATGCTTCCAACCCCAACATGATATCATCATAGGTTTTATCGAAATTGCCTGTGTACCATGGATCTGCCACATCACGCTTGCCATCAGTAAAATCTAGTAGACGATAGATTTTGTTATCCTTGTCTGCTCCCACTATTCTTGCAAGGTTTCGAAGATTCATACTATCCATGCAGATGAGGTAGTCATATTCCTTATAGTCGGATTTCTTTACCTGCACCGCTCTCTTTCCCTCACAGGAAATGCCACACTCCGCAAGTTTCTGCTTTGTACCACGGTGTACCGGATTGCCTACCGGTCCCCAGATTTCCTCCGTACTAGTGGCTGCGGATTGAATGTAGAATTGGTGGGCGATGTTACGCTTTGCGACGATATCTTTTAGTAAAAATTCTGCCATTGGGGAACGGCAAATGTTGCCGTGGCAGATGAATAATACTTTTATCATTATTTTTATATCCTTTCACAATTCCTCAAATATATTCAATCATACCATATTCCTAGTATTTTGAGAACTCATACCAATATTTTCACTTTTTATATCTTTCCATAAATTTACATAAATTAGAGTCAGAAAAAGCTGATTGCAAAAAACTGGCATATTTTCTCAAAATTATTCTTTTCACTGTATACTTGGAGTTAAAAATTGCTGATGGCAAAAACTGAAACAATTTTTATGAATTGATTGCAGAGACTGATAGCCGCGCATGAAAGGCATAACAAAAGGCATCGCCATTATTTGACGAAAGTAACAGGATACACCTAACGTTGCACGAATCTTAGGCGACAGAACTGCTGACCAGCCCGACTGTTTACTTTAGGGAATCCCCTAAAACCCTAATCATGGTCCCTAGTCACTTCTGGTCACGATGGCCAAAATTGCATAAAAATACCAGGAAACTACAAAACTGTAATCTCACTGGTATCTGTAATGTTTTACTTATTCTGTTGCAGGAAACTTTTGGTCATTTTGACCAAAATCATCTACTATTTCCCTCTGTGGCACCTCTGTTTTATCTTTCTTATTTAAAACATCATATTTATAGATTTCTACTGGAGAGAAAAGCATTTTTATTATATTACTCCTAAATATTGAATAACTTTGAGAAGAAAACATTTCCTTGTACAAACTATCTTTTTTCATTTCATTATAGTCTATCTTTTTTCCTAGATTAACCATAGAAATTGTAAGCTTTTTGTATTCTTCAAAAATATAATCCAACAAATCGTCAGTCAATTTATCCATTACTGATTTTAGTAAATTAATGTTTATGTTTTCTATCTTTCCTTCTACTGACGCAAAAACAGCTCGCGTTACTGCCGCCACAAAATAGTACCCACCATTTTCTAGCATATACTTTATATAAGTTCTTTTATCAACATCATCCAACTCTTCCAATTCACCTTGCCATTTCTCGTAATGTTGATATAGTATGTTTGCCAGATTTACCAGACCATATTGATTGATATACTCTTGTTCTAATGTATCCATATTCTTGAATTTTGGAAGTATCTCCTTCCTTTTAAATCGATCCCCTTCCATTTTTAATATATATCCTCGATAAGTATTCTTTGCTAATCCAGGTCTCTGCAATTTTGTTGCCAACACAAATCTGGCAACATCTATCAAATAATATGTATTGTTCTTCTGCTCCTCACCTTTTCTTCCAATATTTATCTTTATATGCTCATCAACCTCAATGTTATTAATCATATATACTGTTTCAGAGTTTATTGCGAGATCTTCTTCATCAATCGGTTTTTGCCTATTTAGAGAAACACTAATTTTACTCTCCAGCAATTCTTTTGCGCCTTTTTTGCTTGCGCCTTCTTGTGTTGCTTCGTCTTCACACTCTAAATCCTGTGCATCCTTTTCTTCGTATACACTAATTATCCTTAGCATAACATATGCGCTTTTTGCTTTAGCAATTGCTTCTTTATCAACAAATGGGCTATAGTAAAAATCCGCACACGCAGTAATAGTTTGAGCTCCATTAATTACAGAAAACCTATTTCCATCTACAGCAAAAATTTCTATACTTTTACTATCACTGTAATTTACTTTGTCTGCCAAAAGCGTTATTCCATTATTATAAAACCAGAAATAATCTGGCTCATTTTCTAACGTTGAATGAATAGATGTTTCAACATCATTTTTATCATTTTCCAAAGAAAACCTTACGTTTTTTTCAAAAAGAGAATCCCCTATTTCGTTATACATTCTTACAATATCGTATAACTTTGCCACAAAAATTTGTCCTTTCGGATATACCTTCTTCTTTGATGCAGGCTCAAGCATCATTGAATTTAATCTACTATCGATATTGATAACAAATGACCTATTTGAATTATTTTTTACATATATGATTTTTGTAATACATTTTTTTGGTAAATCAAGTCTTAATTTTTCTTCTATTGACTCAATAATTACTAGCAATCTGTGTTCATGACCCAGAAGTTTTTTTTTAATCTCCTTGTTATATGTAGCCTTATTTTCGATATATTTCGCAGCCATAATAATATAAAATTGGTTTGGTAACATATACTCAGGACCTCCAACCAAGGTATCGGCTTCCATTACAGCCTTAACCAAATTAGTCAGATTATCATTACTAATCTCTATTTCCTCATTTTTCAACGACGATTCAAGTGCCGTTGCATACGACATATATTTTTCAAATTCACCTTCCATCTCTAACCTCCCATAACAAGTCTTCTGTACAAGGTCTAATGACTGAACCAATATAGTATTCAAACATTCTTTTGTACTTCATAATAACTTGATTAAAACTCTTTCCAATCTCCTCCATGCTATTCTGCTGAACCAATTCATCTATTTCTTTTCTATATTTATCACTGAAATAAAGCAAGTCTTCTCTCCAAGCTTCTAAAGCCTTTTCTAATCTTCTAATTTCTTCAATCTTTACTTCGACATCACCTAAATTCGCTATACGTATTAAAGAATCCTCTATTTCCTCCAATTTGTTAGCATAACAAATCTTCAATTCATTTGGGATAGTAAAATCATCTGATATAATATACTTTGCCTTTGCTTTAATTTTTTCAATAGAATAATCTATCTCTGGATAAACAAAACTTGTATTGATTCCAAAAAGCAATTCTAATTGTCTTTCTATCTCACCCTTTTTAGATGCATCAATTACTATGGTCTCAACTAAACGACTTGGAATTGGCATCCATTCATTCCCCTGAAACAAAACAAGGGCCCCTTGTTGTGCAATTATACGCGAATTAACTTTTATATGATCAATCAACTTGTGATTGGCTTCAAATATTATTTCATTAATATGTCCCATCGGATTATTCAACATTGTGTTATAATTTTCAATTACGTTCGAAGCAGTGGGACAATATGCCTTCTTCATTTTATATATTATAACTTGTGAATCTTCACCCTTTTCCTTTTGTTTGTTTTCTGGCTTAGAAACACATGCAAAATACAATGCTATCAAGCTATTAAAACTAACATCCAGCAATCTACTAGGAAATCCTCCATGTTGCGCATCTATGGCAATTTCCAAATAGTTATTGCCTTCAGATAATTTATTTGCCTTCATTTCCAGCAAAATATTTTTTTCAAAATATGGATCCCTCTTTAAATAGTCTTCTCTGAAAATTCCTGGCATTCCTGGGGTTGGATATACTACCGGTTCCCCTCTATAGACAATGATATTCTCATCATCGTCATTTTTTTCGCATATAGCATTTATCCGTGCTATATATTCAGTAACACTTCTTACCTTTTCCTTTTGCATCACGATATGCCTCCCCTATCGTTGCTATCTTTAGTCAACCAAAATCTGGCAAAACTTAATTATATTTATTCTTTATCAAAAATATATGATATGCTTTTTTCCATATCCTTTATCAAATCCACTACCAGTGCATTTCCCATCATAAATCTACGCTTATTAGTCGGCATCTCTACTACTTGTCCACCTACTAAACAGTGCTTTGTATGACCAGTTGGAAATCCTTGAATACGCTCTGTCTCTTCAGCTGTTAACAGTCTTACTTTTCCCGTTTTCTTGTCCTTTACAATATGTGTCGTTCGGCTAAACCCGCCCTCAGAAGTAAGCATTGTTCTCGCAGGCTTATCATATAAATCAAGCATCGCAATTGGACCTTCTGAGAAAATGTATTCATGACCATTAGCAGCCTTTCTTGGAAGCTTCTTCGCTCCTTTCAAATACTGCCATGTCTGTCTCTGCTCTTTAGTCAAACGCCCCTTTGTTTCATCACTATGTGTCACATCCGGATGAGTATAATAGAGCTTTTCTTCCGGAATAAAGTATTTCTTATCCACATCTCCATCGTCCATAATATCACCAAGCGTAATATATTTACCATCGTAATTAGGTGTTGTCTTTACTGTATATATCACACCATCTTTCATCATTCCTGTATTTTCAAACGTAAAACTAAATTGCTCAGATATTTCTCCAATCTCTTCTGGTAGCTCTTTAGTCTTAACTTTCTTCGCATCCAACATATCTACAGGAAATGTTTTAGCAAAAAAGCCTTCTTCCAAAATAGCTCTTGCCATACTATTTTTTCGCTTCTCAACTTCATCAGCAATATCGTAATTCACAGTATCTGCTATGCTATTTTCATAGTTTGTATCATTCTTATATGCAAAAATAAAAATTCTACGTCTCCGTTGCTGATAACCATATTCCGCAGCATTAATAACACGCCACTCTACCGTGTATCCTTCATCTCTAAAACATGCGAGAATAATTCCAAAGTCACGGCCTCTCTGCTTTGCAGGAGATTTTATCAATCTATCTACATTTTCAAGCAATACAAATGGCGGTTTCTTTTCTTCCAAAATATCTCTGATTGACCACCACAATACACCTTTCTTACCTTCCAAACCTTTTGAGGTAGCCAATGAAGATGCAACAGAATAATCCTGACATGGAAAGCCACCAACAAGCAAATTAAAATCCGGAATAGTAGACTTATCTACTTCCTCAATATTTACATTAGTTGTATCTTTCCCATTGATATCTAAACATGTTCCAAAGTTATGTACATAACAATCATGTGCGTACTGTGTATTCTTTTCTGCAGGTTCCCACTGGCTAAACCATACTGTTTCCCACACTTCATCTTTCTTCAAATCTTCCAATGTATTTATATGGTTCAAACCACATCGAAAGCCGCCAACACCGGCAAATAACTCACATACAGTCTTCTTCATTGATTTTACTCCTATATCCAATAAAGACATTGTTATTTCACTTCTGTGAAATACAATTCTTTATCAACGTATTCATATTTTACTAATTTTAGATTAGTCCATAAGCACGATTTTGCTGGGCGATAACCTCTAACAAATCCACGTATCGCGTCTTTTTCTTTTTCTTTAACAACATCTTCTGGAATCTCACTTGCTACTACATATGCTTCAATCATAGAATAATCTCCATGAGCATATTCTACATTTACCCAATCCACATATTTCATTATTTGATCGATAACTTCTGGTGTTGCCGCATCTTTCTTTATTTCAACTATAATATATTTAGAAATAGTTTTATAACCATCAATATATCTATAACCAAATATATCCATTTTGTCCATGTAATCAACCGGCTTAAATGGCGAAGCCACTACTTGGTGCGAAATATAGTCCCATTTTTTACCGAAAACTTCATGGTCTTTGTGTGATAACATTTCACATAAAGCTGCTTCAATTGCCATTTCATGACCAATCATCTTGTCATTTGCGCAGTTAGCCAAAATGGCGTACGCCGTAAATCTATTGTATGCTCTTATACGTCTTTCCACATCTGAACAATAATCTATATCATACGAATATACATTTGTCTTCGCGCATAAGTTAGTTTCATTTCTTTTCAGAATAATGTCAAAAAGTGCCTGATTCTCTTCATCATCAATCTTAATAAATGAAACCTTCCACATAGCACGTAGCATTTTGAACTTATCAGGATTGCTGTTTAAGGCATCATCCATCTCTACTCCCTGCATAAAGAAAAATGGTGATGGCTTGAAGGTACAAAAACATCTATTCTGACTCGAATAACTTGAATCCAATAAAGCATCTAGTTCATCATATGCCTTATCTTCACCTTCTCTTGGCGAATCAGCATTTTCGTAATTTAAATATTTACAATCTTCTCCAATATTAATGATTTCTCCAATGCCATAAATCTTACGGTCTGTAAAAAAATAAACGTTATCTCCCGCTTTCATACTTAAGTAATCCGCAAAAGTTCCTTCATGCGATATATTCCAATTATTCCCCCTTGGAATATTTAAATTAGTACTGTATATCCCTGTCTCAAAACACTTCTTTAATGCCTCAAGTCCGTTGGCTCCAAGTGTCATTATATATCCAGCCATCTCATTTCTCCTCTTTAATGCATTTTAGCTGTTCTAAAATATAACTATTATTTATCCAGAAACTTTGAGTTGTCATATATTCACCATTTGGTAAAATATTTGCATCTCTTTCAACATTTCCATACTCCTCTCCATTATTAAACCTATATGCCGCCTTTGTTGCATGTGGTCTCACATGGATAATCTCTGTTTCCGTTTTATTTGGTAAATTGTTCTTAAAACTAATCTTCCCATTGCTATCAACACATTTGGTAAACTCAATACCATATCGAATAATTCGCTGATACTGTTCCCATTCGCTTCGAACCGTCACCTCTAAATCATGGTGTGGCATATTCCAAAGAAGACAGCCTTTTACCCGGTAAACATCCCCATCCTTTTTCCAAACAAAGAAAAACAATCTAGTTTCATCAAAATAATCATGAAGAGCTGACTCCTCATATACTTCTTCTACTAAATCCATAAATCTAAATGGTGGAAAAGACATACTTTCCTTCATCGTGTTGTTCTCTTCAATTCTAATTGTCTTTACTTTTATATTAGCTTTTTCAAACTCTTCAGCATACTCATCTCTAATACCCAGCATCTTACATGCCAACTCATTCCATTGAGCTTTATTATTGTTATAGTCTCGTCCAAACTTTTCACAAAGCTCTCTATCTGACATTCCAACATACTGGTTTACAATATCTTCAAGAACCTCCTCAAAAGATTTCTCTTTTAGTACTGATGCATTTTTCAAGATGGCATTGCCACCTTGTTTTCCTACAATGTAATGATTCAGCACATAGGTCATGTATGAGTTTTTAAAACAAAATGCTCTCTTTCTAGCAGGGATTTTATCTCCATAATACTGAGGCACCGTACTCTTTTCAGCTGTTGCCCCTTTTGTACATGCTCCCAAATACATAGTATCGCCCTCTGATAGTTCATGAGCACGTCCTTCTTGTATTGTTTTTACAATAAATGCATAGTCTTGCTTAATAATTTCAAGGTCTGATTCCGGTGGCGTAAACATTTTTACATAGCCAATTCTATACAGCAAATTAGTATTAAGTTGCTTATTTCTCCAATAGTAAATGAGCAAAATCAAACGCATTTTATCCCACGCATGAGATTTATAAAAATCTAATTCTATCGGACCGTCATAATTAATCATAGTGAGAACTAATCGTTCACCCGCACGAAGTTCTCCCTTTTTTGTAACCTCATATGGTGTCACCTTTAACTCTACACCAGCTTCTGCAAAATCTGCTTCTTGATTCGAATTGGCTTTATATCCAAAGAAAACCTCTTCAAGCAAATTTCCTAAGCCGCCTTTACGCAACTTATTTGCATATGCCTCTATCGTATCTTCATTTGTATGTCCCTTTTCAGCTATGATTTCCATAAATGTTTTATCTTCAAGCTGCAAAGCATAACTTTCTATACTCTCAGGACTTGCTGGATCATAACCCAATTCTTTATTGAACACCTTTACTCACTCCTAAATTTTTTGTCGTTGTACTTCATTAAGCCGCTTATAGTATTCCAGCAAACGCTCATCTCTTCTATCTATCGACTGCAGCCATTCTTCCACATTTGCTGAATTAATAGCATTCCTTCGAAGCACACCTGCAATATCTGATGCTGTTACAATCAATATTGGATGACCATCCTCGAGCACTTCTTGATAAGCTTGCTTGTCTACATAGCTTGTTGTAATCAAAATACCAAATTGTCTGTACCTTATTCTGGATATCAAACGAGACATCTCTTTAACACCCACGCTATTCTTGGGAGAATAGCATTTTGCCTCTAAGGCACAATCTATTTTCAACGGTGCATTAACTTTTCCTCCGGTACTAATTGAATAAAAGCCTAGTGCGTCTCTACCACCATCACGCCATGGTCTTGTCAGCGAAAAATCAACAAAATTTGTATCCATCTTACTTACAATATTTGTTGCACAAGCTTCAAATCCTTGACTAAAATCCTTATAATGATTTCTAATGACATCCAAGCATATTGAGCCCTCATTGTCACATTGCAATTGCTCATAGCTTGTTGGTATTTTTAGCATTCTAGGCGCTGCTAATGGTACAATGCCATTTCTACCCTCTTTCACAAATTTCTTCCAGGCATCTGGTGCATACTGGAGATTATTTTCGTGATCATATATCAGGGATTCTATCCACTTGCGATAGATTGGTTTCTTGCCAGTATCTAAAACTGTAAAATATGCTTCATAATTCTGGAATCTTTTCTCTTTAACAGTTCTCCAAAACGCTACCAAATCTCTATCAGGTGAAATTTTCGGATTTCCAGGTGCTGCTAATCCAAGGAACTGTATATCTCTCCCTACTCCAGTCTTCTTAAAGATGAAAAATGGTGGCATATCTTCCAAATGTACACTTTCATTCAACAAGGCAAATGCCGTTTCAAGTATCTTATTTCCTTTTTTCTTCGTATCTGTTAGCTCTCTGCCCGGTTCCCTATTATCACCGTAATACCTAAAGATACCCGTTTCTTCGTCCAAATAATCTGGCCACTCAAGTTCTTCCATAGAAGTATATAGAACAACATAAGCATATTTTCCAGAACCATCTTCTCTAAGCTTCTTACGAAAACCACCCGCATTTTCACAGCCAGGAATCAACTTATGAAACGGCTCTGCTGACATATTTGAAACTTTTCCACCTTTATATACACAGTCTATGTACAAATCAGATTTTTCTAAATCTTCAAATTGCACTTCCATAAACACTACCCTCTCTGCATCTTAACTAATCTTCTTTTTTCTTTACATATATTCCCGTTTTAATTCGTTCATCTTTTGGTTTCTCAGCATTCTCAGGAATTAACCAATATGCTCCCGCCTTGCACGCACCAGGAATTCTCCCTTCACTACAAAGAGCTCTTATTCTTCTCTGTTTAATTCCCCATTTTTCTGCAGTTTGACTAATAGACAAATACTCCATTCTTTATCCCTCTTATGTGAAACAAATTGATAAATTTCGACATAAATATTATAAACCCAAGTCGGCACAAAATCAATTTGTTCTTATACAAAATTCTGCACAATTCCGTTTCCAGCATTGATAAAAGCTCAAATCCGCAATATATTGAACTTGAGCTTTCTCTTATTTACTCTTTCTTTTAACTATTCTAAGATTCTTTCTTGCAGCAAATATTTTGGCATCATTCAAAGTCATATCATCCTTAAAACTGAATAAAATCTTCTGCTGTGATTCTGCTGTCCAATAAATTTTTAATTTTTCCTTAGCTCGTGTTATCGCTGTATAGAATATATTGTGACTGATTAATTCATCCACTTCCTTCGTAATGATAATCTTCACTGATTTATATTCTAAACCTTGTGCTTTATGGATAGATACCGCATATGCAATCTGAAATGGAACATTTGTCTCCATATCCATTTCATCTCCGTCATCATCACCAGCCATTTTCTTTTTCACTGGAAATCTTACAACTGACTTTCCCGGATTTCTTTGTTCCAATAATTCAATTCCGGTTCCTGCCACTTGTATTCCATTGAGAACCCTATCAATTTCTATTGAAAAAAACACCTCATCTGAAGTTTCTTCAATATCAACAATACGCCCTTTTAGATTATTATACAGAACATTTTCATACATAGATGATTCATTAAATAATATCGGGTCCCCTATTTTGTAAAGCCACATTCCTAATGCTACTGCCCTACCCATATTATCATTCTGTAAAAAACGATTGATATTATTAATACCATATAATCCTGCATAATTAAGACATAAAACAATTTCATCCTCTGGTTCTCTATCAAATATAGTTTCATCCAAGTCTGATGTATATCCGTTTGCATTAAGACATTCCGCTATATCATCTTTATAATTACGAACCTTTCCCCACAGTTCCAACAAATTTTCATTATCTGTTCTGTACGGTTTTGTAAGTTCAAATTGTGCTTTTATAGGCACAAAAGACCGTGCCAGGTTGAACCAGTTTCCAAATTGTATTGCTTCAATCTGGTATATGTCGCCTACCAAAACAAGCAACTTGAAATTCCCATTCTTTAGAATCTCAACCATATCCCTATTGCTAACCATACTGCATTCGTCAATAAACAAAACATCTGCTACAGGATACCGGTTAAGATATTTCTTTATAGTCATAAACTGTGTATTTCCCGCTCTCACTTTTCTCCTTAAGTTTTCCACCGCAGGATGCGTGTTTGCCAAATACACTTTTGTACTGTCGTTCCAAAAGAGTGATATATGATTAATGAGTGTAGATTTTCCAGTTCCGGCAGCTCCATATATCATAGCAATTTTAGAGCTTTCGAACATGCATTTTAAAATCTCTCTTTTTTCATCACAATCAATTTCCTTAGGATTATCTGTCATCCATGCATCAACAGACGTTTTATAATTATCAATTCCTTCCTCTGCCAATCCGATTAATTTCTGAATAATAGAATATGTATCGGTTTCATATCCTTTTACAAAGATATTTTTTCCTAACATCTCCAGCTTTCTACTTTCACGATGTTTCGAATATAGTTTACCGTTATACTCCTCTCTTAATTCTTCTATATTTTCAAAACCTTCTAATTCCTCAATATCGGTGTATAACTTACCATATGAATCCGCATTCACAGTGATTCTATGAGCCATAATTTCATCTTCATGACCTTTTGCTCCTATACAAGCTAATAAATCATATATAGATGGATTGTGCCCTACCAGCGACGAATTAAATGGTATCTCTTCGAATGGCAGTGCTTTAATATCTATATATAAACCTCGTATTCTATAATTCTCTTCGTCAGATAATTGCAATTTGATAATCTTATTATTTAATCCGTACAGTAAATACCGAACCGTATTACTTCCTTTTTTTCTATATCTAACCCATTGACGAGCTTCATCAAACACTGGAGATAAAACAATGCTTCGTGCGTTACGAGTTATTTGACCTTTAAACCTTTCATAAAAGCTATCAGAAGCCTCCAATATCTCGACCAAATTCAAGCCCGTTTTTGTTAAATAATTCATCAATCCGATATATTCTGATAAATCGCTACGCACATCAATTTGGATATTGAAAAGCCTTGCAAAATTCTTTAATTCACATGGCCTAATAGAAGCACTCCACGCCACCAAAATCTTCACTGGCATGAACTTCCCTTCTATTTCAATAATATCATCGTCTACTCCGATTTTTATAGCATAATTTATTGTTATCTTATTCTTAGAGAACACAACTAAACGATTGAACTTACTAGATTCATCATTAGCAGGAATCAACGTGTTTTCATAATAAACTCGTTTGTTCACAAAAAAAGCTTTTACTTTCTGAACATAAAATTTTTCACTACGTTTTTCGAAATCACCTGCATATCTCGGAACTTCCAGTTTCTCTACAATTTTCTCATAGTATTCCTGTAATGTCCTATCTAAATCAATCGGGAATTCCTCTAAATTATGCAATATCTCCATATTATATCGCGCTTGCATAAATATCTTTATTTGTAGTAGATATTCATAATATTTGAGCACAAGCCTCTCTGCCCCATCATTGTCTGGAGTATAATGCGATCTCGAATCCTGCAAGAAACCATGGAACTGTCTCAAAAAATAAAACTCATTACTTATTTTAAGATGCTCTATAGCTTCACCTGTAGTAGATCGTTGCACCGTGGTATTTGGATACACATCTAAATATATTTTAATGGCAATATGCTCAACAAGATTTCTAAAATAACTCAGCATATTTTGAGCAACCTTGTCTCTCGACTTAAATGTCAAATCATCAATATTGTCACATATAGCCTGGTCATCGGCTTTTATCATTTCATCCATGGTTTTCATATTATATGTCCTCCTCTTCTGTATACTTCAGAAACATAAACTTACATTCTACGAATACACTCTACCACCACTCCAGAAATATTCTATATGTTGACTGCAGGAACCCGTAGCCATGCTTCCAAGGCAATAAAGAACGGCACCAACTTACAGACCATATCATATTCAAAAATCAGTGCCTTATGGGCAAGACAGCCTAGCATGGCTACCTCCTGCCGTAAACATATTTAAGCATTACATTAATCGCATTTTCTGCTATTAAATACAAAACTACTGTCATGACACCTTTGGTCACAATGACCAAAAGTTCACTACTTATGGAATTTATTTAATCCACCTGAAATATTAATACAATTCTTATCCTCCGCACTGATCAATTGTTCTTTTGACAGGAAAATTGTTTGTATTTCTAACTCTTCAGCCCATTTCAAAATATCTTGATATAATAAACGTCCTGTTTCAAAAGTCATACTCTGGTCTGCCGAATCAATAACAAGCAATGGCATATAAGTAAGTCCCTCAAATTTCGTTTTTATATACTTTATCAATCCCAAGTATACTGCAATCTGTATATGTGTTTGTCGAGCCAAACTTCCAGGATCATATGTTTCTAGTATATCCTCTTCATTTCTTCGTTGCATATATAAAGCAAGGCGCATTGGATCCATCATAATTCTGAATCCTTTTGTATTTCTATCCTCGTTAAGATGTTTTATGTCCAGATTATTATTGATATATATTTCATTAATGACCTGATTAAAATAATCTACATTTGCTCGATTAAAACTATTTCGCAAATTCTTTATTTCTGCCTTAATTTGCTTCTGAGTATTTTCCAACAGTTGTTTTTGTGAACAATCACACTCCGTTTCCATCACTTCAAAACAATTATCTAAAATATTTAACATTTTCTCAGTTTCTTCATAATCTAGTTGCAAAGCTTTGCTTTTTAACTCTTCTAATTGTTCATCAATCTTTTGCTTCTCTCGTTTCAAATTTTGTACAGAAGACTTATAGTCTGTGACAGAAAAAATAATCTGCTCTCTTTTAATCTCTTCTAATTTATCATTTATTACAGTTACATATTCTTTATACTGCGGATTCTTGTCTACTATCATCTTAAAAAGCGACAACAACTTTTCAATTCTCTCATTACGAGTTACAGAATTATTTGATTGACTATGAATATAGGAATACAACTTGATTTCTTCTGCCAAATCAAACGATGCTTTTGCTAAATATATTATATCTTTCGAATTAGATTTTGGCTTTCTTTCAAAATCTCGACGAAATTCCATATATGTCTTTTTATCTTCAATAATATCATCAACATACTTCAAATCTAACTTTTTAAATATTTTACTAACCTTATCTCTATACGACATATATATACTATAGTCGGCATTTAGCTTAGAAAGTTGTCTACTTATCTCTGATAATTCAAGCTCCTTTTCATATATCTTTTCAATATTTTCATAATTAAATAAAAAATCCATTATATTTCTAATTCTATAAATATGTTTCGGTTCCTTTGCCCTCGTAAAAATAGTCGTTAAGTCCCCACCACCTTTTTCATCCAAAAAGTTAATAAAAGAAAACGTTCTAAATGATGGAAGTTCATCAAAAACAGTTCTATATACTTCAAGCATATGTGTATTCATTGTAGTATTCATGATATTACAAATATTATTCTTATAAACTTCCGCAGTAACCACTGTATACTCACTATCATCTGTACGTTTATAATAATATTCGTCTGCAATCGTCCTTTTAATCCACAATGTGGTTTTTGAATTTGTCAACAATATCTCTACAGACTCGATATTGTCTAATCCGTCATATGATAATCCCTCACTTCTTCCAAGCCCAAAATCTATTAAATGGACCATCGCTGTTTTTCCCACTGTATTGGGACCATATACAAGTGTATTTGCAGAAAACAAGTATTCTTGTCTCTCTTTACCACTATTTATGTACAATGCACTTATCTTAAACATATCTAATTACCTCCTCTAAAAGAGCTTTTGCATCTAATTTATTGACTTCAGCTATTGGATTCAAATCTCTCATAGAACATTTCTGTATTAATACATTTTGTGCTTCTGTTTCTACCGCTCTTATTAAGGTAATCTTATCTCCCTCGATAGAAATTATATTTTGTTGACATAATATATTCATAACTTTAAAAATTGACTTAAGTTCATTCTTGTGAACCTCTAATTTTAAAGATACATTTTCAATAAATGTATCTACAAAATCCTTTTTTCTATTTGAATACTTACTAATATCTTTTTCTGAATGTACACAAAATGATATAAAAACCAATTTTGTTAAAGACTCAATATTGTACGGTGATTGCAATAATGATACGATAATATCCATATATTCCGCTTCTTCCATTAAAGACTTAATCATCATCCACCCTCCATGTAATTCTTATATCTTCACCAACTTCATCACTTGTTAAATAAACATAACAGCCATTTCTATAAAGAGGACTATCCTCTAGCAAAGAATGTGTAATTGTTTTTTTAGTAGTCTCAACAAACAATTTTTTGGGGGTTACATCATTGTCCAATTCAAATCTTGTCATATCATAATTCTCTTTTGCTGCCAGCTCTATATTTGCAATATCTATTGGCCTTGGTTCAGCATAAACATTTCGAAAATCTTTATACAACAATTCCCTAATAATTTCATTTATAATAAACTTTTCATCCGAATTCACTCTTTTCAGTTCCTCTACTTCTAAAATAGACGCTTCATCCACAATTTGCCTTGCTAGCTTTTCATTTCTCTTTTTAAACTCCGTGAAACTTACCTTGTACTGTTTGTCCGAAATTTCCTCTCGACATTTTTCTATCAAGTGAATACACTGTGCAAAATCAAGCGTATACTGCTTCTTAGACTTTATTGATTCATCAATTTCTTCAAATAGATACTGTTTAAACCTTTCGTATCTTTTCTTTTTTGCTATGTCATAAACCACAATATCATCACAATAATTATCTTGAAAAAGTCGAAAAGCCTGTTCTTCCACCTCTGTTATCGAACAAGTCTCTAGTTCTATATCCCGAATAAAATCTTTCATCATTTTTAAGAAATTGTCACTTTCAATATCATTTTTATACTTGTCATACGTCCTCTTACATATGGAACTCCTCTTTGCCCCTAATTTATCAATATATATTTGTTGTATTTCCCTTTGTATATCCTCATCTGTAATATCAAACGGAAGTGCATTTTCGAGTACTAACTTATATTTCTCTCCATTCTCAGCGCCAACACTTTCTAATAGCAACCAGTTTCCTATCACTTTTGCCATGCATTCTTTACTAACAGTGCCGCTTTTGACTTGGATATATTTTTCTTTTTCATTTACTATTCTAAATATTTTATCATCATCACTCACCACATCTATATCATCCGCGCCTTCAAACACAAACATCCTTCCCATTCCCATATTGGATAATGCTGTATTCACAAAAATAATTCTTTGATATAAAAATCCATATTGTGCAACTATTCCCCCAGGCATATTAGTCTCCTTTCATTCCGTCTTCTGTTTTCTTGCTATATACACTCAATGCAATATTCATTGCATTACTATTTCCACAAATACTTGCATCTTTTGTCTATTACAAACACTCAAGTTCATTATCTTGCAAATTCATCATATAATCTATAAAACTGCACTTTTTCTGCAAATGAATACTCTCTCATTTCTGTTTCCGAAGGATTATTATTATATTGAGATATTTTCCACTCGCACGGACGAAGTATTTTCTCAATCACTTCCATATAATCTCCGTCAACCGAGCTCATTGAATGCCCCATAACAACTACTCGCTTAATCCCTTTGCAGTTTTCTAAGAATTTCTTTAACTTATCAATCTGTATCTCCTTTTTTAATGATTGATAAAACTGATACACCACCTCTCGTTGTGTATCTATATAAAAATCCCTATCACCAGTTAGGCTATCCAAGCACATATACCAGTATTGTAATTCGGACCCCTTCTCATCTTCGGACAACGTATCCTCCTCTTGAATATCCTCAATCTGTTTCTGTATTTTTTCAATTGCATCTTTGTCGAAAAACTTATTATAATATTCCTCTTCGCTTATTCCATTCCTGAATCCAATCAATAAAATTTCTCCATTGTCGCGAAACCCGTGTATATGGCATACTTGAACACTCTCTGGAATAACATATAGTTGCTCTAATTTGGATGTATAATTAAAACTCAACACCGCATCATTGGGATTCAAGAAATTCCTTAGCTTTGCGCACTTATGTACTAATTCACTATTTGCATTGTCTACCATTGTTTTTAAACTTTCCTGTATCGCCCAACGCAAACTTTCCGTATACTGCTCCATATTGAATATCCCACCATCTCTGTCATACTCATGGTCTGACAAATAGTCCGGGGCAATCATTTGCTCTTCTGCAATCTCTTCCAAATCAATGTCCGCAAGACAGCTCTCATAATCCCCCCATAAAACATTATACCTTGCAAATACAATTTCTGCGGTTTCAGTTTCATTATATATTTCTTTAGTTTTTAAAATCTCTAAAAACCTTTCTGGACCGGTATCCAAACCATGGCAAATATCAAATCCATTTCCCAAAACATACAATGTTCCCTTATCTTCCTCGTATAATCTCATTCTACAAATAATTCTACACCCCTATCTTTATCAAAAGGCATTCACATCTCTTGAATTCTTACTTCACTTTCATCTACTACACTAATTTCCTTGATATGTCTGGCATTTGTGGTATTAATTACAAAACTTAATATTCGATAACAACTATACCATCCTACTATATACATAAAGATAATTTCCATTTTCTGTGGACAGTATCATATCCTAAAATTCTCGCTCTGCAAATATCTCCTTGAGAAATAACATCTTCTATATTAGCAACATATTGCTTCGAAAGTTGACTAATATGTATACTACCTATACATTTTTCATTTTCAACACTGAAAGCAGCAATCGCAAAACAAGGAACGATACGTATTACTTCTATTTCAACTATATCACCAACTTTTATATTTGCCTTTGAATTTCTTTTATTAGCTTTATCATGTTTTCGATTTACGGATAATGCATTTTGTAACGCACTGTGAATCATTATCTTCCATTCATCAGATAAAATCAGACCGTCATCTCCTTTGTGTTGCCATCTATATGATTTAGAAGACGGAGAATAGTTCCCAACTATTCCCAAACGATACAAATCATCTAAAATTATATTTAGCCTTGTTTCCAATATTGTATTTTTATAGTGGCGCTCTATGTGCTGTTCCAAATCATCCAACGTAAAAAGCGATCTAAATCCTGTAAAACAAATAAAAATTGCATTTATTTCTTCAGCAGTATACAACGCTCTCATTTCTTCTTTTATTTCTACTAGGCTATCCATTGAATACTTTTTATGACATAAATCAATCGTTGCCTGAGAGAAGGATGTATTAGTACTTCCCAAACAGTTTTGAGCCGCTAAGATTAATCTAACTATATCTCTTGGTTTACACCAGCTATTATTCAATAAATAATTTGATGCTTCATTGTTATTAATCCTTTCCGAAAACCAATTTTCTATTATTTTCTTTTCATTTATATATGTGCCAGCTTTTTTTTCAGCATATTCTATTCTCTTTAATAAAATTTTAAGAATAGGGTGTGAAAAAGAATTAGTATTTGTATAATCCCAAATAAGAGGAACCTCATATCCAGAAGTAACTTTATTTAATTCTTTCGTGACAATAAATCTATTGATAGCGTTTAATATTTCTGTTCTAACCGAACATATTATTTTTGTCTTTACATTTTTTTCTGCCGTAAATATAGAGTTTATTTTTTTTACTGTAAAAATCAAATCTCGTATTAATCTCAAATCTCTTTTAAAAATATTCTCTTCACCATAGTAAGCTTCCAACTCATCTACAAAAATATAATAAGGAATATTCGTTCGTTTTAATTGGCCAAAAATCTCATCCGCCTGATCTATAATTTGAACAAACAAACTATAGTTTTCTGTTTCTTGAATTCTACTAGCAGAAAAATCCAGTTCTGCTTTTGGTTCTATTTTAGTCTGCTGTAACATATCAACATAAGGTGCAGACAAAGTCACCTTCGCAGGTATGGATAAAAGTTTTTTTCTCTTTTCTCCTCCTATCCGTCCTATAGTTCTTTCAAATAATTCCCAATTATCATCTTTAATGTATATCCCATAGTTATAATCTTTATTATCTTCTATTATCCTTTGATAAAACAACCACCTCCATATGTATTCAAAGTCCTGTCCTTCTAAGACTACATCGTTCCCTATCGATATGGCTGAAATCAACCGTTTAGACAACAACTCGAATTCTTGCTTTTTTAAATCCGAGTAATCACCTTTAAAAAAAATGAATGAAGAACATACCTGTTCATCAATTCGTTTAATATAATTGTCAATGTAGTATAACAAGGCCGTTTTTCCTGTCCCTTTATATCCTGTAACAAAATAATACGTCCCATCAACTAATGAATCTAAATTAAAATTACTCGGCATAACATAGTTTGCCAAAAAAGGATTCAACCCTTCAGATTCAATTTCGTCTTTTGCGTCTGGTTTTCCTGCATAAATATCTTTAATTTGTACCATTTTTCAAATCTCCTATATTAATAAATAATAATTTTGTGTTTCCAAAGCAATCTTGCCAACTTAAACAGCAAACTCACCCTTCAACCCACTCAACCAATCTCGGAATGTTGTCGCTAAAATATTGCTTACCCTTCCAGTCATTATACCCATGTTATTATCTCCTCTTGTTCCTATTCACACATTCATTCGTCATAAAAAAAGCTTCCTTCTACATCTCCAAATTCTTCTCCTTTTCCCCGCTATCATTCACAGTAAATCAAATCCAAAATATTGTATTACTTCCACCATAAGGATTAACAAACCGACAACTACACAACTCAGAATTACTACAATGCGGTCAACAATGTCGTGCCTTCTATCAAAAAGAATATTTTCCCAACTTGTGTAGTTATCAGCCTTTTGGTGTGCGTCGTCTTTCGAAAAATCATTTCCATTAGCGTATGACTTCCAAAAGCAAACAACCCACAACTAAATTATACATTTTTCGTGTTCTTTCGACCATTCCGCTTTCATAAGTGTACCCAATTTTTACATAAGTGCAGTCATGCAGTAATCTTAATGCTAACGGAAAGCAAAAAAATAACACCCAAACGCCAGCCAACTGACATCTAGGTGTTATTACCTATTTGCTCGCTCATATTCCCGATTGAGATATGCCTTCTTGAATTGTCCCATTTTACGATCTGATACATCAATATCATCACCGTTGCTCAGATACACAATCCTATTCTCTATCCGAACAATCTCATCCAAATTCACAATATATGCATGATGACATCGGTTAAACCAATTATTCGGTAACATCCTTTCAACATCTTGCATTCTATCACTACATTTGATAATTCCATGTTTCGCGTGTATCAGTATATAATGTTTTTCTGTCTCAATATAAATGATATTCTTTAATGTTAATTTCCGAACACCATCATTGATTACATTGACTTCTATTTTCTCATTTCCACCAAGAACAACTTGAGCTGATTCGATGGTCTCCTGCATTTCCTCAAGCTTCATTTTGTCCAGATATCGAAATGCATTCACCACATAGCCCTTACGGCTCATCTCCACATGGGTTGTAAATATCACATAAAGCCCATTGGGATTATATTTTCTCGCTTTAGAAATGGTTTCAAAACCATCAATACCTGGCATTTCAATGTCAATAAATGAAATATCATATTGCTCTTGTTTCTTTAAATATTCCTCACCACTGAGAAAGGTATCGATTGTCATTTCTTTATTTTCATCATAGCGTATAATTTCATTTTGAATACGCTCGACCCACTTTGGATCATCATCTACAATTGATATTTTCATAAAATTACTTCCTATTGCTAAACAAAATTTTCAAATTGAACATATTACCATCTGTTTCGATATCAAACACACCGTTGTATCGCTCAACACTATCTTTGATGTTCTCTAATCCATATCCATGGTAATCTGTATTCCCTTTTCGCGTTCTCCACTGCGTATTGCCACTCTTGGTTTGCGCATCAAATGAATTCTTAACAATAATGATAATGCTTTTTTCTGTGTATCCACACTCTACTGATATATATTTCTCTTCTGTTTCTAATGCTGCTTCCAATGCATTACTTAACACATTGGAAAATATAGTGCACAGATCATATGTATCTATGTTGCAATCCATAGGAAATCTACCTTTCACTTCCATGGTCACACCACTTTGCTCAGCCCTTGCGTAATACTGATTAATAATCGCATCTACGATGGAATTCTGTACAGTGATCAGATTTCCAAAAGTGTCTATTCGCTCGTGCATCTGTTCAATATATTCATCTATTTTATCGTACTCATGATTCTTTGCCAGATTGGAAATTAGCTCCATATGGCTTCTCAAATCATGCCGAAATTTTTTCGTTTCTATTTCTCGATTTTCCAAATATTCATAATGATTCTTCTGCTCATTGAGATATTTGTCCGTAAGTTCTTCTTTTTCTTTGTAAACGTTTCGTTGGGTAAAGAGTAAGATTACGGATGCTACTTGAACGAAGATACCTAAAATAACAAGAACTATAGCTAATAGGTAAATATTCGTATATCTCATAACTTCGAACTTGACATTCATAACTGTAATAATTGTAACTACCACAGTATCTATTGCCAAAAGAATCGTAAAACCTATTAGATTTGGTATACCAACTTTCTTTAACGTTGCAGAAGTATATTTTCTATATATTCTGCCTACAACATAAATTAATACTATAGAAATAAAAGCCACTGCCAAATTAGATAAGAAGTCTACATTCACACCTAATATTTTCATAAACATATCAAACAAAACAGCAACCATCGTATCTATCATCGACAAGGCAAATATTGTCCAGATTGTTGTAATAACTATGGTATATATTGCTTCCTTATAAAAGACAACCAACAACAAAACTATAGTTAGGATATATATTAGTGCTTCTATAAAATAATTATTGTACATGTAAACAAACACTGACATTCCTGCCACAATAATATTAGCTAATGT
Organism: Lachnospiraceae bacterium; assembly: GCA_045537735.1. Lineage (GTDB taxonomy): Bacteria > Bacillota > Clostridia > Lachnospirales > Lachnospiraceae > CAG-590. The sequence continues at coordinate 116,695 of JAZSPZ010000011.1, forward strand.
CAGCGTTATCCACTTGTGGCGACATCTTTTCCTTTCAAATAAAAAAAACATGTCACACACCAGAAAAATTTTAAGAAAGTGAATAATATCAGCTAGTATATTAATTAACATTTTTCCCTCCCAAGCAAGACAACTCAATTAATAATATAACAAAGATTCTCTTGTTTGGAAAGGAAAAAACTATACCCTCTTAGGAACCAAAGAATATGTAACTAATGAGGTCATAAATCACTGTAATCACTACTCTATCCTTTCCGTATATACTGTTGTATTATCCGGATAGGTACAGAATAATTGATTCTAAAATTAAGTAAATAGATTTTCTGTAAACGCATCTCGTTTTTGGATAAGTGTTCCTTCTGTTAATGCATAATCTCGTAAAACTATTCCAAACAAAAAATAAGTCCGATACACTTTTGTGCATCAGACTTATTCTCATTGACATTCATTTCAAGCTAGCGGCAAATACCATTTACGAAGCATGTGCATTCACACACTCTTTAATCTTCCGATACACCACTATCCCATCCTTCTTTCCAAATGATTTCAAGGAATTCAGATACAATATCTTCGGTGTATTTCTTTCAATAAGCATATCAACAATACTCGGAATGTATCGTTCATATTCCGTATTACCAAGCATTCCCTCCAACATTTTCACAATATGATTGCGTTCTTCATACTTTGCAAATTCCGTCTGCAAATCAAGGACACTTAATCTTTCATCAACCAATTTCTTTCTAACCTTTTCATCACATACAAAGCTAATCGCTTTTGCTATAGTTCTACTTCGAACCAATTGATTGTGTACTGTAAGTCTCGCTTGCCAATAGTCCAAAACAGATGCAAATCCATTGTCGGCACTAACAATGGCAATCTTTGCATTCCTGTCTGTGGCAAATATCTCACCAACCTTTGAGGCAATATAGAAATCTAATGCATTCTTTCTAGCATTTTTCAATTTGCAGATTTCTAATCTACAACTAGACATCTCAATATCCTTCATTCGATAAGCAACAATCTTATCACTCACATTACTAAAGAAAATACACACCGTATCCTCTTTCTGCAGGAACTCTGTTCCTTCCAAGCCCGCATAGTTAACATTTTCATAATCGATTAAAAAATACATACTTTTTTCTCCAATTTACTTGCATCACACAGAAAAAGCCAGGGAGTTTTGTTGCTCCCCAGCTAATCTTCATCCTCTTTTCGTCTTTACACTTTTTTTCGCTGACCACTTCGAATAATACGTTTTCTTTCCTACTTTCTTGTAAGTACGGACTCTGACATAGTATTTCTTCTTACCCTTCAGCTTACTGATTATCTTAGATGTATTCTTTGCAGATTTTACCTTGACCGTTTTCGTTCCTTTTTTAAAGAGCTTGGAGGTAGAATACTGGATTTCATATCCTGTAACACCTTTGGTCTTCTTTTTCCATTTCACAACCAATGATTTACTATTTGCTTTTACAGACTTAATAGAAGTCTTCGGTGGAAGAATCTCGAATGTAAGATTCTTAGAGCCACTGTAATCGCCTTTGAACGCAACCTTGACTGTATACTTGCCAACCTTCTTTCTTCCTGCCGGATAAGTCACAGCATAGTTTTCACTTGAAATTACATTCCCATTGCTGTCTTTCACTACAACAGACGGTTTCTTGGATTTTCCAGTGTATGTATAAGTTGCAGAAGAAAGCTTCACTGTCTTTGCAGCATAAATGACCGTCGTTTCTACCACCTTGTGACATACTAAGCACTTCGTCTCTTTCTTACCATCAGTAGTAAATGTTGCCTTTTTCGTTGTTGTCTCTAACGTATGTTCCTTTCCGTCAACACATTGATTCACATTTTCGACGTGATTTTTATCATCGTTATCCTCTTCGTCAGCGTTTCCACCAACCGTTCCGCCGCCATTCTCCGTTTCATCATTTTCCTCTTCGGTTTTCTTTTCTACCAGTAATAATCTGTTATTTGACAACGTATTCTTATTATCAAATTTCACAGTCGGATCTTTTCCTGCCACGAGGTAATTATCACTATCATACATTGCAAGACAAATATTTGCATTTTCACTAATTTCACCATCATATTCAAAGAGGAAAGTTTGCTCCATATTATCACGGAATGACCCCTTTTGAATCGCTACCGGTGCACCAAATGTTCCAATCTTGTTTCCATTTTCATCTGTAAGCTCTGCACTTAATGTAATGTTAAAAAATGCAGGTGCAAGACCAGTGTTCTTTACTGTGACCAAAAGCTTATTAGCACTTCGCTTGGCAGAAGTCACCGTAAAATTATAACCTAATCGGTTATTCATTTCTTCAATCAAGTCTTTTTGTTCCTTATAGAATTCATAACTGTGATGACTATCCTGATCAAATGCATAGATGGATAGATGTGATATCTCAATAGTTTCGCGAAAACGCTGTGGCGTCCATCTTAGATAATGCTTATCATAGTCCTTCACAATTCCGGCTTCTTCGCCAACTTCCGGCTCGAGCATCATCCTGTACGGCAGAAAATTCTCACCGATTACAGGTAGATTCGCCTTGTACGTCGGTCTAAGGTTCCATTCGTTATTATGCGAACCAATGAGACCATTTACACGTTTCGGAACCCCTAGGGAAAGTGCGTAGTCATACACTTCTCCGTATGCACCTGAAGTAACGCAAAGCCATGTCTTTTCAAATGCTTCACTATAATACTTGATCATGTCTTTTTGAATCTCGACAGACGGCATTGGATTGCCCTCAAACGTGGAGGTATGCCATTCTCCCCAGTTGCCAAACACGCTGATATCAATAAATTCCACGCGTGGATCTCCGTCATAACGCTCAGCAAGTGCATCTGCAAAGTCTTTAGCTGCCTGTATAAATATTGGATCATCCCATTTCGGAATATCTAATTCAACGGAAGGGTCACTGACAAGTGTTGCCCGCTCCAACTTCGCACCTTTTTCAAAGACCCAATCCGGCACAAAAATATGCTCTTTTCCATAATTGTCATGAGAACCGGATAGATGTGAATATGGAAGAATTCTAATACCATATGTATATCCGTATTTTTCACAAGCCTCTAACATGCTATCTATTGATTCCCAGTTGTATACACCCTCTTTTGGATTTAACTCGTCCCATTTTGGCTCTCCGGTACAAATCGTTGACATTGCCCATGCTGTATTGTTCATCGAACCACCGATTCCATAAGGATTCGTTGATTCAAATGCGTTCGCACTATACACAGTCATAACATATCCTTTATGTGGATTGACAACCGGTCCTCCTGAAGGTTCTGCCTCATAACATACTGCGTTAGGCATATCCAAATCTTTGTATGGATTATTCAAACCACCGTCATCCGCATCTTTCGTTGGGAAAAGCTGCTCACTTACCATCTCGGCAAACACATTAGCACCAAGTTCATTCGCGTGAAGATTATCTTCCTTACAATAGTATTTCTCTGCAATCCTTATTGTATGCTCCATACAAAATTCGAGCCAAGGACGAAACAAATCAATGATACCAACATTTTCTGCGGCAGCAATCTCATCGATTGTATCACTAAACCATTTACTTGTAAGAACCGGATATTTATTGCAGTCATAAAGCTCCCCGCTTTGTTTTACAAGATAAACTGTCATTCCCTTTTCTTTCGCACGCTGAACCATCTTGGTTATATATGTCTTATATTCAGTCGGATCAATCGCAGATGGATCCTCCGGATGCTCTGCACTCTGCTTTGTATAATCATTGATTCCTACTGCTAATACGAGAATATCTCCACTTTTGCCGTAATGCTCGGCAACAGGGAACAAAGAATCATGTAATTCTTTTGATGTAATACCACTTGCAGAAATGTTTCTGATATCATACTTTTCCATATCCACATAATTACATAGATACTGTCCCCATCCGCGTCTTGTGCCATCTTCTACATTATATCGGTTGGCAACCGTAGAATCACCGCCAAGCCAGATAGTTGGCTTCGTTGTCGTATCTGTTGACGTCTGCTCAATCTCAAGCGCACTGATTGAAAATTCCGTTCCAACGCCCGAACCTGCATATATATTGAGCTGACCATCTGTAACAGGAATTGTAAATGAATCAACTGCATTAGAGCCTGTCAGAAAGAAAAGCTGATGGAAACCTTCTGCAGTGATTGTAGTAGAAACAACATCACCCGTTGTAACTGTAATCTTATACACCCCACTTGGTAAATCCACTTTGAATATATGATTCGCAACCTCAGAATTGAATCGCACTGCATCCGCTAATGCACCTGTTCCGCTTGCCAAAACATTGTCTACCGCATCGATATTAGCAAATCCATATCCGACTGCTTCATCATACGCATCTTGCGCCGATACGCCTATATATCCTGCTTCCACACCTTCTCCGCCAAAATCAAAGCGCATGGTTTCATATTTTTTACCCTCTGCCTGTGTGTTCAAAGCAAACATCGAAAGCGCGATAGCTATTGTACCAATTACAGCCCAAAAACGTTTCATACGAATCTCCTCCTTTTGTCAGTACATTTATACATATCCATTGTGTATAACAATTCTAATTTTCCCACATAACTTCATTTTATCATGGAAAACGCTATTATACCAACAAAAACAAAACAAGCCCAAGGCACTTTCATGCTTTGGACTTGCATATCAGCTATATCTTATATCTCATATCAAACTCCACGTACAATGTTCCTATTAACGATGGAGTATCCGATTTCCAATTCTCATATACGTAGATTTCATTGCCATTGTCCATCTAATCCCTACTTTCTTCTTGCACGTTTCGGAGTTACCAAATTCATATCTTGTATTCTTCTGCCATACTCATCATCCTGTGCCACTAGCTCTAAATCCTTATCCATACCACCCAGTGCATGTAACACCGCCGCATATGTTCCAATTGCTACCGTTGGAGCTCCTTTTTCAACAGACCACAATGTAGCTCTGCTAATTTCAGCTCTTTCCGCAACCAACTCTGTAGAAAGATTGCGACGCAATCTGGCCATTTTAATCTGCTCACCCATATTTTGTAAAATTTTTTGTGTATCTGGCATAATTATTACTGATTTCTTGCTCATCATTTTCACCACATACAAAGCTAATTGCTTTGGCTATAGTTCTGCTTCGAACCAATTGATTGTGTACTGTAAGTCTCGCTTGCCAGTAGTCCAAAACAGATGCAAATCCATTGTCGGCACTAACAATGGCAATCTTTGCATTCCTGTCTGTGGCAAATATCTCACCCACCTTTACTAGGTTCAATTTCCTTTGAGGTTCCAAATTGGAACCTCAAAGAATCATATTCTTCTTCAGATAACTGAAAACAAAAATCCTCTGGAAATCGGTTTACATTTCGCTTAACTGCTTTATTCAAATTTTTTGTTTCCACTTGATACATCTTCGCCAAATCACTATCCAGCATCACCTGTTGTCCCCGAATCACATATATTAAATTCTTAATTGTCACTTCACTAGTCTCCATATTCAATTCCGTTTTAGTTTCCTGCACAGCCAATTCTTTTGTCTTTTCGCTCATCACGCATCGCCCCCTAACCTACTTTCTTTAACATCTGTCCCTTCGACATTCACATCCGAATTCATATATCCTGTATTTCATTACTATGCATACGCATAACCGCACGAACTAAGAAATATGCACTGTGACAATATAATTCCTCATCATCAAAATTATCTACTAATCTCTCATAGACCGCATAAATAGCACTTTTAAAACACGGATTCGATATTAACATGGCATAAGCTCCGCCCACTCGCCTAATAACATCTATTTGTCCGATAATTTTGCATATTCTATCAGTAAATATTTCATTCCAAAGAGCAAGTTGTCGCATCAATTCATCTTCATATTGCATTTCAATATTCGTAATCTTTTCTTGAAGCATCTGCGCATTCATTCCATCATTATTCAAATTCTTTAACTCTTCTAATAAATCAATTGTCAGCTCTATTGATTTGCCCAACTCTTCATTAGACATGTATGTCACAAATCTGATTGATTGTAACTGCACCTCATATCTATAAAAATCTTCTTCTACCATTTCCTTTTGAAAACTCTCTATGATTGTTGTCATTAAAAGTTCTTCTATTTTTTTTCTAAATTCTTCGCTTACTTTCTCAAAACTCTTTTCCATGATTTCTATTCCTCCTTATAAATCTATAATCTGCAAACAAAGCCGCAGCTCTCGCCACGGCTTCATCACTTTAAAATATGTCTACATCGCAGCCATGAGGATTGCCTCCAGCCAATTGGCTTAATGGTATCAACATCTTTCCGCTCACAAAAAATCCTCCCTTAGAATATTGTCTCTATCGACTATTCTAAAGGAGGATATTCCGTTTGTCATTGAATCTGTAGTTCAATTTTTACGCAACACGCTTCTCATGCAATTTCTCATAATAAACACACAGTCTGCTTTCTCGAGAATCTAACTGCTTTATTGTAATATCCGTTGAAATCGGCGCCCTATTTCCTCGCACGATTGCATCAATCGGAACCTGGAGTAACTCACTTAGTGCATACAAATTATCGATGGTCGGCATATTAACACCATCCGTCCATCGGTACACACTCTGCACACAACCAAGTCCAAGATATTTCTGCACATCCTTCGGTGTAATTCCACGCATATCCATGATTCTACGTAGATTAGCACCGGTTTCTCGTTTGTTAATTAAAGGGAACATATAGCACCTTCCTTTCGTATAATTACATTTCAAATAAATATTTTCGATGAACATTGTCATATATCAATCCTTCTACTTCATTCGATATATGTCTATGAATGTATTTTAACACTAATTATTAACACTGACAAACCACACACTCTTTAATCTTCCGATACACCTCCGTTCCATCCTTCTTACCAAATGATTTCAGCGAGTTCAGATACAATATCTTCGGTGTATTTCTTTCAATCAGCATATTAACAATATTGGAAATATATCGTTCATATTCCGCATGCCTTGTTCCTTTAGACATTCGATTTATATTGAATATTTCTGACACAAATGACATTTTTATTCAATATAAAAAGTGGGCAGGGTTGGACTCGAACCAACAGAACCCGAAGGCACCAGATTTACAGTCTGGCCCGCTCCCAATTACGGTATACCTGCCCATACACGAGCCATCACTGACTCGCGCTATTCATTTTCTCAAGCAGACTTCGTTATCTGCCCATCATTTACAACCAAAATATCATCCACCATCACATCAAAAACCTTCGCCAACACAATCAAGTTGTCAATGGTTGGCAATGCGGTTCCGTGCTGCCACTTGTAGATTGCCTGTGGCGTGGAAAAACCAAATATATCTTGCAAATCTCTCACAGAGAATCCTGCATTTTTTCTCAATTGGTTGATATTCTGGCCTGTTCCTATCATATCAATTGTTGGAATAGCCATTATGTTCTCCTTCCTGGCACTAGCCGGGCGGAAGAAGAATCCTAGTTTCTTCCAACTTTACCGACTACGATGCCTTAAAATTATAAATTGGTTTTAATACTTCTATCACTTCTACGGACTCCTCAATGACATCGATAATGTCATGCAAGGATTTATATGCCATAGGAGCCTCGTCCAATGTATCCTCATTGACAGAGGTCGTATAAATGCCCTCCATCTCCTTCTTGTACTCCTCCATGGATAATGTTTTTCTCGCATTTCCACGGGACATCACTCTTCCTGCACCATGTGGCGCGGAATAGTTCCACTCCGGATTACCCTTACCAACAGCAAGTACACTTCCATCCCTCATATTAATTGGAATCAGCACTTTTTCACCCTTATGAGCTGCAATCGCTCCTTTTCTCAAAATCATTTCATCTGTATCAATATAATTATGAATGGTATGAAATGCATCCTTTGCTGTAAGTCCACATTTGCCAAGAATGATTTCTGCAATCAACTCTCTGTTGCGCTTGGCAAATTGCTGGCAAATTTCCACATCTGCAAGGTAATCCTTAAAATATTTTCCATAGAGATAGCAAAGATCCTCCGGCATAGTTGCCGACTTAGCCACCTGCGTATTTGCAAGCTGCTTCAACGCATTTTGAATCTCACCGCGTCTGCCCTGCTCTTTATAGGTACGGATAATCTCATCTCTCATTTGGAAGTACTTATCCATGCCGCGATGCAAATCAATGGCAAGCTTCTGATAATGATCCGCCACCTGTTTTCCAAGGTTACGGCTTCCTGTATGAATCACAAGGTACTTTGTACCATCCAGCGCCACATCCACCTCGATAAAATGATTTCCGCCGCCAAGGGTTCCCAAGCTTCTCTCTAATCTCTTACTGTCCTTTAACGCCCTGTAACAGCGAAGTCTTCCAAGGTCGAAGCGCTCCTGTCTGCCCTGCCATACGTGCATTCCCGAAGGAACGTAATGACATGCCTCATCCAGTTTCTCAAAATCTATCTCTATATTTCCAAGGTTCACGGTATACATGCCACAGCCGATATCCACGCCCACCACATTAGGTACAGCCTTGTCAATGACTGTCATGGTTGTTCCGATGGTGCAGCCCTTACCAGCATGTACATCTGGCATGATTCTTACCTGAGAGCCTTTTGTAAACTCATAATCACACATTCTCTGAATCTGCTGGATTGCCTCATCCTCTATGACTGACGCATAGCAGATTGCTGTGTTGACTTTTCCTTTAATCTCTAACATAGCCTTTTTTCCTTTCTTTAAATTTGATACATTGAACGTTTTTTGCGTTATAAAACAATTGCTACGTGCTACGCACTCTCGCAATTGTTCCACATCATTCGCATTCCGACTTATCAGTCTACATGCTCATGATGCTTAACTTGTCAAATGCTTGCGCCTCTTCTCAAGCTACGCTTGCTCGTTGCGCAATCGCTTGACAAGTTTTATAACACAAAAATACCGCCTACCCATCATTATGGTAAGCGGTACGTTAAAACATGTATATATCGAGATGTGGAGTTAACAACTTCCACTCTTATCTATAACACAATTTCCTCGTTCATGCTTATCAATAGATGGATGCACAAAATATAAGCCCAACTCATATGATTCAAGATGTGCATATTTGCAAACACTATTATATTGTACATACAAACGATTCATTGTTCTCATGTCTTTTTCCTTTCTGGAACCATTGCGTTCCGCTTTTTTTCTTTTCAATATGTCGTCATAATAACACAAAAAATTTAGCTTGTAAATTATACCAGTGGTATAAATTGTATGATTTGAATCAAAATACGATACTTTTTCATTCCCGTACAATTTATAAACATCTAATAAACTACCTTGTTTCGTCCATTCTCTTTTCCTTCGTATAATTTTGCATCCGCTTCTTTTATTAATTCATCCAACGATTTCCCGGTTTCAAAAAAATCCAGACCAATTGTTACGGTAACTCTAATCTCATTACCATTATATGTTATGACATGATCTGCTATACGTTTTCGAAGCGTTTCAAAACGTTGTGCAATTTCGTCTTTCTTTCCATTATAGTCACCTAAGACAACCAGAAACTCTTCTCCTCCCCAACGGCCGGGCTGGAACATTTCATCCCCTGATTTCTCATCCAACAATATATTGGCAAGGGATTTCAAAACCTCATCACCGGCGTCATGACCGTAGGTATCATTTATATTTTTAAAATAATCCACATCTAGCATTGCAATCGCAAATTTGTCTTTCGGTGCATCTTCAATTAATGACTTTATGATATGTATCATATGTCTACGATTATGTAATGCTGTTAGATGGTCCTTATTTGCCATCTCATATAGTTCACTCTCCATTTTCATCACGGTATCCGAATAAATGGCAATATACATAATCAAAAATGCAAAACCGACTATCGTATTACCCACATAAAAAATATTGGCAATATAATCATTTTCCAATACATATATTGGAGGGTTAGCATAAGTAAAAAATCGAAGAATCAGGTAAACAACTACATTACTGGAACCTAATAATATGGTTCTTTTTCTTACAACCTGACTATGTTCCACAAAATAATCTGAAAATACCATAGATGCCACAAATCCGATTAAGTAATGCTGAAAACCATACTCCCAACCTAAGCACACGATGGAAAGGGTCATAAAAACAAAAATTTCGATAAAAACTAGAAATACATATGCTACGGTATTCTTTCGACGCAGAATTTCAAAAGCCAATATATATATTATGATACTCAAACAGTTAAAATAAAATAATATTGGTGCCTTATATAAATAAAAAAGGATTCCAAAACTAATATGACACAATAATAAAATACTATTCACAATTATTGTTCCCTTTAAAACAACATCCTTCACCTTATCAGGAACATCCCATAATGCATGATTCATAGCTTTCTCCTATCTAAAAAAAATACTTTCTTGTATCCATGTATTACGACATATCACAAGCTTACCTATTCATATTCAGCTAAATCCATTATAACATAAAATAAGCGCAAAGCCATTCAAACTTTGCGCCTATTCTAACCGTTTCGCGTATCGTTCTTTAATATACCATACGCATATAATTAGATTTCACTCAACTTCTTCTCTAAGATGTCCTTAATCACTGCTGTATCCGCAGTATTCTTAAGTTCACGCATACAAGCACCAAACAATGCTTGTTTTGCCTTTACCTTACCGTTCTTGTAATCTGCAATCGCCTGTGCATTTTCACTAAATACGCGGTCCATAACACTTTCGATAACAGAAGCATCCACCTTGCTATCAAGACCATTTTCCTTGCAGTATGCAACAGGATCAACGCCCTCTTCGATAACAGCAGTAAGAATCTTTCTACCGCTCATACGGTTGACATCGCCGCTTTCTACCATCTTGATGATTGCAGCAAGGTCATCAGAAGACATCTCAAGATCACCAATCAACTTGCCATTCTTACGCATAATACCTGCACAGTCTGTAAGAATCCAACCTGCAGCATTTTTTGCATCACAACCCTTAGCAACCACTTCATCTAACAGCTTGCTTGCATTGTGATTCTGAATCAGAACACCAATTTCCTTTTCTGAAATGCCAGCATCTCTATAGTTGTCTGCCTTCTCATCGATTTCCACTGGTTTTGCTGCCTTAATCTGCTCAAGCCATTCATCATCGATAATGATAGGCATAAGGTTTGCATCTGGGAAGTAGCGGTAATCCGCTTCTGTTTCCTTATTACGCATTGCAAATGTCTTACCACTTGCATCATCAAAACGTCTTGTCTCCTGAACAAGCTCCTCTGTCTCGAATTCGATTGCATCTACATGTCGCTGATATTCATAGCGGATTGCACGCTCAATGGCCTCAAATGATGCCATATTCTTAATCTCAGAACGTACACCGAACTCCTCGCTACCCTCTGGACGAACAGAAATATTAACGTCACAACGCATTGCTCCCTCTTCGCATTCTGAGATTCCGCCGGAACGGAACATTGTCTTTAACTTATTAAGATAAACCAATACTTCCTCTGCACTGCGGAAATCTGGCTGAGTAACAATCTCAATCAAAGGTACACTGGTACGGTTAAAGTCTACCAAAGAAGCTTTACCAACGTGTACTAACTTACCAGCATCTTCCTCCATATGAATCTGCTTAATACGAACTTCACTTGTACCCTCTGAAGTCTTCAAGGTTACAAGACCATTGGTACAGATTGGATGATTCAACTGAGTAATCTGGTATGCACAAGGAAGGTCTGGATAGTAATAATTTTTCTTATCAAATGTTGTATATCTGCTAATCTCACAGTTCAGCATCAAACCAGCTGTTACTGCAAGCTCCACTACACGCTTATTCATAACTGGAAGCATACCAGGCATACCGGAACATGCAGGGCACACACAATCATTTGGCTCCTGTGCAGCAGAGTGTCCACCGCAGGAACAAAAGATCTTGGATTTTGTATTTAATTCCACATGCGTTTCAAGTCCAATCACTAATTCATATTTCATAATTATTCACCTGCCCTTTCCACACATCCTGCAAGACTAAGAAGTGTACTTTCACTAAATGCTTTACCCATCAACTGCACGCCACCGCTAACCAATGCTGGAACACCAATTAAGTTAGCCGCAGCGGTAAATACGCTCTCTTCAAATACAGTCTGGAATGCTTTCTCTATCTCGTATGCTTCATAGGCACTCTTGCTTGTTACTGGAGTGAGCACTGCATCATACTGCTCCATCAGCTTTGCAAAGCTTTCTGCAACCACGCGGCGTACCTTTAAAGACTTTCCAAAGCAGTCATCGTAACGATGCTTTGATAACACATCAGAACCATATAAAATAACAGCCTTAGTCAGGAAGTTAAATCCTTCTGTTCTGGAATTCACATATAACTCATCGATATTCTTGTACTGCTCTGCTCTGTGACCATACTTTACACCATCATAACGGGATACGTTGTTACAGGTCTCTGCTGTCATAAGCATCTGCCATGCAGTATTTGCAGCGTCCACAAGATCAAAGGATACTTCTTCTACAACCACGCCAGCCGCACGAAGCTGATCTGCATAAGCATTGACCTTTGTCACAACTGCCTCATCTGCCTTCGCAAGCAATTCTTTTACAATGCAAACCTTCTTGCCAGCAACAGCATCATCTGTCTTGTAGCTATAAGATGCATCCTTCAAAGAAGTTCCGTCCTTCTCATCGTGTCCTGCAATGACACTCATAATCTCCTTCACACCGTCTACGTCAGCCGCATACACACCTAACTGCTCGCCAGATGCTGCGCAGGAAATGATTCCGTAACGTGATACAGTTCCATAAGTCGGCTTTAAGAAATCTACACCTGCAAGTGCTGCACCTCTACGTGTTGCACCGTTCATGTCAACACCAAGGGCTGCCTTTACTTCACCATTTGCTACTACATTAGCTGCCGCACATGTAAGTGTTCCTTCCTGTGTTCCGTAGTAAGAAAACTCACCCACGAGATCAAGACCAAACTCACCTACCTGTGTCTTGCCTGCCATTATGTAGCCCGCCTTCTCAAGACGGGTAACTGCTTCTGCGCTGAATAGTGGCTTGAAGCCCTCCAACATACGAGAACCAGCTGCAGACTGTGCATCCTTTACCAAAATGGTATCATCAACTGCTATATTTCCATTATCTGATAATTTTATCGTATAGTTATTCATCTTACACACCTCACTTTACAAGTCGTGGAACCTGCCAACTGTCTTCGCTGCGTTCTGGAGCACCTTCTAATAAACTCTCTCTTGAGAATTTCTGGTCTCTTGCATCCTCACGTAACACGTTGGTCATCGGCATAACGTGTACCATCTCTTCTACATTTTCAGTGTCAATCTCTTTAAGCTTTCCTTCATGCTCCTTCATCATCTCGAAGATGCCCTGCATGCTGCTTTCTTCCTCTTCTGTAAGAGATAACTGGTTAAGCTGCTGTGCATTGGAGAATGTAGAACGCTTCTCACTGTGTGCTCTGCCACCACCACTTGGAACGCCACGAGCTGCTAATGCACTACCACTTCCAAGGAGATGAACATCCTCAAGCTGCTGGTTGGTAACCTCACCTGGTGCACCAAGAAGTAAATCCTGTGCATTACCATTTAATGGGAATGCAATAACTTCCATAATCTTTTCTTCGTCAGTCAAAAGCATAACTGTACGGTCAATACCCGGCGCCATACCTGCATGTGGAGGTGCACCATACTGGAATGCTGTGTAAAGGGCGTTAAATCTGCTCTTTAACTCTTCCTCTGTATATCCTGCAATCTCAAAAGCTTTCTTCATAATATCGATATCATGGTTACGAACCGCACCAGACGCAAGCTCGATACCGTTACAAACAAGGTCATACTGGTAAGCAAGAACCTCTGTTGGGTCATCGCCAAGCAATGCATCCATGCCACCCTGTGGCATTGAGAATGGATTGTGGGTGAAAATGGTATCTCCAGTCTCTTCATCAATCTCATACATTGGGAAATCCACGATGAAGCAAAATTCAAATGCATCGTTGCGGATCAGGTCAAGCTGATCCTTTCCTGCAAGCCATGTACGAATGTGTCCGGCTTTCTTTTCTGTATCATTTTTCTTGTCATCACAGATAAAGAACAAGGTCTCCCCTTCTTTTACACCTGTAATGGTAATAATCTCTTCTTTCTTCGCATCGCTTAAGAACTTCGCAATCGGACCTGCAAACACACCTTCCTTCAAGGTGATGTATCCAAGACCGCCAAGTCCAACCTCTGCAGAAGTTGCAAACTTCAAAGAATCCTCGAAGAACTTCTTAGACTTACCTGCACAGTTTGCCACAATACCTCTAACCGGTTTACCCTTAAATGCAGGGAAATCAACATCAGCAAAGAAGTCTGTCAAATCACAAATGATAAGTGGGTTACGAAGATCTGGTTTATCTGAACCATACTTCATCATAGATTCTGCGTATGTGATACGACGGAATGGCTTTGGTGTAACCTTCTTATCAGAAAACTCTGTAAATGTATCGTAGATAACGTCCTCACAAACCTCAAGAACCTCTTCCTGGGTTGCAAATGCCATCTCGAAGTCTAACTGATAGAACTCACCAGGAGAACGGTCTGCTCTGGCATCCTCATCACGGAAACAAGGCGCTACCTGGAAGTATCTGTCAAAACCTGACACCATAAGAAGCTGTTTGAACTGCTGTGGTGCCTGTGGTAACGCATAGAACTTTCCTGGATGCTTACGGCTAGGCACCAAAAAGTCACGTGCACCTTCTGGGGAAGACGCTGTAAGAATTGGTGTCTGCATATCAAGGAAGTTCTTCTCTTCCATCTTGTTACGCATATAACGGATAATCTGAGAACGCTTTACAATGTTGTCATGGTTCTTTGGATTACGAAGGTCAAGATAACGATATTTTAATCGAATCTCATCCTTGCTAAGGTGTGAGTTTCTTACCTCAAATGGCAACATATTGCGGCTCTTACCAAGTACAACAAGGGTATCTGCCACAAGCTCAACATAACCTGTTGCAATCTTTTCATTGACTGTTTCTTCATCTCTTTTATTAACAACACCGCTTACGGAAATAACCGTTTCACGGTTTACATTCTTTAGTAAATCCTCATTGTGGACAACCACCTGTGTTACACCAGTGTAATCGCGCAAATCAATAAAGATAACGCCACCATGGTCTCGCACAACATCAACCCAACCTGCAAGCTCTACAGTCTTGCCGACATGTTCGTCTCGTATGTCGTTACAATATAGTGTTCTATACATAATAAAACCTCCTTGAAAAATAAATAAGTCCCGAGAATATGAAACCATATTCCCGGGACGAGTAAACTTTCATTAACCCGCGGTGCCACCCGCATTGATACGTCAACGTATCCGCTTTTCTTATACAATTGTTGTGTTCCAGAGTGTTCCCAAGCTTACTACTCATCTCAAACGCGCTTTCAGTCGGTGACGCATTCTCCCTGTCAGACTTTCCACAAAAGCCGAGTCTCCGTTACAAATAGTAGCAAAATGAGTTCTATTTGTCAATAAAAAATTATATCCAATAATCTAGTAATTATTTACTTTCCAAAAAAATATTACTATTTGTGTTCCTATTTGCAGCAATATAGTTAAAAAACGCCCACATGACAGCCATGTGGGCAACTTCGTGCCAACCAACTCAACGCTTAACCACTCTCATGGATTTCGACACATCTCTATGTCTACAGGAAAGTTCTCTATTTACAATTCACCGTTTCTAGATTAACCATTCACAATTCACCTTTGACGGTTTAGAAAAAACAAAAAACAGTTGAATGTCTATTAGACTAATATCACCAATATTAGGGAATTTAACCTAGTATCCAATCTACTAAGATTTTATCTTTTCTTGTAACGTAACCCTGTTACAGGGGAGCTGGGTATGAAGTTTTCGTCATGCGGGCGTTTATCGCCGATAAGTGCGCTATACACTTACCGGCATATTATTTCATTTATGCAGTGGCTATCCGTCCATGCTTGGACCGATTATGCCACCTCAATAAATGTAGTTGCATTGGACACCTTGATTTGGGTGTCAAGCTCTGTTAGAAGGGTGTTACGCTTCTCTTCCAAAGCTTCCAACTTCTTCTTTACGTCCAAAGGATCAACAAGTTCTGTGGTATTTTCCTTCACATAGGCTTCCACCACACCAAGAGGCTTGTCATCCTTCGTCTTAGCATCCCTTCCGAGAATACTTAAACGCATATCTTCCGCAGTGGACTGCAGATCACTGTTTTTCATATCGCAGAAACGCACGCGTTCAGCGTATTCATTTGCCATCTTTTTCTGCAGTTTGCTTTCAAAGTCAGCATGACCATTGTAAGCTCCCTGTCCCTTCAATCTGCTTCGAAGAGAAATGGCACCTGCAACAGTAAATGTTCCATATGAGGTTGTAATTTCTGTCTTCGCATTGGAATCCACAATTGCCGCATCAATCTTTTGATAGCGGTCAATTAAGTCAACAATTTGCTGATATGCTGCCTCCGCCTCTTTGGCGTATTCCTCTTTTGCAATTCGCTTACCATACACCTTATCTTCATTGGGTTTGATGGTATCTACAAAACTTGCCTTGGCAATCTTATCTGCAATTTTTTTCACTAACAGGTCTCTTTCATCTAGTGCCTGTGTCACTAACATTTTTTCACTCATAGAAAAATCCTCCTTCAAATGTTTTACTGATGCTCATTTTAAAGGAGGATGTGCTCTTTGTCATTGAACTGCTGGTTGAATGTCTTTAATCCCATTCTAAGTCAATAATTGCGAAACTTCAAAACTGTAACTTTTGTTGTATATCTTTAACAAGGACCATAAGCAGGTGCTTCACAATCCGTCGGTACTTAACGAGACACTCGTCGAGTTTAGTACCGCTACGCATTGTGGCAAGTGCAAACGACCTGCGTTGGTTTGTTAAAGGTATACAACTGTAACAAAGTAAATTGAAGTTTCGCAATTAGCGAATAAAAATCTCTATATATAGCAATATCCCCGTCTATGACGAGGATATCTTCTATGTTCGTATGTAATACTCTACTTAAGATTAGAAAATTGTCTATGCTTGGCAACGACTTCCCTGAAAGCCATTTGTAGACTGCCTGGGGATTCTCAAATCCCATGACTTCTTGAATGTCCTTCACGGTATATCCATGCCGCTTTAGTAATTCCCGAATCCGTTCACCGGTTGCTTTTTGTTGGATTGATAAATATACAGGTTCCATACTTGTACCTCCTTCATTCATCGTCCATCCCGAAAACACGATGTATTATATCATTTATTTTATTAATGTGCCAGCATCTTTTCAAAAAATTCTATACATTGAGAATCATAATCTGTATATCCAAGCAACAACATTTTATTCTTCAACTCTTCCATTGTTTTTAAGAATCGTTCTGTATCTTTTTTCTTCACCTTGCAAAAAAGAACATTATATACACTTCCCTCTTTCGCATATTCTTTACCAAACCACACTTGAACTTTATTCTTAACAAACAAAGCGTCTGCCAAATATTCTTTTACATCAATAAAACAAAAATAATGATATCTTAGTGATAACTTCTTAAGTGGAACATAATTCTTAAATTGCATAGCTATCCTCTCCTCTGTGTTCTTTCAAAATATATAATATATCCTAATATAAGTTTTGTCATTGAACCAGTGGTTTAATAGGATCCCTTACACCATCTTCTCTTCCCATTCCTTTTCACGAAAACCGGTAAGCACAAAATCTTCACCCACAACCAATGGACGCTTTACCAACATACCGTTGGTGGCTAATAACTTCAACTGCTCCTCTTCGCTCATGGTAGGCAGCTTGTCCTTTAAGCTCATATCCTTATATAACAAGCCACTCGTATTGAAAAACTTCTTAAGAGGCAATCCACTCTTTTCATACCACGCTTTGAGTTCTTCATAGGTAGGATTCTCCTCTACAATTGGACGTTCATCAAAGACTACCTTATGTTCTTCTAACCACTTCAATGCCTTTATGCATGTACTACACTTTCGATATACCAATACTAACATAGCAATTCTCCTTGCCCCTCATTTATTTTCCTGCCATCTTCTTCAGATAGCGATTCTTTAATTCATTCTCTTCTTCTAATCTTTGAATCTTGTTCTCCAACTGTACCATGTAATCTCTGCATAATTTCACACCACCGCGCACAGCCACATCTTCATGCCTTTCCATGTCTTGTAGCCATTGTTCTAACGACCGTTTGCAGATATCATTGTATGTATGATCATCCTGTATGAACATATTCCTCTCCTACTTCTTCAAATACTTTTCCAATACAGCTTCTAATTTCTCTGTTTCAATCGGTTTTGACAGATAATCTACAAATCCTTCCTGCAAGTATTGTTCTTTCATACCTGCTATTACATTCGCAGTAAGAACAACCACAGGTGTGTCATGATTTGGATTATTCTCATCATCATAAATCAAATGTAAGGTCTGAATTCCATCCGGTTCCGGCATCATATGGTCCATTAGAATCAAATCATATTTCTTATTCTTTGTTAATTCCAAACCTTCTGTACCACCGGCAGCCGTATCTAACTGTGCTCCTGTTCGCTTTAACAAGGCTTTGACTACTGCCAGATTCATCTTGGTATCATCTACTGCAAGAATGTTACAATCTGGAATATAAAGACCTTCTTTTTGTGCTTTTTCTTCATCTGTTGCATTGCGTCTTCCGCTATCCAATGTTCCCATCGGTTTTTCATCAACAATCTGCTGCGGAATACGTACTGTAAAACAACTACCCTTGCCATATTCACTATCTACATGAATATCACCGTTCATAATCGTTACCAATCGTTCTGTAATATTCAGTCCGAGTCCTGTTCCTTCTATGTAACGATTCTTATCTAATTCAAAGCGTGAAAAACTGGCAAATAAGGTGTCCATATCTTCTTGCTTAATTCCAATACCTGTATCTTCAACCGATAGCACCAATGTAAATCCATTCTCATCCTGTTCACCTTTTGCTACAAATGAAACACTACCTTCTTCAGTATACTTCGCTGCATTTGACAACAGATTATTCATAATCTGATGAATCCGAATATCATCTCCGCGAAGCATCGCAGGCAGATTTTCATCCACATGAATGTGTAACTCCAAAGGTTTTTGCTCCATACGAATCTTTGTACTTAACACAATATCATTCAATAAATCCGCAAGATAATAATCCTGTTCTACAATCTGGAATTTACCTGCCTCAATCTTAGAAAAATCTAATACATCATTAATAAGTCCAAGCAGCAAATGACTGGCACTCTTAATGTTATTCGCATACTCTTTTATCTCGTCATTTTGATTCTCACGAAGAATCATTTCATTCATTCCGATTACTGTGTTAATCGGTGTACGAATCTCATGAGACATATTGGCAAGAAACTGTGCTTTTGATGCACTGGCTTCAAGCGCAACCTGTTTTTCTTTCTCGATGTTAAATGTATCTCGTATTGTCTTCAACGCTGCCGTAATTAAAAGAATAACCAAACCGATACAAAGTGAGATGCCGTTAAGCTTTGCCGAAACTACATAAGATAATGCAATTTCAAATATTCCTGCTACCATAATTGCAGCAAAACCGATAGCAACTTCTTTATAATCCTTCACATATCCTTTTATGATATCTCTTGTAATCGTCACAGCCATAGTAAGAATTAGTGCAATAATGATAATATGGGAAGATGTCATCGTCTCAAAAAAGTCTTTAATATTCATTACTTGCAACAGTACAATTACAACAAAATTAATTGCAACACATGATCCAATAATCGTATATGCTTTTTGATATCGGCGACCCTGTATGCAATCAAGATATGTTGCCAACGGATACGGCAACAGTGCAATCAATAAAAATCCCATTAACATGGCAATCGTACTGTTTGGAAACAGAAACTGACGAATCTTAGATTCTACTAGCAACCAGGAAGTAAGCAGAATAATCGTATTACCAAGATATGCCAACTCAACTTCGCGCTTGTAATAATGTTGTATAAAAACACCGCCAAATGATACCAATATACCAATTAACCATATAAGTATTGCCACAATAGCAGACGGTGCGTATGATTTACAAAAATGTCCTACGATATCCATACGGTCGCCCTGGTAAATTTCACTAACATAACCGCTATAAGAAGAATCCGACATAAAATCAATCCGAAGTGTTTTTCCCGCATCTTCTTCATACAACTCAAAAAGAACATATGTCATTGTACTCGTCTTACCAAACGGTTGTGTCTCCAAAGTGGAATACGCTTTTCTTAACTCATCCCCCACATATATGTTAAGTTCCTGTTGCATACTTCTGACACAAATCCATGTATTTTCCTGACCGGGTAAAAGCGTTGTTTCAATTGTTACCCATTCGGCCTGTTTGGCTTTACAATTTCCCGGAACATCGATTGATGCTTTTGACCCATCCGGTAATACCTGCACCCAATCTGCTTCATAGATTGCGAACTTTCCATCATCCAATTGATTCTCTGCCGGCAGACATAACTGACCAAGCAAAAAGAACACAAAAGAGCCTATCATCATACATGATAGGCTTATCTGTAGCATTTTGTTTCCCCACCTTTTATTCTTCATCATAAGCACCTACTCTTCCCTTATCTGTGTGCTACTGTGCAAACTGAACGCGTAGCTTTCTTTCCCCAACATTTTCACCATCGCTCAATTATTATCCAATCATGCCGGATAAAACACTTATATTATACAATATTGAAATCTACATTGCAAAATAATTACAACAAAAAGAAAGCCCAAGACTGTCAAGTCTTGAACTTTCCCTTTTATCCTACATACGTTTTTTAGACAACCATGTTGCAAACTCTTCAAACACAGTATCCGATGTATTCTTTTTAATGATTGGAATCAGTTCTTCTGATTCAACCATATCATTGAATTCTCCAGCACTTTCTGTAGCATCTGTCAAAATGTTGCGGAATATATCCTCACCATAGGTTTCATACAAAAAGGTCATAAAACGATATCCGTATAGATAATAATTCCAACCATCATCATATACCTTCAAAAATTCCTCTTCCGCATTTTCTGGTGTAATTACTACATCATAATAACCATAATTCACATCAGCATCGAAATTGAATGGAATATCCCTACTATTTTTCGTAATCTGTCCCGTAATATAGGTGGCAAATCCCTCGGTCATAATAGAATTCATCATCACACCATTGGCAGAATGCACCGAATGAACCAACTCATGCACAATTGCCATTCCTTCGCCCTCTGCCACATTTAAGTCTGTTTGGTTCAATATAATTGCCTTTGTCATACTACAAGGCGAACTTTTTTCATCTGCTACCGCATAAATATGAAACTTCTCACGCTTTGGATCCACACCAGCAAAAGCATTGTCATACAACCATTGGTCATCATATCCTACTTTGCTGGCATACACAGAATCATTTTTGAACTGTAATCCCGTTTCTTGCTCCACCAATCCAAAGATTTGCTCAATTTGTTTCATAATGTCCCCTTTGACCTTCATATCTTTGTCTAAAAACAAAATGAAATCCTCTGCCACAATATACTCTGGTTTGGTAGTCACATATTCGTCTGCTGCATTGCCACTAATCACAAGTGGGGATGGTGCAACTGTATCTGCGGTAAGCTGCAGCGTCATTCCATCCACATCATTTCCAGATACATATACAATACGATTCTTTGTAAACTCTTTTTGTGTGATGGTACAACCTACTGTCTCGCTTCCACCACCTTCACCTTCGAATACTTGATCTCCTATGGTTAATTTGTATGAAAACCAGAAATATTCTGCATCATAGGAACAATCTAACATTTCCACAAAGATATCTTCCTGCCCTACACAGATACCTTGTCCTGGTTTCAAAGTAAAATCGGTATCGAATGCAACCTTTCCGATTACATTTTTCACAGTTTCTTTTACATTTTCATCTTGTTCCTTCGAAACCGTATCCTCTTTCGCATGCAAATTGGCTGCTTTCTCCTCTGCTGTATCCATATGTTGTTCTGCCTGATTGTGCTCTCCATAATCCGACGAGCCCCACAGGTATACTGCACCAAATCCAACAACAACCAATGAACATAATAATAAACCTATCTTGATTGCTTTATTCATTTTTTAGCTCCTTATTACTACGCCAGAAACGAATCCGGCAAACCTACACGCATTATTTTAACGTGTAACTAACATCCCCTACTTTTAAAACAACACTTGTTGCTTCTTCATAATTAAAGCTTGGAAAATACGGATGAACATTACAATGATTCTTTTCATAGACTTCACCCTTTTCATCACACCATGTATATCCCTGATTATCCTCATCGACTGTATATATCTTACCATCTACAACCAATGTAACTGTAGAAATGAACTCTAGCCAATTATTATGTAGTTCTTCTTCCAACTCGCTATAATCAGTCTCCCCGTTAGCAAATTCTGAGCCAATATAATCATATTCAAGATGAATTACTGCGTTATAGGAACCATATTCTGCCTCTACTAAATAATAATCGATTCCACCGTAGCTAAACTTCATATTCTCATATTCTACATAGGATACCGGATAGAATGCATCCTGTGGTGGTGTAAAGCGATATTCCATATTCAACTCATACGTAGTCCACAGCTCTTTATCAAGATCAAAATGAATCTGACATATGTCCACAACAACAGGATTGCCGCTGTTCATCCAATAAGGTGCACCTGGCATACTAACATGATACAAATTATCAATTTCCTCATCTTTCACGCCGTAGGCTTCCCAAAATCCATATTTATCTAATTCGTTTGCATATTGCTCTTCTCCCAAAATATACGCTGACATACTAAGCTGGTCATTTTTTGCAACCAATTTCTCATCATTGACATATACATCAAACAAAAGCTTAGGAGTCTCCGCATCACCAGTCACGGCTATTAATTCAACCTTAAAGATATCTTCCTCCACAGTCTGATGAATTTCATATAAATATCCTTGTTCCACAATCTCCGCTGTGGTCTCATCCTTGAATATATTTCTAAAAAGTTCTCCTAATTGTCCTGTTGCAGCCAAAGCAGTAGTACCAATTAAGAGGAAACAAGCAGCTGGAACCAATGCTTTCCAAGCCTTTTTCTTTTTCTTACGTTCTTGGAAGTCAACCACATTTTCTGATGCACAGACCTTTTCGTTAGACGTAGACTTCTCTTTTGCTCGCTTTAGAATGTCTTCTGCAGTCGTCTTACAATTTGCATTGCAGAACCCATCCATCTGCGCTTTATATTCTGCATGAAATGTACTCATAACCAATCCTCCTTTTTCAAAGATTTCTTCAGCTTTTCTCTACCTCGTTTCAAACGAATCTTAATGGTAGCTTCCGGTGTTTCAAGCACCTCACTAATTTGCTTAATTGAATAATCTTCATAGTAGAAAAGATGTATCGGTATTCTGTATTTTTCAGGTAGCGAAAGCACTTCCTTCACCAAATCATCATTCTCCTGTTTATCATAAAACGGAATATCATCTGGAAATGGTGCGTCAGACATATGCCTTTTGCTACGCAAATGATTTTTACTCAGATTTGCCGATACTCGAATCAACCATGCTTTGATGTGTTCATCGCTTTCATACTCTGTCTCACTATTCAACAGCTTGATAAACACTTCCTGCTGAAGATCGGCTGTGTCATCCACATTTTTTACATAGTTAAATATAACCGAATACACAGTATTCTTATATTTGTCGTATGTTTCCAAGAATAAATCTTGTGTCATCTTCATTACTTCTTAACTCCCTCATTGTTCAAAACGTTTTGTCCCTTTGGTAAGTCCCTTACATCAGTAATACACACCGTCCCAAGGGAAAGTTTCATTTATTTTCAAAAACTGGTACATACAAAAACAGCATCAGAATGATATCTCCTAATACATCATCCCAATGCTGTCTTTTCATATCATCAGTTATACACTCTCATAAACGTCTACTGTTCAAATTGAATACGCAATGTGCGCTCTCCGATTGTTCCATCAAACAAGCCCTTCAACAGCGTTTCTGTCTGTGCTCTCGCCTTAGCCTTTAACTCTGTGAGATTCACTTGTTCCTCCACGTCTGCTTTTGCCGCAGCCATGGCGTCTAATGTATCTTCCTTCTCCGTCCAATTAAACAATGCCACCTGCTCATCGTAGAATTGGATAGAGGTTTCATCAATGTCAATATCTTGAATTTCCACTGCTGGTACCATCAACACTACTTCTGTATCAGTAATAATCGGCTCAACCTTGGATAAATCCACTCCTGCTTTAATCTCTGCACGATATACCATAGAAAAGGATTTCTTCGTGAGAATTGGAATCTCTCCCTCTTCATAATGGATTAAGCCATTATAGGTAAGCTCTGCTGTGGTGAGATTACTCACCGTTTCTAACTTGGAACTGATAAATGTATTGGTGATATCCGGTTTTTTACTTTCTTCTATCATCTTGCCGATTACAAAAATCAAACCAAACAACGCAGCAACAATAATAATTGTCATGATTAAATGAATCACCGCAGCAACAATCTTTGCATTCCCGTTATCTTCATTTCTCTTTTTTAGAAAACCCATTCTGCTTATCCTCCGTAAGTCAAACCATCCGTATCGCGCTTACACCATAAATTTATCCAACATCTCACTCAATTCACCAACGATACCTTCGTTCACTTCACTGTTCTCACTAGCCGCCTGCATCTGACCATATATCTTATCTGACATCTGTGCGACATTACTAATATTCTCTGTCTCATGCTCTATGACTTCTGCAATCTGTGAAACACATTGTTCAATGGTATCCATGTTGTCAGACAACTCTTCTGCAAGCTGACAGAACTGTTCAAACTGCTCCATAAACTCTACTGAATCCTGATAATAAGACTGTCCGATATCCTCCATCTTTTCATAATCTGGATTTACAACCTCTTCTACGAACCGAACCATTTTCTCTGAAATATCAACCAGCTCATCCACGGTTGTAACTGTAAATTGATTAATATTCTCAATCTCTTTTGCGGTCTGTGCCGTAGCATCTGCAAGTTTTCCAACCTCATCCGCTACAACTGCAAAGCCTTTTCCTTCCTCACCAGCTCTAGCAGCTTCAATACTTGCATTCAACGCAAGTAACTGTGTCTGCTCTGAAATAGAAATAATATCATTAGTAAGCTTAATAATATCAAAAATCTTCTTTGACTCTTCAATCTTCTTAGAAAGCTTATCTGACATTTCACCAATAATTCGGCTCATATCCGCTTTGGAGCGCTGACAAGTTGTTTTCGCATCATCTGCAGTTTGACTTACCTCATCTGCATAATCTGCTCCAGACTTGGTCTGTTTGTATAATTGCTCTGACATTTGCTTCACTGCCAAAGTTGCTTCCTGAATCTGTGTCACAGACTCGCTAGTTTCTTGCATGGTCTGCGTCATGTTATTCAAGGTTCCTGTAATCTCATTTAACTCCTCTGTTGCTTCCTGGAGCTCCTGATTGGTCTGATTCGTGGATATCTCTAATCGTTCTCCACTATCCTTCACTGACAACATCATCGTACGAAGCTTCACCATAAAGGAGTTAAAGCTATTGGCAACACTCTCAATTTCATCACCAGTGTGAATCTGAATCTCCTGAGTTAAATCACCTTCAGAACCCGCCAACTCTTCCATTTTGCGATTGATGGTTAACACATTCTTTGCCATCAATTGACCAGTCACCATAGAAACAATCAATGCAACAACTACACAAATCACAAGAACAATAATCAAGCTCTTTGCCATATCGCTGACCTTTTCATCAATACTATCTACTGTACAATCCACACCAACAATGGCTACTACTTCTCCAGCCTCATTGGTAATTGGTGCAAATGCACTGTAAAAGCTTCCCCACTCATCAGTGGTTACTTCATCATCCATAGATGCTTCACCTGCAAATGCTTCATCAATCTTATCATAAGTTTCATATTCCTCGCCAATGGCAGCACCTTCTTCTGTGTCTGCATCCACCACGAATTGTACTGTGTCATCTACCTTGCGCATTGTATATATGTATGCTACATCTTCATCTACTAAGAATGTCTGTAACTGTTCTAATACTTCCAAATGATCCTCTGACCCTTCATCACCTGCCTGGATGCCTGCAATCTGTTCCCCATCAATAATTGCAGCAGCCGTCTGTGCCACAGACATAGTCTGGGAACGGCTAACATTCAGCAGATAATTCTTCATATAACGGATACTAATTCCACTAATCAACAAACTCACAACCAACGCAATTAATAGCGATGTCAGTGTAATTTTTACACTTAATTTCATCTTACCAATATTCCCTCTCATACGCATCTTCTCCTTTGTATTTTCTATATATTCCCCTAATCTGTATCTTTTCTTATATGCATTCATATTACCTATGCACACGCTATCTTTATTATACACTATAGTTGGTTACATTGCAAAAAAATAATCGCCACTTGTCTATTAAATTCAGCATTGGAAAATAGATTGTAACAGTAAAAAGAGATAGATTTGAAAACCTATCTCTTCTTTACTAACATGATATATAATTTCTAATCTTCCTCATTCTCAGCAACCTTGCTTGCTCTTGCTTTTACTTCTGCTTCTTGGATATCATTTGGTGTCTGCTCATATCTTGCAAACTCGTAAGAGTAATCGCCACGTCCACCTGTCATGGAGCGAAGCACCGTACAATAACCAAGCAATTCCATCATTGGAACCTCAGCCTCAATAGCTTGCTTTCCCTTGCCTGCCACATTCATACCAAGCACTCTTCCGCGACGCTTATTTAAGTCTCCCATTACATCACCAGTATAATCATCCGGTACAATCACCTTCAAACTCATAATTGGTTCTAACAACACTGGTCCTGCACTCATAAAGCCCTTCTTAAACGCCTGAATGGTAGCTTTCTTAAATGCCATTTCTGACGAGTCTACATCGTGGTATGAACCATCATATAACACACCCTTCACACCCACTACTGGATAAGCTGCAAGTGGTCCCTTTTCTACCGATTCCTGCATACCCTTTTCCACTGCCGGGAAGTAATTCTTAGGAACTGCGCCACCCACAACTTCTTGTGAGAATTCATAAGGAACTGTGGTATCTCCCAGTGGTGAAAAACGCATTTTTACATGTCCATACTGTCCATGTCCACCAGACTGTTTCTTATACTTATATTCTACATCTGCATTTTTCTTGATGGTCTCACGGAATGCAATCTTTGGTTTACTTAAGGTTATCTCACATTTGTACTCATTTAGTAATCGGCTCTGAATAATCTCTAATTGCATCTCACCAATGCCATATAACAATGTCTGGCTGTTCTCTGTATCACTGACAACCTTAAGTGTCTGATCTTCATGCGTAAGCTTTTGTAACGCCTGTGCCACTTTATCAATATTGCTCTTATTCGGAACCTTATACCGCATAAAGGTATATGGTGTAGAAATCTCAAACTTACCATACTCAATAATATTTGCCTTTGTGGACAACGTATTGCCGGTTCTAGCAGCTGTTAATTTCGGAATTGCCCCAATATCACCTGCATGCAACTCCGAAACCGGAATTGGTTTATTGCCACGAAGTACATACAGCTTACTTACCTTCTCGTCGATATCCTTATCTTTGTTATATATAACATCATCAGCCTTGAACACACCGGAACAAACCTTAATCAACGAATACTTTCCGATAAACGGATCCACAATCGTCTTAAATACATAAGCTGACTTCGGTTTTGAGAAATCATAATTGGCCTCAAAGACTTCATTACTCTTCATATTGAAACCAGCTATTTCCTTACCCTCTGGACTTGGTAAATATTTCACAATATCATCTAACAATGCGTATGTACCTTGGCATAACGTATTGGAACCCATACTGATTGGAACAATGGAACCATCATTGATATTCACACGAAGTGCAGAACGAATTTCCATCTCAGAAAATGAATCCCCACTAAAATAACGGTCCATAAAGTCTTCGCTGGTCTCTGCCACAGCCTCCATCAAAGTATCTCTATAAAGCGCTAAGTTCTCCTTACTGTAGTCTGGAACCTCGCACTCTACAACCTCTTTGTCCTTCCAGCGGCTACCATTCTCACTGATAACATTCACATAACCCACAAACTTTTCATTCTCACGGATTGGAAAATGAAATGGTGCAATTCGCTTACCATACATCTCTGTCATGGTTTCCACAACCGTCTTAAATGATGCATTATCCGCATCCATTCCTGTTACATACACCATTCTAGGAATCTTATATTTCTCACACAACTCCCATGCACGTTCTGTACCTGCTTCTACACCTGCCTTACCAGAAACAACAATAATTGCAGCATCTGCTGCACTGATTGCCTCTTCTACTTCACCGATGAAATCAAAATATCCTGGTGTATCTAATACATTAATTTTCACACCATCCCATTCAATCGGTATCACAGAAGTACTAATAGAGATCTTTCGCTTCTGCTCCTCTTTTCCATAGTCGCTTAGTGTGTTTCCATCATCTACCTTCCCCATTCTGGTTGTAATACCAGAAAGATATGCCATAGACTCAACGAGACTGGTCTTTCCTGCCCCACTATGTCCCAACAGCACTACATTTCGAATCTTGTCAGTTGTGTAAACATTCATCGCAGCTACCTCCCATACATTCAATTTTGTGAACTACTTATCAAACCTTATGTTTGAATCCCCATATACATTCACCTAATCTTTATTTTATCGCAAATTGTCTGAATATTCAAGAATATTCTCGGTATTTGCACATACAATTCTTTTGTTGTATTTTCCTGGATTTTCAAACAAAATCAAACAAGAAAAAGCTCATGTAATTTCCATCACATGAACTTTTCTTTCAACTATCCTTCATTCTTCAAATACTTACCCAACACTTCCTCCAGCTTATCACCTACCACTGGCTTTGCCAGATAATCTGCAAATCCTTCCTGAAGATAGTGCTCCGCTGCCCCAGCTATTGCATTAGCCGTTAATACAATGACTGTGGTATTCTGATTCGCGTTATCCTTTTCCTCACGAAGTAAATGCAAAGTTTCCACGCCGTCAGGTTCTGGCATCATATGATCCATCAAAATCAAATCATACTTTTTGTTTCTGGTAAGTTCTAGACACTCTTCGCCCCCCATTGCAAAATCTAATTGAATTGCTGAACGCTTCAACAGTGCTTTCACAACAGTTAGATTCATTTTGTTGTCGTCTACTACTAGCACAGAGGCATTTGGTGCATACAGATATTCCCGTGAATCTGTACTCTCTGCGTTCTCCTCTTGTGCTTTCTCATCAACTACCATGGCATGATTGGCCTCACTGTTTTTATAAGCCTGTTCCAAATCTCCCATCGGTTCATTATTGATAATTTCTTGTGGAATATGAACTGTAAAACAACTACCTTTGCCGTACTCACTTTGTACATCAATGGAACCCTGCATTTGATTCACAAGCTGCCTTGTAATACTAAGACCTAATCCAGTTCCTTCAATATAACGATTCTTTTTCATTTCCAATCGCTGAAAACTATCAAATAATCGTTCCATATCATCCTTACGAATACCCATTCCAGTATCAGAGACTGACATAATCAATGAAAAAACTTTGTCTTTTTGCTCTCCTTTGACAGATAGTGTAATACTTCCTTTTTCCGTATATTTCAATGCATTCGATAACAAATTGTTTAATATTTGCTTTACACGAATTTCATCGCCATTTAAAACAGATGGTAATTCTTTATCGATATCCAAACGAATGTTTATCTGTTTGTCCTTTGCTCTCATTTTAATCCCAAGAATCACATCATTTAATATGGATGCTAATTGATATGGACTTTCATTTACCTCTAATTTACCTGCTTCAATCTTAGAGAAATCAAGTACATCATTAATAAGACCCAACAACATACGACTGGCATGTTGGATGTTATTTGCATACTCTTGTATAGATGCCTCTCGGCTCTCACGAAGAATCATTTCATTCATTCCGATAACTGTATTAATCGGGGTCCGAATCTCATGAGACATATTAGCAAGAAATCTAGCCTTAGATTCATTGGATACCACTGCCATTTGTTTTTCTTTCTCTATCTGTAACATATCTCGTCCCGTCTTCAGTCCTGCTGTTACCAAAAGGAACACTAAACCAATACACAGCACAATTCCGTTATAGAGCGAAGACATGTCATACACAAGATAAATTTCATAGAGACCTGCTAACATTAGCCCAACAGAGCCTGCAGCAACCTCCGGATAATCCATAATATATCCTCTTTTTGTATCCACAATCACAGTTACAAACAGCACAATAATTAATATCACTAAAATACCATGAGAAAATCCCATCGTTTCAGAAAAATCCTTGATATTAAATACTTGTAACACGTTACCTACCACAAAATTCACAATAGATAAGATTGCAATTATCATATATACACTTTGATAACGTCTTTTCTGTATGATATTCAGATAGGTCAAAAACGGATATGGCAACAACATAACCATCAAAAATCCAACATTACTTCCAACTGAACTATTGGGCAGCATCAACTGGCGCAAACGAGATTCTGCAATCAGCCACAACGATGCAATCAACAAGCCAACTGCAAGATATATAATTTCCATCCTCTTTTTGTAAGTATAACGGATAATTACACTGTAACAAACAACCGCAAGACTTAACAGCATCATAAATAATGCCACTAAGGTACCAGGCAAATACAGCGTCAAGAAATGTTTCCAAATATCCGACCGGTCACCTTTATAAATATCATTGATATACCCAGAGTAAGGCGAAATACTTACAATCTCCATTCTTATCGTTTTTCCAGCATCCGCCTCATACACAGGAAAGAACACATACACACTGACACTATTCTTACCATATGCTCTTGTATCCTTTGTTGTATATTCTTCTCTCAACTCATCTCCCACATAAATGCGAATGTCTTGCTGTGAGCTTCGAATACAAATCCAAGTGTCTTTTTGAATTCTAGACAATTCCTTTTCGATGACCAAAGTATCACCAGGCTCCACATCCCTTTCTCCTGGAATTTCCACCGGTTCTTCTGTACCATCTGGCATCACTTGTACCCATCCATCATTATAAGTCTCACAGTCATTGCCTAAGTACATTTTTTCACTTGGCATCAACAATTCACCTAAAATGAAATATAATATGGATAAAACCAGCAAAATTGCCAAAATCCATTGTAATGTACTCATTACACGATTTTTCTTCTCTTGCATATAACCCCTCCGATAATTAAACCCAAAAACTTATTGTTCAACAAAAAAAAGACATCACATAATTATAAAAATTATAACATAATACACTACAAATTGGAAACACAGAGAAAGACCACATTGTGGTTTCCACACTGCAGTCCTTCTATTTTGTCACCTATAAAAGGCTTTCACATTTCTCTTAAACAACTTCGCCGGTCTATGCCCAGCCCCTTCAATGATTTGTTCCGTTTCTATCACGTAATCTGCAATCTTTCTACGGAAGTTTGCAGTCAATAGCTTCTCTTGTAATATCAATTCAAAAGCATTTTGCAATTGTGTCAGTGTAAATGCTTCCGGCATCAAATCAAATACAATCGTAGCCTCATTCTCCACCTGTTTTCGAAGTGATAATAAGGTCTGAAGAATAATCTTTGCATGATCAAAGGCTAATCCAGCACCATCAATAATTTCATAGCGGATTGTTTCATGATAGTTTTTAAATTCTTTATATTCCATTACCCTTATATCCAAACTTATGTCGTCACTCTCACAACAAAGTGTCATGGAATAGTCCGTCTCTATAACGGCTGACTCTTCATTTGATACATGCTTCTTTTCGTTTTTTTTGAGGTCCACGGAAAACCATTTTGCCTCCCAGGCATCTGTTCCTGCACGAAGCTGACACTGTTCTCCGTCCATCAGAGCCAAAAAAGTATTCGATACAATCCATCCTCTTGGATCTCTTCCAATCTCTCCAAATATTCCGGAAAGCTGCAAATATGCATTTTCCACATTAGTTTCTTCAAAAAGCTCTCGCTTTGCGGTTTCGTATACATCCTCATCCGGTCGGCAAAAACCACCTGGTAAAGCCCAGCAATCCTTATACGGATAATTTGCTCTTTTAATTAACAACAACTTCAAAGATTTCTTTGGAAGCTTACGAAAATTTTCAATTTCTCCTTCGCGAAGAATAGAAAAAATAACGATATCCGTTGCAACTGATGGACGTTCAAATTGTGTAATATCATATTGCTTGAGGAATTCTTGTTCCTCTACACTCATTTTGTAATTACTCATGTACTCCTCCAATTTTTTCTACCACAATTGCTATTGCAACAATGCATCTACCAATTGTGTAATATATTTGAATCGGGTACTGTAGTCGCCTGAAACACACTGATATGTTATATCATGTGTATCATAAACCTCCTTAATCCGATTACTGTAATACTCCCGTTGCTCCTTAATTGCTTCATTTCTTGTACCATCTTGAACAAACTCCACATCCGGCTCCAAAAAAACAACTAAATCATACTGATTCAGACCAGCAATCGCATCTGCTAACACATCATTTTCTTTCTTTCCTTTGGTCTGATTATTCAAAAATTCCAGATAAAACTGAGTAATCAGACAGTCAGTATCAATAAACAGAACCTTGTTTGCACTTTCCATTGCTTTTCGCTCATTCATCTTGTGAGTCAGTAATATATCCGTATAGTCCTCCATCAGCATCATCTTGTCTGTGCCCGATCTCATAGAAATATCTCGTCCTGCTTCATCAATAAAGGTTGTATTATAATACCTTGCAAGCTGAATGGTCATAGTAGACTTTCCAACACTCTCTCCTCCAATCAACATCACCTTTTTTACATAATACGGACGCACACATTCTGGTAACATGTCCCAGTATTTGTACGGATTAGAGCGAATCAACGTAGAACTGATATCGTCCCTTTCAAAGTAAATGATTTCACTCTCTGGATAACACATCTTATAGAAATTATTCCCTTCTTTGTAATCATCACCACAGAACACCGCATTAATCTCTTTCCCTATCATTTTCTTAACCTTTTCGGCGTCCTCTTTCCACAATTCTTTACCATAAGATTCTTTTGACTCACAGGAATCCTCTAATATATGTATCCGCACATTTGGAAGATGTTTAGTCACCATATAAATCCAACGATATTTCACTGTAAGGTCAACTTCGTTTCTAGCAACCCCTTGACTGATTACAATATTTAACTCCTTACACATAGTGGCAGCCTGTACCATACAACGGACATGTCCCATATGTAGAGGATTAAAAGAACCACCATACATTCCAACCTCAAACATTGGCTATCTCCTTCTTGGTTTCTTTAAACCACTTCACAAACATAATAATTGCATTGATTAAGTAGACACTCCACATTACAAGTGTAGCAATGCTCTCTCCACCCTGTGCAAATACAACAGCCCACATAATGATGGTAACCACATCTACAACAATCCATATAATCCATTGCTCCATATAACGCTTCACACAAAGAATCTGTGCAACCACTGACAACACCGTACTCATGCTGTCTACAAATGGCATTTGTCCACCTAACTTCTTCAATACCAAGCCATATAAGAATACACCAAGAGTTGTACCAAGTGCTACTAGCACCTGTGTTTTTACCTTCATACACTTTTTTACAACCTCTGCATTCTCCTGATTCATATTCGTTTTCCATAAAATAAATCCAAGTACATTGGTTGGCACATAATATAACAAATTCAGCATCACTTCACCGTAATACTGCGCACCATATGCAATATAAGCATATAGTAAGGTATTAACCATTCCAAATATATAGGATGAAATTTTTCCCTTACCAGTGAGAATGACACACCAGATTCCGGTCAATGCAGAGACAATGCCTATCAATGTATCCTTCCAATAGATGGATAATCCTAGCATTACAACGGTGGCAATCAAAATCCACGCAATCTCTAACTTCTTCCATCCCGATAATTCTCTCTTTATAAACTCTTTCATTTGTTCACCAACTTTATATCACATCAGCTTTTGCAAATTATTTTTCTCCTAAAACTGTATCATACGTAGCCTTTGTCTTTTCATCAAATAAAACCCATACTACTTCATCCATCTTTCCTGGATTCTCTTCCAAAAATTGCTTCACTGTAGCTATTGCAATCTTCGCCGCCTTATCCACCGGAAAATGATAGATACCCGTTGAAATCGATGGAAATGCAATTGTCCGAATTCCATTCTCAACTGCAACCTTAAGAGAATTCTGATAACAATGTGCTAGTTTTTCTTCTTCCTGATACTTTCCCTGATTCCATACAGGTCCCACCGTATGAATTACATATTCACATGGCAAATTATATGCTTTCGTAATCTTCGCATTTCCTGTTTTACAACCATGCAATTGCATACATTCCAATAGCAGCTTTGGTCCAGCAGCACGATGAATTGCACCATCCACACCACCTCCTCCAAGCAAACTGGAATTAGCTGCATTGACAATTGCTTCCACTGTATCAATCTTTGTAATATCCCCTAATACTGTCCGTATCATAATATCTCCTTATAATTCAAAGCATGGCATCAACTCTAACTTAAATTTGTTGCGCTCATGTAAGTCATCAATTCTCTGCTTCTTAGCTTCATCCTCACATACACCCTCGCGAATATATCGGTCAAGCATAGCATAGGTAAAACCAAGATTTTCCTCATCTGTCTTACCACAAAGTCCATCAATTGGAACCTTGTCAACTAATACCTCTGGTAAACCTAAGACTCTTCCAATCTCCTTTGCCTCTGTCACAGTAACCTTAGCAAGTGGACTGAAATCTCCCGCTGCATCACCGTATCTGGTGGAATATCCAACCCAGTCCTCTGACAAGTTACAGGTATTGGCCACACGGCCATTAACACTCTGGCTCACTGCATACAAGGTTGCCATACGAATACGTGGTGGCAAATTGGTTTTGGTTTGTGTAGAAATCTCCATATCTTTGATATTATTCAATACACCCTCTACTGCATCCTTTACATTCACCTCTGTATTGCGAATACCCAAATGATTCACCAAGAGTCTTGCCATATCGATATCCGCCTGTTCCCCACAAGGCATAAGCACTCCAAACACCCTGTCCTTTCCTAAAGCTTCCACACAAAGGGCTGCCACAATGGAACTGTCCTTGCCACCTGAGATGCCAACTACTGCATTACAGTCTGGTCCGTTCTTCTCAAAAAAATCCTTGATCCACTCTACAATTCTATCCTTTACTTCAACTGCGTTAAATTCCTTCATCTCAACATTACCTTCCTTATTCACCTATTACTTCCACCTGACACATCTTCATGGTTGTCAGGGCTGCATCATGACTTTCCGGTGTCACACCTGCACAGCAGCTTGCATCTACAGTCACTTTAATCTCTGGATACATGGCCTTGATAATCAACGCATTGGACACCACACATATATCCGTACAAAGACCAATCAACTCCACCTCTTCTAAGTTGTAATCCTTCCAATTGAGATAACCGAAGGTTGGTTTATTCACAATGGTTGCACCTGCTACTTCCAATCCTTCCCAAAGTTGCCATCCCTCAGTACCTTCAATACAATGTTCTACAGGAAGATATTTTCCTTCATTGGTGCTCATATAATTCGTCTGATGGGTATCTCTTGTAAAAATGATTTCGTCCCCCTGCGCCTGATATGCTGCAATCTTAGCTTTCACATTGTCAATAATTGCAACCGCTTCCTTGGTTCCTAATGCTCCATCAATAAAATCCTTCTGCATATCTACTACTATCAATGTCTTTTTCATGATTTCATCCTCCTTTTGTTATTATCATTTTGATAATATGTCCTTGTTGTTATTATAATATTATCATTTTGATAATATGTCAAGTGCTTTTTTAAATTTATATAATTTTTTTAAACAAGTACATTTTCTCACTAAGAAATTTCTATAACATTATAAAGGAAAAAAGAGATTGCCTTCAAGCAATCTCTCTTTTCCTTACAACACCTTTTCACCATTTACTCTCAACTTAAACATCGCACCAAGCATCTCTGCAGCACCTCTGCTCATCATCATTCTCTGCAAAAAGATGTCAAAATACTCATACATAGTACAGATATTCTCATCGACTCTAAGATTCAATGTAATGGTCTTCTTTTCAATATCTATTGTAAGTTCCGATTTTGTAACAGCGTAATTCACCTGATCATGAATATCAAACTTTGTAGGGTCCTTTTCACTGACACGGCTACGGCGCACATCTGTCTTATCTGCAATAATTAAAGCAGCGGAAATTGCATCCTTTGCACCACCTGTGGATTCATCATGATTACCAATTGCAGATATTACCGTCATTCTATCTTCCAATGACATGTCTGTGGATTTCAAAATATCATTTGCCAATATAGCTCCATATTCTGCATGTCTAGTACGATTCACTGCATTGCCTATATCATGCATATAGCCTGCTATCTTTGCCAATTCCATATCATGTTCCGAATACCCGAACTGCTCTAATATCGAAGCAGCTCTCTCTGCAACAAATGTAGTATGTGCCTGGGAATGGTCTGTAAATCCCAATACCGCAAGATTTGCGTTTCCTTTGTTGATGAATGCATTTACTTCCTCATGATTCTTTATGTCCTGATAAGTCATTTCATACCTCCTTGCATGTGTGTTGTCCTTGTTATCCGTTACATCGCATCACACACTCAATCTCTGATAATTGTGGCATTACACGTAATGCACCCTTTCTAGTTGTGATAACAGAGGCTGCAGCATTAGCAAATGTAAGCATCTGGGTAAGTTCCTCTGTCGTATAATCTCTTAACCCATATTTTAACACAAAATGCAAAATACAACCACAAAACGTATCTCCAGCACCAGTGGTTTCGATTGTATCCTCTTGTATAAATGCAGGCACTCTTGCAAAACCGCTCTTAGAATATGCCATACTGCCATCTTTTCCAAGGGACACCAATATCAGCGGGATGTCAAATCTCTCTTTAATCCACGCTACAGCTTTTCCATAATCAAGCTCTCCTGTGAGCCACTGTATCTCATTATCCGATATCTTTAACACATCACAAAAGTTAAGACCACACAGCACCTGCTCCTTTGCCACCTCTAGGTTCTCCCATAGTGGTTCCCTTAAGTTAGGATCAAAGGATATCAGACAGGCATTTTCTTTTGCAATCTTCAAAGCTTTCTTTGTTGCATTTCTACAACCCTCATGGGTCATGGAAAGCGTTCCAAAATGAAAAATGTGCGTTTCCTGGATTAAGGTCTCATTCACGTCTTCCGATGTCAACATCATATCTGCCCCAGGGTTCCGATAAAAAGAAAACGCTCTATCTCCATCAGAAAGCGTATGTACAAATGCTAGTGTCGTACGAACTTCTTCATCCATCACAAGCCCTTCCGTACCAATTCCAACATCAACAAGAGTTTCCTTCAAACGATTTCCAAACATATCTTTACCGACTTTACCAATAAATGCTGTCTTATGTCCAAGTTTCCCCAACATAGCAAGTACATTACACGGAGCACCACCGGGATTAACTTCCATGATTGGATTCCCTTGGTTACTCACACCGTTCTCTGTAAAATCAATTAACAACTCTCCCAATGCCACAACATCATATTTACGGTTTTTCATATATCTCACCATCCACTATATTTTCATTCTTATCTATGACTGTGTATATCATCCAATTACTCCATTTTAAACTCTGCTTTTCTCTGCTATTTTCCGATTCAACAGATTCAACACTTTCTTCTTATCTCCACTCCACAATGGTGCCACAAGTGTTTTCTTGTCTCCGTCTCCTGTCATGCGATGAATCACTATATCCTTTGGCAGTACCGCAATACAATCTGCCACGAGATCCGTATATTCTTCCATCTCCATAACTTCAAACTTGCCCTTTTGATATTCTTTCTCCAAATCTGTCCCTTTGATTACATGCAATAGCTGTAACTTAATTCCGTCTACATGGCTATCTCCAACATAACGGACCGTTTCTATCATTTCTTCCCTGCTTTCCCCCGGGAGACCAAGAATGACGTGCACTATAACGGAAACACCGATATGTCGCAAACGTTCCACTGCATCGTCATATACAGATAGCAAGTAACCTCTTCGAATATACTCTGCTGTTTTTTCATGAATCGTCTGCAAACCCAGTTCTACCCATATGGGTTTCTTCTCATTCAGTTCCTGTAACAGGGTAATCACTTCCTCAGACAGACAATCTGGTCTTGTGGCAATGGATACCGCTACAATATCTGGATGACTAATGGCTTCCATGTAACGTGCTCGTAGTTCCTCCACCGGTCCATAAGTATTGGTAAATGCTTGAAAATATGCAATGTACTTACCACCTGTAATCTTGCCAGCCAGACGGTGTTTCCCCTTTTCAATCTGCTCTGTAATGGAATCCAATCTGCTTTCCGCAAAATCTCCAGAACCCATACCCGAACAAAAAATGCATCCTCTTGTATCAAGGGTTCCATCTCTGTTGGGGCAGGTAAAGCCACCATCCAATGCAATCTTATAAACTTTTTCACCAAAGGTATCCTTCAGATATTGGCTTAGGGAATAGTATTGCATATCATTACTCCTATCACACTCTCAAAACTAGTATTATTCTATCACAAATCAATTCTATATAAAAGAAGCTGTCACAGCAATCTGTAACAGCTTCCTATTTCTTACAATATTCTCTTTCAAGATTATTCTTCTCTCAAATTATACTCTTCTACCGTTTCCTTCAATGCACTTGCACAGTTGATTAACTCATCGCTAATGGCTGCATTTTCTTGTGATGTCGCAGCATTTGCATCCACGATAGTAGCAATTTCATTGATACTCTTTTCAATTTCTTCAACCGCCTCAGCCTGACTCTTAACAAACTCTGTAATCTGCATAATATCTTTATTAGATTTCAACGAATTATTAATACCTGTCTGCAACGTAATAGATGTCTTATCAGCCAATTCCTTACCTGTGTTAACGGCATTCATAGAATTCTCAATCAACTTCGTAATATTGTCAGTCGCTTCTGCAGATGCAGTTGCCAACTTACTAATCTCATCTGCAACTACCGCAAATCCTCTACCTGCTTCTCCGGCTCTTGCAGCCTCAATAGAAGCATTAAGTGCCAACAGATTCGTTTCTTCTGAAATATCATTGATGGTTGTAATAATCATTCCAATCTGCTTAGATGTATCTTCGATTGTCTCCATAGCCGCAAGCAATGATTTCATCTCTGCATTACCCTGGGCCAACTGCTCATTGGTAAGCTCTGAAACTTCACTGGCAGCTTCTGCATTCTCCGTAATACGTTGAATCTGATCAGCCAACACTTCAATATTGGCAACCAATCCCTGTACAGCCAGGTTCTGCTCTGAAGCACCTTGTGCCACCTGCATAGTACTCTCCTGCACCTGTCCTGAGAAGTTCACTACGATTTCTGACTGCTCGTTAACCTGTCCAAATGCAAAATTCAACTTGTCAACAATGGTATTCAAACCATTCTGAATTGCAATAAATGCTCCCTGATACTCCTCATCGGAAGTAACCGCCAAGTTATTATTAGAAATATTATTGACAACAAATGTGATGTCGCTGATATATGTCTTCAAGTTCGTAACCAATTCATTCAACGAAACCGTAAGCATTGCAATTTCTTCTGCCAGAGGATCTTCATTGAACACTACATCCAAATCTCCTTCTGACATCTGAATTACCTTCTCACTAATTGTGCCAAGTGGACGGAACCAACGATCCATCTCATTGGTACAATATCTCTTAATATACTTGCGAACAAGGAATAATAAAACAACCAAAATCAAAAGTACAATGATTGTAATCTTCATATTCTCTGCTGCAGACATAACATAAACTATCTTCCATCCTACAGAAGGAACATCTGTAGACATGGCATATTTGAAGCCAAATGTATGATCAGTAATCATATAGCTCTTACCAGTTTGCACAAGCTTCTTCATCCCACCGTCATCAGCAGTTTCCAACGTATAAGATGTATCACCCTGTATCATCAACTCTTCATTCGGATGTGTGATAATGGTATTATTAGCTGAAACTAAGAATGCATAAGACTTATCTTGATAACTACTTTCCATCAACGAAACCACGTTATCCATATACATATCCATACCACAAACACCAATAAATGTACCGTTGCTGATGATTGGCTTTGCCAATGTAATACAATATCCTCCCGACTGTTCATCCAAATATGGTTCAGAAACATAAACGCCTTCTTCCATATCCTTCGAACCTGTATACCACTCACGGGTTCTATGGTCAAAATCCTCCGGTGGAATCCAACCGCCACTCATAATCAATTCTTTATTATCATATGCCACATAGACTGCAGACAAACTCTCATTGGACGCAACAATTGTATCTACATATGCTAAAGTTGCAGCTCGTCCCTTAACCTGCTTGTTTTCCATGATTACTACAAGATTTTCTAATTGCGAAACATTCTGACTAAGTTGTTCATTCACCTGATTAGAATATTCTAATACATTCGCTTTCATGCGATACCCACTCAGCTGGAATGCAAATATCAATGTAATAACAACCGTTCCAATACCTAACCCTGCCATTAGAATTGTAACCATCTTCATGATTACTTTACTAATTCGACTAATATATGACCCCTGCATATTTCTGCCTCCTTCTCATCCGTAAATTATCATCTAAATCACCAATACAGCATACGCTCACACACTGTACTCAATTACTATTATTTTACTATATACTAGATTTTGTTGCAAGCAAGTTTCAAATCATTTATAA
Organism: Lachnospiraceae bacterium; assembly: GCA_045537735.1. GTDB lineage: Bacteria > Bacillota > Clostridia > Lachnospirales > Lachnospiraceae > CAG-590. Next base: position 157,628 of record JAZSPZ010000011.1, read on the forward strand.
TCTAATTTACTTTCAAAAATTATAACGTTACATTGATCAATACATATTTATACAAAGGAGAACAATACTATGTCGAACACATATCTGGCAGGCGAACAAACAAAACGAAATATTCTAAGAGAAAGTAAGAAATTATTTTACAAAAAGGGATATACCGATACAACTTATAGTGAAATCAGTACCGTTGCAAAAATCAACCGCGCATTGATTCCATATCATTTCAAGAACAAACAGGTCTTGGGATTGGAAATCTACCAGCAAATCATCACTGAATTCTATGAACTCATCGATAATGTCCTTGATACCACTCAGTTTGATGCTGATTTTCTCAGTGTTGTACACACTGTTGCATATTACCGATTACTTGCAACCAATTTTCCATTTCTTCGTTTTATTGCAGAATTGCAAGCAGATGAGAATACTTCTCTTTTCTTAGCTGAAGATGAAATGAAATGGTTAAACAGTCTTGGAACAAAATTTTCTGCTTTAAGTGAACAGGAAATGCATGTTTTAACGCAGATGCACATTGGTACAAAAAAAGAAATGATAACCTTACTTTACAACAACCGTAAAACCATCAGTGCAGATACCATTTCTAAAATGCACATCAGCATGCTCATGCGTTATGTCGGATATTCCACCAAGAAAACCGACGAACTCATCAGTGCTGCTTTGGAAATTGCCAATCTGCTAACCTTCCAAATCAAGAATGGCTTCTCTGTCGAGATGAAATACAATTAATACACAAAAGGTTCACCAGCTGGTGAACCTTTTTATTTGCATTTAGACCTCTACATCTACAGAATAATCTACACCATCCATCTTAAATCCGAACATCTGATAGAAATCTAACCAATACCCTTCTGTATCCGCTAGCTCTAGTAAATTATCACTGTTAATCTGCTCCCAGATATCCATCACTTCCTTTTGAACATCTTCGCGCATCTCCCAATCATCTACATGAAGCATCCCATCTATCTCTACCTGAATACCATTTGCACCAAACATTTTGTCTGCAAACAATCGATACATCTGCTCGATACATCCCTCATGAATACCCTTTTCTTTCATAACCTTATAAAGAACCGAAAGATAAAGTGGCACAACTGGAATTGCTGAGCTTGCCTGGGTTACCAACGCTTTATTCACAGAAACATAAGCTTTGATTCCCTTGTCTTTCATTTTATCTGTAATTGCAACTGCGCTATTTGCTAAATGCTGTTTTGCTCTTCCAATGGTTCCCTCATGGTAAATCGGATATGTAAGCTTAGGACCAATGTATGAGTATGCTACTGTTATAGCATTATCTTCGATCACATCTGCTTTCACCAATGCGTCCATCCAGTCAATCCAATCCTCACCGCCCATAACCTTCACAGTGTTTGCAATTTCTTCCTCTGTTGCAGAAGTCAGAGTTGCATCTGCAATGGTGTTATCTCTTAGATTCCAGTTCTTCTGTGTAAAATCCGCACCAATCGTCTTGAGGCTTGATACATAGCTTGTTCCATCCGGAGTGGTTCTTCTAGGCGAAGCCAACGAGTATACCACCATATCTACCTTTCCAAGGTCCTTTTGGATGGTATTGATAACCTGTTCTTTAACCTCTAAAGAAAAGGCATCCCCATTGATAGACTTGCTATATAACCCTTCCGCCTTCGCAGCTTCATCAAATGCCCTTGTATTATAAAATCCCGGTGTTGCAGTTCTCTTACCGCTTGCTTCTTTGTCAAACAAAACACCTATTGTAGCTGCACCCATACCAAATGCCGCTGTAATTCTAGAAGCCAAACCATATCCTGTGGATGCACCGATTACCAATACCTTCTTTGGTCCTTCTATGGCTCCATTTTTCTTTACGTAATCAATTTGTCCTAATACATTTTTTTCACAACCCACTGGATGTGCAGTTGTACATATAAATCCCTTTACTTTAGGTTCTACTACCATATAGTCCTCCTTTATTCTGTAAGTCGTAATGCTCTTACGTCTTATAATATACTCCTGTCTATTACTGCCTAAAACAAAAACAGACGACGTATAAAACGTCGTCCACTCATTTATAACACTTTCTATTTTCTTTGTCAAACTCCACGCTTTCTTGCTGTCTCTTCTGCCTTACTATATTTGCAACCACAAAAATCCTGTCGATATAAATGATATTGCTCTGACAATTCAATAGAACGCTTGTAACCATTTTTCTTTTTAAAATCCGCATACAAATATGGCATGTCATACTGTTGCTGTAACAATTCACCTATTTCATTCAACCATGCGGCATTCTTATAAGGACTAATGGATAATGTCGTGGTGAAATAGTCAAAGGCATGGTCTTTTGCAATTTTACAAGTCTCCTCCAAACGGAATTGATAACAGGCATAACACCTCTCACTTCGTTCTCCAAGCATTTCTTTCCCCTCAATCGCCTGATCGAATAAATTCGGATCATAACGTCCTTCCATGAAATGAATCTCATGCTTTACTGGCAACTCCCGAATGAGACGTTTTTGTTCTTCCACTCGCTTATAATATTCCTTTGCTTCTGAAATATTCGGATTGTAATAAAAAATTGTAATGGAAAAGTATTGGCTTAAATATTCCAAAACATAACTAGAGCATGGTGCACAGCAGCTATGTAACAGCAATTTGGGCACATAATTTGTGTCCTTCGATTCTTTTTCAATTTCTTTTAAAATTTTATCCAATTTTAGCTGAAAGTTTATATTCTGGCTCATTTTTTCCCTCTTCTTATTCATTTTTACCAACGAATTTTAGCGAAATATGGTAGCTCAAACCGCATTTTTGTGCAATATTACCGATTGACTTTGTCAACATTAGACAATATACTATTCTTAGAAGAACATATATAATTATGTATATATGATGACGATTTGTCAAACTATTTTTTTACAGGAGGTGTCTCATATGACAGTCGAGCAAGCAGTTAAAAAATTTAAGCTTGAACCACTCAACGTATATACAGCGAAGGCAAAGGCAAAGGAACTTAATGTTGACGAAGTATTATACATGAACGTTCAGAAGAACAAATACGCTTATATTGTAAAAGATGGTGCACGTGGTTACGTATTATACCAGGATGAAATCAGTTTTTACACAAAAATGTACAAAGGACTTAAGATGACTCCATTGGAGCCTTAATATATGATCGTGTGAAATTCACGGTGGGGGGTACATAATTTTATAACGAAACAAAAGACTGGTAGTCGAAGTATATTGCCTCATTTGGCAAATCGAAACCAGTCTTTTTTTTCATTTATTTTAATAGGGAATCTCTGTCAGTATAAATCATTTCATTCCATCAGATACTACTATTGTTTTTATAACATTACAAATCGCATAATGAGGTGACCTATGTTTGCAACAAATCAATCTAAATCATTACTATCCGTTTTTTCAAAATATCTTTTTCTATTTTTGATTGGCGGATTCTCGTATTTTTATATTGAAATCCTATTTCGTGGACACTCCCATTTTTCCATGATTATATGTGGCGGACTAGCATTTGTTTGTTGCGGGATGCTCAACCAGGTGATTCCCCGTAAATTGTCAGTTCTTACACAAATTATCATATCCTGTTTTATTATAACCATTTTGGAATTGATTACCGGTTATATTGTCAACATCAAACTTGGGTGGGCAGTATGGGATTATTCTGATATGCCATACAACCTGTATGGGCAAATTTGTCCTGCATTTTCTCTCATATGGCTTATTCTATCATTCATATGTGTCTTTGTGGATGATTTCATTCGCTGGAAAATATTCGATGAGGAGAAGATGGGGTATAAATGGTTCTAATTTGTGTGCATCCGCCCTGGCGTCTTGTACTTTGTAGTTATAACCTGCCGTGCACTAGCTCGAATTCGCTTCGCTTCTTCTCGCTAGAGTGCACCCGCCCACGTCAGACGTGCTAGCTCCTCTCCGTTTCACTTCGAGTCGCTGAAGGGCATCCGCCCTGGCGTCTTGTACTTTGTAGTTATAACCTGCCGTGCACTAGCTCGAATTCGCTTCGCTTCTTCTCGCTAGAGTGCACCCGCCCTATAGAAACAAGAAAAGACAGTGTCTTCTGCAAGCAAGCTTGCTCAGACACTGTCTTTTCTTGTTTCTGCACGGCAGGTTATAACTACATCATTCCGCCCATGCCGCCCTGCATTGGCATAGCAGGTGTATCCTCTTTAATATCAGCTACAACTGACTCTGTTGTTAACAATGTAGAAGCAACAGATGTTGCATTCTGTAATGCTGAACGTGTAACCTTTACTGGATCAATAATACCAGACTCAATCATGTTCACATATGTTTCTTTCAAAGCATCAAATCCAACACCTGGATCTGACTCTCTTACGTTATTGATAATAACTGCACCTTCCAAACCAGCATTGCCTGCAATGTGGAATAATGGTGCTTCTAATGCCTTAAGAATAATCTCAGCACCTGTCTTCTCGTCACCTGACAACTCCGCTGTAAGCTTTGCAACTTCCTTACTAGCATGGATATATGCAGAACCACCACCTGCAATGATACCTTCTTCAACAGCAGCTCTTGTAGCAGCCAAAGCGTCTTCCATACGAAGCTTCGCTTCTTTCATCTCAGTCTCAGTAGCAGCACCAACACGGATGACAGCTACACCACCTGCTAACTTAGCAAGTCTCTCCTGTAATTTCTCTTTATCAAACTCTGAAGTTGTCTCCTCAATCTGAGATTTGATTAAGGATACTCTACCTTCAATATCCGCTGTATTACCAGCACCATCAACGATAATCGTTGTCTCCTTCTCAACTCTTACGCTCTTAGCACGACCAAGGTCATCCAAAGTAGTCTCTTTCAAGTCAAGACCCAACTCATCTGTAATCACCTTACCACCAGTTAAAATTGCAATATCCTCAAGCATTGCTTTTCTTCTATCACCGTAACCAGGAGCTTTCACACCTACAACTTGGAATGTTCCACGAAGTTTGTTAAGGATTAATGTGGTAAGTGCTTCACCTTCGATATCCTCAGCAATAATCAAAAGCTTCTGACCGCTCTGAACAATCTGCTCAAGAATTGGTAAAATATCCTGAATGTTAGAAATCTTCTTGTCTGTAATTAAGATAAATGGATTATCAAGCTCTGCAACCATCTTTTCCATATCTGTTGACATATAAGCCGAAATGTATCCACGGTCAAACTGCATACCCTCTACCAAGTCAAGCTCTGTCTTCATTGTCTTAGACTCTTCAATTGTGATAACGCCATTCTTAGAAACCTTCTCCATAGCATCTGCTACCATAGTTCCTACATTCTCATCACCAGCAGAGATTGAAGCAACTCTTGCAATCTGCTCCTTACCATTGATTGTCTCACTCATATTCGTGATTGCCTCAACAGCTGTATCGCAAGCCTTCTTCATACCCTTTCTCAAGATGATTGGGTTCGCACCTGCTGCTAAGTTCTTCATACCTGCATTAATCATCGCCTGTGCAAGAACAGTCGCTGTTGTTGTACCATCACCTGCTACATCGTTAGTCTTTGTAGCAACTTCTTTTACAATCTGTGCACCCATATTTTCAAATGCATCCTCTAATTCGATATCCTTTGCAATGGTTACACCATCATTGGTAATCAGTGGTGCACCAAATGATTTTGCTAATACTACATTTCTTCCTTTAGGACCTAATGTCACTCTTACTGTGTCCGCTAACTGGTTTACACCAGATTCTAAAGCCTTACGGGCTTCTACGCCATATTTAATTTCTTTTGCCATGTTTAAAACCTCCATTGTTATATTCAACAAGATGTCAACAGAACATCTTCTTACCTGCGAAACATTATACGACTCAATTATGCCTCAACTACTGCATGAATGTCACTCTGCTTAACAATAATAAACTTATCACCATCTAATTCTACATCATTACCAGCATATCTTGAATAAATAACCTTGTCGCCAACCTTAACCTGCATTTCAATCTTCTCACCATCTACAACGATTCCAGGTCCTACAGCTACCACCTCAGCATACTGTGGTTTCTCCTGAGATGCTGTTGGTAATACAATACCAGACTTTGTTGTCTCTTCAGCAACACATTCCTTTAATACAACTCTTTCCCCTAATGGTACTAATTTCATGTTTCATTCCTCCTTCTATGTCAGTCACTGCACGACTGTTTTCTTCTCTTTTCAAATTAGCACTCACTTTGTCAGAGTGCTAACACAATCTCTATTTTACCCTATTTTGGCAAAAAATCAACCCCTATTTACAAATATCTTTGTGAATATTCTATGTAGCTATATCAACCACTTCCTTTGAAGTATAATATTATATTTCTCATATAAGGAATTTAGAACCTATTTCTTTTCAATCCACCTATTTTTTCATTGCCCAGACTTCATTTATTCGATATAATAATTGCAATAAATGTTATGATAACAGGAGGCACCTATGAAAGAACAACTATATACCATTCCTGTGAATGATGCCTTTCAAAACGACTGCGAATGTCCACTTTGCAAAATGAAACAGGAACTGGAACATAATGCAATTGAATACACATTGGGACCAAGCTATATGGAAGATGATAATCGCGCCATGACTGACGAGGCTGGATTTTGTGAGAAACATATTCAAGATTTGTACTTGGAGAAAAATCGTCTTGGTCTTGCATTGATATTAAGCACACATATGGCAAAAGTCACTAAGGACCTAAAATCTCTATCTGCCAATAGCTCTCCAGCAGGCAAATCTCTATTCAAAAAACAAACAGAAAACACAAGCGTTGGCACATACGTTAACAAATTAAGCCATAACTGCTTTATCTGTAACCGCATGGGAAATACATTTGATCGTTATGTAGATACCATATTTCATTTATACAAAAAAGATAATACATTCCCTGATAAATTGCGAAATTGTAAAGGGTTCTGCACCTATCACTACGGTCTTCTTTTCGATCGCGCAGGCGGTATCCTTTCTAAAGATACACTAGATCAATTTTTGAAAGATATTCAAGAAGTATATTTTAATAACATGGCGCGCATGCAAGAGGACATTGAGTGGTTTATCAACAAATTTGATTACCGTTATCAAAACGAACCATGGAAAAATTCTAAAGACGCATTGCCTCGTGCAGTGCTGAAGACCCACAGTGCCATTACACCTGACACCAAGGAGTAACAATACAAAAGAGCGAATACATCACTATACGATATATTCGCTCTTTTATATTGCTTCAGCATACCCATCCGCTTCCACATCTAATAATTGCAATTGTTTCTGTACATACTCACGGTATTTGTGAAGATTTCCAGTATATATCATTCTGCTTGTCAAATTAGCATGAAAATGAAATGGGCGTACTGGTCCTTTTTCTCGCACAAATAATGGGACATCGCATTTCGATAACACATGATACACAAACTGGGAACACATAAAATGAATCCCATCATCAACATCCTTACCTACCAATGCACTAAACAACCCCAAATAATTATATCCATATTCATCCTTATGGGTTTTAAAATGCTGAATCTCCTTACAGATATATTCATACTGCTCTTCTGTCACAGGAATCTTATACACTCCACAATGTGCGTTCTTATCAGCACCAAACACGCCTTTATCAATATCTTCCCTTACGAAACCACTGTTCAAAGGGTTAAATCTCTGTTTGCGTGCAAAACTATACAATTCATCCAATTGCATGTCCAACGCAATAGACGCATGGGAAAAAGGCTCCCCCGTATACAGGCGAATCAGTCTTGCGATAATTGTATTAGTTCCCGTTAATAATACATATACATATCTTTGGTCTTTTTCTAACTGTTTAGACAAATGTAACACTCCTAACTAGTTATTTTCTCCATTTACCTCAGCACGTATCTTGTCCTTCAATACTAGTGCTTTATCCTTAATTCTAGGCGAAACATCCTTTTTTCCAACAATCTGGGAAATTAACATTAAGGATTCTCTATATTTCTCCAACTCAAATGCCAATTCAGCTACAAGACACAACACAGTCTGTTCATCCATACCACTCATTGGAAACGGTTCATTGGAAAGTGCCTTCACATATCCATCATATGCATTCTGAATGCATTCCATCTCTTCCGCGTGGAGTTTTTCTAATTCCTCCGAAGACAACTTCGGACCTTCATTTTCGATCTTACCACGAATAATCCATCCAAGTTTCAGACAAGTGTATGCTCTACGGCTTATCTTTACACCGCCAACCACATCACACATCAAAACCATCTTATAACGCAACAGCGCTTCGTCATAGCTATACATGGTATCACTAATCTCCATACCCTTGAACTTTGACTTCACTTCTGCCCGTAGTATTTTCCCCTGATGCGGCATCATACGATCAAAATATCTGGACAATGCAGCATATCCACAATGGGGGCATACAATTGCATCATATTTGATTGGATCCATCCCACGATACAACGGTCTCAAATCATCATCCTGTCCAATGCTGCGAAGCTTCCCTGCACGTACTGCTAAGGATTTGAACTTCTCATAACAAACTGGACATTCATGCGATTTCGGAAATAGACATTCCTCTTCCTTAACCACAACCTGCGTCTCTTTTTTGACATCCTGTTCCTTTTGGACAGTTTCCTCTTCCGATTGATACACCTTCATATTTTCATTTTTGAAACCAAACATTTCAAGTCCTGAAAACAACCCCATAAAATAACTCCTCCTATTTTGGACGATAAGAACTCTTCATAGAAACAATGCGGTTAAACACCAAATTATCCTCGCTAGAATCCTTTGAATCTGTGCAGAAATATCCATGTCTTAAAAACTGGAAGCGCTCTCCCGGTGTTACATCAGCAAATGCGGCTTCAAGCTTACAATTCTTCATTTCAACAAGAGAATTTGGATTCAGGTTGGAATAATCATCCTTTAATACCTCTTCTCCCTCCTGGATTAGATTCTCATACAAACGAACTGTTGCATCCACTGCAGTAGAAGCATCTACCCAATGAATGGTTCCCTTTACTTTACGTCCTTCAAAACCGGAGCCTGACTTTGTAGCTGGATCATAGGTACAGTGAACTTCCACCACATTTCCATTCTCGTCCTTTACAAAATCTGTACAGGTAACAAAATATGCATTTTTCAAACGAACTTCATTACCTGGGAACAGACGGAAATATTTCTTCGGTGGCTCCTCCATAAAGTCTTCTCTCTCAATATAGAGTTCACGACTAAATGATACCATTCGCTTTCCTAATTCTTCATTTTCCTGATTGTTTTCAATCTCTAATAATTCAGTCTCACCTTCTGGATAATTGTCAATCACAAGTTTGATTGGATCAATGACTGCCATCATACGATTGGCCTTCATCTTCAAATCTTCACGAATACAATAATCTAACATTGCTGTATCTGAAATAGAGTTTGCCTTAGAGACACCTGACAACTCCATAAACATACGAATTGATTCTGGGGTCACACCCTTTCTGCGAAGTGCACTGATGGTAACCAATCTTGGATCATCCCAACCATCCACAACACCATCTTCTACTAATTTCTTAATATATCTCTTACCTGTAATTACATTCTGAAGATACATCTTAGCAAACTCAATCTGCTTTGGAGGAAATTCGAATTCCAACTCATTCACTACCCAGTCATAAAGTGGTCTGTGATCTTCAAACTCCAATGTACAAATCGAATGTGTAACACCTTCCACTGCATCTTCAATTGGGTGAGCAAAATCGTACATTGGGTAAATGCACCATTTATCTCCAGTATTATGGTGTGTCATTCTTGCAATACGATAAATGACAGGATCACGCATATTAATATTAGGAGACGACATATCAATCTTCGCACGAAGAACCTTAGAACCATCTGCAAACTCACCATTCTTCATACGTTCAAACAAATCCAAGTTCTCCTCAATGGTACGATTGCGATATGGACTTTCTTTTCCTGGTTCCTTCAATGTACCGCGATACTCACGAATTTCATCTGCTGACAAATCACATACAAAGGCTTTTCCCTTTTTAATTAACTTAATCGCACCCTCGTACATCGCATCAAAATATTCAGAAGCATAGTAAACTTTGTCACCAAAATCCGCTCCTAACCACTTTACATCTTCTAAAATAGATTCTACATACTCTGTCTTCTCTTTTGTTGGGTTGGTGTCATCAAAACGTAAATTAAAAATTCCGTTATACTGCTTTGCCAAACCTGAATTCAGAATAATAGACTTTGCATGTCCTATGTGTAAATAACCATTTGGCTCAGGTGGAAATCTTGTAACAATCTTTTCGTACTTTCCCTCTTCCAAATCCTTATCAATAATCTGTTCAATAAAATTTTTTGATACTACTTCGCCTTCCATTATGCGTCTCCTTTTATATCATTTATAATGTATTCACTAAGTTTTCACAATTATCAATACTTTACCATATTCTGCGACTTACGTCAAACATGGGGCTTATTGTGAAATCAGTTTTTACTTTGGTGAAATTTGGCTATGAATAAAATCCATAAAAATTTGATTAATCATGACTTTTGTTGTATGATACAAACGAATAATTCAGAAAGGACTTATCATCTTTTCAAGATGATTTAAAAAATATGGCATCTAAAAATTATAATAACAATAACAATCATATCACCGAAGAATTCGATATTGTGGACTTCGATTTAAATGAATATGATGAGGAATTCAAAAAAGAGGAAGAAAAGATCAAATTAAAAGAAGCCAAAAAAGAGGCTACTGGCTCCAGGGCAGAGGTTGTAAAAAACAAGCTTGCAAGCAAAAAAGAAGATAACGAACCTAATCGCGATATGCTAAAAACCATTTTGTTGATTTTGGTAGTAATTGTCATTGCATGCTTATTTTTAGGTCTGATTAGCATCATGGTAAATTCCTTTGGCGGTTCCAGCACCGAAAGAGACCGTGATAACACATCTGTGACAAGAAAACAGCACGAAGAAAGAACGGATTCCAACACATCCTCTTCTAACAACGCAGAGTCAGAAGAAGATAAACAAAAACAGGAATTCGAGGACAGCATCGAAGAAATCACCAACAATGTTATCAACGATAACCAGAATGATGACAAAGAAAACACTACCACTGAATCTCCTTCAACTGAAGCAGCCACAGAAGCAGATACGGAAGCTCCTACCGAAAATGAACCAGAAGAGGAAACACCATCTGACACTCCAGAAGAAGATACTCCTGACGAGGACATCGATATTGATGTTACACCGGCACAGTAATAAATGAGGTGAATATGAACTATTCAACATTAACAGACGAAGAAATCATTGTATTGATCCAAGATGGACAATCAGATGCAACTGAATATCTACTCAAAAAATATGCACCTTTGGTAAAAAAATCCATACGTACGCTCTACTTAATCGGCGCTGATACAGAAGATTTATCACAGGAAGGGATGATTGGTCTATTTAAAGCCATCCAAGGATATCAGCAGGACAGCAACGCATCTTTTTTTACTTTTGCAAAACTGTGCATCGACAGACAGATATATAGTGCAATCAAAGCATCAAACCGTAAGAAACATACCCCTTTGAATTCCTATATATCATTTTATAGCAAGATCAATGAAGACGAAATCGAATTAATTGACAATCTAGAAGCAGGAAAGGACTCCAACCCAGAACAGGTAGTGCTTGACCGCGAAAACACCACTAACATTGAGACCATTTTAGATGAGCATTTAAGCAAACTGGAAAAACAGGTACTCTCCCTTTATCTAGAAGGTAAATCCTATTCGGATATTGCAACAGAATTAGGGAAAACCAGTAAATCCATTGATAATGCCATACAACGCATACGCGATAAGGTCAAGAAAATGTATCACAACTAAGAATTCACAATAACAAACTAAGAAAGCCGGAAACTGTAATACCAGTTCCCGGCTTTTATGATCTAATTATTTGTTTTCTCCACCTTAATCAGGTCATTGTTTTCTAACATTTGGATATAGCCTGCCAATCTCGGATATAACGGCTCCGCCTCTTCCCCAAAATGTTCTTTTACAAATTCTCCAATTGCCATCACACTACGTTCACCATCAATCAAAGGCCATATAAAGCTTCCCATTTCCTCTAGATGAATCTGAGATACTTTCGGTCGATTGAAATACTTCTGTGCAATACGATGAAACATCCCTTTATTTTCAACAAAGATAGTCACCATTCCTTGCTCATCTGTTTCCCACGTATGCTTCTCATTATGTCTTGGAATAAAGTCCAAATAATTAGGTGCTTTTCTTTTCTTATTTCTCATCCTTCTTTTCCTTCTTTGGAAGAGCAAACCTTACCACACATAGAATCATAAGGATTAATAATAGAACACCGCCAATGATTCCCGTGTTAAGTCTTGCAGATAAATCAAGCTTACCAGCAACACCTACTACCGTAAGAATAGCAAGAATAATACCTACCAAGCCTTCACCTGCAATCATACCTGAACAGAATAAGATTCCAGAACTTGCATCTTCATTCGCTTCCTTATTCTTGTTCTTCTTGTCTACAAACAATCTAATAATACCACCAATCATAATGGTTGTACTAAGCTCTAATGGCAAGTAAAGACCAATTGCAACTGGCAATACAGAAATACCAAGAATCTCAATTACAATCGCAATAAATACACCGATGAATACCAAGGCCCATGGTAGATTTCCATCCATAACACCTTCCACGATCATCTTCATCAATGTAGCCTGTGGAGCTGCCAGTTCTTCTGTACCAAATCCCCAAGCAGAATCCAATAACACTAATACACCACCAATTGCAATTGCAGATACAAATGCACCAATCAACTCACCAATCTGTTGCTTCATTGGGGTTGCACCAAGGATATAACCTGTCTTCAAATCCTGTGATGTATCACCAGCCATCGCTGCAATAATACAGATAACGGATCCAATTCCAATGGCACCCATCATACCATGTGCACCTGTATCACCTGTAACCTTTAATGCGATTGTTGCAAGTAACAATGTCGCAATTGCCATACCTGAAACTGGATTATTACTACTTCCTACAATACCAACCATACGAGAGGATACTGCGCCAAAGAAGAAACCAAATACAACAATTAAAAGCGCTCCTAAGAAAGAAACTGGAATCTGTGGCAATAACCAAATTGCGACAGCAATCAAAAGAATACCAACTAGGATAATTCTCATATCCATATCCTTATCTGTACGCAACCCTGCATTCTTGCTACCACCCTTTAATCCCTTAATCGCATCTACAAATGTTGTTACAATCAAAGGCAATGATTTGATCAAACTAATAATACCACCTGCTGCCACTGCACCAGCACCAATGTAACGGATATAGCTTCCCCAAATTGCCGAAGCTCCACCAGCTGCATACATGTTGGCAATCGTATCTGTACCAGGATAAAGGATTGTATCTCCACCAAATGTAATAATAGCAGGAATCAATACAAACCATCCAATCAAACCACCAGCTAACATATATGATGAAATCTTAGGTCCGCAAATATAACCAACACCAACCAATGCTGGATAAACCTGTGCTGAAAGCTCGGTCTTTAATGCTTTAATCGGTGCTGTTACAATACCTGGAACAACCTTCAATCCATCTACAATCAATTTCAACAAAGCTGCAATCCCCATACCAGAGAATACAGAAACCGCACTTGAGCCACCCTGCTCACCAGCTAAAAGTACCTCAGCACAAGCTGTTCCTTCTGGATAAGGAAGCACTCCGTGTTCCTTCACAATTAATGCATTACGAAGTGGAACCATAAATAATACACCCAAAAGACCTCCACAAAGTGCAATGGCTGCAATGGTAATCATGCCAGGTTGGTCGATAACACCCTCTTTTGCCCATAAGAACAATGCTGGCATAGTAAAAATGGCACCTGCTGCTAAAGATTCACCAGCAGAACCGATTGTTTGTACAATATTACTCTCTAAAATTGTACTTCTCTTGAAAAAAGCTCTGAACGCACGATAGAATCCCATGGACATAACAGCCGCTGGAATAGACGCAGAAACTGTCATACCAACCCTTAATCCTAGGTATGCATTCGCCGCACCAAAAACAACCGCCAAAAAGATACCGAACAAAACTGACGATACTGTAATTTCTGTTTGTACCTTATCAGCCGGAACATAAGGCTTAAATTCTTCTTTCATTTTTTTCCTCCGTTTGTTTTATTATAGTATAACCTTCTCGAGCACCTCAAATTCATGGTGCACAATCATACGCACAATTTTAGCATATCGAAATATGAAAGTAAATGATGAAATTTGGCAATAATCGTTTGATTTTTAGGTGATTATGTATTTCAACAAAAAAAGAGAACGTGATATCTCACATTCTCTTAAAATAAAGCTAGCAACGGGAATCGAACCCGTGACCTCCTCACTACCAATGAGGTGCGCTACCGACTGTGCCATGCCAGCTTGCCTTAACGACTTGTCTATAATATCAAATTATGACTTCTTTGTAAAGAGAAAAAATTATTTCCCTTGTAATCTCTGTCTCACAATTTCGTACGCTAAAACACCTGCTGCAACAGATGCATTCAAAGAGTCAATATCACCCTTCATAGGAATAGACGCCACGTAATCACACTTCTCTTTTACCAATCGGCTAACACCACTACCCTCATTACCTATCACCAATCCAATCGGACCAGTCAGATTATGACGATACATTACCTCGCCATCCATATCTGCACATACAAACCAAATCCCCTGATCTTTTAACTCCTCAATGGTTTTTGCAATATTGGTAACCTTTGCAACAGGTGTATAGTTGATTGCACCTGCAGATGCCTTCACCACTGTTGCGGTAAGTCCTGCTGCCCTTCTCTTTGGAATAATAACGCCATGTGCTCCACAAAGGTTGGCTGTACGAATAATAGCACCCAGATTATGTGGGTCTTCCAACTCATCTAAAATGAAGATAAATGGAGGCTCATCCTTTTCTCTTGCAGCCTGTAAAATATCTTCCACCTCTGCGTATTCATAAGCAGCCGCCATAGCAATCACACCTTGATGCTTACCGGTGGACGACATCTGGTCAAGACGTTCCTTTGTCACATAGTTAATAATTGCATCCTGCTTTCTTGCCAAAGACTTAATGGTATTCACCGCACCATCATGACAACCATCTAATACATATAACTTATCTATGGTCTTACCAGAACGAAATGCTTCCGTCACTGCATTTCTTCCCTCAATTGTATATTCCTCGTATCTCATAATCATTCTCCTTGTAACAATCAGGCAATCTTTGCCTCTTTCAATCTAGAAAAAGCTGCATCGTCACGTCTATTCACTCTCTAACACCGCGAGCCCCATCTTCACTACATCCGTAAGGCGCGCAAAGTCTTCCTTCAAATACAGATATCCCAACAAGGCCTCAAATCCTGTTGCGTTGCGATAATCTGTTCTTGATGCATTCTTTGCCTTGGTATAAGAGTTCGCATTACGCCCCCTCTTATATATAGCAACCTCATCCTCCGTCAGATTCTCAAGGATTGCCAATATCATTTTTGCCTGAGCCGGTGCACACACAATCTTGCTGACGTCCTTGTGATACTTATTCGCCTGCTTATTCACCTTGCTTACTTCGATGGTTCGCACCATCACATCAAAAATACTATCACCAATATAAGCAAGCGCCAGAGGTGAATAACTTTCTGGACTGCCATGCTCAATATGAAAAACTTCTTTAAAATATTGGAAATTGTCCATTATGCTCTCTTCCATTTCACGCCTTCTCTCGTATCTTCCAAAATGATACCCTGAGCGGCTAACGTATCGCGAATCTCATCTGCTCTTGCAAAATTCTTTGCCTTTCTTGCAGCCTGACGTTCTTCAATCAATGCTTCAATATCACTGTCAAGAATTTCTGTTTCCACCTTCGTGATAATACCAAGGATATCACAAAGTTTTCCAACTGTAGTAAATGCTTCCTCAACCAAAGACTTCGCTGTGTCTGAAGTAATAGACGAGTTTGTAAGCTTCACCATCTCAAATATAGCAGAAATCGCATCCGCTGTATTCAGGTCATCTTCCATGGCATTTTCATATTTTGTTACATACTCTGCCAATCGAGACTGCACCTCTTTCTCTTCCTCTGTCAAGTCTCTGTCTGTGGCAGCATTTAATGCATCCTCTAATCTGCCAACTGCGGTTAAAATACGGTCTAAGGATGCCTTTGAAGACTCTACCAACGTATCTGCAAAGTTCAGCGGACTTCTATAATGTGCACTTAAGATAAAGAAACGAATCACCTGCAATGGATATTTCTGACCAATATCACGGATTGTGAAGAAATTACCCAATGACTTAGACATCTTTTCACCGTCAATCTTAAGGAAACCATTATGCATCCAATATCTTGCAAACTCCACATCATTGGCAGCCTCACTCTGTGCAATTTCATTTTCATGATGTGGGAAAATCAAGTCCTCACCACCAGCATGAATATCAATAATGTCACCAATATATTTTTTTGACATAACCGAACACTCCAGATGCCATCCTGGTCTTCCATCACCCCATGGTGACGCCCAAGAAGGCTCACCTTCTTTTTTCGGTTTCCACAAAACAAAATCAAGAAAATCTTCCTTTTCACCCTCGCCGGAAACCTTAAGTGCATGCTTCTCATCTCTATGTCCTGCTTCCAAATCATCAATATTCTTCTTTGAAAGCTTACCGTAATCCTTAAAGCTTCTGGTACGGAAATATACGGTGCCATTCACTTCATAGGCATGACCTTTCTCGATTAATGTCTCAATCATGGCAATCATGTCATCAATTTCCTCTGTAGCCTTAGGATGTGTGGTTGCTTCCATCACATTCAAGTCCTTCATATCCTTCATGACTTCCTCGATGTATCTCTCGGAAATCTCAGAAGACGTCACACCCTCCTCAATGGCACGCTTAATAATCTTGTCATCTACATCTGTGAAATTGGAAACATAGTTAACATCATACCCCTTATAAAGTAAGTATCTTCTCAATGTATCAAATACAATCATTGGACGGGCGTTACCCATATGAATATAGTCATATACCGTAGGACCACACACATAGATTCCCACCTTGCGATCACGAATTGGCACAAATTCTTCCTTTTTTCTTGTCATTGTATTGTAAATCTTCATATTATCCATTCCCTTTCTGCATTGCATTGTCTGTTTTACAACAGGCAAGACATCTTTCCTTAGTATATTTTTATGCATTTATTTTGTCAAGATACCATAGTCAAGATACTTTTCAACCCTTATACAATTTCTGCAAAATAAATGCGATTTTTCTCTGTGAATAACAGTTCAATCATCTGTGCATCTGTCAATTCTTTCAACGGCTTGTCACACAACTTAGAAAGTCTGTCGCCAAACAGTTCCAAAAATGCTTCTCGATGCACAATTCGAATCATATATGGATAGGCTTTCGCCACCTTACATTGCTTGTAATCCGCAAAATATGCAGGAAGCACTTGACATCCTTCTTTGACAATCATTTGCTCCACATAAGGGACATCTTCCTCCATTGCATATGCAAAAACACCAATCAGATGATTCCTATCGATCATGTCATCAAAACAAAAAACCACATCACCACTTTGACAACTTTTCTCCGCATAAAGCAGGTCATAATAGGTCTCATCATGTATCGCATAGACGTCATATCGTACCTCCAGCCACTGGTTCACCTCTGCAAATATCTGCAATCTGTTTTCCAATGTCATCTTCTGTATCTCTTTATAAGACAGATACTGAAAATGATTCTTGACCTTTGCAGCATCACAATCCACCTGGTATTCAACTCTTTTGCTGATACTTCGAAATCCAAATGGTAGATAATATTCTTCTTTGGCAGGCATCAGATACGCAAAGGGTACACGCTGTTCAAACAAATCAGAAATCACCCGCTCCAATAAGGTTCGCATCACACCTTGACGCCGATATCGCTTATCAGTAGAAACACCAACAATATATGGCAATGTCATTTCTCGATTCAGCACCTTACAGCGATAAGGATTTACATGAATCATTCCTTTATCTTCCATGGTGTACACTCTATTCTTAGCATACACCTGATCAAAATAGAAATCTTCATAGTGTTGCGGGTCACCAAAACAGGAATACCAAAGGGAGCGCAACTGTTTCTCCCATGGAATCTTCTGTGAATATTCAGTTAATATATGAACCTTTTCCAGACCAATACGCTCTTCCAAATCAACGCTCCTTCATCCGTAGATGCGCTCTATTTTCTAGCCATCTATGCCCTCGAGCATCCACTACAGCCATTACATTTGCTGCTATTTTCATCCATCACATTGTAATCGTAATTTCCCACAGTCTCTAACAAACAAATTGCCTGTGCGCTCATTCCGTCACCAGCTCCAGTAAATCCCATGCCTTCCTCTGTGGTTGCCTTAATATTGACCTGACGCTCCGACACACCCAAAGCTTCCGCAATGGTTGTCACCATATCCGGAATAAATGGTGCCAGTTTTGGACGCTGTGCAATGATGGTTGCATCCACGTTACCGATGATATACATGTTCTCATCCAACAACTTCTTCACATGACGCAGCAATTCAATACTGTCTGCACCCTTATAGCTCTCATCGGTATCCGGAAAATGTCTTCCAATATCGCCAAGGGCTGCTGCACCTAATAATGCATCCATAATAGCATGTGTCAACACATCCGCATCAGAATGTCCTAACAACCCCTTTTCGTATGGAACATTTACACCACCTAATATTAATTTTCTGCCTTCTACTAATTTGTGCACATCATAACCCATTCCAACACGCATTTTGTGTCCTCCTATCAAACTCATTCGATCTCGTATTTTATCTTATTTCTGTTTCAAAAACGCCAGCAAGAATTCATATACTCTCTTTGTAGAAGCAATGGATAAACGCTCAGCGGAAGTATGAATATCTAAGATGTTCGGACCCATTGACACACAATCCAAATTGGGAATTTTATCCGCCAACAATCCACATTCCAAACCTGCATGAATCCCTTCCATCACTGGTTCTTTTCCATACATTTCTTTATACAGCGCAATCACGCGGTCCCGTACCACTGATTCCTGCTTGTACTCCCATGCAGGATATTCACCCTTGCACACTACTTTGCCACCAAGAGCATTGGCAAGACTCTTCAGCTGATCAACCACATAGTATTTTCTAGTAGTGACACTACTTCGCACAGCATACTGTGTAAACAAACCTTCTTCTGTCAGTTTCATAATTCCCATGTTGAGAGATGTTTCCACCAAACCAGGAACGGACATACTCATCGCCTGTACACCATTAGGCACCGTCATCAAAAATGCAAGAACCTTAGAAAGACTCCTGTCATCAAGTGTAAGTTTATTATCTGCTTTCTCATCACAGGCAGTAAATGATAGTAGAATCCCTGAATCCGACACTGCATATTCTGCCTTTAACATTTCATTCAAATCTACAATCATCTTCTCCACAACTTCTGCATCTACTTGTTTCATACCAAGCTTAGCTGATGCATATAGCGGAATAGCATTATCTTTCGATCCACCTTCTAAAGCATGTAGCTTAAAGGAAACCTTCTCATTCAGAGCAGTCAATACTCTTCCCATAACCTTGTTAGAATTGGCTCTTTCTTTATTGATTTCCACACCAGAATGTCCACCAAACAATCCTGACACTGTAATCTCATACCAATTAAGATCTTTAGAAGTTTCCCAAACCACTGGAATGTTCACATGAGTGGATACTCCACCTGCACAGCTAGTCAGAAAAATCCCTTCCTCTTCTGAATCAATATTCAACATACGATTTCCCTTTAGCATAGACAAATCAATGCCTGCTGCGCCATCCATACCGACTTCTTCCGAAACAGTAATCACATACTCCAACGGTGGATGTGGAATGGTTTTATCCTCTGCGATTGCAAGCATATAAGCGATTGCAATCCCATCATCTCCACCTAAGGTTGTATCCTTTGCATAGACATAATCACCATCAATAGCTAGACTTAATCCCTCTTTCTCCATATCAATGCTTGCATCTGGTTTCTTTTCACATACCATATCCATATGTCCCTGTAAAATAATAGGTTCCTCATTTTCATAACCTTCACTTGCAGGAATCAACATAACAACATTGTATAAACCATCTTGGTAATGCTCAAAATTATGCTCCTTTGCATATTCTACCAGATAATCACTAATCTGCTTTTCATTATATGAACCATGCGGAATCTGACAGATTTCCTCAAAGTAATGAAAAACTCTCTTTGGTTCTAACTCGGTTAATACGCCCATTTTTTGTCTCCTCTTCTCTTTGCTTCAAGATACATATTCTCTAAATCACTCCAAATAACAGTGTGCTTTCATTTTAATGCTTCTTATGATCTATAATCACCATTAATCTTCACGTAATCGTATGTCAAATCACAGCCCCACGCTTTTGCAGTCACATCTCCCTCATGTAGGGAAATGTTAACCATAATTTCATCTTCTGCAAGAACTACCTTTGCAAAATCCTCTGAAAATTCTACGCCAGCACCATTTCTACATACCGGCAACACGCCCTTTGCGGATGCCAGATCCACATCTACCAGATTGATGTCAAACTCTGCTTCTGCGTAGCCAACAGCACACAGAATTCTTCCCCAGTTGGCATCCTCACCAAAGATTGCACATTTGAACAGTGGTGAACGAATGACACTTTTTGCAACGGTGATAGCTGTATCCAAATCTCTTGCTTCAGAAACTGTACATTCAATGAGCTTGGTCGCACCCTCACCGTCCTTAGCAAGCATCTTGGTCATATTCATCATAACAATATATAGCGCCTGTTTGAAGGATTCATAGCTTGCATTTTCTTCTGTAATTTCATTATTACCAGCCAAGCCATTTGCCATAACACAAACCATATCATTTGTAGATGTGTCTCCATCTATACTTAAACAGTTATAGGTAATCTTCGTCACCTCAGAAAGTGCTTTCTGCATCAACGCTGTGGAAATTGCCACATCTGTTGTCACAAAATTAAGAGTGGTTGCCATGTTTGGATGAATCATACCACTACCCTTTGCCATACCGCCCAGCGTACATGTAATCCCGTCCATATCAAAGGTGACTGCAACCTGCTTTGGCACAGTATCCGTTGTCATAATTGCATTTGTAGCCTTATCATTGCCATCATAGGAAAGTCCTTTTGCCAATGCTTCGATATGCGACGCAATTGGCTCAATTGGAAGAATTTGTCCAATCACACCTGTGGATGCCACAATCACTTCCTCCGGTGCAATGTTAAGCTGTGCAGCTGCAAGCTCAGCCATTCTTCTCGCCTTTTCCTCGCCATCTGCATTGCAAGTATTGGCATTCTTAGAGTTGGCAATCACTGCCTTTGCTTTTCCACCTGTTGCCTCTAGGTGTCTCTTTGTCACAAGAATGGGTGCACCTTTCACCTTGTTGGTTGTATAAACAGCAGCCGCATTACACATAGCATCACTCACCACCAACGCCAAATCGTTCTTATTCTTATCAGAATTCAAGCCGCAATTCAGGCCATTTGCCTGAAAACCTTTTGCAGCACATACTCCACCATCCACATATTGATAACCTTCAAATTGTTCCATCATAACTTGTCTTTCCTTTCTTAAACACAATATTCATAAATGTCACTTGACATTTTGTTTTCCATTCCATTAAAATCCCAACATAACAATCTATAAGGAGAATTCACATGACAACCATACCAAACGATCCAATGATGCTACTTAGCTACATTAACACAAAGCTACGAGATCAGTATGCAACATTAGAGCAATTATGCGATGATTTGGAACTAGATATCAACCAAATCACATCCAAGCTGTCTACCATTGACTATTTCTATAACGCAGAACTCAACCGTTTTATCTAATCTATGTTCTCATCATTTTCAGACTCTTCCACAGGCATCTGATTAACATTTAGATATGCAGATGTCTGTAAAGGCAATTCCTTTTCTTCTAGCTTTGTTCTGCAGAATGTACTTACCATGGCATAGATACATGCAAAACAAGGAGCACCAAGAATCATACCAGGGATACCAAAGAATCCTCCACCAATTAAGATTGCAAATAGAATCCACATACTGGATATCTTTAAGCGATCACCTAGAATCACTGGACCAATAATATTACCATCAACCTGCTGCAAAACCAATATAAACACTCCAAAAAACAAACCTTGTTTAAAGTCCATCATCATCAGAATTAAGATACTTGGAATTGCTCCAATAAATGGTCCAAAATAAGGAATCACATTGGAAACTCCCACAATCATACTAATCAATACCGGATAATGGAAATCTACAATCACCATAAAGATATAACATAAAGCTCCTATAATGAAAGAATCGATAATCTTACCATTGATAAAACCGCCAAAAACCAGATTCGCATAGCGTGCACCACGCAAAATTGCATTTGCATTCTTGCGGCTAAACAAACTATATGCAAGCTTCTTTCCAACTGAAATCAAAGTTTCTTTTTCTGACATTACATAGACAGAAACGATCACTGCAACAATTACATTCAATAACATCTTCAATCCGCCTACAATTCCAGAAGTCACCCCTGCAACAATCTTATCCATATTGGGAAGAATGGCTTCATTTACATAGGCTAATGCTTGATTATATATACGATCCAACGCTGGAATAAGGTACTGCCCCAGTTCAGGATTGTCTTCACTAATTTCAAGAATCCATGCATTGACATTATCATAATAAGTTGGTGCTTCTGTCACAATCTTAAGAATTGATAGATATACCTGTGGTGCCACCATATATACCGCGCTTACCAATACCACAATGAAGACAACCAAAGTACAAGTTACGCCACACGCCCTGGAAAATTTGTTCTGTGTCTCCTCATTTTTTTTAAACAATATCTTTCCAAGGGGACGAAACATGTTTCTCTCAAAGAAGTTCAAAATAGGATTTAACAAATATGCTAAAACACTTCCGGCAATAATTGGAAACATCGCATGGGTAACCACATTTTTCCATTCCTCAAACTTTGTATCATTCTCTAATATATGACCGAATAGAAGTGCCAGAATGATAACACATAATGCTGTCACACCTATTCGAATATATTTCTTTTGTATCTTCCATTTTGTCATACGGTAATCCTCCAGTTTAATCTATCATAATGTGGATTTTTGTCCAACGTACATTATACAACAAAAAACGGTTATAATCAATTTGTAACCTACAACATGATTATAACCGTTTGTATGCTTTCATTCACATTTACAAATGTGTTTTATCTTATTGGTCCTTCGCAACCTCAGTTACAGACTTTGCAAGACCAGCAATTCCCTGAATTTCAGAAGGAATAATAATCTTGGTAGCCTGGCCATCTGCTGCTTTCGCAAATGCCTCTAAGCTCTTTAACTGAATGACTTCACCTGATGGTGCAGATTCATTCAAAAGACGAATACCATCTGCATTTGCTTTCTGAATTGCAAGAATCGCCTCAGCCTGACCCTCTGCCTCACGAATGGTAGCTTCCTTCTTCGCCTCTGCACGTAAGATTGCTGACTGCTTTTCAGCTTCTGCCTGCAAAATCAAAGATTCCTTGTGACCTTCTGCACGTAATACCGCTGACTTCTTTTCACCTTCTGCAATCAGAATCTGTTCACGTCTCTCACGCTCTGCTTTCATCTGCTTCTCCATGGCATCCTGAATTGCTGCTGGTGGAATGATATTCTTAAGCTCTACACGATTTACCTTGATACCCCATGGGTCTGTTGCAACGTCAAGGGTTGCTCTCATCTTTGTATTGATTGTCTCTCTAGATGTTAATGTCTCATCTAATTCCAAATCACCAATGATATTACGAAGGGTTGTTGCTGTTAAGTTCTCAATCGCCATAATTGGATTCTCTACACCATAACAGAACAACTTTGGATCTGTAATCTGGAAAAATACAACTGTATCAATACGCATAGTTACGTTATCCTTTGTGATAACTGGCTGTGGTGCAAAATCCACTACCTGCTCTTTCAATGTTACCCTTCTAGCAACCTTGTCTAAAATTGGTATTTTGAAATGCAAACCTGCTGACCATGTGCACTTGTATGTTCCAAGACTTTCAACAACATAAGCATATGCCTGTGGAACAATACGAATACAACTAAATACTACGATTACTAAAATAAATACTAAAAACAATAAAAATGCTGCTCCTAAACCTGCCATAATGAATCTCCCTTCCTTTACGCTTCTTTTTCTTCTGATGTTGTTTTTTGCTCAGCAACTTCTTTTTCTACTTCAACAATCAGCTTCACACCAGAAATTTCCACAACGGTTACATTGGTGCCGACTGGAATAATCTCATCCTCTTTTTTTGCCCTTGCACTCCATTCCATACCATTAATCTTAGTTTGTCCAGTTCCATTCACGTTATTAATTTCTTGAATAACAACTGCAGTCTTTCCAATTAATGCTTCTGAATTGGTTTTCTCAATCTTAGAATCCAAATGTTTTACAGCAATTGGTCTTGTCAATACAAGTAATACAATTGACACGATCAAGAACAAAATCACCTGAATTACTAAGCTTGCACCACATGCACCAGCAATCGCTGCGACAAAGGCACCGCCCGCAAACCAAATTGTGGTCAGTCCAAGTGTAACTAATTCAATGACAATAAAGATTGCTGCCATCAGCAACCAGCAAAACACTGCTCCCATATTCCTTACCTCCTTATCATATGTAAGCTTATTCCATATTGTACTTCTTATATACTTATATCACAACTTAAAATTGTGTGAAATCGATTCCCAACTATTACTTCTTACCCTTACGCGCAAGCATCCGTTTACGAATCTCTTCGAAAACCTCCATTTTGAAACAAGAGGTTGGATGGACGGATTCCAAAACGGCAGCCAAAATATAAATAATTCCACTAGCATAACCAAAACGTCTAGCAATTGGTCCTTGTTCATATTGCAATTCCTGAATCTTTGTATAGGGAATCCAAGTGGATGATTTCCCAAGACTTCCCATAATGATTAACAAATGATTCTGCTCTAAACCAATTCCACAAGTTTTATAATTCAGATAAGTTGATAACCCAACTAAAAAAATCACTGATATGCTTACAGCCACTATCACAATTCGAATCCACATAGTTTCCAGATTTAGAACATTTACCACTCCAAAAGCTACTGCAAGGGCCACCCATATGATAATACAAACAACGTACCCTACTAACGTACTCCACATGGAATTCTTATCACGACTTATAATCTCAGGTTGCTGAATTACAAACTCCGGAAGCAGAATTGATAATTTTCTCTCCATGTCATTATTTTTTTCAGACAACAGCAACATAGAGTTTTCATTTTCTTCATCGCCAACTCCAACACAAATTACTTTTACAAACTGTCTGCCGAGTATTCTAGACACAGTTGGTGCCTCTAATTTCACAGCGTTAATCTTGTCCACAGCAATGGTATACTGTCTTTTCTTGAATAAGCCATGGGTCAAATAAATCTTGTTCTCATGCCTTCTTGCTTTAAATCCATAGTAAACAAAGAAATCGCGAATCAGTGACTGAAATACAGACCACACAATTACCAATATAGCTAAAATACTTCCCAATACATTAATTACACCATCCACTATCGCTGCGCCAGTATTCACCGAACTCAATGCAACCGCACATCCAACAATAAATGCAACACAGAATAACACTGCCACAGGATTTGCAGTATAAATACAGTGCATAATAATATCTTTTGCCTTGTATTCCACATCATACTCTACATCTACCGCAACAACCTCTTCCTGGTCCTCATTCATATGCTGCATCACCTGCTGCTTAAACCACTCCGCTTTCTCCTTTGAAAGAATAATCTTCACATCTGTCTCATTCGCAGTGGTTGCAGAATTGGTATCTAGCTTGATCTTATAGGTTCCCACAATACGTTCAAAAATATTCTGCTCCATATTGATATTGGAAACATTTTTCATTCCAATGGTATTCACCTTACGGTTCAACAGATTCTTTTCAATTACAATTGCCTCGTTATCAATGGAAATCCACGTCTTGGACCACACTACCCAATTATAAATGATAATCACTGCAACAATCACTACCACGATACCAGTTCCTGCTAATGCTTGAAACAAGGTAATTTCTCCTTGCAACAACAATGCAAACAACTCGGATGCATCATCTAACGCTGAAAACAACATCAAAACAATAAACCAAAATGCACCACTCAAATTCTCAATGATAACACTGGCGTGACACCGAAACTTATTCTGCTCCATGCTCATCCTCCAGCTCAGCATTGCGCTCTTCTACTGCAATGGTATTAATCCTTGTTTTTAAATGCTCTGCAATCTTATCAGCTACTTCTGCATCCAGATAAGAAACATTAATCTCTCCACCTGCTGTGGTAACCTTTATTTCCTTTAAACCAAATGCACGAAAAATGGGTCCACTGGAAACTTCAATCTTATGTAGTCTCTCAATAGGCACAATCTCTGTCTTCGTAACAATCAAGCCCTTACGTACCGAAAACTCCTCTTCTGTCAAGAGAAAGCGGTATCTCTCATAACGAATCTTTGGAGCAATGAAAGAGTAAATGACAATCAATGCCACCAAACCATAAATCATACCAACGACAATAGATGGCATCTCATCTTTTAATATAATATTAAATGCGACCATGCCTACAATCCATATGATACTTATAATCCAAGTCTTGACATACATGCAAGTCATAGCTTTCTTATTCAGTTTCTTATAATCCATATCTTCCTCATTTCTACTTGTAAAACTACCATGTATTTGCTTTGTATATTCTATATACCAATTACAATTCCAGTAGGTTGCAAAACATTTATCAATTGCTACCTACGGTTGCACCATACTATTTCCCATCATATACAAGAAGTGAATCCACCTCATATTTGCTAAGTTTCTCTCTTCCTTTCAATCCTGCCAATTCCATGACAAACTGTATACGAACAATCTCACCACCAAGGCTTTCTACCATTTCTGTAATCGCTTCAATGGTTCCTCCTGTGGCAATCAAATCATCTACAATTACCACTTTATCACCTGGATTGATGGCATCTTTATGCATTTCAATAACTGCTGTACCATACTCTAATTCATATTCCTTCTCTATCGTCTCACAAGGTAATTTACCTTTCTTGCGAACAGGTACAAATCCTTTACCCATTGCATATGCAACTGGCATACCAAAAATGAACCCTCTAGATTCTGGTCCTAACACAACATCAAAATCCACACCTTGCAATCGCTCTAACAAACCATCAATGGTAATCTTCAAACCATCATGGTTCTGAATAATAGATGTCACATCCCTAAAAATAATTCCCGGCTCCGGAAAATCCGGAATACTCCTTACGTATTGATCAATTCCATAACTATCCTGCATCTGTATATCCTCCCAAATTACCCATGCAAAGGAAAAATACTTTCTATCACATGTGGTTTATCATGTTAATCTATTGTATAAATCAACAAATCTAGCATATCACACCTTGTATTTCCACGCAACCCAAACACTCACGAACAGGCTAACGATTGCGATTAAAACACCTGCTGGCACGGTCCATCTTGATTTACTAATTCCAGCACTCATAAAGTAGAGCGAAATCGTATAAAATAAAGTTTCTGTACAGCTTAGCAACACCGACGCAGAAAAACCAATCTGGGAATCTGTACCAAATTCTTTAAAAAGGTCAAACAATAGTCCATTCGCCCCGGAAGCCGAGAACATTTTAACAATGCTCAACGGAATAATCTCAGTCGGAATGTGAAACAGGGTTGCGAAAGGAGACAATGTATTGCCAATGAGATCCAATGTTCCCGATGTGCGCAACACTCCTACTCCAACAATCAAACCAACAATTGTAGGTGCTATTTCCACAACAATTTGAAATCCATTTTTAGCACCTTCCGTAAAGTCCTCAAACACCGGTCTCTTTTGCACTACACCATTTCCCACAATATAAAAAATAAGAAGTGGAATCATGCAAACAGACAAAAAATCCAATAAGTTCATCACGTTATTCCACCTCCCTATTCTGTTGTCTCATATCATTTTTTTCCCTACGATCCGAAATGCTGCAAAAAACCTTACAAATGAAAAACGCCAAAATAGTAGTTAACGTAGTAGCAACCAGTGATGGCCCAACCACCGCAATGGGATTCGCACTTCCATACTGACTGCGGTAAGCAATCATGTTAATGGGAATCAATTGCAGGGAAGATATATTTAGCAACAAAAATGTACACATTTCATTACTGGCAATATTGGAATAATTGCCGCGTTCCTCTTCTAATCGTTTTAATTCTTTCATGGCTTGGATTCCTGTGGGAGTACAGGCCCAACCCAATCCCAATACGTTTGCAATAAAATTCGCTGAAATATAAGATGCTGCTTTGTGTTCTAATGGTAAACGCGGAAAAATCACATGCAACAAAGGTCTCATTTTCTTTGTCAACAATTCTGTCAAGCCTGAACGATTCGCAATGTACAACATTCCATTCCACATACTCACAACTCCTGCCATAACAAATAATAACTCCATCGCTTCTTTTGAGGAATCTATAACGCCGCCACACACAGCTCCCATGTTTCCTTGAAAAGCCGCCACAATAATTCCAACCAGCATCATTCCTGCCCATAGATAATTCAGCATATTTCCATCCTACATTCTTTTATCTCCTACAATATATGGAATCATTTTTACAAATAGAACGTCTTTTGCATCGTTTCCCCGTATACCAATACAGACATGCATACCACAAAAGAACAATTGTACTACACAATAAAAAATGTCCCAAAAGATACCACTCTTCTCCAATCCATTCGTAAACCATGGATAACGGAGAACCGTAAGACGGTATATTTAGAAACCAAAAATTTGTATGCAACAGTTTGTTTACCTGATACATGATGACATATCCTGCTAAGCCAAATGCCAAGGGTTTCCATAGTTCTTTCCAATGTGGTATCAACTCTCCACTCTCCACTAAACTCCAGCCCAATGCAACCACTAATCCGTGATATATAAAATTATGAATATGCATATATGTGCCAAAAGGATATTGCAGCCATCCGGGGAAAATCACAGCCAATGCTGCTGCCGGAAGACACAACAACACATAAACCACTCCAATAAATCGACTTTTAGTCCACAAATAGATTGTTGCAAGCCACAAGGACATGTTACATAAATGTAATGGATATTCATTTGGAACAAAATATCCAGTCATACACAATACCACTGTTCTAAAAACTTCTAACAATGGAAATACAACCCCCAACACCCTTCTACAACGTTCTACTTTTGCCGTCTTAGAAAAAGAAAAGAATTTTCCCATCCAGCCTGAGAAAATTCCTATTCCTATAATCCACAGTAAATGACAGATTCCGAACAACTGAAATCCATCACTCACTTGTAATTCAGTTTTATATATAAAAAAATCCCTCATACTGCCTTGTTCCTACTTTACATAACTTCTAATATCTTTATCTATAAAGTATAACCGCACCAACCATATTTCATGCATTTACTTATAAAAATGTAATCCTGATTGGCACATCACAGAAATCTCTTTAATCTTTTGAGATACCTCACCATCAACATGAAACCATTGTGGTTCATCCAATACGACAGACATCCTCTTGCATCTATGCGCTGTAATATTACGAAACCTATAATGCTGTTTCATATACACCATGATGACTGCCAATAACAATTTGAGTTTTGGCATCTGTTTCACAACACATACATCCAGCATACCATCTGTGGCGTCCGCCATCGGACAAAACGGTACACCACCACCCTCTCTCTCATGAATCATACCTACAACAAAAAACAAGTGATTTATATGTATTGGTTCGATTTCATCCATACAAATAGTCGCCCCTGCATTCTTTCTAGTAAAAATCTGCTTAATACCTATTGTAACATAGACAAGCTTCCCTAATTTGATCCCGTTCAATAGCTTTTTTAACTTACTTCTTCCCACCTCTTCACAAATATCCGCATCATATCCTATACCATTACTAATGGCAAATCTGCGCGAACACGTACCAGATTCTGTTGTATAGGTGGTTTGGCCATAATCCAGACATATCTGCTCAGGGGAATGTAATAAATGCTCTATTGCCTTCGTCACATTCTTTGTAACTCCAACATTTCTTGCAAAATCATTGCCTGAACCTGTTCGAATACATGATAGCTTGGTATGTTCAAAATCCACGATCCCATTCAGCACAGCATTAATTGTTCCATCACCACCAAGAACCACAATATGACAATCTTGCTCTTGTTCCACTACCGACTCCACTGTCATAGCACTCTCTTTCCATGCTGCATCCTTCACGCCACTAGTCAACGCTTTCACAAAATCTATTGTTTCCTGTGCACTGCCTAACACATGTGCCTCATAAGTGATCTGTTCTCTTTGCAAAATTTCTTCAATAGTTTTCCACGCCTTCATTCCTTTTCCAGAAGAAGCTTTGGGATTCATAATAAAATGGTACATTGTTTATCTCCATTGTAAAAAGTAGTGTCTACTATTATACTCTCATTTTATATTTCCGACTACAATAAAATATTGTGAAATGACTGTATAAATTTGTTAATCCGAGGCAACACTATCTCATATCAACAAGAAAAGGAGATAGAAAATGAGTAATTTATCAGAAAAAGAATTATCCTCACTGAATGAATTATTATGTGAAGAAGAATTATTGGTGAAAAAGTTTCAGATGTTGGCAAGCCACGCAACAGATCCAACTGTAAGAAGCGAGATGGAAGAAATCTCTAGAAGACATCAATCACATTTTAATAAGTTATATAATCATTTAAGCTAGGAGGTTTACTATGAACCAGTATACAGAAAAAGAAATCTTAGGGGATGCTTTGGCAACACAGAAAGCTTCCACAAATCTTTATAACACTTGCTCTAATGAATGTGTACACGAAAATCTTCGTGCAACCATGTTAGATATTCTTGCAGAGGAGCATACCATGCAGCAGAATGTATTCTGTTCGATGCACGAGAGAGGTCTTTACCCTACTCCAGATGCTCCACAGAACAAAATTGACGATGCTAAGCAGAAATTTTCTGCTTCCTTTAAGCCGATGTAGCCAGAAAACAACCATAGGTATAACTGAGCTATTGGTCCTCAGAAATATATAATAAAAGGGTATTACATGTAATCAATTTGCAAGTAATACCCATAACTTTTCTCCAAGTATGAACGCATCATTATCACCTACAATTAAGATATCTTTTCTAAACTATGACTATGCTCCTGAATCACTATCTTCATCACATCAACATCAGACTGTATATGATCTATCTGCTCTGATTTCTGCGCAAAGATTCTAGATGATTCTACATAACATTGCTCGATTGTCTGTAACCTAGGTAATACTTCATTTTCAAGAATAAGACTATTCTTTTTCACATCACTCTCCAGCGAATCCAATTTGAGATGTATTATTTTGTTATCTGCTTTCAATTCATCAATATCCTGACGAATCGGTCGAAGCTTTTCTTCAAACTTTGCTTCTAATTTCTCTTCCAACTTCTCTTCCAACTTCTCTTCTAGCTTTTCATCTAACAAATCTGAAATCGCGGACAATAATTCCTGATCAACCATTGCACTGCCTCCTTTCTCCTATAATATAAACTTCTATCATCGATAGAATACTCGTTCATACCCATCTACAATCATTTACACAAAATGATATGAACATAATCTATATTAAGGCAATGCACGCAATGTGTCAACTCTTTTTTGTGGCTACTATAGTATTTCGATAGTTCAAATCCTCTCTGATGGAAAATCCAACTTTTTCCCAAAACTGGTTTCCATCCTTGTTATTAGCAAAAACGACAAGTGCAGCCTTCTGTATACCTAAACGCTCTAATCCGTGCACTGCACAACATACCAATTCCTTCCCAATACCTTTACCTCTATGTTGCTCATCCACGGCTAAATGATAAATGTATCCTCGTCTGCCATCATGTCCTGCAAGGATTGTTCCCACAACCTTACCGTCTAACGTGGCAACAAAGCAAGTATTCGGATTACGCAACAAAAATCTTGCAATTCCACTTTCTGAATCATCTATTTCATGTAAGCCAATCCCCTTACAAGAACACCACAATTCATAAATCTCAGCATAATCCTTCTGGCTCATATTACGAACAGAAATTTCTTTATGTAACACCTGCGCCTTTGTTTTGCTGGCTTTCTTTACAGCCTTCTCTTCTGCGCTGCTTTTCTCCTGTAGCATTTGATCCATTCGAATCTTGTATTCCAGCAAACGCAACACATAGTCTGGCATTACTCGTTTTCCACACTCCCAATCCTGGACCGTGCGATACGGAATACTAAAATAATCACAAAACTCTCTTCGATTCAAATGCAATTCTTCACGCAATGCTTTTATCATATCCTTTGGTTCCATATATTTTTCCAGCTCCTTCACACCACAAATTTATATTCCTTGATGATACAACTTCTATCATTTGAGAAATATTACTCGCACACTATTTATTATTATAACAATTTTTTTACAAATAGAAAACAGGGAGACAAAAATCTCCCTGTCAAACATACTGATTAGTACTTCGAACATCTAAACTGCAATTCTTCCCAACGTCTATCAACCTCTGCCTGGAACTGTTCAAGTAAATCTTCATTACCCTTCTTGAATAAATGCTGAAATCTGCCCTGTGGGCGTAAGAAGTCTTCAATTGGAAGCTTCTTCTTTGGCTCATAGTTCAAAATCCACTTTCCATGATCCACTTCAAAAAGTGGCCAGTAGCAGGTTTCTACACCCAGCTTGCAAATCTCCATAATATCCTCTGTAGGATATCTCCAACCTCTTGGACATGGAGCCATGACATTTAAGAAAGCAGCACCAGGTGTATAGATCGCCTTCTCAGCCTTTGTATGTAAATCCTTGAAATTGCCAAGTAATGTAGAC
The DNA here is from genome assembly GCA_045537735.1 of Lachnospiraceae bacterium. Lineage (GTDB taxonomy): Bacteria > Bacillota > Clostridia > Lachnospirales > Lachnospiraceae > CAG-590. The sequence goes on from JAZSPZ010000011.1 coordinate 190,710, forward strand.
TGTGCTACATATGGCACATCATGAGCAGCAATAATTGCCGCTAGGTCCTTACGATTCTGCATCTTACCATTGGACTCACTACCAACTGGTGTTGTGGTTGTGTCAGCATACATTGGAGTTGCAGAGGAACGCTGGATGCCTGTATTCATGTAAGCACCATTGTCATAACATACATATACCATATCATGGTTACGCTCCATAGCACCAGACAATGACTGGAAACCGATATCGTATGTACCACCGTCACCACCAAAGGTAATGAACTTGTAAGTATCATCAATCTTACCCTTTTTCTTCAAAATATTATACGCAGTCTCTACACCACTCATAGTTGCCCCTGCATTTTCAAATGCGTTATGAATATAGCTATCTTCGTATGCAGTATATGGATACATAAAGGTCGATACCTCTAAACATCCTGTAGCATTACCGATGACTGCTTTATCACCCTCATGTAGTGCACGAAGCACAGTCCGCACTGCGATGGTACCACCACAACCAGCACACATTCTATGTCCAGGAGCCAAACGTTCTGGTTTGTTCATTTCTGCTTTAAAATTATAACTCATCTCATCTGCCTCCTTATCCTCTTAGTCCTACATAACGATACTCTTCAAAAGCCGCACCGTCTTTATCATAAGCTGCCAAATCATTGAAGATACGTTCTGCCTCTTCTACGGTGAAATCACGTCCACCTAAACCATACACAAGGTTGAATGCTTTCACATCCTTTGCATAATCATAAATCGCAGCCTTAATCTCTGCTCCTAGTGGACCACCTTTACCACGGAAACACTCACTTCGATCCATAATGGCAACTACCTTACAATTCTTAAGAGCCATTGCAATCTCTTCATCTGGGAACGGACGGAATACACGAAGCTTCAATAATCCGACCTTCATACCCTGGTCACGAAGCTTATCTATTGCATCCTTTGTTGCTCCCGCTGCAGAACCAATCATTACCATTGCATAATCTGCATCCTCTAAGCGATACGCCTCAAAGAAACCGTACTCTCTTCCAGACATCTCGCCAAACTCTTTACCAATATCCAAAATAACCTGCTTTGCATTATTCATAGCAGTATTCTGTGCCATCTTCGTCTCCATATAGTAGTTAGACACCGCATAAGGTCCCATTGCCATTGGCTGATCTGCATTTAATAAGTAATTCTCTGGATTGTACTCACCCACAAAATTCTTAACCTTGTCATCCTCTAACAACTCAATATTCTCCACCGCATGACTTGTGATAAAACCATCCTGACAAATCATAATTGGAAGCATAACATCCTTGTGTTCTGCAATACGATATGCCTGCACAAAGTTATCATACACCTCCTGGTTATTCTCAGCATAAATCTGAATAAATCCTGTATCTCTTGCACCCATAGAATCTGAGTGGTCACAGTTAATGTTAATTGGACCAGATAACGCACGGTTTACCAAACAAAGTGCCAATGGTAAACGGTTAGATGCAGCCACATAAAGTTCCTCCCACATCAAAGCAAGACCACAGGATGAGGTTGCTGTTAAGGAACGAGCACCTGCCGCCTGGGCACCAATGGTAGCACTCATAGAGCTGTGCTCACTTTCTACTGGAATAAATTCTGTATCCATCTCTCCATTTGCAATATAGTTTGCCACATACTGTGGAATCTCTGTAGATGGAGTAATTGGGAATGCAGGCATAACATCTGGGTTTACCTGCTTAATTGCATAAGAAATTGCTTCATTTCCTGATAAACGTTCTCTAATTGCCATCTTACTGTCCCTCCTTCATTGAAATTGCATCGAAAGGACAAACCTTTGCACAGATACCACAGCCCTTGCAGTGGTCAAGATCAAACTCATCTCTCTTGCTATCGCATACTGGAATGGAGCTATCTGGACATACTGGTACACAGAGCAAGCACTGCTTACATTTCTCACTGTGAAATACTGGAGTCTGTGTTCTCCACTCACCTGTCTTGAATAACTTGGAGGTTCCGGCACCATAAATCTGATTACCCAATGTAATATCCTGCCAGTTGCTCTTTTCTGTAATCTTTGTAATATCAGTTGCTGCCATTTACTCCACCTCCTCATATGCCATATGTAATGCCTTCAGGTTACCTTCGATAACCTCTGGCTTCTTCGCAAATTTGTGTCTGTATGAGCTCTCCATCTCACGGAAAAACTCTTCCTTTGTCATTACCTTGCTGATTGCAACGATTGCTGCAAGCATTGGTGAATTCGGGAAATACTTACCAAGTGCCTCTTCTGAAATTCTTCTAGCATCAATAGTGTATACACCACCTGTATAACCTTTGAGATAAGGCTTTACCTCATCCACACTCTTGGTTGTATTAATTACAATTGCACCCTCTGGGTTTAATCCCTTTGTTACATCTACGCTCTCCAACAAGGTTTCATCCACAACCACTACATAGTCCGGATCATAAATGTTAGAATGCACGCGAATCTGTGTATCACTGATTCGGTTGTACGCTGTAATTGGCGCACCCATTCTCTCTGGACCATACTCTGGGAAACCCTGTACATATTTGCCTGTCATAAATGCTGCATCTGCCAACATCAATGCTGCAGATTTTGCACCTTGGCCACCACGGCCATGCCATCTGATTTCTACTGTGTTTTTCACGATACTTACTCCTTAACTATTACTTTTGTGTGAGGTATGTAATGTTATAAAATAAGAATACCCCACAGCACACTATCGCCTATTATATGTGCTGTAGGGTAAATTGTAAAGTGAAAATATGAAATGATTTCATCGAGCGGGTGAAGAAAATTCAATTTTATGTATTTCTCGAAAATATCTCCTCCAAACCGATAAAGTTAATACATCGCTTGGCAACAGAATTCTCCGGATATTTATTTTTCAAATCATATAATTTCTTTGCTATAGCTTCAACGTTCATTTCATTAATCAGCTTGATTTCTTTCTTCAAAAAATGAATATATTGACTTTTTCTTTGTCGGACGAAACAAGCATTAACCCAGAACAATATCACCGGACGAACTAAATATTCACAGTGCCTGACACCTATTTCTCAACCTGAATTCCTGCCAGCAAAGCTCCAAACGGATTATTCGGAAGCTCCTCACATGTATAGTCAAACGTTTCAATTTCGTCTGTTACAACATCCGAAGTGTTTGTTTCCACATCACGGATAGATAAGCTAATCTTACCATCCTTCACTTCCAATACCTTAACCTTTACCTTCTGTCCCACCTTTAATACTTCAGATGGTTTACTGATTCGTTTCATGCAAATCTTAGAAATATGAACCAGACCAGTCAAACCATTATCCATGGCAACAAAAGCTCCATACGGCATAAGCGATTCCACTGTCCCCTCAAAAATAGAACCTGGTACAATCATCGCCATCTTTGCTCTGTCATTCTCAGCTTCTCTTTCTTTTAATACCTCTTTTGCAGAAAGAACCAGTTTCTTAGCATCTTCATCTGCTGTAATGACTTTAACATCCAAGTTTTTACCGATATAATCCTCTGGATTCTCTACGAAGGTGAGTGCTAACTGCGATGCAGGAATAAATGCGCGAACACCCTCTATATAACCAATCACACCGCCATTTACAGCTTCTTTCACGCGAACTGTAACAACTGTTTCTTTTTCCTGCATACATCGCAACTGTTCCCATGCAGTGATTTCATTTGCCTCTTTTAAGGAAAGCTCCACGTTTCCCTTACCATCATCCGTCTGAATCACAATTGCTTCTATGTCAGTTCCGATTTTCAAATCACGCATAGCCGAAAAATCCGGATCATCAGAGAGTTCCGTCAAAGGTATCACCCCTGGCGCATAGTAACCCAAATCGAGAGTTACCACCTCATCATTGATGTCTACAATCATCCCTTTCACACGTTCTCCTGCTTTTATCACTCGAAATGAGTTTGTAAGCTCCTGTTCAAAATCTGCCATTGTTTCCATTACTCATAATCTCCTTTTATAATTTTAACTTTAGTCCGCCTGTATATGCTTTCGGTTTATCTTCCTCCACACAATCCGACAAGTCATCTGTTGTGTAAGTAGTTTCTGGCCCAGATGATGTATCTTCTTGTGTCCAAGACGGTGCCCAGAAATCACGAACCGGCTCCTTCGTTTCCTTTTCCTCTAGTGCATTCTTATCTATCAAGTTTAACGCCTCTATTAAATCAATAATAACCTGAATATCGCCTTCCAATTTCTTCTTCTCATCTGGATAACTAATCGGAAATCTTCCTGGATCAAAAGCTTTATTATCACACTCCATTGTAAAATACAACTTACTACCCTTAAAATGAAAACTAATATTGTGCATTGCATGGTTACCCATTTTACAATATCGTTGGAATATCTCCATTAACCGTTCCATCATTGGAGGCGTCAACACATAAAAAGCATCATGTGCATCTTCTGCGTAAACAGAAAAAGCATTGTTAAACTGAACACTTTCCATTTCAACACGATTTTGTTCTGAGCCGCGTATGCGATGATCACCTGTATTCACATCCAAAAGTAATTTGTTAAGCACCTTCACAGACTGAATACTATGTACAGGAAGGTCAAATATAAACATTCGGCCATAAAAATATGTTTCTGTACTATCATGCTCTCTCTTAGGATAGTATGTCCATGAATGCACGTCTGCCTGCTCAAAATGAACTCCTTTGTAATCACCAATCAAATGGTCTTCCGATTCAAAGCTTTCTCCTAATTCATGCAGTTCAAACTCACGCACCTTATGCTGCGTAAATCCAAAGGTTCCCATATATCTTGCATTATCAAAGAATTCGTTAAACATTCCATTTAAAAAGGTATCCTTATACAGTGTTTTCAGTTCCTTTTCCGCCTCTTTCGCTCTTGGAATAACCGATAATACTAAATATCCCATTCCTGCAAAAATAAAAAGCACGAAGACTACCGGAACTATAGATTCTGGTGCAATCAATGCACTTCCAAAAACTCCTAATAATCCTACTCCCCAAGTAATTCCTAGCACCGGAAATACTCGTTTACTTTCCCTATGCAATTTGTTCATTCTCGTTATCGCATCATACAAATTCATATTCTATCTCACAATCTTCTTACTTTTCTACAAATGCAAAACATTCCATCAATTCAGTTATAATACGAATGTCCTTTTCTAGCTTTTCCTTCTCCTCCGGATAAGAAATCGGAAACTTTCCTGGTTCAAAGGCACTACTACCTGATTCTATTGCAAAATAAAATTTGTTGTCTCTAAAATGAAAACTCATATCTCGATAACGATTCTTGTCATCTCTACCATGCTTTTTCCATATATTCAGCATGCGCTCCATCACTTCTGGCGTTAACATATAAAATGCATCATGTCCTGTTCTTGCATATACATTAAATGCATCATTAAATTCCATACTTTCCATCTCAACTCTATGATCCTCATCAAAGCCAAGACGATAATCTCCTTTTCCTGACGTTCTTGGTCTACTAATTACACGCACGGAGCTACTATAATCGGTCTTTGTATCAAACATAATGATTCTTCCATCAAAATATTCAATATCTTCACTATCATTTTCTCTCTCTACATGATTCCATATATGAACATCTGCTTGCTTAAAAGAAACACCTTTGTATTCGCCAGTCAACAAATCCTCTGACTCCAAGCGGTTTCCTAACTTATACAAGCTTGTCTGCATAATCTCCATCTCCGTCAATCCGACCCAGTATTCAAATTTGGCATTATCAAAGCTCTCATTTAACAAGCCTGGCAAAAATGTATCTTTATATTCTGTTCGTGATGCATTCATTGCCCTTTTTGCTTCCGGTGCAAAGAAAATGATACTAATCAAATAACATAATACTGCCAAACCCGCAAAAAGCATAAATAACGAAGGTGCGCCAAACACACCTAACAATAAAATAGCAGCACCTACTCCAAATAAGATTTGCGATAACAGGTTATATTTCCTGCTTTTTTCATATAAACTATTCATTTTATTAATTGCTTCATAAATCATATTCATTCCTCACTCTTTTTTTATTGTCATTCTATACTAATTAAAAACAAAATGAAACCCTTATAACTAAAAAATCATCCCAAAGGATGATTTTTTATAATGATTGTATTTATTGCATAATATTAATAATTGTAATGATTAAACCACAAATTGTAAGTCCTGCGCCTACAATAATATCTAGATTACTGCCTACAATATTGACATATTTTTGATTACTTGGACGATAGAACACTTCGACTTGTTGTCCTTCTGTATATTTCGGTTTATTACTTCCGTTAGCACCCTCAATATTATATTCTTGACCATTATATGTAAACGTTACCACTGGATAATAATTCCCATTACCATCTCTAGTATTACTAGCCACTACACCAGGCAAGCGAACGGATGTCTTTCTCTCATATATTACCTTTATCAGACAAATCACACCCACAATAAATGCTACCAAACCAAACAGAAAATCCTTATCCTTCAATAACTCTGCCATATTCTCTTTCCTCCATTTCACTTATCATTTGTAAATTAAGTCTTTTTCCATGTACTCCAAATTGGCATACTCTTTTTTCTTGCGCGTATAGGATATCACACATTCTATTCTTTGTATATAGTATCTTCACTACAGTTCAAGTATTATGATTCATTTCTTACCTACTATTACGCTGTCTTACCAGTATACAACTGATAATACTTACCCTTTTGCTCAATCAGCTCATCATGGGTTCCCTTTTCGATGATTCGTCCATGCTCAAGTACCACAATACAATCACTATTGCGTACAGTAGACAAACGGTGCGCAATCACAAATGTGGTTCTGCCCTTCATGAGCTTATCCATACCATCCTGTACAAGACGTTCAGTACGGGTATCGATGGAGGATGTCGCCTCATCTAGAATCAAAGCTGGTGGGTTTGCAATGGCTGCTCTTGCGATAGCAAGTAACTGTCTTTGTCCCTGACTTAAGTTTGCGCCATCCCCAGTAAGCACTGTATCATACCCCTGCGGTAAATGCTTGATAAAGCTGTCTGCATTTGCAAGCTTTGCTGCTGCCTCTACTTCTTCATCTGTTGCATCTAAGTTACCGTATCGTATATTCTCTCTTACAGTTGCAGTGAATAAATGTGTATCCTGCAATACAATTCCAAGAGACTGTCTAAGGTCCGCTTTCTTAATCTTATTCACATTGATTCCGTCATATCGAATTTTACCATCCTGAATATCATAGAAGCGGTTAATCAGATTGGTAATTGTGGTCTTACCTGCACCGGTGGAACCAACAAAGGCAATCTTCTGTCCTGGCTTTGCATATAGTTCAATATCATGCAATACCATTTTCTCATCAGTATAACCAAAGTCCACCTTGTCAAATACGACACCACCCTGCAATGGCTCGTATGTCACAGTACCATCTGCCTGATGCTCATGCTTCCAAGCCCATCGACCTGTATATTTTTTATCGCTCTCTACAATCTCACCATTTTTTTCTTCTGCTACTACAAGCTTCACATAACCGTCATCCACTTCTGGTTTCTCATCTAATAACTTGAATACTCTGTCTGCTCCTGCCAACGCCATAATAATGGCATTAAACTGCATACTAATCTGATTGATTGGCATATTGAAGCTCTTGTTAAATGTCAAAAAGCTTGCTAATTTACCAAGGGTTAGCGTACCAATGCCATTGAGAGCCAAAAAACCACCTACGATTACACATACCACATAGCTCATATTACCAAGCTGTGCTGTAAATGGTCCTACCATATTAGCAAACTTATGTGCCTGATATGCACTGTCAAACAATTGGTCATTTAACTTATTGAAATCCTTCAAACACACTTCTTCGTGACAAAACACCTTAACTACCTTCTGGCCAGACATCATTTCCTCGATATAGCCATTCACTGCACCGATATCCTTTTGCTGCTGCATAAAATATTTACCTGATCTACCACCAACCTGTGCAGTTGCAAACAACATAACACCTACCATAAGCAAGGTTGTGATGGTAAGGGGAACACTTAACTGAATCATACAAATCAATACCGTCACAATGGTAATGGCACTATTCAGAAGCTGTGGCGCACTCTGGGAAACCACCTGTCTTAAGGTATCAATATCATTGGTATACAAAGACATGATATCTCCATGGGAATGGGTATCAAAATACTTGATTGGAAGTCCTTCCATGTGCACAAACATTTCATTACGAATGTTTCGAAGGGTTCCCTGGGTCACATACACCATTAAACGGGCATGGAGATAAGCTGCCACAATACCCAACGCGTAAAAACCTGCCACTCTGCCAATTGCACCAGCAAGACCGGAAAAATCCGGGTTTTTTGAACCAAGTAATGGCGTAATATAATCATCAATCAAGCTCTGCATAAACATGGTTCCCTGAGCATTGCAAAGAACACTTAACAAAATACAGATGACAACCACTATGACATGGAATTTATAATATTTCATCACATAGCCAAATAATCTTTTTAGAATCTTGCCAGGATTGTCAACCGTAGGTTTCATTCCTCTCGGTGCTCTTCCGCCCGGACCCTTCATCGGTCTTGGAGGAGTCGATCTATTATTCTCCTGTCCCATTAGTTGTCACCTCCTTCGTCGAAATCACCGCTACCACCAGTTTGAGAGTCATAGATATCTTTATAAATCTCATTGGTTGCAAGCAATTCCTCATGGGTTCCAAATCCATCGATTGCACCATCTTCCATTACGATAATGCGATCTGCATGTTCTACACTGGAAATTCTCTGTGCAATAATAATCTTCGTGGTATCTGGAATCTCCTCACGAAATGCTTTGCGGATTCTAGCGTCCGTTGCTGTATCTACCGCACTAGTAGAATCATCTAAAATTAAAATCTTTGGTTTCTTAAGTAACGCTCTCGCAATACAGATACGCTGTTTCTGTCCACCGGACACATTGGTTCCACCCTGTTCTATGTAGGTATTATATCCATCTGGAAAACTCTGAATAAAATCATCTGCGCAGGCGAGTTTACATGCATGCATACACTCTTCCTCTGTCGCATTGATATCACCCCAGCGTAAATTTTCTAAAATAGTGCCTGAAAACAGTACATTTTTCTGCAATACAACTGCTACCTGATTACGAAGAGTTTCCAGGTCATATTCGCGGACATCCTTGCCACCAACCTTCACACTACCTTCAGAAACATCATAGATTCTGCTAATCATATTAGCAAATGTGGTTTTAGAGCTACCAGTTCCACCAATAATACCAATGGTTTCACCGGAATGGATATCCAAGTTAATATCCTTCAAAACCCATTCTGGACTACTTTCATGGTAACGGAAATTCACATGCTCAAATGCAATACTTCCATCGGAAACCTGCATAATTGAATTCTCTGGATTCTTTAAGCTGCTCTCTTCATTTAATACTTCAGAAATACGCTTTGCACTTGCCATACTCATGGTAATCATAACAAACACCATAGAAAGCATCATCAAGCTCATCAAAATATTCATGCAATAGGTGAACAAACTCATCAGCTCTCCAGTAGCAAGTTCTGAATTGACAACCATCTTTGCACCAATCCATGAAATCAATAATATGCAAGAATACACAGTTGTCTGCATAATCGGACCATTTAGTGCTACAAGCGATTCTGCCTTTACAAACATGCTATATAATGCGTTACTAGCCTTCGAAAATCTTTCTCTCTCATAGTCTTCACGTACAAAAGCTTTCACAACGCGAATGGCAGACACATTTTCCTGCACACTCTCATTTAAATCATCATACTTTGGAAATACATTACTAAACAGTTTCATTACAATTGGAATCATAATGACCAGAATACAGCCTAACACCAAAACCGCACCAAGATAAACTAGCGCAAGTCTCGCACTGATGAAAAATGCCATGCACATCGCGCATACAAAGCTGATCAGAGAACGAATACACATACGAAGAATCATCTGGTATGCCATTTGAATATTCGTTACATCAGTAGTCATACGAGTAACCAAACCAGCTGTAGAAAATTTATCAATATTTGCAAATGAAAAGGTCTGAATATTCTCATACATAGCACGACGTAAGTTTCTTGCCAATCCTGCCGATGCTCTCGAACCATACTTTCCTCCCATCAAACCTGTATATAAGGCAAATGCTGCCGCAATTACCATACAGATTCCCATCTTATATATATGGTTAATATCTCCTGCTTCCACACCATTATCAATGATAGAAGCCATCATTAATGGAATAATCATTTCCATTGCAACTTCTAATATCATAAAGCATGGAGTCAGCACAGAATCCTTGCGGAATCCATACAATTGTTTTCCTAAAGTCTTTAACATCCTGTCACTCCTTTTATTTTAAATTATCCTGCATTTTCTTAACAATGGAGAAAAAATGATTCATCTCCTCTTCTGAGATTCCCTCACTCACCTTTTGCTCCATATCAATCTTCCCTTGCTCTGCTTTGCAGGCATACTCTTTTCCTTTATCTGTAAGACATACCTTTTTCAGTCTGGCATCTCCTTCTACCGACTGTCTCACAATAAGTCCCTTTTCTTCCATTCCCTTCAATGTTCCAGCAATGGACGATTTTCCAATATTGAAGCGTTTCTCAATATCCTTCTGAAATATATTCTTATTATCATTGTGCGACAAATATTCGATAATCCAAACATTGATCACAGACATTCCATCAAATCCACTTTTGCGAAAATGTGCTTCCATATTCCGCCGGAACATCAAATCTAATACCTTTAGCTGAAAGCCAACCTGCTTTACATCGCCATAAGAACAGGTGGATTCTTCCATATCGCATATTTTATCTATCACGTATGTAGCTCCTTTCGAATTATATTGGTTAGGTGTTTGCGAAACGCTCAAAAATACAACTTTCAAAACACAAATTAGCGTTTCGCAAACACCTATATATTTATTTCAAAAACCAATTGTTCGGCAACGAACATTCTATCTCTATTTATATATAAATGCAAGTCCTTTTACGAAAATTCACAAACACATCACATTCTGATAGGTTGGGACGTGAATCATATTTATCATAAAGTGTTCTTTCACTTTTCATATAAATGTGTTACAATCAAAAAAGATGTAAGGCTTGTGTTATGTATGGGAGGAAAATATGAGTACTAACGAATCCGCAGAAAACTATTTGGAAACCATATTAGTTTTAAGTAAAACATTACCTGTTGTACGTTCCGTGGATATTGCAACAGAATTAGGATATAAAAAATCAAGTGTCAGCATTGCCATGAAGAATCTTCGTGAGAAGGAACACATTACTGTATCTGATGCTGGATATATTACGCTTACCAAAACCGGCAAAGAAATCGCAGAGATGATTTATGAGCGTCACGAAGTATTCCGCACATGGTTAACCAGTCTCGGTGTAGACGAGAAGATTGCTTCTGAAGATGCATGCAAGATGGAGCATGCCATGAGCAAAGAAAGCTTTGAAGCAATTAAGAATTTTATTTCAAAGATCGAGAGATAATAATGGTGCATCAAGCTCACTTATTTTTCAATTAATAAAAACGACATTAAAAAACCAGACGTTTATTCCACGTCTGGTTTTCTTATTATCTTCCATTTCATCCAATATAATTATTGATTCGCTAGCGCTGCTGTAATAATCGCCATAGAATATACTTCTGCTGCGGTACAACCACGAGATAAATCGTTGATTGGTGAGTTCAATCCTAAAAGAATTGGACCATACGCTTCAAAGTTACCCATTCTCTGTGCAATCTTGTAACCAATATTACCTGCATTGATATCTGGGAAAATAAATGTGTTTGCTGCTCCACCAATTTCTGAATCTGGACATTTCTTCTTCGATACCTTTGGCGATACGGCTGCATCAAACTGTAACTCACCACCAATTGGAACATCCGGATTACGCTTCTTTGTCTTCATAGCAGCATTACGCATTCTGTCTACATCCTCACCATTACCAGAACCATCTGTAGAATAGCTAAGGAATGCTACTCGAGGATCCATACCGAAGATTTTCGCACAACGCATTGTCTCTTCTGCAATCTCTACCAACTCATCCTCCGTCGGCTTAATGACAATACCACAATCACCCATTGCCAATACTTCATTACCACCTGTTGCAGATGGTCTAACCAAGATAAAGCAAGAAGATACGATAGAGTTACCAGGCTTTGTCTTAATTAACTGTAAGGCTGGTCTTACTGTATCTGCTGTAGAATAAGTTGCTCCACCAAGAAGGGAATCTGCATACCCCATCTTCACTAGCATCGTTCCAAAATAATTGTTCTGTAACAAATACTCCTTTGCCTGCTCCGGTGTCACACCCTTGCTCTTTCGAAGCTCACAGAACAACTCCACCATCTCATCCATCTTCTCATAAGTAGCTGGATTAATGATTTCTGAACCTCTAATATTAAAACCACACTCTTCTGCTGCTTCGTAAATCTTATCCGGATCACCAATCAGAATTGGATGTAAAAAATTACTAGCAAGTAAACGCGAAGATGCTTCTAAAACTCTTGAATCTGTACCCTCTGTCAATACGATTGTTTTAGGATTCTTTTTCAAAATATTGATCATCTGCCCAAAACCATGCATTATATCTTCCTCCATTCTCACTTTGTATACAATCTTCTTTTATTATATATCCTTTTGCCAAATTCTCAACCCATTTTCAACAAAAAACGTTCTGTTTTATGTCTTTTTTTCTGTACAATCATACAATACTTTAGTGCGTCATATTGCTTTAATTGCCCAACGCATCTTAGTAGAATGTGCCCTACTATTTCGAATACACTCTTCCTTAGATGGCCTCACCACATCTCTGGCAATCTCACTATAATCCCCTAACTGCTTATGCCATTTGAATGATTTCTTAACCAATCTATCCTCTCCAGAGTGGAAGGTTAGAATCGCCACTCTTCCTCCTGGTTTTAATATTGACGGCAACTTTTCTAAGAAAGAATCTAACACTTCAAATTCATTATTCACATCGATGCGTAATGCCTGAAAGGTTCTGGCACAAGACTTTTTCACTGCATCCTTTCGTTCATCCTTTGGTACATATATAAGTGCCTTCTCTATCAATTCTGCAAGTTTTCGGGTAGTATCAATTTTATTACCCTTTCGGATTTCATTGACCACTACCTCTGCAATCTCCTCTGCATAGGGCTCGTCCGCATTTTCTTCCAGCATTCCAATCAACTCATCCTTGGAAATCTTCTGTAGACGCTCAGCAGCTGATATTCCCCTCTCTGGATTCAAACGCAAATCCAGCGGACCATCCACCTTATAAGAAAAACCTCTTTCTGGATTATCAATCTGCATAGAAGATACTCCAAGATCTGCCAAAATGAAATCAAAACCATCGGTCTCGTTCAACAACTGGTCAATATCTGCGAAATTCATCAGCTTCACTGTTAAGATATCCTCTCCAAAACCAGCCTCTGCTAGTCGTTTCTTGGTCTTTTCGGACTCGATTGGATCCACATCTAATCCATACATATGACCTTTTCCCTCTAGGCACTCCAACATCTTTCTGGTATGTCCACCATATCCAAGGGTTGCATCTAAGCCCTGTTGTCCTGGTTTTATCTGTAAAAACTCTAGAATCTCTGGCACCATAATAGAAATGTGCATGCCAGCCGGGGTACTTCCCTTCTGGATAACCTTTTCTATAGTATCCGCATATTTTTCCGGATTATGTTCCTTATATTTCTCACTGAATTTTCTAGGGTGTGTTCCCTTGTAACGCACACGCCGCTTGTGTTCTGTATTTTGTGTATTGTTATCACTCATATTCTATCCTCTCAATCATTTGTTGCTTCCTTCTATTGTATATTGCATACAACTGCGTTTCAACATTTTTATGTAGGAAACATAATTTGAGTTTGTGTATGTGTTTTTTTGTGATAGAATAACAAAAAACACACCCGTCCACTTTTAATCACCTCTCGGTACCAAGTGGATGGGTGTGTTTTTATTATAATTGAATAAAATGAAATTTGTATCTGATTGCTAATTATCCAAACATTACTTTTGCTGCTCGTTCTAATGCTTTACGCTCTTTTGTATCATCATAAGACGTTTGCTTATCATCTATTCCCTTCACAACATTAACGAAAAATAATCCATCTCTGTTGCAATAGAAAAGAATCCTTTTCACACCATTTATCTTTACCCTTGCTTCAGCATTTCCCTCTGGATATAGTTTTACCATCTCAATTTTATCTGGTGACAATGCGGCAAAAAAAGAAATATAATGTTGTTTCGTCATGTCATGTTCAACACGAACATAATATTCATCTTCTATGCGCTCTATAAAAATCATATGACTCTCATCTGTTTCTTCTGCCTGGCACGGTGTGAGCATTATGCCGTGGCATTGAATAACAGCCTCACCCATACTGTGAATGCTATTTCCACAAACTGGGCACACATAAAACTTGGAACGCATCATGTTGGCCGATACATTCACATTGCTGACCGCATTTCCTGAAATCAGCTCCGTAACCGATATATCAAAAACCTGTGCTATTGGTTCAAGTAAAGAAATATCCGGATATCCTTTTGCCGTCTCCCATTTTGAAACCGTTTTATCTGAAACGTTCAGTTTCGCAGCAAGTTCCACCTGTGTTAAATGATATTTATCTCTCAGTTCTTTAATCACTGCTCCTGTTACATATTGATTCATACGCATGTACCTCCTATGGAAATATCATAAATCCAGAAAGAACTATTTGCCACCTACGTAAAGTAGAGAAGAAAACTGAAGTTACGCGAGCAATGAGCAAGCTCCGCTTGCGATGTGTCGGCAGGGCTCATGCGCAACTTCAAATCTTCAATTCTATATAACACATAATTTTTAGACACAACTATATAACGTGAACCATATACATTCAATCATTTCTCACCTCGGGAATGCCCCATTATTAATATCCAAGCACACTCCATTGATATACTCTGGCGACTCTACTGCTAACCAGTACATCGCTTTTGCAACCTCATCCGGCTTTGCGAAACGGTCGGTATAGACACTACTTTTAATTGCCTGTTTTCTCGCCTCTGGAATCACATGCATCATATCCGTCTCCACCGGTCCTGGTGCCACAGCATTGATGACTACACCCTTTGGTGCAAGAATCTTTGCAAAGCTCTTGGTGGCATTAATCACACCAGCTTTGGAAACTCCATACCAGATGTCTGGATGACCAATCTGTCCCGCTACTGAGGCAACTGTCACAATTCGTCCTTTCTCATGTTCCATCATCAAAGGTGCCATAAAGGTAAT
>JAZSPZ010000056.1:0-35049 GCA_045537735.1 Lachnospiraceae bacterium
CGCTTGGCCTCCGACTTTGCAGATTCGTGATTATGTAATTAACGTAATTGCGGAAACTTATGCTGAGTTTGGTTTTACCAGAATAGAGACTCCATGTGTGGAAAATATTGCAAATTTAAGCAATAAACAGGGTGGAGAAAATGAAAAATTAATTTTTAAAATTTTAAAAAGAGGTGAAAAGCTGAATCTGGAAACTGCGAAAGAAGAATCTGATTTAGTGGATGGAGGACTTCGTTATGATTTAACGGTTCCGTTGGTTCGTTTCTATTCAAATAATGGAGCAAATCTTCCAAATCCTTTTAAAGCCTTACAGATTGGGCCTGTATGGCGTGCAGACAGACCACAGAGAGGTCGCTATCGTCAGTTTATGCAGTGCGATATTGATATCTTAGGTGAGCCAACAATCCTTGCGGAGATTGAACTTATCACAGCAACCACTACATTGCTTGGCAAGATTGGATTTGAGAAATTTACCATTCGTCTGAACAACCGCAAGATGCTGAAAGCAATGGCAGCATATAGCGGTTTTGAAGAGAAGGATTATGACAGCGTATTCATCACTTTGGATAAGATGGACAAGATTGGCTTAGATGGTGTGGCAGAGGATCTTGTATCACAGGGCTTTGCGAAGGAGAGCGTGGATAAGTGTTTAGACTTGTTTGCTAAGGTAAGCGAGGATGTGGCAGGTGTCCGCTTCCTAAAGGATACCTTAGGAGATTTCCTTCCAGCAGGTGTGGCAGAGGACTTAGAAACCATTATGAACAGTGTGGATGCTACAAAGTCTGCAGATTTTAAAATCGCATTTGATCCGACCTTGGTACGTGGTATGGGTTATTACACTGGACCAATTTTTGAGATTTCCATGGATGAGTTTGGTGGTTCCGTAGGTGGCGGTGGACGTTACGATGAGATGATTGGAAAGTTCACTGGACAGAATACTCCAGCTTGTGGTTTCTCAATTGGTTTTGAGCGTATTGTTATGCTGTTGCTTGAGAAGGATTACCAGATTCCAAAGCAGGGTGAGAAGATTGCATACCTTGTGGAGAAGAATATGCCATCGGACAAGATGTTAAAGATTTTGCAGCAAGCAAATGAAAAGCGTGCGCAGGGTGAGTTGATTAACATTGCAATTATGAAGAAGAATAAGAAATTCCAGAAAGAGCAGATGGAGAAAGAAGGTTACACTGTCTTCGAAGAGTTCTTTGTGGATAAGATGTAAATAATGAAATGGAAATAAACAGGAGGCAATTATGGCAGAATCAATGAAGGGTTTGAAGAGAACCCACAGATGTACAGAAGTAAGTAATAAGAATGTAAATGAAACCGTTACCGTGATGGGCTGGGTGCAAAAAAGCCGTAACAAGGGTGGTATCATTTTCGTAGATTTGAGAGATAGAAGTGGTGTATTACAGATTATCTTTGAAGAGGACAAGTGTGGAAGCGAGAGCTTTGCAAAAGCAGAGAAGCTTCGTAGTGAGTTTGTCGTTGCAATCACCGGTGAAGTAGTACTTCGTGCTGGTGGAATTAATCAGAACCTTGCAACGGGAGATATCGAGATTATTGCAAAGGATATCCGTATCCTTTCAGAGTCTGAGACTCCACCATTCCCAATTGAGGAAAACTCTAAGACAAAGGAAGAATTGCGTCTTAAGTATCGTACCTTAGACCTTAGAAGACCAGACCTTCAGCGTAACTTGATTCTCAGAAGTAAGGTGGTTAACTCCATTCGTAACTTCTTGGATGAGGAAGGTTTCTTAGAGATTGAGACACCAATCCTTAACAAGTCAACGCCAGAGGGGGCAAGAGATTATCTTGTACCTAGCCGTGTGCATCCGGGATCATTTTACGCGTTGCCACAGTCACCACAGATTTTCAAGCAGTTGTTGATGGCTGCAGGTTATGACCGTTATTATCAGGTAGCTAAGTGTTTCCGTGATGAGGATTTGCGTGCAGATAGACAGCCTGAATTTACACAGATTGATATGGAATTATCCTTTGTAGATATCGAGGATGTTTTAGATGTAAATGAAAGATTGATTGCGAAGATTTTCAAAGAGGCAATCGATGTAGATGTAGAACTTCCAATCCAGAGAATGACATGGCGTGAAGCAATGGACCGTTTCGGTTCCGACAAGCCAGATATCCGTTTTGGCATGGAGCTTACCAATGTAACAGAAGTTGTGAAGGATTGTGAATTCGTAGTATTCAAGGGTGCCATCGATAATGGTGGTTCTGTTCGTGGTATTAATGCCAAGGGACAGGGTGCCATGCCACGTAAGAAGATTGACGCTTTGGTAGATTTTGCAAAAGGCTATGGCGCAAAGGGTCTTGCTTATATTGCAATCGCTGAAGATGGAACATTTAAGTCATCCTTTGCAAAGTTTATGAAGGATGAGGAGATGTCAGCTCTTATTGAGAAAATGGATGGAAAGCCTAACGACTTATTGTTATTTGCAGCAGACAGAGATAAGATTGTATTCTCCGTACTTGGTGCACTCCGCTGTGAGTTGGCAGACCAGTTAGGCTTGGTAAGTAAGGATGATTTCAAGTTCCTATGGGTAACAGAGTTCCCTGTATTTGAGTGGTCTGAGGAGGAAGAGCGTTTTCAGGCAATGCATCATCCGTTTACTATGCCAATGGAAGAGGACTTAGCGCTTCTTGATACCGATATGGGTAAGGCAAGAGCAAAGGCATACGACATCGTGTTGAATGGTGTAGAGCTTGGTGGAGGTTCTGTTCGTATCCACCAGGATGATATTCAGGAGAAAATGTTCAAGCTTCTCGGAATCAGCGATGAGGTTGCACAGGATATGTTCGGTTTCTTGTTAACCGCATTTAGGTATGGTGTACCACCTCACGCAGGATTAGCATTTGGTCTTGACCGTATTATCATGTTGATGACTGGTGCAGATTCTATTCGTGACGTGATTGCATTTCCTAAGATTAAGGATGCAAGCTGTTTGATGAGTGAAGCACCTGGAACAGTAGATGCGAAGCAGTTAGAAGAGCTTTGCCTTAAGGTAGAGATTCCGGCTGAGGAAGAATAAATAACGTTTGAAAATATGATACGCCCCTGTCAATGTGATGGGGGCGTATCATATTTATTATGGTTTTTTTGCAATGGTCGTTGACAGACTGCAAGTGAAGAATTCGTGACAAATGTCATTAATCCTGTTCATGAAGGAGTGACATCTGTTACATGACAAAATGTGAGACTTTGCTACAATAAAATTAGATAGTATACGGAAAGGAGCAAAGTCTTATGAGCAAAGGAGCAAAAATTTGGTTTGGTATTTTTCTTTTTAGTTTTCTACCATATCTTTATGTTGTATATGTATCCATATTTGGTTTGGAATGGGGATTCTTTTCTAACACAGAACATTTATATGGAGGGGAAGCGGTTGCGATAGCTGTATTCATATTGAGTATTGTTCCTGTGTATCCGGTTGCATTACTATTTCAATGCATCTATGGTTTTGTGAATCGCAAAAAGTTTACGAAGAAACAAAAGTATATAACAAGCATTACAGTCGCTGTTTTAGTAGGTATAACCTTTCTTGGCTGTATCGGCCATTTCATAAGAGAAAAGGTGACAATACAGCTAAATTATAAAAGTCATAAGATTGTGATTGAGGAATATCTGTGTGAGAATTATGGTGAGGCGTTATCTGCTGATATGGAAATACAAATGCCCAATGAAATCACGCGTGTCTATAATGTAAAGACACCATTGCTGGAATATCCCTTCTCTGTTTGGTTACATGACGATAAGAATGAAGTATTTCTCAGCGGTTTTGAGGGAGATTATATGAAAGAGATAAAGCTGGATGAGAAAATGAGTGAACATTTATCCAAGCAATGGGAATTGCCAGAACATGCAAAGCTGAATGTTCGGGTGGATGATATTGATGTGAAGGGTTACACAAAAGAAGAACTACCAGAGGCGCTTTTATCAGCCAGTGATTACCAGATTAACGGATTAACGCTGGATTATAATATATATTTGGAAGAAAATGTGGTGCAAGAAATGAAACATTTCCTGCTACAATGGGAAGCACAGGGAGCTGGTAGAAATGACAAGCGCTATTTCATGTTCTATGTTCGTGTAAATGATGCATACTATGCAAGTATACAAGCGATTCCTTCCGTTGAAAATGAGAAAGAATGGACGCTTTACTTCGATGGGTACAGCAATGCAGAGGGAACTACAATAGAAAACAAAGTTGTGGAAATTGATTTAAATGAAGATTGATAGAACAAACTTGCATTTTCAAGGGGAAAGTATTAAGGTCATACTATGTGAACAAATGATTTTGAAGGAGCAGATTATGAAATTTGAAAAGATAGAAAAAATCCATGATGGCAAATTCATCACCCGCTATGACATCACATATCGTACAGTGGATAACAAGGAAAAAGTATATGAGATGATTAGCCGCAACCACAATTTAACTACGCACGATGATTTGTCTAGCCATTCGGCAGATTCCGTAGTTTTAATTATGCATAATGAAGCGGGTGATAAGATATTGTTGAATAGAGAATATCGTATGCCTTGCGGAGATTTTGTATTCAATTTTCCGGCAGGTCTCATTGACCCTGGTGAGGAGTTTATGGATAGTGCAAAGCGTGAATTGAAGGAGGAAACCGGACTTGATTTGATTCGTATAGATGATGTTCTTGGTGAGAGCTTCTCTGCCATTGGTTTTTCCAACGAGAAGAATGTTTGTGTGGTTGGTGTAGCAGCGGGAACATTTACTCCTAGTCATTCTACTGTGGAAGAAATCGATGCTAGATGGTATACGAAAGAAGAGGTTCGTGAACTATTACAGAAGGAATATTTTGCAGCCAGAACCCAAAGCTATTGCTATATGTGGAGTAAGGAATCATAATCGAATGTTAAGAACATATGAATGAAAATACAAAGAAGCGAAGGACGAATCCTTCGCTTCTTCTAATGAGGGGGAGAATTGAGTACAATTATGAATTGCACTCTATGAAAAGTTCTTACAATACAGAGTATAGTATGAAAATGTGAAGAAAGTGTGTTTAAAATCTTTAGTAATTGTGAAGAAAACCTGTCAAATGTGAACACAAAAAAGACGGTACACCGCAAGGGAAAAAGTGCACCGTCTTGGTTTATAAGGCTTTACTGAAGCTACTGACCATTCCAACGACTACTCTGGCATCCTTGCCATAACATCCTGTGTCGTGTATGATTGTCATCTCGTCTGCGGTTTCACAAGCTGTAGAAAATAGAGAATCAAATGTTGATGGTTTCTTTTTTCTTTGTTTGAATTGTTGCTTGTTGTCACGAGTGTTATGTTTTGGAGTTGCTAATACGGCAAACACCGGATTAACAACCTGGTTATATGTTTGCGCATTCATGGTAATCTCCTCCTTGAAATTACGTTAGAATGCTCGTAGCTTCTTACTATATATATCGGAAGAAATATCTAGAACGTGAAGACCGCCATAGGGACGGATCTGCAGGGGAGGCAGTCCGTACGCCTATGGCGGTCCAAAACATCTTATTAAATTGAGATGTAATTATGCTTCTACACTTGTTGCTGCTATAGCAGCTTCGTCTTGCTTCTTCCAGTCATCAATGCCCTTCATAACGGCATCGTATGTCTTTTGAGAAATCTCAGGCAACTCGCCACCCCAAAGTTTGGCTGCGGCTTCATAGCCTTCAGTAATTGCCTTTCTCATCTGCTCAGCCTTTTCAGAATCGTTACCTGCCAATGCTTTTGCGAAATCTAAGATACGCTCTGAGGTCTGCTTAACGCCCCAATAACCATCTTCTGAAATATCTTCCTGAGCCTGCTTAGCAGTTGCTTCATCCACTTCAATGGTTCCATCCATTATACCATTCTTGAACTGCTCCCAAATACTAACAGTGTTTGAAACCTTGCCCTGTTTGCTGAGTAACTGCTCTACAATACCCTTTAACTGTGCAAGTCTTGCATCTGCATCTGCCTTCAACTTTGCGATTGTATCGGCATCAACCTTGTTGTTCTTCTTCGTAGAAGCTGTGCTTGTTGCATCCTTTGATGGCTCGTATACAACTCCTGTGTCTTTTGCAGCCTCTGCCGCTTTGGCATCACTTGTCTTAGCATCCGTGCTAGTGCTGCCCTTGATCTGTGAAATCAAGTTGTTTGTGTAGCTGTTGCTACCAATGTTTCCTACTGACATAATTGACCCTCCTTGGTAAAATATTTTAATAAATAAAAAACTTTTTAATAGATAAAATGGTGCTAAAAATGCTAATCCGTCTTATCTGTTAATTATATCGACAACTACTTATGGTAAGTTTATACCAAATTACAAAATAAGTCAAAAATATTTAGAAAATAAAGACAAACCTTTCAATTTGGTAGATAAAAAATAATATAAATGGTATACTGTATACAATATACACTCTAGCAAGGAGAATGGAATATGGAGAATGAACTACAATTAAGAGCATATGCAAAAATTAATCTCGGTTTGGATGTGGTTCGCAGACGCGAAGACGGTTATCATGAAGTTCGTATGGTTATGCAAACAGTAAAGTTATATGACAAATTAACATTTCGTCTTTTGGATGAGGATGTCATTCGTTTGAAAACCAATCTTGGATTTCTTCCCATCAATGAGGATAATCTTGTGTACAAAGCGGTCAAATTGTTGAAGGATACATATCATGTGGAGCAGGGATTGGAGATTGACTTGTTCAAATGTATTCCGGTGGCAGCAGGTATGGCAGGTGGTAGTACAGATTGCGCAGCGGCGTTGGTTGGTGCTGCAAAGTTGTTTCATCTGCATTTAAGCAAACAGGAATTGATGGAGTTCGGTGTGAAATTAGGTGCTGATGTGCCCTATTGCATATTGAGAGGCACAGCTTTGTCGGAGGGGATTGGAGAAATCTTGACACCGCTACCACCGATGCCAGATTGTCATATTCTCATTGCAAAACCACCGATTTCTGTATCTACGAAGTTTGTGTATGAGAATCTCAACGTCAACGAATTGCAAAGACATCCTGATATTGATGGTATGGTGCAGGCGATTCGAGAGAAAAGTCTCATTGGAATTACGGATCGTATGGAGAATGTATTAGAGACGGTTACCATTCCGGCCTATCCGGTGATAGAAGAAATTAAGAATTGCATGAAGGAGAATGGTGCAATCAATGCTTTGATGAGCGGTTCTGGTCCTACGGTATTTGGTATTTATGAAGAGGAGACGGTAGCCGAGCATGCAAGAAGAATGATTCGGGAAAAAGGGTTGGCTTCACAGGTATATGTGGTGCGCCCATTTAATCAGAACATATAAGGAGGGGAAAATATGGAATTGAAATATGATGGACAAAATGAATATCTACCACTTCGCGATGTGGTATTTCAGGCTTTGCGTCAGGCAATTGTCACTGGTGAGTTTTCTCCTGGGGAGAGATTAATGGAGATTAAGCTTGCCAACAAATTAGGTGTTAGCAGAACGCCGGTAAGAGAAGCCATTCGTATGTTAGAGTTAGAGGGTTTGGTAGTAATGATTCCAAGGCGCGGAGCAGAGGTTGCCCGCATTACAGAGAAGGATTTGCGTGACGCATTAGAGGTGCGTACTGCTATTGAGGAATTATCAGTGGAGTTGGCATGCGCCCGCATTACAGAAGAGGGAAAAGAGAAACTGAAGCGAGCATGTATGGAGTTTAAGGAAGCCATTGACACCAAACATGTACAGAATATTGTGGATGGAGATGTACGCTTCCATGATGTAATTTTTGAACTGACACAAAATGAGCGATTGATTAATTTGGCGCATAATCTTCGTGAGCAAGTGTATCGCTATCGTGTGGAATATGTAAAGGACTTTTCCTATCATGATATTTTGGTGAAAGAACATTATGATATTACCAATGCGATTTTGATGAACGACGTAGCAACAGCCAAAGAGATTATGAGAAAACACTTATATAATCAGGAGTTAATCGTGATTAAGAATCTGAAGGATTCACTTGAAAAATAGAAAATCTCTCAAATAACTGAATAAAGGATTTTAACCTCACGCATACTAGAAGAAATGAGCGCTCAATCGTATGTGTGAGGTTTTTTTATGGAGATTAAGTATAACGCAGTTAATGAGATAGAATTGCCCATCTTTGAAAATTTGGATCAAAATATTGATGCTTTAGAGTCTTTGTTTGCCGATTGGGGAGATATTGTAAGAAAGAAGTTTGTGTTGGAACGACAAGGGGGACCGCTATCCGTATTTGTGATTTATATCGATGGATTGACGGATAATGAAATGGTAGAAAGAACCATTACCCGCCCTTTCTTATATGAGTGGAGAGGAAAAGAAATGGATTGGAAAAAATCCCACTATGGCAATATTGCGACAGCTGATGAATCGGAAGGAATTTTTGAATCATTGTTTCATCATCAGGCGGAAGCTGTAGATATGTCGGAGAAGACGGATATGATGAGCGTGATTGATGGTGTGCTAAAGGGTGATACTGGAATTTTTGTAGATGGTGTAGAAAAGGCCATGCTACTATCCACCAAGAAACTACCCACAAGAGCGGTGAATTTCCCACAGAAGGAGGCGGGGTTGAAGGGCCCTCGAGATAGCTTTTTAGAAAATTTCCGCATTAACACAGCATTGGTACGAAGGAGAATTAAAGACCCCAAAATGAAATTAAAGCAAGGGTTTGTGGGACAACGTTCCAGAACGTTATGCGGTTTGATGTATATGGAGGATTTGGTGTATCCTTCCTTGCTACAGGAGATTGAAAAGAAACTTCAAAGCTTTGAAATTGACGGAATATTTGACAGTGGAATGCTGGTACATCTGTTGGAGGAAAAATGGTATTCTCCATTTCCTCAGGTGCAGACAACGGAACGTCCGGATAAGGCGGCATCGGCTATTATGGAGGGGAGAGTGGTTTTGGTGGTGGATAACTCCTCGGAAGTCATCATTCTTCCTACAACCCTCAACGCCTTTTTTCAAGCAGCAGATGATTATTACAATCGCTTTGCAGTGGGGAGCTTTGCACGAATTTTACGATATCTGGCAGCATTGATTGCGGTGCTTTTGCCGGGATTATATGTGGCAGTTACTTGTTACTATCCACAGGTGTTGCCGGCAAATCTGCTGTTGGCCATTGCGGGAGCAAGAAATGATGTCACATTTCCCATTGTGGTGGAAGTTTTATTGATGGAATTGTTGTTTGAGTTGCTACGGGAAGCAGGAATTCGACTGCCGGGACAAATGGGAAATACCATCGGTGTAGTGGGTGGTCTCATTGTGGGACAGGCGGCAGTGGATGCGGCGTTGGTCAGCACAATTGTAGTCATTGTGGTGGCTCTTGCAGCTATTGCTTCCTTTGCCATTCCAAATGAGGATTTTTCCTCCACGTTTCGCTTGTTGAAGTTTGTTATGATCGTTCTTGGTGCAATGTGGGGCTTGTATGGAATCGTGTTGGGTGTATTGGTGATTGTGATTCACCTTGCAACCCTGGAGAGCTTTGGGATTCCTTATATGTTGCCTATGGTTTCCGGAAGTATTGATGACGAAGCGGAGTTTCAGGATTTTGTTGTGCGGAAACCCATTTTTACCATGATACGAAGACCCTTATATACCCGAAGAGGACACCGTGTAAGGTTTTGGTGGAAGTAGAGAAGTTCAGGTTAGGAGATGCCAGTATGTTTAGTTGTAATGGGAAAATTTCGGAGAAGCAGATTCGACGCATGATAGTACTGTCAGTGTTTGCCAGTATGATGTTTGTGGTGCCATACCTGTCGGCTCAAATGTTTGGAGATAGCGTAGTGTTGGGGCTGTTGACATTTTTTGCCCTTTCAGGAATTTATGTATTGTATATCTATGGGATGGGGGAACTATACGAAAGATGTAGTGCTCCGGCAAGCGAAAAAGGATTTGCCGGCGTGTTATCAGGGTCCGGTCTTGTGGGTTCTGTTTTGTCTTTGATTCAGCTTTCCAGGTTGGTGTTGCGACTGTCATTTTACATTCTCCTCACCATAGCATTGCTTGGAGAAGCACAGGTGCCATTTATGCTGAAAACCAATGAAGAGATATGGTCCAATGTTTTGGTAGCAATGCCATTGCTGCTGGTGTGCGTGTATGGTGCAAATAAGCAGATTGAAAAGCAAAGCCGCATACATGAAATGTTGTTTTGGTTGTTGTTTGTTCCGTTTATTGCAATGCTAGCATTTGGTTTAAAAGAAGTGGACTATGAAATTTTTCGACCTAAGGCAGAGTTGTCGTTAGGAAAACTATTGCGTTATAGTTACGTGATGCTGGTTTTCGTTTTGCCTGCGGAGTATTATTTGTATCTTCGCCCATATTTGCGTCATCATAAAGAGAAAAATCGTACCGGTGTAGCGGTGATAATAACAGTCGCTTTAGGCATTTTACTCACGCTTTTTATGCTTGGGATTTATGGTTTGCATGGTGCGGCTGAAGAGCCTATGACAACGATTGCAATTATGCGTTATATCCGACTTCCTTTTGGTGTGTTGGAACGCTTTGATGTGCTGATGATATGGTTTTTGATAATTGGTTGTTTTGTTTTGATTTGCCAGAGTCTTTATTTTGCAGAATACATTTTTTGCAAAGGATTACACAAGAAGACATCGGTATGGATTCTCGTGACAATTCTAATTTTATCTCTTGGTGTTGCGACGTATGTGCGGACCTATGAGAATGGATTGCTCACGTTTTTATGCTATGGTGCATTAATGGATATTCCCTTGTCTGTTGTCCTTCCTGTTATCGGTATCCTGCTGAATCGTTTTTACGTAAAGGAGGAAAAGTCATGAAGAAAAGAGTGTTTATTATGTTGTTCGGCATAATTAGTGCTGTCAGTCTTTCTGGTTGCAAGTCAAGCGTTAAATTTCAAAGTGATATGCAAAATGTGGAGCAACGGGACTATGCTACGATATTGTTAGTGGCACAAGGAAAAGAAGGGGAAGCCTACGAGTTTTCTTTGGGTGTTGCAGAAGAAAAAAAGGTGGGAGAGAAGAGTCAGACTGAGCAGATTAGCACGTTTTATGCCAATGACTTTGAAGAGTTATCTAGGGAATATCAAGCGGTGAAAGGTAAGTCCCTATCTTTGGTGCATTTAAAGGTGATTCTGCTCACAAAGGAACAAAATGATGTTTTTGAGGAGCAATGGGACATTTTAAATCAAATGGATGAAAATGTAGAAATTGCCAAGACCTGTCCGGTTTTACAGGTGACAGACAAGGATAGCTTTCTACGGTTTGTAAAGGATGCCAAGGAACCGGTGGGAACCTATATCCACAACCTAATAAAAATGCAGGAAAATGAAGGAAATGAGATACCCTGGCTGAAGGATTACTTGAAGGTGCTGCGAGAAGAGATGAAATTACAGATATACTTTTTGGAGAAAGCCGCAGAGGGATGGCAGTTAAAATGCAAGGCAGAGGTGACGGTTTCAGATTAATAATCATAAATGGAAACGTAGAGGCATATCTTGTATCAAGGAGATATAAGGTATGCTTTTTGAATGAAGGAATATATTGAAGAGCGAGTGATTAAAATAGGGATGTATATTATGGATTCTAATGCCACAGTGCGTCAAACTGCAAAGGAATTTGGTGTGAGCAAATCCACAGTACATAAAGATGTATCGGAGCGACTGGAGCTCATCAACCCATCCCTTGCTGCAGAAGTAAGAAAAGTACTGGATATCAATAAGGCAGAACGTCATATTCGGGGTGGCATGGCGACAAAAGAGAAATATTTGCATAATTAACTTCTTAAGATAATATGAAAATGTATCATCTTCTATTGAAAAATGAAGAAAAACATGAAAAAATAGCAAGAAAATTTGCACTTATCGTTAAAACATAATATAATAAGAAAGTGTGTATTCTTTTATTGGGTACATTGAAGAGGATACATGATTCATAAGATAAAAGACAGAATAACAACTTGATGAAAGAGGTAGGTGTCAGGATGAAATTTATACATATGGCAGATGCTCACTTAGGAGTACAACCAGATAAAGGAAAACCATGGAGTGCAGACAGAGAACAGGAGATTAAGGATACTTTTGTTAGAGTGGTTCAGGATGCAGAGAACAAGCAGGTAGATTTGTTATTGATTGCAGGTGATTTGTTCCACATGCCACCATCAGAGGGAATGCTCCGAGATGTGGATTACGTACTATCTCGTCTGACTAAGACAAAGACAATTATGATTGCAGGTAATCATGATTATATGAAACCAGATAGTCCATTGGCAAATTACAAATTCTCTTCTAAGACCATTTGCTTGTCTGCGGATAAGATTAGCAATGTATACATGAAAGACTTGAATACATGTGTAACAGGTTTTTCCTATAGTAGTAAAGAGAATGAAGATGACATTTTGAATCACATTAAGCCAGCAAAGGCAGGTGCTTTTAATATTTTACTTGCCCATGGTGGTGATGCAAAACATTTACCGTTTAACAAGAAGAATTTGAGAGAGTCCAACTTTGATTATATTGCTTTGGGACATATTCATAAGCCAGAAATCATCAAGGATAATGCGGTGATTATGGCAGGTTCCTTAGAACCGATTGATTATACAGATACTGGCGCAAGAGGATACATTTATGGCGAAGTGGTAGATGGTATTATTAAAACAGAATTTGTTCCAGTCGCCCAGAGAGCATATATGAATTTGTTGATTAATATCAAACCAGACCACACCCCTAGAATGATTGTGGATTTGGTTGATAGACAGATTCAGAATTTGGGAACAAGAAATATTTACAGAATCCTTGTAAAAGGACAAAATCATAACCGCGATGTCTTTGATTTTTCAAGTCTTGTGAATCGATATAACATTTATGAAGTGGTTACAGAGGTAGGTGAAGCTTACGATTTACAGAAGCTTTACGAAGACAATCAGAACAATCTGATTGGTAGATTCATTAACCAGTTGTCTGATAACTACTACGGGGATGAGATTTGCAAGAAGGCAGTCCACTATGGATTGGATGTACTATTAAAGACAGGAGAGCAGTAATATGAGAGTTGATAAGTTACACTTACAAGATTTTGGACAATTTCATGATAAAGATATTATATTAGCTCCTGGGATTAATGTCATTTATGGAGCCAACGAGGCAGGTAAGTCTACCACAAAGGATTTTATTGTGGACATGATGTATGGTATCGACAAGGCGCGTGGTGTAGGAGCTAGATTTGACCATTACGAGCAAAAGAAACCAATTAATGGTTCGGCATTTTCTGGAGCGATGGAGGTTTCTATGGATGGCAACAGCTATCTTGTGGAACGTAATTTTTCTCGTGCAGAAAAGAAGACCACTGTTCGCGATTTGAATAGTGGAAGAGAGATTCCATTGCAAGAGCCGAATGATTTGATGGGTACTGTATTGCATACAGATAAGAGTACATATTTGAACACGTTATGTATTGGGCAGATTGATGCTGCAACAGATAAGGAAATTGCGGACAAGCTGAACAACTATATTGTGAATATGGCGTCTACAAGAGCGGGTGATATTGATGCAGTGAATGCTATTATGGAACTCAAGAATAAGAAAAAAGAGTTTTCTAATAAGGATTTAGAACTGAGAGAGCAGGAGCTGACTGCAAAGATTACATTAGACCGAGATTTTGATGCAGAGCTTGCAGCATTAAAGGATGAATATGAAAAGTTAGAAGCGGCCATGAATGGTAAGGAAAAGGAGCAATTACAGTTTACTCCAATTAAGAATGCTACATCAGAAGCGGCTGCCGCAGTGGAAGAACCAGAGAATGAAGTAGAGGAAGAAGAATCCCTCACTCCAAGAGAAAGAGATATAAAAATGTTGCAAAACATGGGACCAAGAAGTGTTTTGGATAACGTATTTGTTATATTGGCCCTGGGAATTTTGATGATTGCATTATTTGTAGGTATTGCATATATGATTCCGGTCAATGTTTCCGCAATCAAGTTAGGTGTGATTGGTGTGGGTGTATTCTTAGTGGTATTGACATTGATTCAAGTGTTGGTAAGAAGAAACAACCTATATCACTTAATGGAAGAGTTGGAGATTGAGCAAGGATTTGAGGAGGCAAAGGGAACCTTAGATGCAGATGCACAGCGTCAGGCGATTTCACAGCTCTCAGAATTGAAGGTGAAGGAGCAGAATTTGGTGCGTGAACGTACTGAGCAGGAGCAAATGTTAATCGAAATTAACAAGCTTCGAGAGCAGATGCAGGGAAATGCAGTGGAAACTGCTGCTATCGATTTGGCAATCAAGACCATTCAGGATTTATCTGAGGAAATCTATGACTCCTTTGGAAGTGTATTAAACGAACAGGTATCGGAGATTGTTAGTAGAATTACCAACGATAAGTATTCCGAAGTGAAGATTGATGACCAGTTGAGAGTGATGGTGAAGAGTGGAAGTTCATTTATTAGTATGGATTATCTCAGCACAGGAACCATTGCACAGATTTATTTGGCATTGCGTCTTTCGATTGCAAACGTATTGATTGGCGAAGAGTTACCAATCATTATGGACGATATTTTTGTGACATATGATTACCAGAGGTTATATGAAACATTAAGTTGTTTGGGTGAATACCTGAACCGTCAGATTATTATATTTACAACCAATCCAGGAGTTCAGGATATGTTTGGTGAACTAGGAATCCAGAGTAACTATATTGCGTTGTAATAGTTAGAAACGAGGGAAAGAAATGGCTGATCAAAAGAAGTCAACGCAGGGAACAAAGACAACAGCGAAGGAAAAACAGAAAAAGGCAATGACAGCAGAAGAGTTAGCTGCCGCAAGAAAACGTAAGGCAAAACGTGATAAAAGAAGGAAACGACGTAAGGTTCGCAGAATCATTATGTCATATTTGCTAGTGATTTTCTTGATTATAATTACCATTGGCGGATATGTTGCATATGAGAAATTCGGAAAGCAGTTATTAGAGTATCAGAAGGCTGCTCAAGAAATGGTGGCAGATTCTGATGAAAAAACCTTCCGACAGGACGAGACATCCATTGTATATGATACCAATGGAAAAATGATTCGCGAGGTAAAGGGTGAGAAGCAGGTTTATTATAAGACGTACGAGGAAATTCCTGCATACTTTGTGGAGGCTATGGTATCTGTTGAGGATAGAAGATTTTACGAGCACAATGGAGTGGATTATGAGGGTATTATGCGTGCGGCATATATTCTATTTAAGAATGATGGAGCCATTACCCAGGGTGCATCCACCATTACACAGCAGTTGGCAAGAGGTATTTTCTTGACCAGTGAAGTAAGCTATGAGCGTAAACTCAAAGAAATATTCATTGCCTGGGAAATGGAGAAAAAATATACCAAGCAACAGATTTTGGAATATTATTTGAATACGATTTTCTTTGCAAATAGTTATTACGGAATCGGAGCTGCTGCGCAAGGATATTTTGATAAGGATTTGGATCAGTTGTCTGTTTCAGAGGTGGCATTTTTATGTGCCATTCCCAACAGTCCAACCTACTATAATCCAAGAGTGAATTACGACCATACCATAGAACGTCGAGACAAGATTCTCAATGACATGCATGAGCTTGGATATATCAATGAATTAGAATTGCAGTTGGCACTTGAGGAAAAAATTGTTTTAGCAGAAGAAGAGAAAATTAGTCATGATTATGTGGAAACCTATACGAATTTCTGTGCAACAGAAGCGTTGATGGAAGCTTCGGGGTTCCAATTTAAATACAAATTTGCTACTTATGAAGAACAGCAAAAATATAACAAAGAATATAGAGAGTTGTATGATGAATATTATGCCAAACTCTATACCGGTGGATATCGCATTTATACATCCATTGATCCTAAAAAACAGCGTCTCTTGCAAAAGACGGTTGATGAAACCTTGGTGATGGATGAAGAAAAGAATGAAGAGACGGGTATATATAATCTTCAAGGAGCAGCAACCTGTATCGATAATGCTACTGGTAGAGTGGTGGCAATTGTAGGCGGTAGAACGCAAAATGAAATTGAAGGTTATAGCTTGAATCGTGCGTACCAGAGTGCACGTCAGCCAGGAAGTACAATCAAACCGATTATTGTGTATACGCCACAGCTTGAAAGAGGATATACTCCGGCAACCAGAGTAGACGACTGTAAGCCGGAAGGACCATATGCACACAAGATGCCAAAAAATTCAGGATCCTATTCCAATATGACATCCTTGGCAGCTGCAGTTGCAGCGTCTAAGAATATTGTTGCGTACCGTTTGTATGGCCAGCTAACGCCACAAGTGGGAATTGACTATTTATACAATATGAATTTTAATTATTTAACCTTTGAGGATCGTGAAAATATGGCTGCATGCCTGGGTGGTTTGACCTATGGTGCAACCACAGTGGAAATGGCATCTGGTTATGCAACCATTGAAAATGATGGTGAATTTCGTAAACCAACCTGCATCGTGGAGATTACAGATGCAGAGGGTAATGTGGTTGTTTCAGATCGAATTAAGTCTCGTCAGGTGTATGAAATGAATGCTGCCAGAATGATGACATCTATGTTGAAGGGTGTATTTACTGGTGGTACCGCAAGTGGTTTGGGCATTTCAGGTATGTCTTGCGCGGGTAAGACTGGAACAACAGACAACAATACAGATGGTTGGTTCTGTGGATTTACGCCATATTATACAACTAGTGTATGGGTCGGTTATGATACACCACAGTCTACAAGAGGTTTGTGGGGTTCCACCTATCCAGGTAGAATTTGGAGTGAGTTTAATTCTCAGATTCATGATGGGTTGACAGATATCGGTTTTCCGGATTATGAGTGGGTTCGTTCAACCAAAGATTGGAAGGATACCCGTTCTAGTTCTGAGGATTCAGAAGATAAGAAGAAGAAAAAGAAGAAAAAAGAAAAGAAAACAGAGAAGAAGAAGGATAATAAGCCGACACAGGAAACACCGACCGAAGCACCGACAACCCAGGCGCCATCTACGGAGGCACCAACAACCCAGGCACCGACAACTCAGGCGCCTACAACGCAAGCACCGTCCACCGAGGCATCTACTGCACCGGCGACGCCGTAGGAATGTTTTATATCTAAAAAATATTTATTTGATTGCAACCAGAGGGCTACCTCTGGTTGTTCATTTCATATAAAAGTGTTTTCTATCATTTTATGAAAAAAAGGAGGAAGGAGCATGAGTAACAACACGGTAGACATGAATGCAAATGAAAGTGCAAATATTGTGTTTAAGGTGATTCGATATGTTTTGATTGGACTCTTTGTGGTAATTACATTGCTTAACAGTGTGTATTCTGTAAAGGAGACAGAAACAGCGGTCATCACAACCTTTGGAAAGGCTAGCATTGTAGAGGGAAAAGGATTGAAATTCAAAATTCCATATATTCAACAGGTGATTAAAGTGGACACCACGGTGAGGGGTTTTGCTATTGGATACTATGAGAATGAAGATGGTTCTACATCTGATGTAGACGAAGAATCTATTATGATTACCTCGGATTACAATTTCGTAGATATCGATTTTTATATCTCTTATGAAGTTAAGGATCCAATTAAGTATTTATACGATTCTGATCGACCAGAAATGATTTTAAAGAATATTGCAATGAGCAGCATTCGTTCCACCATGTCAGCCTATACAGTAGATACTGCATTGACTACTGGCAAGGCGGAGATTCAGAGTAATATTAAACAGATGATTATTGCAAAATTGGACGATGCGGATATTGGAATTACATTGGTGGATGCATCCATTCAAGATGTAGAACCGCCGACGGACGATATTAAGAACGCCTTTAAAGCAGTAGAGACAGCAAAACAGCAGAAGGAATCAGCGATAAATGAAGCGAACAAATACCGTAATGAGCAATTACCTGCCGCAGAGGCACAGGCAGATAAAATCCTGCAAGGTGCAGAAGCTGCAAAAACAGCTAGAATTAATGAGGCTACAGGACAGGTTGCCAGATTTAATGCAGAGTATGAAGAATATAAGAATTATCCATTGATTACAAAGCAGAGAATGTTTTATGAAGCAATGGAAGAGTTGTTACCAAAGTTAAAGGTTATCATTGATGATGGAAGTGGAAATATTCAAAAGTATTATCCCATCGAATCCTTTGCAAATGTTGGAACAACTTCTTCAAGTAGTTCATCTACATCTAGCAATACCAATGCAGAGGAGGCAGAAAAATGAAAGAAATGAAAAAATTATTTTTGCTAATTGTAGTTGTATTTGCCTCTTTAATTGTATTTAATTTGGTAACATTTACAACAAAAGAAAATGAATATGCAGTAGTGAAACGGTTTGGTAAGATTGACAGGATTGTAGAAAATCCCGGGTTAAATGTAAAGATTCCGTTTATTCAGACAGTTAGTAAGATTCCTAAGAATTTGCAATTTTATGACTTGCCACAGTCAGATGTTATTACTTCGGATAAGAAAACCATGATTGTGGATGCTTATATTATTTGGGAAGTAACGGATGCAACCAAATTTACGCAGTCTTTGAGTGCAAACGCATCTACAGCGGAAGGTCGTATCGATGTCATTACATACAACGCAATCAAGACTACAATTTCTAACATGACACAGGAAGAATTGATTGCTAGTCGTGACGACAGTATTGATATTGCGAATGCAGACACAGAGCTTGAAGATGTAGAGATCAAGGATATTGAGTCAGAGGATGAAGAATCCGCTGGTGAAGTAGAGGTGATTAATCTTTCTACCCAGCTATTGGAGCATGTAGGTACACAGTGTGATCAGTATGGTATTGCAATTGATAATATCGAAATTAAGGTGTTAGATCTTCCTGACGAGAATAAGTCAGCTGTGTATGAGCGAATGATTACAGAACGTAACAACATTGCAGCAGCTTATACAGCACAGGGCTTGTCTGAGGCACAGATTATTAAGAATACAACAGATAAAGAAGTGTCTGTTATGCTTTCAGAGGCCAATGCCAGTGCAGATGCGATTATTTCAGAGGGTGAAGCGGAATACATGAGAATCTTATCAGATGCGTATAATGATCCGGAAAAAGCAGATTTTTATCTATTTGTAAAATCCTTGGATACAGTGAAAGCATCTCTTAGTAATGGACAGACCACATTATTCCTGGATAAGAATTCTCCGATTGCAGAAATTTTTCAGGGTGTAGAATAGAAGAAATTAAAGAAAAGTCCCAAGCATTGCTTGGGACTTTTGTGTTGTAAAAAATATTATAAAATATAATTTGTGAAACTAGTAATTCTCACGAATTGTATGTTTTTCACGATACTCAGCAATACGGTCATTGATACGATCCGTTGGGTCGATAATCTTGGAAATAGAAGCATCGTGGTTCAAATGATCAATTAAAAGTGCGATATATTTGCTCATATCTGCACTGATATACCAATCTCTTGAGAGCAATTCAGGTGTTTGGTAAGTAAGATTTGTAGTAATAATCTTTTCAATAATACCTTCTTCCTTTGCCTTGTCAAACACCTCAAGACCGCTTGTGAAGAGACCAAATGTACATAGGCAGAACACTCTCTTGGCTTTTCTTGCCTTCAACTGTTTTGCTACATCTAACATACTTTCACCGGAAGCAATCATGTCATCCATGATAATAACATCTTTACCTTCGACAGAATCTCCTAAAAATTCATGGGCAACAATTGGATTACGGCCATTAATGATGGTGCTATAATCACGTCTCTTATAGAACATACCTACATCGACACCGAGAATATTGGCAAAGTAGATTGCGCGGTTCATGGCACCTTCGTCTGGGCTGATTACCATCAAATGTTCCTTTGATAATTCTAAATCATTTGTAGATAACAATAAAGCCTTAAGGAACTGGTAGGTTGGACGTACACTCTCGAATCCGTGAAGTGGGATTGCATTTTGTACACGTGGATCATGTGCATCAAATGTAATGATATTAGACACACCAAGACTTACCAACTCCTGTAAGCAAAGAGCGCAGTCCAATGATTCTCTACTACTTCTCTTATGCTGACGACTTTCATATAAGAATGGCATAATTACAGTAATTTTACGGGCTTTACCGCCACAAGCTGCAATGATACGTTTTAAGTCTGCATAGTGGTCATCTGGGGACATTGGACATTTCTTTCCGTAAAGAGAATATTCAATGCTATAGTTTGTTACATCTACAAGAATATAAAGGTCCTTACCACGTACAGATTCCATTAATTCTCCTTTGGCTTCGCCTGAACCGAAACGTGGGCACTTAGATTGAACAAGATAAGAGTCCTGCTCATAACCATTAAATACAATGGTGGTTTTTTCCGCATGGTTTCTCTTTGTTCTCCACTTGGAAAGGTAGGCATCTACACGCTCACCTAAAGCAGTGCAGCTTTGTAATGCGATGATTCCCAATTCGCCCACTGGAATATTTGTTAATAAATTACTGTCGTTTGGCATGTTTTTTCCTCCATTAAAGTGCTTTGCATTATATTTATATTCAGTCAGAGAAATATCTCTGAAAGGTTATCACTATCCTTGCATCATTTTTCTTTTCTTTGCAAGACGGACATTCTCTCCGTAGAAAGGAAAAGCTGTATAGGATGCAATGATACGAGTTGAAATACGGTCTGTGTAAGTCTCGGTCAAATCGTGAAGACTTAGGTTGGTAGAAATGATTGTTGATTTCTTGGCACGCATTCTCGTGTTCAATATATCATATAATTGGGAAATAACAAAGGAGTTTGTAAACTCGGTTCCCAAATCGTCGATAATTAGCAAATCACAACGAAACAGATAATTGTATATTTCTTTGTGAATGGGATTATCTCCTTTTTTCATAATAACATCACCACATACATCTTCAAAGAGATGGATGGCTGATTGGTACAGTACGGTGTGATGGGTATCCATCAATGCTTTGGCAATACAACTACTTAGGAATGTTTTGCCAACACCAGTCTCACCATAGAATAAGAGATTACCCCCTTCTTTGTCAAATGTTTCTACAAAGGATTTTGATTTGTTGAGAATATTACTCATATTTTCGTATGGAGTAAATGGATGTGTTCCGTCTGATTCTTTGGAATAATAGTTTAAGTCAAAGGTGTCGAAATTTTCTGTTTCCAACAGATGTTCTAGTGTAGATTCCTTGTAAAGCATGGAAACCCACGCTTGCTTAAAACATGGGCAATATTCACCGTCGATACGTCCAGTATCCTTGCAAAGGGTGCATGTATAAATTGGTTGCAGGTAATCTGCAGAAAATCCATGAACCTTGAGCAAATCAGCTTTTTCGGCAACAAGAGTATGATTTTTCTCTTTTGCACTGTCTGTATGGTCAGCTTGTCCGCGAAGCTTTGCCCGTACAGCGTCAATGGAAGATATGGCAAGTAACTGGTCTATTTCCTTGATTCGAGGAACAGCAGCATACACTTCTTCCTTGCGACTATTTTCTAATGCACGATTTTCAGTTTGGTTGGTGTAGTACGAACTCATCAGCTCGTCATATTGTGCGTTTGTAAATGCCATAACTATCGATTGGTCTCCTGTAAAAATAATGCTTCAAATTCATCGGCAACTTCCTTGCTGGTTGAATTTTGGTAATTACTATATTTGGTGCCGGAGGATTTTCCAGAAGTGGTTTTCTTCTTCTTTTCCTCTTCCCATTTTTTATCTAACGCCTCAATGTCTGAAAGCTTGCGAACATTTTGCTTGTACCAACTTTCCAGAATTCCGTTCACATAGTTGAAGTTAGCGGAGTGTGGTTTTGCAGCAATTGCACGCTTGCAGGCCTCCATAATAATATTTTTGTTAAATGCGTATGTATTATACCATGTATCAATAAATGCCGTCTCTGTAGGGGTTGGAACTCTTCTAGGAATGCCTAGCTGTTTTAATACCGCAACATAGATGGAATTATAGTTCTTAGATGCCAGCTTGGCGTCTTCCACCTCGGTGATTCCATTTTTGTACCACTCAATGGCGACGGCCTCAATATATCGGCAACTCTTCTTTCCAATGGAGACACAATACTCAACCAGATATTCCAACAAATCCGGACTAAATGATAGTTCTTCATATATATATAGTAAAGTGTTAATATCGGTTTGTGTTAATGGTTTTCCAAAATAGATTTCAGTCTGATATAACAGATTTCCGAAGTCTTCATCCTCCTGTTTTGCTTCTATGAAGGATGCTTTGTAGGAAACCTTTTTTGGAAGCGTAGTGGATTTTACAATCTCCTTCATGACTACTTCTGTATCTTCAGCATCGTCATTGGAATCCATATCGTTCACAACCATTTTTTTCTTGGCGCTTCCCCTTTTCTTGGTGGTGATGGATTCTTCTGTGGCGGAACTCTCTTGATCTAAGTCGTCCGCTACTCCTAACATGGATAGTAGAGAAGGACTATTGGTAATCGTGGACTTCGCAGTAAGTGGAAGCATAGTGATGCCTGTCAACACTTTGTCTTGGGTATATTCCAACTGTAATACCCCCTGTTTAATCCAATAGCGGATTGCGCGACATATGTCTTTTTCTGTTGAGTTGAAATGATCTGCGATGTCTGCAACGGTTACGGCACGACCACTGTTTAGCAGTCTCACCAGATAGAGATAAACTTTCACAAATTCACCATTTGCGTCTGTCATATAATAGTCGATAAAGAAGTTCGAAACAGCGGAATAAGTTTCATGATTTTGTGTAGTAATTGTAATTGTTTCCACTTGTTTTCCCCTCCTTTTATGATCATATGAAAAGTATGATTGTTAAGTGCTATGCACTTGAACAATCCTTGACAGTCTTTTCACAAGCATTTGGATTATAACATAGTGTTTTTAAAAAGGAAATAGAACGTCTGTTTCGGGTGGTGTGCAGTGAAAAAATGTGGAAAATGTGGAAAATGTGGACAAGTGGTAGACATAATAGGAGATAAAAAAATAGGGGTTTGCAAAAGCCAATGAACACCATGAAAATCTCATTTGTTTACTTTGGATTATGTAAATAAAAATATCCACAATCTATCCCTGTCAAGAGGGAAAAAATAGATTGTGGATAATGTGTATAACTATTGTCCAAGTAGCTCTTCGCCAATTAAATAAACGTCTCCGGCACCCATAGTTATCAACAAATCATTTTTTTTGCAATTTTTTAACAAATAATTTTCAACTGCCTCAAAGGAACTGAAATATCTTGCATCTGACCCTAATTCTTTGATGCGGTTTGCCAAATCTTTTGCATGTACCAAGCCAGTATCTGGCTCTCTTGCTGCGTAGATATCCACAAGGATTACATGGTCAAAACCTTTCAGTGCATCAGCAAATTCCTCGAATAGCGCTTTGGTACGAGTGTATGTATGTGGTTGGAATACAACCCATAACTCATTGTGTGGTGTGTTGGTAGCGGTGGTAAGGGTTGCTTTGATCTCTGTTGGATGATGCGCATAGTCATCAATGACGGTTACGTTCCCTAAGGTACCCTTTAGCTCAAAGCGTCTATGTGCACCGCCAAAGCAAGCAAGCCCTGCTAAAGCGTATTCTCTATCGATGCCAAGTAAATCAGCCACAGCGATAACGGCGAGAGAATTGCAAATGTTGTGAGTTCCGCCCACATTTAAGTGTACTTGCTCTTGGGCAACACCATCCACCATCAAGGTGTAATTCATATGTCCTTTGTCGTCCGCTTCAATCTCAGTTGGGAAATACTTGTTAGAAGGCTCAAGTCCAAATGTGAGAATGTTGCAGGTTAGATCCTTTGTCACTTGTGGAAGACAATCCATATCACCATTCACCACCAATGTTCCTTCGTCTGGAAGGTTTTTGGCAAAGGTGTGGAAGCTTTCGATAATCTCCTCAATTCCACTGAAGAAATCCAAGTGGTCTGCATCTACATTCAAGATGATACTGATATAAGGAAAGAAGGAATGAAAACTGTTGGTGTATTCACATGCTTCTGTCACGAAGTAATCAGACTGTCCCACACGAATATTACCACCGATGGAATCTAGAATTCCACCTACCGAAATGGTTGGATCAACGTCCGCTTCTAAGAACACCTGACTTAACATAGATGTGGTTGTGGTCTTTCCGTGGGTTCCGGATACGGCAACGGAATACTTGTAGTTATTCATAATCTGTCCAAGAAGCTGTGCTCTTGTGAGCATAGGAATATCCTTTTCCACACAGGCAGTATATTCTGGGTTATCTGCATGCACCGCTGCAGTGTAAACCACCAAGTCGATGTCATCGGTGATGTTTTCTGCACACTGTCCAATATTAATGATAGCACCCATTTCCATGAGGTTATCTACAATGTCGGAACTCTTTGCGTCAGAACCGCTAATCTGAAATCCTTCTTTTAATAATATCTCTGCTAATCCGCTCATACTGATTCCACCGATTCCGATGAAATGCACATGGATTGGTTTCTTAAAATCAATCTGATACATAATAATCCCTCTTTTAATTATATTTGGCACTTTGCTATTGTATGCATAATTCTGTGATTTTGCACTTCAAAGCACCGTGTTTTATGCGTTTATTTATGGAGATTATAATATAAGGAAGAAACTTTGACAAGTTTTCCGTTTTTGAAGATTAAAAATAAAAATTTTTTGAAAAGTAAGATATTTTGAAAAATCCAATCGTGTATAAAGTGAAAGGAACAAAACAGAGACAAAAAAGGAGGTAGAAAAAATAAAATAAAAAAATTTTTAAAAAGTAAGATATTTTGAAAAGCACAATCGTGTATAAAGTGAAAGGAACAAAAACACAAACAAAAATTAAGAAGGAAAACAAAAAAGGAAAAACAAAAAGAAGGAAAAATTAGGAGGAAATGAATTATGAAGAAAAGAGTATTAACAACATTGATGGTGGTAACAGTAGTAGGAGCAGCACTTACAGGATGTGGAGCATCCCAATCTGCACAGGGAGATAACATTCAGCCGGTAGCAGTTCAGACAATGGCAAAGTCTACAGAAGGTGTAGCAACAAAGGTGACTGAAAATGTAGTAATCGATGAAACAAAGGTTGATGAAAAAGAAACAATGGTGACAGAAACAAAGGAGAACGTAGAAAGTACAGGAGAGAACAAGCAGGCTGTTACAACAACAGAGGAAAAGAAAGAAAGTGTAGCTGCAGAGAAGAAATCGGAAGAAACAAAACAGAATGCATCTGACGAAACAGAAAACACTGACGTGGATGAGGAACCATATTTTGGAGAAATAGGAAATATTGACAACTTAAAGGTGACTCTTGGAAACTCAGACTTATATACAAAGGAAGAATTACAGTCTGCAGTGGGTTATATTTTAGGAAAATTCCAGGTGGATTTCACCGATTGTGTTATGACAGAGCTTGATTATGATGAAGCATTTTCTTTGTCACAGTGTCAGGTGTGGGCAGATCAGTATGATGCCGACGAAGCAATTGTATTTACTTGTACCTTCAACACTACAGAAAATTATCAGGAACTTGTAATGGAGCCTGGTCAGGTTTGTGAAGGATACAACTGGATTCTTACTCGTAATGAGGGAGAAGACTGGACATTACAGACTTGGGGATATTAGTATATGAAACAACGCATTAAGAAATCGATTGAAAAACTGACCCCCACAGAGCAGCAATCGAAGCGAATGTGGAACCGGTTGGTAGAAACAATTGCGAGTATGATGAAGAAGAGAGATTAAAAATTGAATTGTAGGCACCGCTGGGAGTAGAAATACTCTCAGCGGTTGCATTCGCATATATTTGCGTATACAATGAGTCAAGTAGACAAGCATGCTTGCATGCAGCTGTCTATTTGACGATGTACGTCATCGAGCGGATACGCAAGATGTTGTACGTAGTTTATTAATGGAGGAACAGGATGAATTTACAAGAGCTTTTTGAGCGACAGCATCGGCGAGTCTACCGGATAGCCATGATGATGCTAGGCAACGCGTCGGATGCAGAGGACGCAGTACAGAACATTTTTATGAAGTACATAGAAAAAGGCATAGAGTTTACGGATGAAGAACACGAAAAGGCGTGGTTTATCACAGTTACTAAGAATTACTGTAAGGATCAGCTAAAGACCTACTGGAACAGACAGGTGGATATGGGAGAGATTCCTGAGACACCAATGCCAGAGGAAGAAGAGGAAGGCGAATTAATTGAACAGATTAAGAAGCTGCCAGATAAGTATCAAGAGGTTATATATCTGTATTATTATGAAGAGTATTCGGTAAAAGAAATGGCACTGATGCTAGACCGAAATGAGAGCACGATTCAGACCCAGTTAGCTGCGGCGAGGAAAAAGCTCAAGAAATACATAGAAAAGGAGGGCGCATAAGTATGGAAAGAGAAATCATTAAGAATTCTTTGGACCAGTTGAATCCAACAGAAGAACAATCAAAGATGATGTGGGAACGTTTGCAAAAAGCAATGGCAGAGAAAA
Organism: Lachnospiraceae bacterium; assembly: GCA_045537735.1. Classification (GTDB taxonomy): domain Bacteria; phylum Bacillota; class Clostridia; order Lachnospirales; family Lachnospiraceae; genus CAG-590. The sequence goes on from JAZSPZ010000056.1 coordinate 26,432, forward strand.
ATGAGCAAGAAGTAAATGATGCGCCAGCCGATAATGTGGTAGCATTTGAGAAGACAGAGACAATTAGCAATGAAGTAGAAGATGCAATAAATGAAGAAGTAATAGAAAAAACAGAGGAAACACAGACAGAAGCAATTGTAGAAACGGAACAGAAAACATCCAATATTGTCTCTATCAATAGCAGACGCAAGAACAAGGTGTTAAAGCGTGCCATGGCAGTGGCAGCAGCGATTGCGTTGATTATTGTGGGAACCATTGGCGCCAATGTAGCTACAGATGGTGCAGTGTATGCAGCTATTATGGAGTGGTTGAAATTCGACCAAGGAAGACAGGATGTTGTTGGTAATATGGAGGATAGTACAGATCGTTTCAATACAGTTTGGGCACCAGACATTTACTATATGGACGATGAAATGATGGTATTTGGTGGATTGCGTGGAACCATAATCTATGATTTGAAAACCAATCAGGTATCAGCAACTATCGACACCCAGAAAATTGATTGTGTGTACTTTGATAGTAAAGAGAAACAGACACACATATTGAAGGATGAAGATCGTATTATCGTATTCAATTCAGAAGATGAAGTACCATTTGGTGCGTATTACATCTATGATTTGACAATGTGTAATGGTCAGGAGTTAGAAGTGTCAGAGACAGGTGATGATGAAACGCTTTTGAATCAATATTATGAACAGTGCAAAGCATTACAGAATCATTATGTAGATACTTTTGAGACCTTTAGTGAATATAAAGAGGTAAAATCTCTGTTTAGTATTGACCACGATAACAAGTATAGTTTCAATAGTTTTTCTTGGGAAAAAGCAGACAAAACTCCTTATTGCAGCTTCCTTGCAATACAGGACAACCAATATGTATTGTATCATTTTGACATAGAGAAAGAAAATTTCACCAGTGTCACATTGGATTTGTCCCAGGCAATTGTTTTTGAAGAGGATTCTACAGAAGCCTCTCTTGGGGAAGTGAGTGAGGACGGTGCCATTGTTTTAAAACAGTTTGTTTATTATGGTGACAATAAAGCAATCGAGACAATTTACAAGTATATGGAAGAGGATTATCTGCAGTATGCAGAAGAAGATAAGGTATGGATTCCAGGTTATGTGATTCACAAAGAGGTAGAGAAAGATGGGGAGTACCTTGTGTTTGGTAACTTCTGGTCTTATGGCTATCAGTTAACTGGTACTGTTTTGGAATCTCAAAGCGAAACCGAAATGCCAGCATGCTTCCATTTGAAGGAAACAGAGAATGGAGGATATGAAGTGGTCCGTGTCGATACGGCAGGTGACGGTAGTTATGCGAAGGACATTCAGGCATTTACGGCAGATTATCCAGGTCTTTATGAGTTGTTCGTGGAGTATGATGAAGAAAAGCGTATGGCTGCACAAAAGGAATATGTGCAGATGTATGTGAAAGGGCATAATCTAGATATTGAATACTATAAGGAGTATGGCTGGGATCCAGTGAAGATTTTCGATTAAGTGAAATGAATTTATTTCGTGAAAGTTCATTTATATTATACGAAAATGTATTTGCAAGAACTTTACATGTATATAGTATGTAAGTCGCCACACAATATATAGTGGTAATCTTCGAAAAGTCAAGTAAAATCAATATTTTGCTTGACTTTTCTTATGGGTTCTGTTATTCTTGTGGTTGCGACGCGAGTCGAGGCTTTTTTTTTGTGTGCAAAAATTCGAGAAAAGCAAAGCTATGCGCAGTGTAATCGAGCTGTATAGCTTTGTTAAGAACTCGAGGTAACGCTTGGATTGCACATAGAAAAAAGTCATACAATTTAAGATGGAGGTGGAAGTTGTGCGAGTTAAAATCACATTGGCATGTACAGAGTGTAAACAGCGTAATTACAATCTGACAAAGGACAAGAGAGTCCACACTGAGCGTATGGAAACAAAGAAGTATTGTCGTTTCTGTAAGGCACATACCTTACACAAGGAAACCAAATAAGATTACGGAGGTGATTTAGAATGGCAAAGGAAAAAGACGAAGCTTTTAAGAGAAGTCGTTTTACCGAGCTTAAAGGTGAGTTCCGTAAAATTATTTGGCCTGACAAGAAACTTCTTGGAAAACAATCTGTTGCAGTTATCACTGCTGCAATCGTGATCGGATGTATTATTGCAGCATTGGATTGGATTATTCAGATTGGTCTTTCTTTCATTATTGGTTAAGGCGGTGGTCATATGGCAGATGTAGAAAAGAATGGCGAAGCAAGATGGTATGTGGCCCACACTTATTCTGGATACGAGAATAAGGTAAAGACCGACCTTGAGAAGACAATTGAGAACAGAAAGTTAGAAGATCAAATCTTTGAAGTGTTAGTTCCATTACAGAACGTTGTGGAATTAAAGAACGGTACAAAGAAGCAGGTTTCCAAGAAAATGTTCCCTGGCTATGTGTTGGTAAACATGATTATGAACGATACCACATGGTATGTTGTTCGTAACACAAGAGGTGTGACAGGTTTCGTTGGTCCGGGATCAAAACCAGTACCTCTTACAGAGTCAGAGATGAAGAATCTTGGTATCAGAGTTCCTGAGATGGAAATCGATGTTGAGATTGGTGATACTGTGAAAGTTGTATCAGGTGCCTGGGAAGGAACTGTTGGAACAATTACAGATATCAATACAGGCAAACAGGCTGTTACGATTGAAGTGGATATCTTTGGTCGTGCAACATCTGTGGAAATTAGTTTTATGGATGTTACCAAATTGGATTAATAAGTGCTCATTTGAGCCAAACGTGGGAGGGCAAGTCCCGTTTGACCACATGAATTAGGAGGAAAACAAAATGGCTAAAAAAGTTGAAGGTTATATTAAATTACAGATTCCTGCAGGTAAGGCAACTCCTGCACCACCGGTTGGTCCTGCTTTAGGTCAGCACGGTGTGAATATCGTAGAATTTACAAAGCAGTTCAATGCAAGAACAGCTGATCAGGATGGAATGATTATTCCAGTTGTTATCACTGTATATGCTGACAGAAGTTTCAGTTTCGTTACTAAGACTCCACCAGCTGCAGTTTTATTAAAGAAAGCATGTAAGCTTGACAAGGCTTCATCAGTTCCTAATAAGACAAAGGTTGCTAAAATCTCTAGAGCTGAGGTTCAGAAAATCGCAGAGCTTAAGATGCCAGACTTAAATGCAGGTAGCCTTGACGCAGCAATTAGCATGATTGCCGGAACAGCTCGTTCAATGGGAATCGTTGTTGAGGATTGATAGAGAACTTAGTGAGAACGAGTCGTAGACGAAGTTCGAACTTAGTCGTAATCATGCATCGAACTTAACGAAACCGAACGAAGTGAAGGTTGAGTTTAGTGAGAGGTATTAGCAGGATTGTTAAGAATAATAGTTAATACAGTGGGAGGGTCGCTCCCGATAATACCACAGGAGGTTTTAAGAAATGAAAAAAGGTAAAAGATATGTTGAAGCTGCAAAGCTTGTAGACAAGACACAGGTTTATGATATTCCAGAAGCAGTTGCATTAGTTAAGAAGACATCAACTGCAAAGTTTGATGAGACAGTAGAAGCACATTTGAGAATGGGTCTTGACGGACGTCATGCAGACCAGCAGATTCGTGGTGCTGTAGTTCTTCCACACGGAACAGGTAAGACTGTTAAGGTTTTGGTTTTCGCTAAGGGAGATAAGGTTGATGAAGCTTTAGCTGCAGGTGCAGATCACGTTGGTGGCGAGGAGTTAATTCCAAAGATTCAGAACGATGGATGGTTAGACTTCGACGTTGTAGTTGCAACTCCAGATATGATGGGTGTTGTTGGTCGTTTAGGTCGTGTACTTGGACCAAAGGGCTTAATGCCAAACCCAAAGGCTGGTACTGTAACTCCAGACGTAACTAAGGCTGTTGCTGATATCAAAGCAGGTAAGATTGAATACAGACTTGACAAGAACAACATCGTACACGTGCCAGTTGGAAAGGTTTCTTTCTCAGAGGAACAGTTAGCAGACAACTTCCAAGCGTTAATAGATGAAATTATCAAGGTTAAGCCAGCTGCTGCTAAGGGTCAGTATATGAAGAGTGTTACACTTTCATCTACAATGGGTCCTGGTGTAAAGATTAACACAGCTAAGTTTATCTAATAGCAGAAGGTTTGATTCTTTAACAGAATTAGAACGTGATTTAGGCGGGAATTCCGAAAGGAGTTCTCGCCTTTTGTGTTATAAAATCTGTCAAGTGGATAGGATTTTTGCAAAATCTGTACGCGTACGATTGACATATGGAAACATAAGACATATAATAGTACTCGTACTAACAAAGAAAGTTGGTGGAAATATGGCGCGAAAAAACAGAATTAATACAAAGTTAGAAATTAAACAGGTTGCCCTTCATTTATTCTTGGAAAAGGGATTTACCAACGTTGCAGTTTCAGAGATATCAAAAGAATTAGGTATCAGCAAAGGAAATTTTACTTTTCATTATGCAACAAAAGAACATCTACTTACAGAGTTAATTAAGGATTTATGCGAATTTCAGTGGCTAGTTATGGAGAGAGAAGTTGAGAAAAATAATTCCTTAATGGCGTATCTGTTTGAATTAACAACTATGATAGGGAGTTGTTATAACAATGTTGCGGCGAGAGATTTATATGTTTCGGCATATACCCACCCAATGACATTGCAAATGATTCGAGAAAATGATACAAAAAAAACAAAACAGATTTTTGAAAGGTATTGTCCGGATTGGACCCAAAAGGATTTTGCATTGGCAGAAAATGTTGTATCAGGGATTGAATATTCTTTGTTTGTCACAGAGTATGAAGAAGAAAATACGCTTGATGAGAAAATAGAGGCAACACTAGATGCCATTATGAAAATATACAATGTTTCAAGTGATGTGCGGAAGGAATCTATAGCAAAGGTGCTTGCGTTGGACTATCGTAAGATTGGAGAACGTATTTTGGGAGAATTACGTGATTATGTAGAGATGTTGAATCAGAACGAGTTAGAAGAAGCAGTATTACAGAAAAATGGAAAGTAGCAAAGAAGATATAATACAAAACCAACAAGCTGATATGGAGTTAAGAATTGTGAAACAGAAGACGAGAGAAAAGAAAAATACTGAACAAAAGAATAAGGAAAAAGAGGTCTCTGTCCGTAAGCCCTTAATGCTATATTTTGTGATTGTTTGTGCGATGTCAGGTCTTATGGCAGGCATTGTATCGCTTATATGCTTTGGAATGGTAAATGCCCAAGAACCACAGGATCATATATATATTGGAAAGTTAGATGGACTTGCTCCCAAAAATGTGGCGATTGTACCGGGAACTGCGGTTTATGAAGGGAATATAACAGCGAAAGCAAAAGATCGTTTGTTGGCAGCAATAGAATTATATGAAAAGGATTTGGTGGATCGAATTATTGTATCAGGTGATGTAGAAGAGACAACACCCATGACAAAATATCTTATGGCAAATGGAGTGTTAAAGGATGATATCGCCAGTGATGAGCATGGCGTGGACACCTACGAAACGCTGGCAAGAATTCAAGAAAAATATGGTGAGCAAACCTATTATTTCTGTACCCAGGAGTTATATGTCAATCGTGCAGCGTATCTGATGGAGAAGCTTGGGATGGATGGTTTAGTAGTATGCGTGGATACCATGTACTACAGTGAAGCTGGGAAAAGCATGATGCGAGAATATTTTGCGGCAACCAAGGCTGTGATAGATCCAATTATATATGGTGGTAATCCTAAGAAATCAATTGCTGAACGAGATTTCATCGATGTTCCGCAGTATGAGAAAGATCCCCATGTAATTCATGCAAGTGAATTAGAAACACCGGAGGATTATCATGTGGTGGATGTGAATCCGACAGACAGTTATGATGTAGAAAAAGCGGTGGAATACGCAACTACCTATGCCTTAGAGCATAATCCAGAATACCCGATGTTTGAACAGAACTGTACAAATTTTGTGTCCCAGTGTCTTGTGGCGGGAGGAATTGCTATGCAAGGCGAAGAGGAGACATCGGAAGACAAGCGCTATACCATAGGAAATGGTAAGCAGGAGTGGTATAGTTTTCATACAGATCAAAAGGAACAAGATGGTTTTTTTCATTATAACACCACAAGCAATTTTATTAATACCAATGCATTTATAGAGTATTTCACAGAGGAAAGAGGATATGAGTTATCCATTTATAATAATGATCGTCAGGGAAAAAAGGATTGCTTTAAGGAAGTGGCCTCCGGCGATGTACTCATTTTCTTTGGAGAAGATGATGAAGTGGTTCATGTTGGCTTGATAACTGGAATTGGTGAATCCAACGCGTATTATTGTTCTAATACCAATAACCGACGTGATTATGGAGCGTTTAGAACAAGTGAAAGAGAGTATGCACAATTTGGAATTATGCATATGTCAGGAAAACTCCCCGATTGAATAGTTGGGTATAGTTTATAGATGAATCAATGAAAAAGGAGGAATACATTATGAAAAAGGAAACAATGAGTAATATGATGCAACGATGTCTGATTATCTGTTGTGTTGTATTAGTGGCACTGACGGTGGTGTTTACTCGAGGCAATGAGGCGAAAGCCTGGAATGAGAAATCGCAAAGTTGTAGTCTGGAATCCATTACTGTGGAAATTGAAGGTAAGCAGTATACCTTTGAAGAAGGTGGGGAACCAATGGTCGTGGTTGGAGAAGATGATTGGAGTGATATCTTGTCTACTATCAAAATTGTGGATTACACAATAGTTACAGATGATGTCTGTACGTGTGATGATCATGATTTAACCTTTAGTCTGTGGGGTGAATACAATGATAAACTAATAAATGATTTTCTCACATATGAAAATGGTGTATCTACGAATGCATTACAAGCAGATGATACGCAAGATATTGGTTCCTATAGTTATTATGATTTCTATTATTATGATAATTTTGGTTGGATAGATATTCTTCTTGCAAAGGAGTATGATATCAAATACGAATTAGGTGGTGGAAGTTTTCCGACATATATGGAAGTGCCTACAAAGTATAATACGGTAGAAGGAGTACTGCTTCCTGTTCCTGAACGGGAAGGATACATCTTTAAGGGATGGACATGTACGGAAGATGAAGACCCTGTGATTGAAAAGTTCATCGATGGAATAACAGGTGATATTACCTGTACAGCACATTGGGAAGAGGGAGAAAGAATAGATATTAGTTCATATGGTGTGGAATATACGGATGTTTATGAGTATAGCGGTGAAGAAATAACGCTGTATGTCGGCGGCGTGTTTTATCAAGAGTCTGAAGATTCTGAAAAAGAATATTTGATTGGCGGAATAGATTATACCTATTATGCTGAGAATAATATTGAAGTGGCGGATGCGGATAGTGAAACACCACCTACAATTATTATTAAGGGTGTAGGTAAATATAAAGGAACGATTGAGAAAACATTTTCTATCATAAAAACATCATTGTGGTCATCAAGTTCCAATCTTTCCATTGGTAAAGGCGATGCATTGTCAACAGTGGATTTGAGCGGATTGAAAGTGTATGGTAATTCAAATGACAAAGTTGTTCCAGGAACCTGGGCATGGAGTGAACCAGATACCATTGTGGATGCGGAAATTGGCACATGGGTTCATTATGAGGCAACATTTACGCCGACAGATACAGAACATTATGATGTTCTAACAGAAAGCGTTTATCTCGCTGTGAAAGCAACTATGAAAGATTGGGAAATCTCTTTTGCGGATGAGAGCACATTTTCCTATACAGGTCAGGCACATAAGCCTGCCGTTACCGTTGTCAGTGGCGAAACAACAATGGAAGAAGGCACAGACTACAGTGTTTCTTATGTGAATAATGTGAATGTAGCTGATAAGTCTGATCAGGATGCGCCGACAGTAGTAGTCAAAGGTAAGGGTGATTATTCAGGAACCAAGAAGCTTACATTTACAATTGAGAAAGGCACACCAACTGTAGAGAAAGCTCCAGTTGCCAGTGCGATTGAAGAAGGTAAGAAGCTTTCAGATTCCACATTGACAGGTGGAAAGGTTGTAAATGCAAAGGGCGATGCATTAGAAGGAGTATTCAGTTGGAAAGATGGTACAGTGGTACCAGCTGTTGCAGATAGTGGTGTGACAAAGTATAAAGTAGTATTTACACCGAAGGATAAAGCCAACTATGAGGTTGTCGAGACAGATGTGGTGATAACAGTTAATAAAAAGACAGAGGAACCTAAGGAAGATTCTTCCGAAGAATCTAAAAGTGATACAACACAAACACCATCTACTGACAAAGGAAATGCAGTTGGAGATAAGGTGTCTGATAAGGATAAAAAAGCAACCTATCAGGTTACCAAGTCCGCAGAGGGCAAGTTGGAAGTAGCTTATGTTGCACCAACCAGCAAGACGAAGAAGGTAACAATTCCTGCTACTGTAACCTTGGCAGATGGAACCACTGCAAAGGTTACATCCATTGCTGCAAAGGCATTTAAGAAGAATACAAAGCTTCAGGAAGTGACCATTGGTAAGAATGTTAAGACTATTGGCAAGGAAGCATTTAGCGGCTGTAAGAATCTCAAAAAGGTAAAGAGTGCTGCGAATGTGACAAGCATTGGTAAGAACGCA
>JAZSPZ010000057.1:0-5595 GCA_045537735.1 Lachnospiraceae bacterium
AGATCCGTTCTTTTTGGAAGAAACACAAACTGCTGCAGAGCTTTTTGTAAAGCATAAAAAGCCCTATGTTACAATAGACAGTAGACACGATAGTTTTCTTCACCAGCATTGTGCTGTTAATGTGGTTTCCAAAGAATGTACCAGTTCTGAGCAGTATAAGGATAAAAGTGTAGAGGAAATATACGAACTGTTCACTGAGGATACAGAGGGGCTTGTCATTATTACGCGTGGGGAAAAGGAAATGCTGTACGGCAGAAAAGGTCAGCCGATGAAGCAAATGAAGCCATTCGATGTTGATGTAAAGAGTACACTTGGTGCAGGTGATACATTTAAAGCTGGATGTGTTTTTGGCTTGCTTAATAATATGTCAGATGATGAACTGGTGCGTTTTGCAAGTGCTTGTTCTGCACTAGCCATATCAAGATTTCCTTTGCCACTTCATCCGCCGACTTTGGAAGAAGTAAAAAGTTTGCTTGATAGAAAGGTTGAAACAGAATGAATGATAGATATATGAACATAAAGACCCAAATACTTGAGATTGCAAATTTCGACGAGAACATCAAGGCGATTATTGCTATCGGTTCATCGACTAGAAGTGAAGTGAAAGCGGATGAATATTCTGACTTGGATTTACTCATTGTCACAGATGATGTCGAAAGCTGGCTGTATGGGAATATACCCGAACGGCTTGGGGATGTTAAGATTTCATTTGTTGAGTCTTCTCTTGGTGGAGCAAAGGAGCGAAGAGTATTATACGAAGGTGTCCTAGATGTGGACATGATTGTGCTTACACCAGAACAATTCGTGAATGCAGTTAAGGAAGGTGTAGCAGGTTGGGTGTGCAACAGAGGTTATTCTGTATTGTATGACACAATGGATTTTGAAAAACTGTTGGCAGAAAATATAAGCTGTGAGATAAAGTATAATGGTTTAACGGAAAATGAATATGAGAATATGGTAAATGATTTCTGTTTTCATACGATATGGGCATCGAAAAAGATACTTCGGGGCGAATTATGGACAGCAAAGATGTGTATAGACGCATATCTCAAAAATTATCTTCTGAAAGTGATGGAAATGTACACCGTATGTAAGTACAACGTGGATGTATGGCATGACGGAAGATTTCTGGATAGATGGGCAGATGATGAAATAAAAAAGTCCTTGGAAAAATGTTTTGCTCATTATGAAAAAGAAGATATGGTATCCGCATTATTTGAAACAAAGAATCTGTTTGTGCAGTTAGCAAAATCAATAGCGAAGATGACTGATTATGAGTTTCCTGAAACTGCGGTTGGATATGTAGATGAAGTATTATCAATGTATTTTGGTAGATGAAAAAGAATATTTCTTATAAAAAATCGCTATAGTTTTTGTGTAGCGGGTTTTGTGTTGGCTTAATCGAGTAGGAGTTAGCTTGCTTGACTGGCTGTAAAATGTTTAGGCAAATATGAGTGGAATGCAGGGTTTGTTACATGTTGTGATGAAGAGTAAAAAATTGAAAATTCTTCATAGACAACAGGGGGAGAAAATATACAGGATTTTGCGAAACAAATACAGGGAAGAGGAGAACCGGTAGAATGGATTCCTTGTAGAATCGGAGGCGTTAGTTATGTATAAGCATTGTGAAATAAATGATGAACATATAAGTTTGCATGATTGTCACGCAACGAGTGTAACGTATGAAAAAGGCATTTTAACCTTCTGCTTTGATGATGGTATATGGATTTCGAGTAATACCCTAAATAAAACAGTACGTACAGACAAAGCGTGTGTAAAGTTTTATTTAGAAACGGGGGAAGAGTGTGATGTAAGTATATATGTCTTTGAGCAGAAATTGAAAAGGACCATTCGTAAGGAATTGCAAATTTCTAAACTGCTTGATTCTATAAATAATAAAAAGTACACACTTGAATTTTTGTATCAATATAAGGGGTATAATTCGAGAGTCATTGATTGTTGGCTTTGGTCGGATAAAAAACCTTTTCATAAAGAATGTCAAATGAAATTACGAATAGAGAAGGTTGAGTATTGCTGGAACAAATTGTGCGAGGATAGAGTGTGGTAATAAGGTGATGCAAAGCGGCAATTTAAACCCGGAGGGTAAATCATGTCAGTAGATTTAAAAGAACAAGTGAGAAAAATAGTTGAGAGAAGAAATTTATGTAGTTATATGAATGACACAAAATGGAATGAATTGCGAACGGCCATGATGAATGAGATGCCTTTTCTACCGCCATATATTTTAAAATTCGTATTTGACGATGAGCCTATAGAAAATGCGAGCTTTTACAACAATGAGAAATGTATGACCGACTGGTATTCTGTTTTTGCAATGGATGGTCAGTATTTTAATGGCTCTTTTGCAGTGGAATGGATTAAAATCCGTCCTAGATGCTTAAAACATCGAGGGCAACTTGTCGAACCTGAAGTTATTGATGCAGAGGATATATTTGTAGAGATATTAGAGAAATATTCAATCCCCTATGAATGTGAAGAGGATGGAGTCTATTGTATATACGGATATCGATAAAAGTTATTTGGTGAAGCTGTGAAAAATGGAGGACAAGGTAATTATGATCATTTATATATCAATATGACAACCTGTCCGGTTAAAGATAAGATTTCCGGGTTCACATTACGGTCGGGAATATATATCATAGATTGACCTGTAACGCAAAATGCGTTACAATAAAGAAAAATGGAGGTGCATATGATGGGAAAAACAGCAACATTAAATTTAAGGGTAAATCCGGATGTAAAAGAAAATGCAGAAAATGTGTTGGCTCAATTAGGAATACCAATGGCTACAGCGATAGATATGTATTTAAAGCAAATATCATTAGTAGGAGGAATTCCTTTTTCTGTTGTTTTACCAAAAGCGACTAGTACGGTAAATGCAGACATGATGTCTGTGGAACAGATACATCAAAAGTTAGAAAAAGGATATGCGGATATAGAGAAAGGAAATGTTGAGGATGCAGCCAGTGCGTTTGCGGCATTTAGAGAGAGACACTAATGGAACAATATAAGGTGGAAATTACAAAAGAGGCATTACAGGATATGGAAGATATCTATAATTATATTGCATTAGAACTACTTTCTCCTGAGAATGCAATGGGGCAATACAATCGGATTGCCGATGAAATATTAACCTTGGATACGTTTCCGCAACGTTATAGGATTATGGATTCAGAACCGGAAAAAGAGATGGAATTAAGACGAATGCTTGTAGATAATTATTCTGTGTTTTATACAATTCGTGGCGATAAGGTTATTGTGACGGATGTATTATACACAGCATCAGATATTGAAGCGCGACTTCGTGGTGTATAATGTGTTTCTAAAAACATGCGATTATTTGAATTCTTCGAATAGATAAATAAGGAGTGAAAGCGAGGGCGTGAAAATGTCAAAAGGACAAATTGCACGTATAGCAACCATGTTGGTGATTGCGGTGGTGTTGGTCTTATCCGTGTGGGGATACAGCACTGAATTGTGGAAATTGATGAATCCTATTGAATATGCGGACAATGTGTATATTGACGGTGCCGATTTTACGGGTCCGACGAATCTTGTTGTTGAAGCAACAAATGGATTTGTGGAATTTGTTACCATGATAGGTTATTTTTTTGCGTTGTTTGTTATTTCATTGGTGCTTCTGTTACCTTGGTGCCTAGTGGTTGTGATAAAAAAATCATTGATTGCTCCTGAGGAGTTGAAGATAGCAACCGGTACATACATAGGCATGGTAGTATTATCGTTGCTTTTGGGATTGATTGGAGTGCATTTTAGTCAAGTTCTTTTTGCTGTGATTATGACATTGATTGTTGCGATTATGTTTGGTTTATTAAGTTTTCTGCCGTATTGGTTGGCGTATAGAAGATATAAGAAAACAGAGATGAATTTGAAGTCGATAAAATGTATGGAGGACGTATGATTAGACCACGAAAAGATAAGGTGATTGTAAAATCATTTTCCGGTAATATTCAGATAAGATGTAAAGAATATGATATGAATGAATACTATGATATGGATTTACCTGAAATAGATGATGGTGATTTTATTATAGGACATAAAATTGACAGAGTTGAACAACATTTCTATTCGGATACAGAGTATACATTATATATCAATTATTATAATGAACAAGGAATACCTTATAAATTTGATGAAATAAAGAATGGTGTTTGTACTACTAAAGAAGAACCGTAAAAAGCAAAAAATTCAGGCATTTGGTGAGTCTGAAAGCATGAGGAGATTTGAAGTTTCTGTTTGGATAATTAAAACATTGAGGTATGATTATGATAAAATTTGGAAATGAAAATGATGATATGAATTCCGCACCTTTTCTTTTTAAAACTATTGAAGAAATGAATCTTATACTAGTTGGGATAACTATGAATTACGAAAAGGTAAGTATTTTATTATCTTTGAAAAAATCAAGATTGTTGGACTGTCTGCCACAAATAGTTGAACAAGAAATATAGTTTGTAAATGTGATTAAATTAATGTACAAATTGAATTTGGTGGAGGATAATATGGATATTTGGGAAAAATTATATTTAAAAGCAAAGGAACAATATCACCCAGAGGAGGTTTCTCCTTTTGTATATGCACATCATGTGGTTTGTGCTGTGGAAAGTGAGAATGGAGAAATATTTACAGGTTTTTGTATTGAAGGCTGTAGTGGGGTTATGAACCTTTGTGCAGAAAGAGTGGCAGCTCTTAATATGTATGTTAATAGTGGTCAAACTGTTATTAAACGACTGATTGCATTTAGAGATGAAGCTCCAAATGGTGTGATAGAGGGTAGCGGTATGCCTTGTGGCGCATGTAGAGAGTTTCTTATGCAGTTGTCATATAAGAATAGAAATATGGAAATAATGACGGACTATAAAACAAGAAAAACTATTACATTAGGCGAGCTGGTTCCTGGATGGTGGGGTGAGCGTAGATACATAGATGGCGAGGATTCTTGATATGTTCTAAGATGGTAATGAGAACAGAAAATTTCAGGCTTCTATTGAGTCTGAAAGCAAGTATGGATTTGAATTTTATGTTGTAAAAAAGATGTCTATTAACTTAGATGTCTTTTTTTATGAAAAAAACTATTGAAATTAATTTTTAATTCACTTAGGCTTATTATAGGACGTCCAAATAATATGATTTTTACTGCTTTACAGGAGGAAGTTTTGATGAAGAAAGTTTTAGATACGTATTCAAGTAAAAACGATATAAATATAAAACAGATTGTAGCCTATAAAGATAACATACTTGAAATTGAAGAGTATAAAGATGGTTTTAAAAAGGACGATACAATGAATGTAATGAGTGTAACAAAATCTGTAGCATCATTGCTGATAGGTATTGCCATTGACCAAGGTTTGATAAAATGTGTAGACGACTTTGTGATGGACTATTACAAGGAAATTTACACTCCTAAAAGAGGAGAGCAAACTATATTTAAAGTTACAATTAAACATTTGCTTACAATGACAGCACCCTATAAGGGAAAGAGCGAACCTTGGACAAAGGTTTGCACATCGGAAGATTGGACACTGACAACATTGGATGTTTTGGGTGGTCGCAAAG
>JAZSPZ010000021.1:0-44116 GCA_045537735.1 Lachnospiraceae bacterium
GAATTAAGACTTCATCTCCCGGGTCCAGCATTGCGCGAAGTGCGATATCAATCCCTTCACTTCCTCCAACCGTAACGATTACTTCACTGTTGTAATCGTATTTTACATTGACTTTTCTATCTAAGTATTTGCAAATTTCTACTTTTAATTCTTTTAAACCTGAATTTGAGGTATAGAATGTCTTTCCTCTTTCCAGAGTGTAAATCCCTTCTTCTCTGACGCGCCATGGTGTATCAAAATCCGGTTCTCCAACTCCAAGAGAAATAGCATCCGGCATCTCGCTTACAATATCAAAAAACTTTCGTATTCCAGATGGTTTCATCTGGACCACTTTATCAGATAATGGATTTCTCATGCTGTCACCACCTGTCTTTCATCCTTCTTACGCTGCTCAATCTTTGTTCCATTTTCCTTGTATTTTTTAAGCACAAAATGTGTAGATGTGCTTAACACGTTCTCCATTGGTGCAAGCTTTCTTGAAACAAACATTGCAACCTCTTTCATAGTCTTACCCTCAATAAATACTGCCATATCAAAGCCACCTGACATCAGGTACAAAGATGCGACCTCTTCATAATTATAGATACGCTCTGCTATGCGATCGAATCCTTCTCCTCTTTGTGGCGTTACTTTTACCTCAATCAGAGCAGTCACCTTTTCAGAATCCGTCTTATCCCAGTTAATAACCGTATTGTAACCACAGATAATCTGCTCCTGCTCCATATCACTAATAATATTAATCACCAAAGACTCATCTAAACCAAGTACTGTTGCAATATCCTTGGTCGTCATCTTCGCATTATTCTCTATCAACTTCAAAATCTTCGTTCTCTCATTATTCATCTCTATTCTCCTCTCTACACCGGTATGGGTTGTCCGTAGAACACTGCATTCAATGCGTCTCCCTTTGGTGGCACCAAAAAGCGCTCTTCATCTCCCACCAATACTTTCCGATCCTTTGATTCTGTTGTTGTGCCAATTACACTTGCTGCAATGCCTGCTTGCGCCATCTGTTCCGTCAAGGAAGCACCATCCCGTGCCACCAGTAATAAGCTTCCCTGACCATTCATCATATATGGATTGATATCATAATACTCACTTACCTCTATGATTTCTTGTTTTACCGGAATCTCCTCAACAGAAAATACACCGCCACAATTACAAGCTGATAACAATTGCCATAAAGCACCAAACAAGCCACCATTAGACACATCATGAGCAGCCAAAATACAATCAGGATTTTCGGCGACTGCAGCCTCCAATACTGCCAATTCAGGCATAAGAGACGTATTCTTCATGTAGTCCGCTGCTGTTTCTATGTAACTCTTTGGATATCGAGTCGTCAATTCATCTTGCTTTAATCTTGCAAGAATTGCTCCACCATACAAACCAACCCACTTCGTCATAACAATATCCATCCCTGGTTTCACACTGGAATACTTCTGTTCCCACAATCTCTCACCATAGGCAGTAATAGCAATCGTTGGATTGGTCACAGACGGAACCAGTTCCGTATGTCCTCCTACTATATCCACCTGATATTCTTCCGCTTTCGCAGCCAAATTTCCAGTAATCTGTCTAAGCGTCACCTCTTCGCTGTGTTCAGGCAAAAGAATCGCCTCTGATATTGCGTATGGTTTACCACCTGCAGCTATAACGTTGTTTATTGCATTGTCCAAAGCATATATCTCATTTCCTGTATAACAAAAGGCAGTGGTGGCCATGGCCGTAACCATATTGCCAAACACTGCCCCATCATATCCTACTCCTGCTCGAAGGATTGTTTCTCCCCTCCTGTACCGAATCGGATGAATAACAGAACGCTTGAATGTATGCTCTGGTAATTTACCAGTTCTCATCCTATACTCCTCCAGCCGCTTCCTCTTGTGGCTCAGTCGGTGCTTCCGTCGGAGCTTCCGTTGGCGCCTCTGTTGGCGCTTCCGTTGCTGCTTCCGATGACTCATTGTTTTCTGACGAACCATCTGTACTTTCTGTGTCTTTGTCTTTATCTTTATCTTTTTTCTTATCTTTTACTTTCTTGGTTCCGATTCGTATCTTTGCCGCCTGTGCGTTATACTTACTTGGCGCAACCTTTACGCATTCCACTTCTACGCCATCGACATATACATGTTTCCAAACCTCTACATAATATCCTGTATAAGCATTCTGCTCAGTTTTCTTTTCACCTTTTTCTAACTCAGGATCCTCTATTTCTTCCGGCTCTCCCGGTTCGTAGGTTTCAATCACCTTTGTCTCAAATGAAATTGTTCTGTTGGACGGTCTTGTCTCATGACCATAAACAGCAAATGAGATGGAACCTCCACCTGCATATCCTTCGATATAAATCGGATACTCAGTGCTATTGGTAAACTTCAAATCCATATAATCCCCTGCAATTGCTGCATCCATACCAAGTCTTACATAGCTAACTGTAAGGGAGTGAGGATATCTCTCATCTACCTGTAATTCAGCTTTCAGTACAGCATTATATAAGGTTGTAGACACCTGGCAGATACCACCGCCAAGACCATCTACCAACTCTAACTCTTCACCATTACTTACATACTGACCAGCATTTGCATAACCATTATCCTCTGTAAATGGAGACACCGTCTCGTATACAGAAAACTGTTCACCTGGCATCAAAACTGTTCCACTAATTTTACTGGCACCTGTTGCAAGATTCTGACTTCTCGCAGCATTACCCGGATTATAATCCGTTACCGCTTGTCCTAGTACACTATCGATGGCATAGAAATCATCCTCTGTGTATTCTGGCTCCTGTTCTACCACGACAGCCTTCAATGTAATATCTTTTTGTTCCCACTCTTCTTCAAAGGCTTTCTCCAAAAGAGCAACTGTATCATCCACCTTAATGGTAACACCCGTGGCACCAGGATGAACTACAAACTCACCATCTACTCTTGTAATAGATGCATTCTTTGGCTCTGTCACAATATCTGCCGTCTCGTTAGTAAGCTTTTCCTTCAAAGCTTCTTTGTCAAAACTCTTATCTGGAACCAATACCGCATTCTCTTCTTCAAGACCTTTGATTTCTTTGTAACGGGATAAAATATTTCCTTGTCTACCATAGTTATACGCCTGATCTACTGCATTTTCTACAGAAACCTCTACACCAATCTCACCCAATGTAGTTGTATAAGAACCTTGTACAGTAGTAAATGTAACATCTAAGTCCTCAACACCATCAATATACTTATCGTATTCTTCCATGGCTTCTTCCTTTGTCAATCCACCTACGTACACTCCATCTAGATATACACCCGCATAAATCGTTTGCTTATCCTTGTCCTCAGCCATAACTACACGATACATCGTTGTTACGCCGAATCCCAAAAATAAAAATAATGCAATTATCATTAATTGTCTTTTCATTCTCAATTTCATCTTTATCATTCCTCAATCTGTCCTTAATCTATTATGTTGTTGAAAATATTCTGTGTCTTCCGAAACAGAACATTCCATAATTGACACCTATACGTACACCATTTTAACACAAACAGTCATCTTTTCAAGTACTTAAAATAATACTGTCACATTTTACTAATAACTTGACTTTTGTTTCTTCATTTTGTACATTTTATCTTAGCTAAAGGTATTACATACTGTGTGTTAATAATATGTAACTATTCCTAACACAAAGGGTGTGCTTTATCTATATCGACAAAACACACCCCTACATTAACCACTTAACATTTACGAAAAAACAATTAGAAAATTGCTGTGGAGATACAACTAATCACCATTACAAGAACCAAAAAGATTGCGATTACAGATGAAACAATACGCTTAGTCTTTTTGTTACTAAAATCGAACATACAATACACCTCTTTTCTGAAAGGACTTATTATGAAATTCCTATTATTACCTTCTATCACAATACTCATATTGGTATTAAACCACAATATAAGGAAGAACAAAAACAAAGATCCGCAGTCTGTTCGGTCCTATCTATCCCGTGAGGATGCTGCCAACAGCACCAGACGTAAGGATATATCAAATCTACCTTATATTGAAGTACCACTTCATACACTTCCATTAGATATTACATTAAATGACGAAAAAAAGCAATTACAGATTTTAGAATATATCAAAGAAATAAAGACATTATCAGAAAAGAAAATGCTCAATCTTATCGGAATTTCCAACACTGACTTGAAAGAGCAATATGGTCCTGCTAATTTGGAACTACTTACGATGTACGACATGAACTATTCTCGCTATATCAGAAATTTACATTTGTTGGCAGAATGCATCTATAATGAATATCCCGAACAAGCTGTGGAGATTTGGGAATATTGTCTATCCATCGGTACAGATATCAGTGGTACCTACAACGCATTGGCAAAGCACTACACAGACAAACAAGACGACGAAAGCTTTATGAAATTATACGATTATATTCCAGATAAGAATACAATTAGTGGCAAAACCATACTCAACAAACTGGATTCTTTTAAATGCGGATAGATGCCTATCTGCATTTATTTTTTAATTTTTTGTTTTATATGCAACACTTTGTGCAATTTCTATCACTACTTATGCAGAGCGACAAAAAATGCACAAATACAAACTTCTAGAAAGCGGAGGTGATTCCAAATTGAACCAAGAAGAAATCATTGCACATGTGCTCCTTGCAAAAAACGGAGATTCCACTTCTTTTTGCAAACTCTATGAATTGTATTATAAAGATATGTACAGGTTTGCCTATTACACATTAGGCAACCAACAAGACGCAGAGGATGTCATTAGCGAAACTGTTTTGGATGCATTTAGGGGTATCAAAAATCTGAAAAAACCAGAAAAGTTCAAATCTTGGATTTTCCAAATATTATCCACAAAATGCAAGCGCCAAATTGCAGTATATATTTCCAACCGAGAACATTTAAAGGATGAAGCAGAAACCGAACAATTTATCCAAGACGACCATCCTTATGCAGAACACTTGGATGTGCAAAAAGCATTTTCCAAGTTAAACGAAACCGAAAAAGTAATTATCTCCCTTATGGTATTTGCCGGTTACAACAGTAGAGAAACCGCCAAAATTCTAGGTAGCCAAGAGGGAACCATTCGCTCTACCAAAAGTCGTGCATTGACAAAAATGTCGCAATATTTAAAGGAGGAATTTGCATGAACGAACAGGATATCATGAAACAGATTGACAACCAAACAAAAGACATTCCAATTCCAGATAGCATTTCCCCTGAAAACATAAAGAAAATGTTAGATGAACAGATTGGAAAAGAGAATACATTCGATCATAATATAACAAGTTCAACGCTAGAGGAATCCGACAACTACACCAGTTCTACAGGCAAGCGCAACCGTTTTGTACGCCATTTCACTGCCGCTGCCTGCATAGTGCTTTGTCTGATTGGTGGAGCCACTGCGATTCACGTAAATAATAAGTCTATGTCAGAAACCTCCAACGCTCCGACAGAATCTGCTATGTATGATGCCGCAGAAGAATCCGCCGAAGAACCTGCAGCTGAAGCTATAGAAAACGAAGAGACGAGCCGTTCTGGCGAAGACTTGGTGACGCAATCCAGCCTACAGTCACCTTCTAGCTATGATGCATACTATGAAACATTACATGACGCATACCAGGCTTACTATGATCGTCTTGCCACCGTAACCAATGAAGATAGTGCTGTATATGAGAGTACGGATGAAGCACTGGTAGCTGAATCTGAAACCGCTGCGACTGGTGTTTCCTCCCTTCGTCAAGATATGTCTGACGCAACAAACGACAGTACAAAGACACAATCCAAGGAATCGTTTTCTACTACCAATACCCAGGAAAAAACAGTGGATGAAGGCGATATGATCAAGACGGATGGGACCTACATTTATAAGGTGATTTCTAGATTTAATGACAACACAGGTCACGAAGACCAGACATTAACGATAACAGAAACCGATAACGGCAATCTAAAAGCGCTTACCTCTATTGATT
This sequence comes from Lachnospiraceae bacterium, assembly GCA_045537735.1. Classification (GTDB taxonomy): domain Bacteria; phylum Bacillota; class Clostridia; order Lachnospirales; family Lachnospiraceae; genus CAG-590. Next base: position 5,978 of record JAZSPZ010000021.1, read on the forward strand.
TGTACAAATTTTCAGAAGATAACACCAATGAATATACGAATTTTCATGAGTTCTACCTCTATGAAAACTATATTGTATTGCTATACACAAAACAAAATTACACTTTTGAAAATGCCAGTACCGAAACAAACATTGTAATATATGATATAGAGGATAAGGAGCATCCTAGGATGTTGAAAACCTTAACACAGTCTGGTTGGTATGAAAGTTCACGCATTAGCAATGGCTTTCTATATACCATCAGCAACTTTCATGACACCAATTTAGACACACCTACACCTTATACCAACTATATACCAAGTGTGAACGGCAAAACCATCGAGTGCTCTAACATTTATTATCCAAGAGACATTTTGATGCAGACAACTTATGTGATAACCAGTGTTGATTTGAATAACCCAAAGGATTTTACAGATACCGCTGCAATTCCAACCAACGGCGGACAGACCTATGTAAGTGATTCCTCTATCTACTTCTACACCACCTTATACGATGAAGTGACAAAGACCGAAATCACAAAGGTTCGTTATGATGAGGGAATCCTGATTCCGGGAGAAAATGCTACTGTAGCAGGATATTTGTATGACTCCTTTGCTTTAAGCGAATATGACAATCACCTTCGAATTGTGGCAACCATTCCAGCTAACAACATTTCGCTGTTGAGAGATATTGCGCCACTAGATGTTTCTGCCAACACAGAAGATGTTTCCTCTAATGAACGTGTGAAAGTAAAAGAGGATGTGAATGTACTTTATATATTAGATGATAACATGCAACTCACCGGAAAAATTTCTGGTATTGCTCCCGGAGAACAGATATATTCTGCGCGTTTCATAGGAGATATCGGTTACTTTGTAACCTTTAGAAACGTAGACCCATTGTTCTCTGTAGATTTGTCTGACCCAACCAATCCGACAATTCTCGGACAATTGAAAATCCCCGGATTTTCGAATTATCTACACAATTACGAAGATGGACTTCTTCTTGGATTCGGCGAAGAAATCGATGCTAACACTTCTGAATTCCTAGGACTGAAGTTATCCATGTTTGATGTCACTGACCCAACAGATGTTCAGGAACAAGACAAATATATTATTGAGCATTCACAATATAGCGAAGCACAACACAACCACAAGGCGATGATGATTGACCCGAACAAAAATATTTTCGGATTCGTGTACAGTACACTTGACCCAAGTAGCCAAGAATATGTTTATTACTATTCGACCTACACCTACAATCGCAATGATGGTTTTGTCGAAACCGCAAAATACAAGGTTGACGACAGCTCTGGATTCAAGAACAATGCGGTGCGCGGTATATATATCGGTGACCACTTCTACCTTGCAACCAATAAAAGTATCACAAGTTTTGAAATCGGATCTACAAATCCAATTTCAAAAATTTACTTCAAGTAATGATCCAGGCATATAAAACAGCCAAATATTTCATAAACAACAAAGGGTATGTTCCACACTGGAGCATACCCTTTTCTATTCTTATATTATTTTCTTCCGAAGGAGATTGCACATTGACTGCATACCCCTTTACACTCTCCGCAATGAATACACTCTGCATCTCCAACCTTTTTTACATCCATTTTGCAGTGCGCAACACATGCATTACACCCATTACATTTGTGTGTATCCACCTTCATACCTACGACAGACACCTTATGAAACATTGCATAGAATGCACCTAACGGACAGATAAAACGACAAAAACTGCGGAAGATAAAAATCGCAGTCCCTATGACCAAAATCAAAATCAGCATTTTCCAGGAGAAAAGACCGCCCAACAATGCCTGTAACCGCTCATCCGCGGAAACCAGAAACACGCCACCCTCCAGTGTCCCTGCCGGACAGATATATTTACAAAACCCTGGTACCAGAAATACAATAGGAATTGCCACCACAAAGACAATTAAAATGATATACTTAAGCCACGATAATCGTCTCGTCCACCTGTTCTTTTTCATTTTCTTCGACGGAATCTTGTATAACAGCTCCTGCATCAGCCCGAAAGGACATAGATATCCGCAAACCACTCTTCCAAGTAACACACCAAACAAAAGCAGCATACCTAAAATGTAATACGGAAACCTGTATTTTGATGACAACAACGCTGTCTGCAGGCTGCCCAAGGGACAAGAACCAATGGCACCTGGACAAGAATAGCAATTAAGACCTGGAACACAAACACCTTTCAAGTTTCCTTGATAAATGGTCCCTTTGGCAAATCCCGTAAAATTGCAGTTATATAAAATTGCACAAATTACTTGAATCAGTTTTCTACGCATCATCCAATTCCTATACACTCGTAACAAATTCGAATCGCTTTGTTCTTTAATTCTTGAAAACCATTCTCATGAATGCCCATAAGAATCAGCAAAAGCGCTGCAACAAGTAACCCTTTCTGAAACATACTCTTCTTCATAACGTCTTACATTCAACTCACTTTCTCTACGTACCGCTATTCTGCCAAAGCCTCATCAATGGCAGCTTTATAAATCAGATATTGTGTGTCCGCATCTGCAGCTCCCACATAAATATTCTTAACAACACCATCTTTACCAATCACCAAGGTATAGGGAATTCCACTACTAGGATATGTGTAAGACACAACACCCTCTTCATCATAGGCAATCGGAAAATTATAACCTGTTTCTTTAATAAATCGGTCTACTGTTTCTCTATCCTCCATGCAATTCACTGCCAAAATCATCACTTCATCGCCGTACTTCTCATCCAACTTCTGAAATGCTGGCATTTCCCCAACACAAGGGCCGCACCATGTTGCCCAGAAGTTTAACAAAATAACTTTACCCTTATTTTCTGACAGCGAAAATGTGCTACCATCCACCAAAGGTGCTTTAAAATCCGGCGCCACATCTCTTTCCATAACCTCTTTCCATGCACCTTCTCCACTAGCAACAGATTCTTCTGCTATATCATTATCGTTCATATCTGCAGACATTTGCTGTTCATTTCCACATGCAGTTAACAACAAACCCATCATCAAAATCATCCATATTTTATTTTTCATCTTTCTATACTCCTTCTTTCCGTATTACATACTTACAATATCTTTCGTTTCCAATCCATGTTGCAAATCATTATGGCACCAAGGACCAATATCATCCCAATCAAATGATTACTCGTCATTTTTTCGTGAAACAACATAACTCCAAATACCGTTGCCGCCACAGGCTCCACCGATGCAATAATGGAAGCTTTGCTATTCTCCATAGCAGTCAACCCCAGTGTATATAAAATATACGGAACCACTGTACTCACCAAGGCAAATACAATGTAAAATCCCAGCATACTGGAATCCTCCACACAGGCATTCCATATCATTCTCACATTTGCCAAAGGCAATGACCCGACACTGGCCAGCAAAAAGGTATAAAACGTAATAGTCAAACTGTGATATCCTCTTTGCAGTGCATAACGACTGAAGATAGAATACAGCGCGTATCCCAAACCAGCTCCAAGTCCCATCAAAATCCCCTCCGAGGTTATTGTTTCTGTATTTCCGATGAATCCAGTTACAAACACGCATCCAACCAAAGTGGCAATCAGGGCTATCATTTTAACCATAGTTACTTTTTCGCGAAACAAAAATGTAGACAAAATCATCACAATAGCCGGAGCCGTATATAATAGCACCGCCGCCACAGATAAAGATGTTAAAGTAATGGCTTTGAAATAGCAGAAATTAAAAAACACAATACTACATATTCCTGTTCCAACAAAACACCATATATCCTTCCATCTTACCTTTAGCAATTCCCGTTTATACACAGCCAAAGCAATTGCCATTAACAATGCCGTCATCACAGCTCGAACTGCCACAATTTCTATTGTTGTAAATTGAAATGCATTAAATCGACGGACATATATTCCCATCATACCCCACAAAATCCCTGCTATCAACACAAATAGCGGTGCCAATTTTTTCATATCTCTATCCTTTTCTCATTTTGATCCATATTTGAAAACATCTTCACCACAGCATTCTGCATGTTACAAATGGCATTCTCTTTTTTCATACGCTCTTCCAGCGGCACAGCTTCCGATGCAATGGAATAATATTCATCGATCCCTTTCTCTTTGCATACTTGTGCGTCATCACCAATACAACCGGCAAATGCCAACACACGACATCCATACTTCTTAGCTCGCTTGGCCACCCCAATAGGTGCTTTCCCCATAGCTGTCTGTGCATCTATTCTACCTTCACCTGTAATCACCACATCCGCCTGTGGCAGTTCTTGTTCTAATCCAACCGTGTCCAATATTAAATCTATACCTGATACCAATTCACCATGCAGAAAGATAAGAAATGCAAAACCCAAACCTCCTGCGGCACCGGCACCCGGATAATTCATGTACGATTTTCCAGATTGTAATACCTCATTCTTCTTGTGCTCTTTTGCATATTTTTTACACCAGTCTTCCACTATGCCCGCATACTGTTTCATTCCATCATCAACGCTTTGGCACAAATCCTCTGGTAATCCCTTTTGTAAGCCGTATACATATGTTGCACCATTTATTCCACATAGCGGATTATCCACATCACAGGCAACTTGAAATGTACACTCCCTTAAATGTGCATGGACGCCACTTGTGCGAATCTCTTTCACCCTAGATAAAGCCTGAGCTCCAGGTTTGACAGCTTGTCCGTTGTCATCTAAAAATTCATACCCCAAAGCGGACAACATTCCCATGCCACCATCATTGGTTGCACTACCACCAATACCAATCACAAACTTACGACAACCTCTGTTCATAGCATCTACTATCATCTCGCCCACACCATAAGTTGATGTGTACAATGGGTTGCGCTCTTTTTCAGAAAGCTTTTCAAGTCCAGCAGCCTGTGCCATTTCCATAATTGCAGTGCCATCTGGAAGTATTCCGTATATACACTGTGTTGCTCTTCCTATCGGATCAGACACTTCAATATTCACTCTATTCCCTTGTAACCCTTCAATCAAAGCATCAACAGTTCCTTCTCCTCCATCTGCCAAAGGAATCACAACAACTTCTGCCTCAGGATGACATTGAAGAACTCCTCTTTTCGCAGCATTTCCTGCCTCTAAAGAATTCATGCTTCCCTTAAAAGAATCCAATGCAACTACTACCTTCATATAGATGACTCCCAATCTTTTTTCCTATAACTATTCTTCTTTTCTGACTTTTTTCATTTTCTTATTTTTGTCTATCACTGTCAAGACTATATACTTTGAAGGTGTGAAAAAATCTATAAATTTTCACAATAAATCAATTGTGTTTCCTTTGAATATGATTTAGAATATAGGATAGGAAAGGGGGACTACTTATGGGAAACAAAAAATCAACCTCTAAAAACCCCGTTCCAGGATTCGGAACAGAATTAGAATCCGGAACACCAAGAGAGATACCCAGTTCTGTAAAAACAAAAAAAGCTCTTGCATATAATCAGAACCAGTTGGCTGTGGAGCGTACAGAATTTTCAAAATTTCGAACAGATTTGGCATTTACCAATAGTAAGCTTGCAATCGAACAGACACATCTTGCTTACCTACGTACCATTGTATCCTTAATTGGTAGTGGTGCCACCATCTTTAAAGCGCTGCCATTACTTGGTATTTCACAGTCATTTACCAATGTATTGACTACATTTTTGTTCATATTTGCTGCTTATTTCATTTACAAGGACATCACTACATATCCTAGGATGAAGAAGCACATTGCAGAGTTAGAGCAACATGCGAATGAACTTGCAACCCAGACAGAAAGTCTGGTATTCAAGGTCAGCGAAGAATCTCTATAATTTATTAATATTTAGAAACCAATATTTTATAATACATTTAAGGAGGTATTGTCAACATGGGATTTTTGACAGGAAAGACAGTAATTATTACAGGTGCAGGACGTGCTGTATTAAGTGATGGCCGTTGCGGTTCTATCGGATATGGTATCGCTACTGCATATGCAAAGGAGGGTGCCAACATCGTAATTACTGGACGTAACGTTCAGAAGTTAGAGGATGCAAAAGAAGAATTAGAGCGTCTCTATGGAATTAAAGTACTTATTGTTCAGGCAGATGTTAACGCTGGTGCTGACAACGAAGCAGTTGTTGGAGAAGTTGTTAAGCAGACAATGGATACTTTTGGAAGAATTGATGTATTGATTAACAATGCACAGGCTTCTGCTTCTGGTGTTACTTTGGCAGACCATACAACTGATCAGTTTAACTTAGCTATGTATTCAGGATTATATGCAGCATTCTATTACATGAAGGCTTGCTATCCATATTTGAAAGAAGCACAGGGTTCTGTTATTAACTTCGCTTCTGGTGCTGGTTTATTTGGTAACTTTGGTCAGTGTGCTTATGCTGCTGCAAAGGAAGGTATTCGTGGACTTAGCCGTGTTGCTGCAACCGAATGGGCAAAGGATAATATCAATGTAAATGTTGTATGTCCTCTTGCTTGGACAGCACAGTTAGAGCAGTTCAAGAACGCTTATCCTGAAGCATTTGAGAAAAACGTTCACACTCCACCAGTTGGACACTTCGGTGATTCCGAGGATGAAATCGGACGCGTTTGTGTACAGCTTGCTTCACCAGACTTCAAATATATGACTGGTGAGACATTGACACTTGAGGGTGGACTTGGAATGAGACCATAATCCCTGATATTCAAAAGTGGACGAAAAGTCCTTCTTCTAATATGAGGATACTCACAAAAAAAGTGTGAAATTTGCTTGACTCTTTTCGAGAAATCGCAAATATTCACACTTTTTTTATTTTTTATAATTTCTCAAAGAATTGATATTATTTACCTATTACATTTATTTCAACGTATCCAAAAATGATTTCATTGTATCATGGTCTATTCCACCCATATACACATACTCTACTCCTTCATACACAAATACGGCAGTGGTACAGGTGATTGCTCCCTCCTCAATACTCCATGCAATAGGACCATCTGTCTGAACGGAATAAAGCACCGCTTTCACATCAAGGCTACTCATATCATAAATTTCAGCATCAGAAATTCCCGCTGGTGGATTTGTCAAATCAATATTTTGACACTTACTGACATATCCTATCTCATTGTTATCATACTCACCGGTCATATCTTTATCTGTACGAATTGTGACCTGGGCAGAAATTGGTGTCTGATAATCGGCGCCAGCGGCATACTCCATCCAATCCAATCCGTCTTCGCTTTCTCTTGCATGTAACGTCACATCTTGTAAATCTCCCATTGCATATAGGTGATTGGATAACATCACTCCATACAATTCACCATCATCTGTTAAATATGGCGTATATGTCACACAATCATCAAACTGATACGCAGCACTTGTATCTAATAATGCCACACCTAATTCCTCTTCAACCATTGATAGTGAGTCCATATAACATTCGTCCTTAGATGCATCAGAATCTAGCGTCAAGTAGCCACCTTTCATCTCCACCTTTACAGCATTTCCTTCTTGGTCTTCCACCATAAAACTATACTTAAAATAGTCGATTACTCGTTCAGCCGCAGCAGCCACAGTATCAAACTGTGTAACAAAAACCATAACTGCAAACGCTGCTGCAACTGCAACACCTGCACGATATCCCTTTTTACTCATACCGTGCTTTTCTTGCGCTCTACTGATGATTGTTTGTTGCAATCTTTCATCCATCTCCTTTGGCATTTCCATTTTATCATACACATTTTGATATCGATTCAATTCCATATATTTCCTCCTAACTCAATCTTAATCTTAATAACTCTCTACCTTTTTGCAATCGCATTTTGATCGCCGATTCACCGCATCGCAAAATATCTGCAATTTCTTTACACGAATAACCCTCATAATAATGAAGATAAATTGCCATTCTCTGTTTATCCGGCAGTTTCATTATCTCTGAAAAAATCTCTTTTTGTGTTTCATCAAACTGCCATTGCAAAACATCGGAAGATTCTACCAATTCATCTATAGTCAACTTATTTCTATTCCAAAAACTTTTCAAATGATTTTTTGACATATTGACCGTAACTCGAATCATCCATCTTTTTTCATGCTCCTCACTTTCAAATTCCTTATCTAGATAGATGCGTTTGAGAAACACCTCCTGCAATATGTCTTCTACATCTTCATTATTTTTCACATATGTAAATGCAACACGATACAGAATATTCTTATATTTTTCGTACATTTCACTGAATTCATGAGTACTCATTTTCTTCATCATGTCTCTGCCTCCTTTCACTATATATACAACCGAAAACAGTATATGGTCAATTTTAAATAATAGCGGATTTACACGCTACAAGCCGACGAGCTCACCACGCTTCGCGCGTTTCGCTCCTGGGCTGGCGCCCAATCAGTCTACACAAATATAGCCAGAGGTAAGCAAGCTTCCCTCTGGCCATACTTGTGCATCCTGACACGGCTTGTAGCTTTCAGAAGTTCCAAAGTCCATATAGTGGGATATTCAGGACTCCCTTTGTGAAGCTTAAGCCATCTAGTGATATTCTGATTGCCATATGATTTCTATATTTTTGATTAAATACTTTCATGCTTTGTGCTTTTCTACGAATTCTTGATTGCACATCCACTGGCACAACCTGTCCATCATCTTCGAAAACAAAATCCACTCTGGCGGTTGCTCCTGAAATCCAGAAATACAAGCGGTCTACTGTTTTATTCATAGTAAGCTCCGATAAAACAAACTGCTCTAACAATGCGCCATTCATATCTTCCATAGTTTCCAAATCAACCTTCACTCTTGTATGAGGAATTCCACACATTACTCGAAGCAAACCGTGATCCAAGTGATACAACTCAAAGGATTTGTCATCCACCTGTAATTCTAAAGGTGCAATTCCGTCTTTGATACGGTTCACCTTGCGCACCAAGCCAGTATCCACCAGCCAATTCACAGATTTCTCATATTCTCTGGCACGGGCTTTCTCATCCACATACTGATACATAAACTTACGATTTTCTTTCTCCATCTGTGCAGGAATACTATTCCAGATTTTATTCACCTTCAACTCAAATGCCTTAGGCACATACTGGTCTATATGTTCCTTGCATTTTCCAAGCAATGCTCTAAGAATTGCATCCACACGATTCAAGTCATGATTCTTTACATAATCAAGCACCACAATCGGCATACCACCGGTAACATAAAACACCTTGAGATACTCTGTAATCTGATCTATAATTTCCGGCTCTACTGGTTCTAATTTCTGTTTCTCTATATGTTTGCACAAGTCCTGTGCTTTATTGGCGGTAAGAAATTCCTCAAAGGTCATAGGGTACAAGATTAGATTATGCAATTCATCTACAAATTCTGCTTCGTGAGGAATGGTTCCAACTGTAGATGCAATCATACACAATGGTAAATCTGGGCGTTGTTGTTTCAAGCTCATAATCGCTTCCACAGCTCTTGGATATAAATGTGCTTCATCAAAAACAAAAAGCGTCTGCCCCTCTTCATACTGTTGGTCTGCATACATGCATAAAGCTGCTAAAAGCTTTTCTGCTCGAACCCTATTTCCCTGCTTGAATAACGTACGAACATCCTCGTCCTTCTCCAAATCTACATAGACCAATCGTTTGTAAAAACCTTGACCAAAATCAATCATGGTCCATGTTTTTCCGACACCTTTGGCACCTTTTAAGAGTAACACTTTATCAGACGCCTTCTCATACCACTCCATTAAGTCATTCATTATAATACGATACATAATCGCTCTCCCCTATCCTTTGTACTTTGTTCGTTACACAGCATCTTCATCTCAAACAGAACATTTTGTTTATCACAAAATTCTAATCTAAATATACCACCCGTATCACAAAATGTAAACAAAAAATATACATAAAAAGAAGGATTACTTATTGTAATCCTTCCTTTGTAAACATCTTTATTTCATTTACACAAAGACCAAACCCTCGTCTTCATCTTCCTTGCTAATAGATAACATACCGCTATCGCTAGAGCCAGACATTAACAAGGTCAATCCAATATGTCTATTTGCCTTATCTCCTGTTGCAACATAAATCTCACCAGATTCAACCAATGTAAGTGCAATGTCCAATGCTTGATCTTTGAATCTCATTAACTCTCTGCGGTCAATAGAACTCAACTTAAATAAATATTGGTTCTTCGAACTTATCAAGAGAATACTATACTTATTATTACCAGCTTTACGTGTTAGCATTCCCGAGCCGACCATTCTAGAATTTGCTACCAAAATCTCAGCGTTTTCTTCGCCAGCATATTCTCTATGAAGCAAATTAAATACTTTGTTGTACTCTTCTTCTGTATCAACGTTCACTGGCATCTCTGCCACAGCAAACTCAATTGCAGAATCAGCAAATCGAATAGTTCCACCCTCATCGTTTATCACAGCCGTACAATTCCTTGGAACCTGTAGACGGAAGAACTTATTCTGAATCACTTTATTCGAATCGCTTTCCACCGGATTCAACAATTCTTTAAACTGCTCTTCAATCATATGCATAGCACTCAAAGCCTCAACATCACCTGATTTGACAATCTCCTTCAATCCATGATACAGATTTATCAATCTTTGATCTAATGTCTTCACCATGGTTAGAACATTTTTGATAGCTGGTGCAGAACCCTTAGACGCAACATCATAGTATAAGTTGAGCTTCTCTTCATCAGAAACACCTGTGGCAATCTTATGTTCAATTACCTGGTACAAATATTCTTTGCTGAAATCTTCATACCCAGCCTCATATGCTTTGTAGAAATAATCCAAGCTACGAATTGGACCGGCATAGCCCTCTTCCTTCTCTCGAAGTTGCCAATAAGCACCATATTCATAAGCTGCTTGTACACTTCCCAAATCGATAGCTCTCACAAAAGCAGTCTCGATTTCCTCATCACTGGCAAGATAGAACACTTGCTCTTTCTTATTCATAGCCACCTTAAATGCTGTATCCGCAGTGCCCTCATTTACTGCATGTTCCCACATATCAATGGTGGACTGGAGTTTTGCCGGATCTCCTATACTTTCAATATCTCTAATATATGGCTCCGCTTCAAAGATTCCGTTGTCAAGAGCCTTTTTCAAGTACTCCAATGCCTTTTCACCGTCACGCACGCCTGCAACCAAACCATAATAGTAAAATCTACCCAAATAGAATGGCACACGCTTGTGTTGCAAACGATCCGCTGTTTCATACCACATCTTTGCCTCAACATAGCTCTTCAATTGTTGATCATAAATGTTACCTATTAAAAATGCCAAATCCGGATCTTTGTTGGAATCAAACAATTGCTTTGCGTAGCTAATAGTTTTATCAATGTCACGATATGGACTATCCATATCAAAGTATAACTCAATTAAGAGATAACTTGCCTTCTCGCTACCATGCTGCAAAGCAAGGGTTGCAAAACTCATAGCTTTCTCATAATCTTCCATATTAAAGTAATATACCGCCTCATTGTAATACTGTATCTCTGTACGGTTCGCACTCTTATTACTTAACAACGTAGGAATTACAAATGCAAAGGAATTAGCCACTTCAAAAATTATTTCGTTATACTGCTCCATGATATCCATATTGGAACACACAAATCTAAGACATGCCCATCTATTCTTCTGCTTAAATACAAAAGTTACAATCCCTTTGTCAATATCTTTGTGATAAAAGCGTGCAGAAATACCATTGGCATATTCTGTAATGTATGGTGTGATATTCACATCACAATCATACGCCTCATTCATATAATACAGATAATCATCCACTTTACGTTCCGAATCTTTTGGAACTGTTGTATATGTCACATAAATGGAAAAGTCTGTATACGTATGACTTGGCGCGTAATATTCCTCATCCGTATCCACATCGATACTCTTCACCCAATCCTTTGGAAGCTTGTGAATATAGCCTTCCACCTGATCATGTATATATGCGTACTGATACTGTAACTTTGTGGCATCCTGTGCCTTATAACGCGTCTCAATTCCTTTTGCTTTTCGTTTCTCTGAAATCTGAGAATAGATTTTATCTTTCTCTTCAAACTCAATACTATCTGCATGGGTTGCATTATATTCAATACGATCCACAGCAGCTTTCGCTTTGTCATCACCCTTATCAGCCAATTTCTGATACCATGACTTTGCTTTTTCTATGTCAATCGGAATAATAAAATCACTTTTAAGTCCGTTCTCATCTATTCTATTCAGGCCCTTCTCATATATATCTCCCAGACGCATATATGCCTGGCTAACATTACAAGACGCAGCCTTCTCCAAATAGGTAATTGCTTTAGAGAAATTCTGAATATCCAGCATCAATAAACCAAGCTTATAAAGAACATTAGGATCCTCCACAAGCTTAATGTAGCGTTCATAATACTTGGCAGCTAATTCACGATTTACTTTTGCCTTAATTCTTTCGTATTTTCCAGTTTCATAAACCTCGCCCAAAATTTTAAGAGACTCACAGCCATAGTGCTGGTACTGCGGTTCCATCATTCCAATATCAGCAATTTGATTCAATGCTTTGATTGCCTCTTCTGAGATACCATGCTCTAACAATTCTTTTGCCTTGCTGTACTGTCGTTCAACATTGTTATACTGCTCTACTTCTTTACTGACAGTTTTATTGACAAATGGCATCCGATTGAGAAAATCTGTAAAACGACCCATTCCTCTCACCTACTCTTTTCTATATTGTGTAAAATGGTTACCCATCAAAATGGTATATAGCAGCTAATGATGCCGCCGGCCAAAATGCGACCATACCCACATAATCACTATAATTCTATCACAGCACAACCCAAAGGGCAAGTGAATGAAACTTCACCCAAAGACCTTTCCAAAGATTCATGTTTTTTATCTGTAAATCTTTTCCAAATATACACAAAAAAGAATGTCAAAGATCCTCTTTGACATTCTCTGATAACATTTCTTATCCTTAATTATAGCAAGCTGTCCATGATATTTCCTGTAGAATAATTACCCGCACTACCGGTTGATGTATAAAAATTACGATTGCCTAAGGAATTATTCACATTCATATAAATATTATTTGCTGCTGACTGTATCTTTCCACCTAAAGAAGATGTACCTCCAAATAGTGTTTTAACAGTATTCATATCAGCATTCTTAAATGCTTCTTCGTCAATCGACAGCTTATTATCTGCTCCGATACGAACTCCCACTTCAGCCAAAAGCTCTCCGTTGGATGCGGTAGAATTAATCATATGTAACGTCTGTCTCAGCACTGCATTACTGTTGCTTTCAGTTGATTTATCAACCAACCCATTATAGGCTTCCACCAAGGAATTCATCGCATCATAAATCTTGTCTTTGTCATATCCTTTGGTTACCTCACCAGACTCTTCGTCTTTTAACTCAACCTGCTTAAACAAAGAATTCTTCCCTGTAGCCATCAGTGCGCTAGCTGCTTTGCTCAACTCATTCGCATTGCCCTTCAATGTTGTCTTTGCAATGGTATCACTCTTACTTCCTGTGGAATCAGAGGATGTACGGTCATTACCATACTTTTCATAATAAGCCTTCACCAATTTGTTATAAGAACCTCTTGTAATAGACGAATACTCCGCCAAATCAATTCCTAAAATGTTACTGGTGGTAGATTTATTACTAGACGTATTGTTGAACAAATATGAATAATTGTTTGTTGTAGCTAGCCTACCCCATGTACTTCCTAATCCATTCACATTACCCATACATTCACACTCCTTTGAATAAAACGAACCTCCTTGTTCTAAAACATCATACTACAACTTTATTATAACATACCTTTCTTTGTTTGACAATCTATTGTGCATTTTGAAGGTATGCAACCAATTCATCCACTGCTTTTTGTTCATCTTCGCCTTCAGCATATACTATAACCTCAGCATCCTGTACCAATCCTAAACTCATCATGCCCATGATGCTCTTGGCATTCATTTTCTTGTCTCCTGACTGAATATAAACCTTGCTTTCAAACTGACTTGCTTTCTGCACCAATACAGCTACCGGTCTAGCCTCTGCATCTGCAGTCAAATTCACCTTAACAGTTTCACTAATCATGTTTTTTCCTCCTTAAAAACCATTCTCTTCTCTTAATGTATTCGCAATACTGCTAATTTTTCTTAATCTATGATTCACACCCGACTTAGAAACAGGTGGATCTAACATTTCTCCAAGTTCAACTAGATTTGCATCCGGCTCTGCCAAACGAATCTCAGCCACCACTCTCAAAGAATCATTTAGGTATTTTAACCCCTTTATTTCCTCAATATATTCTATGTCCTCTATCTGTCTTCTTGCCGCATTTACTGTTTTCTTAATATTAGCCGTTTCACAATTCACCCGACGGTTAATGTCATTACGCATATCCTTTAGAATGCGCACATTTTCCATATCCATCAAACTAATATGTGCTTCCATAACGTTGAGAATATCAACAATCATGGAGCCTTCCTTCAGATAAACAACATAGTATTTTTTGCGTTTCACAATCTTAGCATCCAAAGAAAAACTATTAACAACCTGCCTTACAGCCTCTGCCATCTCTCGGTTATGCACAACAATCTCAAAATGATATGCTTTATTGGGATCATTTACCGAACCTGTCGCCAAAAAAATCCCTCGCACAAAGGCTTTCTTACAACAATCCTTTTGTATGACCTGTTTCGGAAACTGACAATTCTGCAAAGACACCCCACGCGTTGACACAAAGGTAATATCATCTTCTATTTCTGACAACTCTTCTTCATTCAACCAGTCTTCTTCCAAAAAATCCACATAATCCGAAAGCTTAATGGTCTGTAGTAATTGATCCGTCATCTCGGCCCCTAAAATCTCGATATATTTGGCATGCCGAATACTCTGTATTTTTTTATCAAACAATTCATCAATCAAGCGACAAATCTTATCTCCAACCACGTCAGTTTCGGGCCTCATAATCAACTTTGTCTGACCCTCTGCCAATTCAACTTCTCCTGTTGCCAGTACGAGGGCTAATAACTCAGCAATTTTGCAATGTCTGCTATGGTTATTGTGACGACCGATTTCGCTTTTTACATCTGTTGAAAACGACATAATTACGAACCCTTTCTAACTGCATCTTTTTCAATATCTCTATGGTCAATCTTTACAGAATAGGGCAACGCCTGTAGTTCCGTGAATACGCTGTTGGCAAGCGTCACTGAACGATGCTTTCCTCCAGTACAACCAATGGCGATAACCAATCCATTTTTTCCTTCTTTGATGTAGTTTGGAATCAAAAATTCCAACAGGTCTATAATCTTATCCAAGAAGCTTTCCGCTTCGTCATACTGCATTACAAAATTTCGAATTGCTTCATCATTACCTGTCAAAGGACGCAACTCCAAATCATAATATGGATTCGGTAAAAACCTCACATCGAACACCAAATCCGCGTCCCTTGGAATACCGTATTTGAATCCGAAAGACACAACATTCACAATAAAATTACTGTATTCTGCATTTTCAACAAATATTTTATCCAACTCTGCTTTCAGTTCTCGCGTCAACAAGCTTGTTGTATCTATAATATAATCCGCTTCCTTACGCAAAAATGCAATTCTTGCACGTTCCGTCTTAATTCCATCCTCCACGCGACCATTTCTAGCCAATGGATGATTTCGTCTTGTTTCCTTGTAACGTTTAATCAAAACATCATCATTGGAGTCCAAAAACAACACTTCATAATCATAATGAGAATCCTTCAACGCAGCCAAACACTCTGACAGCTGTTCCAAATACACACCACTGCGAATATCCACTCCAATAGCCACATTATCAATATCATTTTCTGTGTTATACGCAATTTCTGCAAAATGCATAATCAGTTGTACCGGAAGATTATCCACACAAAAATAACCCATATCCTCTAAGGTTTTCAGCGTTGTACTCTTACCAGCACCACTCATGCCTGTTACCATTACAAATCTCATACGTTCCCCCAATTTACCTATTATCAACATATCAAGCCGTCAATATGCTACATCGGCTCTCCCACAATCTTCACTTCTGGCTCCAACTCAACTTGAAACTCTTTGTACACTTTCTCTTTCACATCTTTCACAAGTTTCAACACATCTGCAGCAGTTGCACCACCCTTATTAATTACAAATCCGCAATGTTTTTCGGAAACCTGTGCACCGCCAACTTGATATCCTCGCAATCCTGCGTCCATAATTAGCTTTCCTGCAAAATATCCCTCTGGTCGCTTAAATGTGGAACCAGCACTCGGAAATTCTAATGGTTGCTTTGTCTTTCTCGCCAAAGCCAATTCTTCCATACGTGCTTCAATATCCTTGTGATCACCTTTTTCCAACTTCAAGGTAGCACCAATGACGATGTATTGCTCATCTTCCACAATACTATGCCTATAAGAAAAATCCATTTCAGACCCTTTTTTTTCAATCAGATTGCCATTGGAATCCATCAATTGCACGGATTCTACAATATCTTTCATCTCACCACCATAGGCACCTGCATTCATCATAACCGCTCCACCTAAGGTACCCGGAATTCCTGCAGCAAACTCAAACCCCGTCAGATTCGCCTCTTTCGTTGCAACTCCCAACTTGCACAACATAACACCTGCCTGTGCATAGACTTTATCTTCATCTATTCTAAAATTCGAGAAATTGTGATACAACTGAATCACAACACATCTCATACCTTTGTCACTCACCAAAAGGTTACTGCCATGCCCAATCACAAAATAAGGCATTTTCTCAGCATTACAAAGCAATACAATCTGTCCCAACTCTTCCGTTGTCTGTGGTGTCACAAAATACTGTGCCGGACCACCGATACGAAAGGTGGTATGCTTACTCATCTGTTCTTCTATCTTTACGTTCTGTTTTCCAACTATTCTGTATAATTCGTTGATTAAATTCTGTCCCATTCTTCTCCAACCATTCAATCCTTGTTATTCAAACGTTTTCTTTTCAAGGGCATAAAAACCCACAACAACCCATTCTCACATATTATATGCTATCCTTTTGTACAAAATCAATATAAGAAGTCACGAAAAAAAAGGGGAGAAGTTCTCCCCTTTCGTCTTTTTTACCAATGAATAATGTTTCACATCTTATTTCGTAAGAATTGCTTGCGCACATCCATAAATACCAGCATCATTTCCTAAAGTTGCCAAAACAAACTTTGTATTTTTACAAGCATGGAATACATACTGCTGATAATATTTTGCTGTAGTCGTAAGCAAGATATCTCCAGCACGGGAAACTCCGCCGCCAATCACAAATGCTTCCGGATCACATACACAAGCAATTGTTGCAAGCGCTTTTCCTAAGGTCTTTCCATGTGCTTCAATCAGTTCAAGGGCCAAATCATCGCCTTCCTTAGCTGCATCAAAAATCTCCTTAGCAGAGATGTACTGTACGCTGCGTAGTTTCGAAGCACGATCTGTATTATTCAATGCTCTCTCTGCCATTCTTGTAATTCCTGTTGCAGAAGTATATTGTTCCAAACAACCCTTTTTACCGCATCCACAGGTTTCTGTTTCATCATCATCTACACAAATATGTCCAATTTCTCCACCTGCACCGTTGATTCCGTATATCATCTTACCGTTAATGATGATACCACCACCAACACCAGTACCCAATGTTACCATAACAATAGAAGAGTAACCTTTTCCGCCACCCTGCCACATCTCACCAAGAGATGCCATATTGGCATCATTGCCAACCTTTGCCGGAAGACCTAATAACTTCTCCACCTCTTCTTCTACATTAAACACACCCCATCCTAGGTTTACACAACGAAGAACAGTTCCGTCATCTCGAACCGGACCTGGCACACCGATACCTACACCGGCAACCTCATCCTTACTAACACTTTTTTCCTCAAGCTTTGCTTCAATAGATGCTGCAACATCTGGTAATATATAGCATCCACCCTCATCTTTACGGGTTGTGATTTCCCACTTATCTAACAACTCTCCTTCTACTGTAAAGAAACCAAGTTTTACTGTTGTTCCTCCAATATCTACACCAAATACATATTTTTTCATAATATCCTCCTTATTTGCCCTTATTCATGTTATTGGTAACGCGGTTATATAATTCCTGTGCCGCGTTATATCCCATTTCCTTCTGACGATGATTAACCGCTGCCGACTCTACAATAACAGCAAGATTACGACCTGGCCGAATTGGAATATTGTGCACTATCACCTTATTTCCCAAGAACTCTGTATACTGATCTTCTAATCCCAAGCGGTCATAGTTATTTTCCTTATCCCACTCTTCTAGATTAATCACCAAATCGATGGACTGGGTCATCTTCACACATTCAAAACCAAACAAAGCCTTTACATCGATAATTCCTATACCACGCAATTCAATAAAATGCCTTGTGATATCCGGAGCTGTTCCCACCAATGTATCATCAGAAACTTTCTTGATTTCCACCACATCATCCGAAACCAAACGATGCCCGCGCTTAATCAGCTCCAAAGCAGCTTCTGACTTACCGATACCACTTTCACCAGTAATCAAAACACCCACGCCATACACATCTACCAGTACTGCATGAATGGAAATACGCGGTGCAAGTTCCACATGCAACCAGCGAACTGTTTCGTGTACGAATGCAGAAGTGGTAACAGACGACGTCAATACCGGAACACCATGCTTTCTGGCGGCTTCCAAAATAAAATCCTGTGGCTCTAAACCTCTACAGAACACCAAACATGGAAATTTGTGTTGGAATAACTTATCAAAAATCTTGGCACTTTCATCCTTATCGTGCATGCTAGTAATGTACGCATGTTCCACATTACCGCATATCTGAATTCTATTGGCATCAAAATGCTCAAAAAAACCAGAGAGCTGAACTGCAGGACGATTGATATCCGGATCTGTTATCATAATCTGATCTGTGTCAATCTCTGGTAAATGATTCACCAAATTGAGTTTTTCAATAAACTTTGTCAATGTTATTGAATACATGTTTCCCCTCCTTCTTACATATACCAAACCGACTGTCTACCTAACTCACCGGTCCGATTCTCACTTTCCTAATTGTACCACAGAACATATGCAAACTCTACAAAATTTTACATTCTATAATCACGAATTTCAAAACCAGCATTTATAATTGTTCATTTTCTTCCGAAATATATATTGGTTAGATTGGTACTTTGAACATGGAGGTTCATCACTTTCACATTATGATAAGCATTCTTTGCTTATGATAATGACAAAATGGTTAGACTGGAATTCATTTTGAAAGGGTGAGGAACATGAAAATTGATTCAAGTACAATTAGCATGGATTCAGGACGATTCTATGCAAACAGCACACAAGTGACACAAGAAACTGTATCAACTAACTTAGGCACAGGAGCCTTGAATTACTCTGGCGCATCATTTATGACTACATACGCCGAGTATAGCGGAACCATGGTTAGCAATTCCGCTAACAACCAGTATGACTCCTACTTAAGTACCTTGGGCACTTCAAATGACCTTGCGCCGAGAGCGTCAGATTTGTACACAAATCTTGCAAACAATCGCATCTCCATCGAACAGGCAAAGACAACATTTGAAAAATTCCAAGAAGAATTCATTAAACGGTTAGAAGAATTGATGGATCGCATCAGAGATCGTTTATTGGGTATTCCTGAACGGAATCCCCATGTCATCGTGGATGTTACTAGTACCAGTAACCAGCCTGGAGCATTCTGGACAAGACAGTCCCATGACAGTATCACGGTAAGCGAAATAGAAACCACCAGCTTTAGCAGTACTGGCACAGTTGTAACTGCAGATGGGCGCACCATTGATTTCAATATTTCTATGGAAATGAGTCGTTCCTTTACAGAAACTGTTGAAACCATCTCATCTGACACACAATACATCTTAACAGATCCATTAATCATTCAACTGGATGACGCCCCAGAGACCATTAGCGACCAAACATGGCTCTTCGACATCAACGGAGATGGACAAGTAGAAGAAATATCAAAACTTTCAAAAGGCAACGGCTTTCTAGCCCTGGATGCAAATGGTAACGGGATGATTGATGATGGTAATGAATTATTCGGAACGAAGTCCGGTAATGGTTTCAGAGATCTTGCCGAGTATGATGAGGACGGAAACGGCTGGATTGATGAAAATGATGCAGTCTATACCAAGTTAAAGGTGTGGGCCAAAGATGCAACAGGAAGAGATAAACTGCTAGACTTGCAACAAACAGATGTGGGTGCCATTTATCTTGGTTCCGCAAACACACAGTTTTCTCACAATGCATTGGAGACCAACGAACTCCAAGCGGTTGTGCAACAAACTGGCTTTTACCTGCACGAATCCACAGGACAGGCAGGTATCATGCAGCAGATTGATTTTGCAATCAAGCAGGACTCTGTGGCATAAGTAGACTGGTTAGCTACAATATTCATATATACAAAAGTACCGCGTAGCAAAGCTACACGGTACTTTTTCATTCTGATTCTACTCATTCCGGATTGCCGCTAATGGGCTAAGCCTTGTTGCTCTCTGTGCAGGGAAGAAACCTGCCACCATACCTACAATAGTAGCAAATGCAATTGCCACTAACGCTAACCACAACGGAATTGCTGATATATTCATATCTACGCCATACATATCCGCCATAAACATCGGTGCTAAGAACTGATTCAAAAAGAACGATATGATATAGCTTAGACACAAACCTACCATTCCCCCAAGAAAACCAATAAATGCTGCCTCAGAAAGGAACATGGAACGAATATTACCTAGTCCACACCCAAGCACCTTCATAACACCAATTTCTTTGGTGCGCTCATAAATGGACATGGTCATAGTGTTGGCAATACTAATCGCAGCAACCAACATGGCAACTGCACCAATTCCACCTAATACTGCTTCAATAATCATAAATTCCTTTTCGATTTCTTCCAACCATTCTTTCTGTGCATCCGCTTGATAACCAAGAGTTTGGATATTCTGCAATACCGTTTCTACATTATCTGCCTTATCAACCTTTACCGTCAACTGAGAATATTTCAAGTCTCTGTAAGGCTTTCCAGACTTGTCTGTGGGTTGCCCCGGTATCACCGTATTTAAGGAATACTGTGTTTTCAAAAAGCTTTTTAACGCATCTATATCCGTGTAACAATAATAGGAATATTCCATGTAAGTATCCAAATCACCCTCTGTTACACCAGTAACATTCAACTGTACACGTTTCATGTCATTGGAAAAGTAGCTGTATACTTCCTGATCTTCCCAATCATTATAGGTTTCATCAGAGTATCCATCATCATATGAAAAGGATTCATCCTCCGAATCATCTCCAAAATCATCTCCAAAATCATCCTCTGAATCACTAGAATCATCGGAGTCCACCGAAAAATCTTCTTCCACAGAAAAATCACTATATGTTTCATCCGAATCATCTGTCCCACTGCCAGTTTCATCATCCTCTGTATAGATTTCTCCAACTTCAATTCCACCGATAATAGGCATGGTCATAAAATCCACAACCGGTGCGTCATCACTTTCAAAATCAGGCCATTCACCTGTTGTCATATCCATCAAAGACATCACCACCTGGTTTCCCACAATGATGCCCATATTTCCGCTTTTGCCAGGATATTCTCCGTCCCCTAGCGGAATTTCCTGCATATATTCCTGGGTAATACCGATGAGCTCCATGTACCCTTCATAATTTCCAATCTGAAATGGCATACTATAAACCAATTGTGGTTGCACATTTTCTACATGCTCCATTCCTGAAAATGTTTCAATTGTCTTATCATCTAACAGTAATTCTCCGGATCCATACATATCATCCGAGTATACTATAATCTCCGTTAATCCACCTGCACTACCGACCTGTGCTAACATCGCCTGTTTCAAGCCAAGTCCTAAAGACAGCATAACCACAATGGACGCAGTACCGATCACGACGCCAAGTACGGTCAAAACA
Organism: Lachnospiraceae bacterium; assembly: GCA_045537735.1. Taxonomy (GTDB): domain Bacteria; phylum Bacillota; class Clostridia; order Lachnospirales; family Lachnospiraceae; genus CAG-590. Next base: position 27,968 of record JAZSPZ010000021.1, read on the forward strand.
GTACGCATTTTACGTTTCCAGAGATTTGCCAGACTCATTCCAAGAATATCAGAAATTCTCATCGCCGAAATCATCCTCTCCATCTTCTGCTTCTAGCAGTTCTGCCATAAGTTTCTTTCTTCTTAACACTAAAAACACAACGACTCCAGTTATGATAGCTACTACGATCAAACCGATTACTACAAAAATAATTGGAGAAACATATGACTCGTCCTCATCATCTTCTTCCATATCATCATAAGATTCATCCTCTGTATAAATGTCACCATACTCACTCACTGCACATGCCACAGTTTCTTCTACAGTACTCACATTACCCTCTGCATCCTCATAGGAAATCACAATATTAATGGTGCCTGTTTCCGAATTATCTTTTACCCCTGTCACATTCAACGTTGCATACGCACTAGAGGACCCTGCGATATTACCAACATAGCTTTCCGTTGCTTCCACCGCATCACTTTTTGTGGAAACACTAACATTATATACACCTGCTGAACTCTTATTATTAATTGTAAACATCAAGGCACCCTCAGAACCTACACCTAAAACCTCTGGTGTCATAGAAACTTCTGAAATCCCAAATGATATTTCCTGATAAACAGGAATTGTCAAGCTATCACTAGATGTAAAATTATTTCCCTTTCCATCATCGAAATCACCTTTCACAACAAGACTATAATTCTTCTGTTGCAAATCAGCTCCAGCCTTCATCTCTACTTCAATATCACCCGTTTTCCCTGCCGGAATACTTTCAACAAACACTGCATTGGAACCCGAAGTAGGGATAAAGCTTCCCGATTCATTACCAATCAAAAACTTACCATTACACACAGAAACAGACTTAGATGTATTTTGTACATGAATGGTAATCTTGAATGTATCACCAGCCATAACCTTTTCCGGAACTGTTTCATAACCTGTGATAATGAGTTTTGGGGCAACTGCTTCTGCATCAGAACCACCACCTACATCTCCGCCATCATCATAGGAGTCATCATCTCCACTGTCATAAAATCCACCGTCAGAACCATCATCTCCCGAATCATCTCCTGAATCATCTTTGGAATTATCCTTCGAATCATCTCCCGAATCATACACAGCATCAGCACCTGTAAAATATATGTTAATCGTCTTAATCACATAATAATCCTGTGTTGTGCCGTCTGCTTCCATTTTTACGTATTCTCCAATAAAACGGACACTATGATATCCCGTTTGCAAATCATTTCTCGCTGTCAACTTATAAGATGCATCAAGCTCCTTTTGTTTTTCAATATCATCGCCTGCACTGACAATCTTATAGGCATCTCCACTTGTCTCAAAAGGAAAGCTGGTATCAATTACAGGATATACACTTTTGATTTTCACATTTGCCGCATCATTAGACTTTAACTTAAACTCCACCTTAACTTTCTTTCCCGCTTTACCGGTGATGGACTTGGTCACTTCTATTCCAACATCAGAATTCTTTCCCAAAGTTCCGTTAGGATCTGTATTCGCAGACTCTTGGGTGGAGGTGGTTCCGGTGTTCACAGTTGTATTACTTTCTGTTGACTCTGTAGCATTAGATATCGTGCTCACAGACAACGTAGATACCACCATTACAAAACACATTATGGTTGCGAAAACCTTTTTGCTTATTCTTCTCATATCTTTCTTATTCATCATTTTTTAATCCTCCACAAACTTTGTACTTCTATCTTCAATCGCTACAATTTTTCCATCTACGATACGAATCACTTTATCCGCAATGGCTGCAAGACTGTCGTCATGGGTAACCATAATCAACGTTTTTTTCTGTCGATTGACAATCTCTCGCATTAAATCCATCATTTCCTTAGATGTTCGAGAATCCAAATTACCTGTAGGTTCATCCGCAAACATAATCTTTGGATTCACCACCAATGCTCTTGCCATACCTACACGTTGCTGCTGACCACCTGACATCTGATTCGGTCTATGCTTGGCATGCTCCTTCAACCCAACCAATCGCAACATCTTCATGGCACGTTTCAATCGTACCATCTTTGGCACACCACGAAAGGTTAACGGTAACGCCACATTTTCTAAAGCATCCATTGTTCCAATCAAATTAAAGGATTGAAAAATGAACCCAACATTTTCTCTTCGAAATTTAACCAACTGATTCTCGTTCATTTTCTCGATGTGATTTCCATCAATTACAATCTGTCCCTTGGATGGTTTTTCCAAACCTGCCAACATATTCAGTAATGTTGACTTACCGGAACCGGATGTGCCGACTATGGCACAAAACTCACCTTCATATACATTAAAATCCACACCATTCAACGCGCGAACCTTGTTGGTTCCCACCTTATATATCTTATAGAGATTACGAACCTTGATGACAGCATTTCTACCATCCTCCACGTCATCCCACACGCGCAAATCAACGGTTTTCACAGTCTCCTCTGAAGTTTCCTGCATGGATATGTCTTCCTTCTCTTCTCTTGTTTCCACTGGTAATACATCTTCCACACTGACATCTTCGTCCTCTGTCGCAAACAAATCTACTTCCATATTCTGTTTTTCACCATAATATATGCCCGCCAAAGCAGACTCTAATTGGTCATTGGACGAATCCGTAAACTTCAATTCCTTATCCTCCATATCAATTTCTGGATATTTTCATAACTCAAATGATTATAACACATTTTTCATGAATGGTAAGCCATTAAAAAAATGTTCATAGAATATTAAGATTCATCATATTTCGTATAATTCCTTACCCTCCATATCGCATAACGCCTCATAGGCCTCCGGATACACTTTTTTCATGCGCACTGGCTTAAAATCCAAACCCACGAAGCAATGGGTAGTTCGCGCTTTGTTATGCAATATCTTCATATCCTCTGAATAAATGTGGTAACTCATCTCAAATTTCACACCGCTAAACTTCTCTAGCTTGGGAATAATGCAAATAGTCTCTCCAAATCTAGCAGGTGTTTGGTAATCACACTCCACACTTAACACTGGAATCATAATTCCGCGTTCTTCCATCGTGCTATAGTCCAAATGAATCTGTTTCAAAAAATCCATTCTACATTCTTCCAAAAAACGAATGTAATTAGAGTGATGCACCACCTGCATTTTATCTGTCTCATAATAATTAATTTCTCTTTTGAATGGTTGATATTGATTCATATCTGCTCCTTTCCATCTCACAAACACTACAACAAGGCAGGGAAGGACACCTCATTCGAAATATCCCTCCCTCTTTTTTTAAAAATCTGTAATTTCGTAATTATCGTCAAACATCATGGTAGCCTGCACATATTCTTTTCCGTTTTTGTCCTTACGAATATCTGCATCCTTTGCAGGTTCTCTGCTGTCCTTCTTCTGTGTAACATTCACAGACGCATCATCCTCTACCATTTTCACAGTTTCATTCATCTGCGCCTGTTCCCGCTGCTGTACAGCACGACCGATTAATCCATTGTACTTTTTCTCTGTGGTGATCGCAGTAGCCATCTTTGCCACTTTCTCCGCAGGAACACTTGCAACACTTTCGGATTTCTTAAAATGTGGAATCAAAGGAATTCTCTCATTCTCCTTATCCAAATTCTCAAGCTCCTTTAAGGCCTCCGCTACTTCTTTCTCCTGAGCCTTCTTTTCCTCTTCCGTCAGCTCTTTTTTCGGTTCCACTTGCTCAGCCGACGCTTTCTCTTCTATCTTTTCACCTGTCTCCTCTTTATCTTTTGATTCCACAACAGATTCATCATCCCCATGGACTTCCTCGTCTACTTCATCCACATATTCGATTTCGTACTCTTCGCCGTCTTCCAACTCATCCTCTGTCACATATACAACCTCATACTCTTCTTCCTCCTGAAGTTCGACAGAGCTTTCGTTCGCAGATGTTTGTGACTTTTCCGTAGAAACTACTGTTTCAGAAATTCCATCTTTAGAGACATTCTTTGCTTCCGCAATGGTAGCCTTCATACCATCATTTTTGAGTTTCTCCACTTTCTCAGCCAACGCATCTCGCTCCGCAATCATCTTCGCCAAAGCTTCCTCTGCACGCTGTGCCTTTTCCTCAGCCTGTCTGGTCTTTTCTTCCTGCTCTTCCTGCAAATCCAAACTCAACTGAATACTTCCATCCTGATACTCATCTGGATTCATCCTAGACTTCATACGAGCATTGTACAATTCACTAGATAACAACTGCCCAATCTCTAACATCTGCTGATTTCTGTCATCCGGGTCCATCTCCTGCAACCCTTCCATCAATTCAGCACGGTTACTGTTAATCACATTCAACTTATCTTCCAGTACTTGCAAAATAATTTCATAATCACTGCGAATATTGTGATATGCATCTGCAATCATATCTGTCACTTCAGTTAACATCTCATCTGTATAAATGAGAGATGCTGCATATATTTCATTGGCACCACCCAAAGCACCACGTTCTTCGTCATTCAACATACTATAATCTACCGGTGCCACGCCTGTGGTATGTTTTGTCACACGCATTCTGCTGGCACTGCGCTCTGCTTCAAATATAATTTTTTCTGCTTCTTTCTTTGCCTCGCTGATAATCTTCCCCTTGCGATCATTTACTTCGTGATAGGTCTTGATTTCCATCTCCATCTGAGAAGACAATTCTGTTAAAAGACTCTGCACTTCATCCTTATAGACACTAACTTTTCCTGTTGTCAAGGGTACAGATGGTGCTGTATCCACAATCATCTGTAAACGTTCAATAATCTCTTTTGTTCTGCTTCTGTCAGCGATGGTAGCCATGGTATATCCTCCAATTCTTTCGTACAATATATATGTAAGCCCAATCTATTCTCGTCATTCCTAATTGTATCCGCGCCATATTGGCACATACGCCAACAAAGACACAGACAAAACAATTATAACAAAATTGTTGCCATTCCGCAATTTATTTATGAAGCGATAACCATACAAATTGCAAAGTATAAATTTCGTTAGATTATCATAATTTTTCTCTTCTCTGCATATCCTAACTTTATAAATTTATCAGGAGGACAAATGCATGAAATATCCATTCCAAGTCAAAGCGTTACCTTATAAACACGATGCATTAGAACCATATCTGTGTAGCGATATTCTTCAACTTCATCATGATAAGCACTATGTAACCTACGTAAACAAACTAAATGATATCATCAAAAACTATCCAAATCTCCAAAACATGACACTGGAAGAACTGCTCACAGAGGCAGAGCATATTCCTAGTGAAGCTAGAACCTCTATTAAAAACAATGCCGGTGGTGTATATAATCACGAATTGTATTTTTCGTGTATGAATTCTGCAGAATGTGAATTGCCAACAGACAAATTAGCTTTGGCTATCAATGCATCCTTCGGTTCTATCGAAAACTTTAAAGCAGAACTCTCTGCCGCAGCAACCAACCATTTTGGTTCGGGCTATGCATGGCTCATTTTAACCAACAGTAAGCTGGAAGTTATTTCAACACCTAACCAGGACACACCAATTGCCGCCACTGTTACTCCACTTCTCTGTATTGATGTGTGGGAGCATGCCTACTATCTACAATACCAAAACCGCAGACAAGATTATGTTGAAAATTGGTTCAACCTAATTAACTGGGATTATGTAGGGGCACGCTATATGTCTATCATAAAAGAAAAACACTAAAATTGATTTTTCAAAGCATGCAGGCTTCTTTCCAAAATATGATTCATGTGGGCAATGGCGATTCCATAATTTGTAAATGGAACCTGTTGCTCCTTGGCACTTTGCATGCGGTAATGCATTTCCTTTTCATTGAGCATGCAGCCACCACAATGAACCACAAGCTTGTATGCTGACAAATCCTCTGGAAAATCTGTACCAGAGCAAAAGACGAATTCCGGCTCTGCCTGTGTATATTGGCGAATCCAACGGGGTAATTTTACTGTTCCGATATCCCCACACTGTCTGTGGTGGGTACAGCCTTCTGCCACTAAAATCTTGTCTCCATCCTGAATAACATCCAAAGCAGACACACCCTCTGCTGCAATCCGTAAGAACCCTTTTTTCCTAGCCATCAAAATAGAAAACGATGTCAACAAAACATGCTCCGGTGTATCCTTTGCCACCGCATCAAACACTTGGCTGTCTGTAATTACCAAGTTAGGCAAACGTTCCATGTTCTCCAACAGCTGTCTGTACTCATTATCCTTTACAACCATTGCCACCGCACCTGCTTCCAACACATCTCGAATCACCTGCTGTTGCGGTAAAATCAGTCTGCCTTTTGGTGCTGACTCATCAATGGGAACAACCAGTACAACCAAATCCAAGGGATTGAGCAAGTCGCCAATCAGCGGAAACTGTTCACAATCACCAGACTTTAATTTGGGTAATATTTCTTTTAATTCTTCTACACCTTCACCAGAAACAGTACTGACATAAACCTGCCATGTCACATCCTTGCAACAAGGTTTTGCAGATACCAGATCTATCTTGTTCCATACGACAAGATAGGGAATATTCTGCTTTTGAAACAACGTCATCCATTCCTTCTCCACATCCTCCATGCCTATGGTACTATCCACTACCAGCACAGCAATGTCTGTCTTTCTCAAAATGTGTTTTGTTTTTTGAATCCGAAGTTCCCCTAAAGCACTCTCATCATCCACCCCTGGTGTATCGGTTAACACCACTGGGCCTAACGGTAACAATTCCATCGCTTTATTCACCGGGTCTGTAGTAGTACCTTTGATTTCTGATACCACCGCCAAATCCTGCCCTGTCATTGCATTAATCAAACTGGATTTACCGGCATTTGTTCTCCCAAAAAAGCTAATATGTATTCTATTTCCTGACGGGGTTTGACTCAAACTCATGATTTTATCTCCCTTTGTACATAATATATCTGCTAACATTCTATACCCACCTTAGAAAAAAATGCAACAATGAGATAATATATCATAAAAAAATTAGAATTTTTCTATGTTTTCTCGCAGATTTCATGTTATACTATACAAGTATAAGTTTAATTTGATTGTATGCTATTCTTTCTATACAGGAGGCTAACCATGGATAAATTTACTAATTACAATGGAAATGATGAATTTGAGACCACAGACTTCGAGACCGCAGACTTTGAAACATCAGAATATGAAACTCCCAATTACGAGGGGGTTCGTCTGATGGATGTTTCGGAATATCCAAGTCTCAACATGCAATATAATGCACCTCAAGAGAACACACCATATGCAAACGTCCCTTACAACGAGACACAATATGACAACCTAGAGTATGCAGAGTTTTCTCAACCAGAACAGGAGACACCACAACCGGTTACCCATGAGGATTCCATCTTTTCTCCGCTCTATCCGGAAGGATACGCTCCTACACCGAATCCAGATGCGGTGTTTCATGCAAATCCACAAACGGAACGCTACGATGAAAATAATTTAACAGAAGCAGAGCTTGCAGACCTTAGACGTCAGAAGGCCGCAGCTAGAAGAAGAAAATTGGCTGCACGAGAACGCAGACGTAGAGAGCGCAGAAAACAGGCCATTATTCGATGCAGTATTTTGCTGGCCATTGTTATTTTGCTGATTGTTGGCTTGGTAATGCTCATTTCCGGAATATGGAAGCATTTTGCAGAAAAGAAAAAAGAAAGAGAATTATCGGAATATTATGCAACGAGCGAAATCACAACAGAAGAGCCAGTGGCAGATATTGATCCAGAAATCACTGCCAAAGCATTACCGGCAGACCGCGATGCAGCCTTATCTATTTTACAAACACAAGCAGAGGACGATTCTACCATGCAAAGTATTTGTGATAGCGCTGCCGCAATCCCTGATATTGTATTACAACATTTGGCAGTCAATCCTGAGATGAAAGACTTTACTCTCAGTTATCCAGCCATGATTAATATTGTATTTGACGGAGAATTCACGGTGGATCCGGAAGGTAACGATGTTCCACTTTACCTACAGTTCGACAAGCGCTGGGGCTACGCCGATTACTCTGAAGATATTGTAGGACTTCGAGGTGCTGGACCAACCGCCCTCTCCATGGCTTACACATATCTCAAGCAGGATGGCAGCAAAAATCCAATTAAAATAGCAGATTTTGCCACAGAAACGGGTTATTTGGATGAAAATGGAAAAACCCACTGGACTTTAATGACAGAGGGTGCCGAAGAGCTCGGGTTAAAATCAACAGAAATAGACATCAACAAAGAGGATATGATCGATGCTTTAGAAGAGGGACAGATTCTCATCTGTAAAGTTTCCAAAGGTGACTTTACAACAGAAGAACACTTTATTGTCATTCGTGATTACAAAAATGGTTTCTTCTACATCAACGATCCAATGAGTGCCGCTCGTAGCGAAGTGGGTTGGGATTTCAAACGTCTACGTGGGCAAATCGATAAAATATGTGCATTGGAAGCAGGCCCAGAGGAAACATCCACTGAAGACACTAGCAACAATGATGATTCCGGTGAGACCACTGGTGATAACACAGGAGACGAATCACCAGATACAAACGATAACGATGCTGCAGATGACGAACAACCTGCACCAACAGAATAATATAATAAGATGCCAAATGCCTTGCCGAATGAATTCAGCAAGGCATTTTTTTCATATCATTTATACTTCCGAAAACTGTGCCGCCCGTTCTAGCGCAGCATCAATATTAGGACATATATTCTCTGTAGTTACAATATCATAAAGACCTGATTTTTTCAGCACACTCTCTGGTTGTTCATTGACATGGGATAAAATCACTGTAATTCCCTTTTCCTTACATTTTTCAAAGAGCTTTTCAATTGAGTTCACCGCTGTGGCATCAATGGCATTGACACTTCTCATACGAAGCACAAGGCAGTTGGTCTTCTTTCCAAGGTCAATGGAAAGCAGCTTATCTGCCGCGCCAAAAAACAACGGTCCACTGATTTCATATACCAATGTATTAGCAGGTACCACCTTTAAGTCAATTGCATCCACATCATCTGTGTTGCCATCAACATACTTCCAACTCTCCACGTTAGTTACATCACTCATACGCTTCATAAACAACAGACAGGCAAGTACCATACCAAACTCAATTGCTACAACCAAATCGAAAACAACCGTCAGTAAAAATGTTAGCACCATAACTGTAATATCGCTCTTTGGTGATTTCTGAATCACGCGGACAAAAGTTCTCCAGCCACACATATTGTATGCCACCATGAACAAAATTGCTGCAATGGTTGGCATTGGAATTAATGCTGCATATGGCATCAATACCACCAACACAAGCACAAGCACAATGGCATGTACCATGCCGGCTATCGGTGTACGTCCACCATTTTTAATATTGGCCGCAGTTCTCGCAATCGCTCCTGTTGCAGGAATACCACCAAACAAGGCAGAGCCAATATTACCAATACCCTGTGCCACAAGTTCCATATTGGAATTATGTCTGGAATGAATAATACTGTCAGCCACTACACAGGAAAGCAAAGATTCTATGGCCGCCAATATTGCAATTGTAAATGCATCCGGCAAAACACTTTGTACAGCATTTAGTGAAAACTCTGGCAATGCAAACTTTGGTAATGCGTTACTAATGGTATACAAATCCCCAATGGTATTCGCCTCCATACCAAGACCTGACACCATTCCAATACCAACAAATACCGCTATCAACGAAGCCGGAATCAATTTGTTAATTCTCGGCCAAATAATCTGCACTGCCAAACACACAAGTCCTACCACCAACGCCTGCCAATTAAATGTACTAAAATTGGCAGCCAAGGCTTCTAGTTTTTCAATCGTCTCCACTGGAGATTCTCCATTTTGATACGTCACACCAAAGAAATCCTTTAGCTGTCCCACCAGAATTGTTACCGCAATACCCGCAGTAAAACCTGTGGTAATTGTATATGGAATAAATCGAATCAAGTTACCCAAACGAAGCACACCCATGATTATCAGGAATACACCCGCCAACAATGTTGCCAGCACAAGGCCCTCCATTCCCTGTTTCGCAACCACACCCGCCACAATGGTAGCAAAGGCCGCCGTTGGTCCTGCAATCTGCACTCTGCTTCCTCCAAAGAAAGAAATGAGAAATCCCGCAATGATTGCAGTGTAGATACCCTGCTCTGGTCCTACTCCAGAAGCAAGCGCCAACGCAATCGATAATGGCAATGCAATAATTGCAACAATAATACCTGCAATCACATCCTTGGCAAACTGTTTACCATCATACTGTTTGATGGTCTTAAATAACTTTGGTCTCAACACGTCTTTTTTCTTTTCCATGTTCTTTCTCCCTTGTGTATGTTTTTACTCATCCAATCCATGCTTTACCGCATAGACAGCCAATTGGGTCCGGTCTTTCAGCGACAACTTTTCCAAAACCCTTGATATATTATTCCGAACTGTTCCCTCTGCCAAAAACAATTCCGTGGCAATTTCCTTATTGTCATACCCCTGCGCCACTAACTTTATCACATCTAACTCTCTGTCTGTAAAATGCTGGTCATCATTTTTCACTTCTCTCTTGTCTTGTGTCGACGTAGTCTGCTCCATACGATTTCTCATAACGCGATAGACACCCTCTCCGAAAATACTCATTCCAGCATGAACGCTTTTCACAGAAGCAATCACCTTCTCGTCTTCCATTTCCTTCAGTATATATCCATCCGCCCCACTGGCAAGCGCTTTATCAATCGTCTCCTCGTCATCAAATGTAGTAAGTACTAAAACCTTCACATAAGGCAAGTTTTCCTTGATTGCGTGAATTCCAAACGCCCCATCATAGTCTGGCATACGCATATCCATCAGCACCACATCCGGTTGATACACCTTACATTTTTCAAATGCCTCTTTTCCATTCTCCGCCAAAGCAACCACTTCAATTTCCGCGTCCTGTTCCAGCACTGCTTTTAAACCCTGCCGCAGGATCATAATATCATCTGCAATCAACACTTTCATTTGTGTATCGTCTCCCTTCCCAACGCTGTTATGCTATATCCATCATTTAAGTAAATCTTCCATTTTTTGCTTTCACATCCAAATGAATTCTTGTAAGAAAACCTTCCCCTTCACCGGATATAAATCGCACCTTACCACCAATCTTCTCTACACGTTCACGAATCCCGCGCAATCCATTGTTATCTTCAATATTGGCGCAACCTACACCGTCGTCACCAACAATCACTTCCACACTATCCTTTGCAAAACGAACTACAATCTCCATCTTGTTCGCCTTTGCATACTTCAAGGTATTGGTAATGGTTTCCCTGACACAGTCATAAACCACTCTAGACAAATGAGAATACTGTTCCGAGTCCTCACCCTGCACCGTCACCTCTACAGGTATCTCCTTTACCTGATTTGCCAGTTGCATAATCCCTTGCGTTACCAGTTCATAATTCTCCCCTTCTCTCAGCTGGTTGATAGACTCGCGAAGTTCCTTTATTCCCTGACCGGTAAGCACCTTGGCCTGCTCCAAATATTCTCCCACTTGCTCCGTCTCTTGCCCTGTGTTAGCAATCTGGGCAAGCTTCATGTAGGACTGTATCATCGTTAGTGTATGTCCTGCCGTATCATGTACCTCCTGGGCGATACGATTTCGTTCCTTTGCTAAAATTAATTTCTCATTGGTGATTTCCAACTCTCTGTTCAAATCCAAAAAACGATATTTTAAAGTTGCCATCAACACACAAATAATGGAGATACCAAAACCCAATGGGGTAATATCAAATGACACCCCCAGTTTTCCAGACAGATGAACTGCATTCAAAAACACCGGCACCAACACTGATGCAATAATCAAGCCCTTTGCGCCGCCTTCATTCTGCTCCTTATTCAGATTGTGATACAAATTCACAGCTCCTACAATTACCAACAAATATGTAATCACCACATTGGTGTAGAAGAACACACCATGTTCTACTACATCTCTTCCAAACTCCACATAATACAAATGATGCCATCGATTGGATAACACCAAAATATAATGCATTGCAGATATACCAATGGGCAGGATTTTACGAATCCCCTTCACTTCCCCACCAGTGTAATAAACAGCAAAATAATACCAGAATGCGCCTATAAAGCAGATTCCGATATTACCAATGCCATAAGAAATTGCCAGTTCTAGGTCCGTCTGTGATAAAAGCAACAACACCTGGGAAACACACCACACAACTACCAGTCCCTGACAGCTTAGATAGATTCGATTGTATAATTCATTTTGGCCTTTTAAGAGCAGTACTGCCATGCTCACCAGTACTGCTCCTATCACCAATATGTAGACAAATCCTAAAGCAAATGCCATATTATTCTTATCCTCACTTCATGAATTCATCAGCTCTTAATTCTCCTTTGCCTTCTTCACTGCCAACAAAACTAACACTACGCCTGCTGCAAAAAGATATACCCACCAAGCAATGCTTAACCAAAACTCTCTAGTCAGATATAACACAAGGATAATCAGCGTTGTTGAAGATGCAATGACATATTTCTTATCATTCTTCATTGCCGCTACAATCAACATAACAATACCTGTCATGCCTAACAACATTACATTGCCGATTCCACCAGAATTCAAATTGTGGAGTAATAACACAGCTAGTAGTACACAGGTTGTAACGAAATAAAGGATGCTGAACTGATCTTTTTTATCATACCAAATGTGACGGAAAAGAACAATGCCTATTGCAACCAAAGCACAATTCCACTCTACGATAAATGTACTTGGAATTTCAACAAACGGTTGGCAACCTATTGCGAAGATAAATCCCCACATTGCAAAAGAAAGAAATACTCTTTTTGCTGTTTCATGACTCAAAATCGTCACCACTAATAACATGTCAATTGTCACAAGCAAGAAGAATACCATTCCCCAGGAAGCTGTCATTTTTGATGCAAGCCACATCACACATCCTGTCACCATCTGTAAAGCCGAAAACTTTAATAATTTACTCTCCTTACATGCTGTAAAAATATTCTCACAACCGTACTCTACAATGTACAACGCAAAGATTGCTACACCGATGATAAAAGAATATGGACTATAGTCTGTGGTCCATGTAGCGTCAACACCATCAAAAATACCAAAGAGTGCATCTAACCAATAGAAAAACAACTGTCCATAAGGAACCACTACTGCAGTTGCAATCAACAGCCCTGTAATCTCCGCTCTTCTAAGCCACACCATCAGTACAGAAACAATCAAGATTGTCAATACCATAACCATACTAAAGTTTTGATCATCACTCACAACATTAAAAATTCCATTGATTGTACAAAATGTAAACCAAACCACTACAAGACTATTCAATACTCGAAGTTCTACATTTCTTCTAACCATCCAGGAAAGCGTCGTAATTCCCACAATCACACCTAACCATACAATGCAATCAAAAACCAACTGAGCATTTACAGAACTATCAATCATGATCAGTGAAGCAACACCTGCAAACAAGGAATATACACATCCATGTAACAAATAAGTAATCCCTACGCAAAGTGCAAAACCATCTTTCTTCTTACTCTTCTGCTGCAAAACATCTATCACTGCAAGAACCAGTACAAAACCTGCCAACAAATACATATAGGTTGTAAATGTTGTCTCAAATGCAAGGCAACCACTGATGAGCAATGTGTCTACTAACAAGGATGCTGCTGCAAAGTCAAAGGAACTCTTCTTAACCATCAGCTTCAAGCCTACCAATGTGGACATTGTTCCACTGGCAACCATCACCTTAAATGCATTTCCCACAACACCATTTTCCACTACACCGCCCATAACTGCGATGACAAAAAATCCAACAAATGCATTTCCTAAGTGAAACAATGTTTCTGCTATCCAACCGAGTTTCTCATTCTTTGCCAAGATATAGGAACCACCAAACATGCCACCTGCCACAACAAGTAATGCTAACTGCTTTACCAACATCGGAAGATACTTCCACGCAGTTGTAACAAAAATTCCTCCTGCCACTAAGATAAACACAACACCTACTACCAACAAAAAGATAGATATTAGATTCTTTTGTTTCTTTTCCATAATGAACACCTCTTTCTCATTTTCTCCTTCTACAACGCTTCGTCTACTTGCAATATCATTTTTTGCTAACCACTCTGTTAAAATGGTAATCATTTCCGATTGCTATGGTCATAGTATACGAGAACATCAGAAACCTTGTTAGGTGTCATCTGTCATTGATTGTACAAAAAAAGGTAGTGACAAATGTCACTACCTCTTCATCCTTATATTCCTATTGCCGTTCTATGCAAAACTTGCATAAGCTACAACGATTACTGCATTACTCTGCAATCTCACCATTTTTGCGACGAGCAAAGAAGTCTTTTGTTTCCTTTGCAACAACACCAGAAAGTGCAAACAATGCAATCATGTTCGGAATTGCCATCATACCATTGAAGATATCTGCAATGGTCCATACAGCAGATACTGTCATGTACGGCCCGATGAATACAGCGATAATGTAAATCCAACGATATACCTTAACACTCTTCATCTTACCACCAGTTAAGTATTCCAAACAACGCTCTGAATAGTAATCCCATCCAAGAATGGTTGTAAATGCAAAGAATACCAAACATGTCATTAATAAGAAGGCTGATACCTGTGCTGGAATTGGAAGTCCATTCTGGAATGCGTATGTTGTAATCTGAACACCTTCCAAACCTTCAACTTCCCAAGCACCTGTCAACACAATAGAAAGACCTGTCATAGTACAAATTACGATTGTATCAATAAATGTACCTGTCATAGATACAAGACCCTGTCGAACCGGCTCCTTTGTCTGGGCAGCTGCAGCAGCAATAGGTGCAGAACCAAGACCAGCCTCGTTAGAGAAGATACCTCTTGCAACACCCTTCTGCATAGCTACAAGGAAGCTACCTGTTACACCACCGGCAACCGCCTGTGGATTAAATGCACCCTTTACAATAGTAACAACTGCATCAGGTACCTCAGTAATATTTCTGATAATAAGAATAAGAGCAGCTAATACATAGAGAATAGCCATAAATGGAACTACTATCTGTGATACCTTTGATATACTCTTAATTCCTCCGATAAGTACAAGAGCAACAACTATTGCAAGAACAAGTGATGCAATAACTACTGACCATGAATACTCACCAATACCAGGAATCTTAACTGTTGAGCTGTTAGTTGGATCAAAGAATGTATTAACAGCTGATGAGATACCATTTACCTGTGTAAATGTACCGATACCAAGTAAGCCGGCACATACTCCGAAGAAGGCGAAGAACTTAGCAAGCCATTTCCACTTGTCGCCCATACCCTTCTCTATGTAATAGAAAGGTCCACCTAATGAGTGACCACTTTCATCAATAACACGATACTTAACTGCAAGAAGTCCCTCTGCGTACTTAGTTGCCATTCCAAAGAATGCTGCAACTACCATCCAGAAAAGTGCTCCAGGGCCACCTAAAAGTATGGCTGTAGCAACACCTACAATATTTCCTATACCTATCATAACCGACAAAGCAGTACAAAGAGCTGCGAAGGAAGAAACCTCTCCTTCTCCACCCTCCTCGTTCTTAACCATCCACTTAAGCGCAAGAGGAAGCTTTCTAACCTGAAGAAGTCCTACTCTAATTGTGAGTAAGAGTCCACCTGCCATAATAAGAACCATAAGAGGTACTCCCCAGACAAAGTCATCGATGGCAGTTAAAATTTCATTAAACTTTTCCATAAAAATCTCTCGTCCTTTCTTTTGTTATATAGTTAAATTTAAAACCTTTATTAGTCTATCACATTAAATTGATATATACAAACAGAATTTAGCAATTTTCTTAACTAAATCTTAACCATCCATAAGATTTTCACATCCATAAATCCAATTATCACATTATATCCTCCAAAAACTCAAATTATACCTACTAACACCCATCTTTCATTGACTAAAAATGTGGAATATGGTACGATACCAAAGGATTTAAGCACTTTAGTATGCTAATATATTACTAAAGTAATTTACATTTTTACATAAAGGAGAATCATATTATGAAAATCAAAAAATTTGTTAAGAAGCTTAGCGTAGGTCTTCTTGCAGTAGCAATGATGGCAACTACACTTACAGGCTGTGGTGAGAAGAAGAAGGATACATTTACAGTTGGCTTTGACGC